>JAYFPG010000055.1:0-17100 GCA_034928085.1 Paludibacter sp.
AAGATGATTAGTTTGGCAGCCATTTAATTTAGTGGTTAGTGGTTAGTGGTTAGTGGTTAGTGATGGCTGATTTTTAATTTACCACTAACCACTATCAACTAACCATTAATAAAAACAGCACTCCTGTAAGCCGGGTTCTGTACCTTGCAAGCAAGGTGTTTGTCATTTATCTGGGACTGTTGTCACCAACAGCCTCAAGCAATCTACCCCCCGGCATCGGACGGGCCGTCCTACATACGCCGGTATACATGATCTTGCAACCCATAGGATGTACGGCTACCTGTGTTACCACAAATACCGGTGAGCCCTTACCTCACCTTTTCACCCTTACTCCGGCGAACCGGAGCGGTCATTTTCTGTTACACTACCCTGCCCTCGCGAACAGCTTCCCGTTAGGAAGTATGGTGCCCTTTGTTGCCCGGACTTTCCTCTTTGCCAAAACAAAGCGACAAACCGGAGTACTGATAATTTTTGTGCAAAGATAGTCTTTTGCCGAAAATTAAGCAATAGTAGTTTCATGGGAAAACTGCTATCTACACTTTGAAATTTCTATGAAAATCATTTATTTTGTAATCTTAAACATGAATAGTATGTCATACCGTATATTATTTATCTTGTTCTTTTGTTCAACGCTTACCTGGGCGCAAAGAGGCAGAAGAAATGCTGAACCTGTTCTTCATGAAGTGTCCAATAAAGCTGTTGTACAATGTGTCTTTCCTGAAGCAGTCAAAGTTGAGAAGGTTAATGAGTACTGGTATTCTATCTTAAATGAGAACGGAAAGGTGATTGGATATGCCATGAACAGTCAGTCGTTTTGCGCAAATGTTATTGGTTACAAGGGTAAAACACCGGTTATGATAATTACTGACACGAAATATTTGATTAAAAAAGTGGCACTGCTTTCACATTGTGAGACATTGAGTTATGTAAGAATGCTCGAAAATGAGGGTTTTTTTAATCAGTGGAATAATCTTACTTTGAAAGATGCAGGAAACAAGTCTTTGGACGCTTATTCCGGGGCTACTGATACCGCGTTGGCGATAGAAGAAAACATACTATTTCTATTGAAAAACGGGATCAGGATGAAACCAAAAAAATAACTGGCACATGACTAATGCCCCGGTTACCGTCATCAGAATTGTGGTTTAGTAAAATCAGAACTGTTCTTTTCCAAATGTACTATCTGACTTTTTGGCACTTTTTCCTTTGTTGTTGAAAGCGTAATTAATGCCAATCTCGACTATTCCGCCTTTTCTGAAGTAATCAGTTTCCTGATAAAAGATTTCCACCCCATCTTTGTTAAATGCCTGTGTATCCAAACCTTGTACATTTGAACCCAACAAATCGAGTACCCTCAGAGAGAAATCCCATCCTTTCAACTTCAGAGGAGAATAGGTTAACGCTGCATTGGATAAATAGATTAAATCATTTTTCCCCTGCGCCGTAATCGATGCCGATTTAAAATTAAAGTCCAGGTTAAATTTAATTTCTTTGGAGATATTAAGATTCATATTCGACTTAACTGACCAGTTCAGGCTTGAGTTATCCACCAGATAACCAAAGATATCTCCCTGTACGGTATAGTTATACAAAGATCCGCCGATAAAGAATTTGGCAAATTTCCCTGCATCAATATTGGCATTCAGCTCGGCACCTAATGATTTCGAATTTCCGGCATTGGTATAACTTCTAATCAGCACATCTTCACCGGTAACAGCCATTACATTTGCGTTCTCATTGGTGACGGTGTTAACCCTGAATACAGCATTGTCAACACCCCTGTAAAAGCCGGTCAGTGCCAAATTGTGATTTCCAAGTCTGCGACCATAGGAAAGTTCGAAATTCAGGAGATACTCCGGTTGGAGCTCGGGGTCACCCACTTCATAAACTTCAAGATGTCTTCTGTATAAGAAGGGTGTCATATTTTTCAATGGAGGTCTGCTCACTCTTCTGCTGGTAGCAAAAGTAACTCTATCGTTATCAGTTGCATCCCAATTCAGGTGCAGGGTATGAAATAAATCGAATTTATTGGATTGATAATTGGACTTTTTTTCTCCATCAAATAGTGAAAAATAATCTGCAGAAAGGATATTAACCTCCTGATTCATATATTCTAGTCTGACACCGGCAATGTAGCTGAATTTGTCAAAGCTGCCTGTGTAATTTACATAACCGGCATAAATATTCCTGCTCAGATCTACTTCATTTTCAAGTGCACTATAAGGAAGCAATTGATTCGTAGCAACATTCAGCGTATCGTAATTAAACGCACCATTAATATCCATAAACTGAGGCTGCAATCCAAGACTCAATTTTGACCCGTTTGCAAACTGCTGATTATAATCGACTGATAATCTGATACCATCCAGGGGAGTTTCATCCGACTGTTGATATTCAAGTTCCTTTGCTCCTATCGTTTTTGACCCATAATCATAAGCATAATTCTCATTCGTCAGTTTGCGACTCAAACTCGAATGCTCATACAATGCCGAAAATTTCAATTCGGCCGATTTACTCAACTGATGTACAAAATCAAGATTACCACTCTGGAATTGGCCCAATCTGTCATCCGTATTGGGATTGTAAATCCAGCGATCGTCGCTGTCGACACCAGCGATGGTTTGTTTGTTTATGTCAGCAAAGAAATTATTGTAAAGATAAAAAGCCGAACGACCTTCTTTACGGGTTCCATAAAAATAGAAAGCCGACAAAACTGATTTATCTGTCAACTGATAATCGAAACCCACATTCGCTGTACTGTTTTCGTACCATTCAGGGCGTTCCCCACTGGCCACCATGTGTCTGTAAACTCCTTCACTCACATGAATACGGGCATCTCCGGTGCGCATACCATTCACATTTTTCCTGTTGTAGTATAAACCTCCATATAATGAAAGCCTGTCTTTATTGTACATGACATTCACACCACCACCGTAACGGTTGTCGTTTTGCTTAAAGCCACTAAACTCATCGGTAAGGTGATTCCAGGGACCACCCCCTATCAATCCGCTCATTGATACTGTAAGTCCATCAACTCCGGTCTTTTTCGTAAGGATATTGATAATACCACCTTTTCCCTGCGCATCAAAATTGGAAGTGGGAACTGATATCACTTCAATATTCTCAATCTGATTAGCAGATAGCTGAGCCAGTAACACGGAAGGATCAATCTGTGTGGGTTTTCCGTTCAGGTATACCATAAAGTCAGATGTTCCTCTTACTGAAACCGTTCCATCGGGGTCGACCGATACAGACGGCAGTTTGCTTAGTATATCAGTTGCATTTCCTCCGTCGGCAGTTTGAAAATCAGCTGCCCGGTAACTCTGACGGTCAATTTGTTGCGTTGACGTTTTCCTGTTTGCCTGAACAAGCACCTCTTCCAGTCCGACTGCCAGCGGTGCAAGGGCTATCATTTCTAAATTTACTGATCCACCGTTACGCGAAGTCCCCGTTGTAACAATCTTTTCAACATATCCAACATAGGATATTTTCAGGTGTTTATTTTCCGCTGATGTTTCTATCGTAAAAGTGCCATCGAATGCACTCACCACTCCTTGTTTTGACTCCTGGGCATATACCGTGGCACCTATCAATGGCTCATTAGTTATGGCGTCGACTATTTTACCGGTAACCCTTATGTTTGAAAAAACTGAAGTACATGTTATTAAAAATAAGGCGATAAAAAAATGATGTTTCATAAATAATTATTGTTTGTTTCACATATAAACTAACATGATGGGGAAAGGTTTAATTTATCCTATTACATTTATAGGACATTAATTTTTATTAACAAAAAAAACACGGAGTAATACAATATTGCTCCGTGTCTCTTATTTAAAATGTTGAAAAGGCCGTTTAGAACAGACTCCAGGCTACAGTAAGACCTGCCATCACAATTGAAACCATACTCATTAATTTTATCAGGATATTCAATGAAGGTCCTGAAGTATCTTTAAACGGATCTCCAACAGTATCACCCACTACAGTTGCTTTGTGATTATCAGAGCCTTTCCCTCCCAGATTTCCTTCTTCGATGTATTTTTTAGCATTATCCCATGCACCACCGGCATTCGCCATGAAGACAGCCAGCACGAAACCAGCACTTAAACCGCCAATAAGCAAACCAACAACACCACCAACACCTAAAATAACTCCAACCAAAACTGGAACAACAATGGCAAGAATTGACGGGAAGAGCATTTCACGTTGTGCACCTTTGGTTGAAATGGCAACACAACGAGCATAATCCGGTTCAGCTTTACCTTCCATAATACCGGCAATTTCACGGAATTGACGACGTACTTCGGCAACCATACTTTGGGCAGCACGGCCTACAGCATTCATTGTAAGTCCACAGAACACGAAAGCCATCATGGCACCAATAAAAATACCAACCAAAACAATCGGATTCATAAGGGTTACATTATAATACTCCATGAAATCCTGGAATGATGACACACGAATCTGATCCACTGTCAGCAATTCCGAACCAACTTTGGCCAAGCCATTAATAGATGCATGAGCAATACGTTCCAAGGCAATTTTTATTTCTTCTATGTATGAAGCAAGCAGCGCAAGAGCTGTAAGTGCAGCCGAGCCAATAGCAAAGCCTTTACCTGTAGCAGCAGTTGTATTCCCAAGGGCATCAAGGGCATCGGTACGTTTGCGGACTTCAGGATCCAGACCACTCATTTCAGCATTACCACCCGCATTATCAGCGATTGGACCATAAGCATCGGTTGCTAAGGTAATACCCAAAGTTGAAAGCATACCTACTGCAGCAATACCAATACCATACAATCCAAGTGTAAGATTACTATTGAAGGTAAAGTTAATCACATCAAACTGAGCAGCCAGAAAGGCAAGCAAAATTGCAAAAGAAATAGTTACAACCGGAATAGCGGTAGAAATCATACCCAATCCCAAACCGGAAATGATAACGGTTGCAGGACCAGTTGCAGAACTTTCAGCCACTTTTTGCGTTGGACGGTAGCTCTGTGAGGTATAATATTCAGTAGCCTGACCAATGATGATACCGGCCACAAGTCCCACAATTACAGAAAATGAAATGCCAATCCAATTTTCAATGCCTAATACATAGAGAATTCCGAAAGTTGAAACAGCAATAAGCACAGAGCTCACATTTACTCCCAATCCAAGTGATCCAAGCAGGTCTTTCATTTTCGCGCCTTCTTTGGTTTTTACCAGAAAAATACCAATGATAGAAAGCACAACACCTACGGCAGCAATCATCATGGGAGCCATCACAGCTTTTACCTGCATTGCTCCATTAGAAATAAACGCAGCAGCACCCAGCGCAGCCGTTGCGAGAATAGAACCTGCATAAGATTCGTACAGGTCGGCACCCATACCAGCCACATCACCCACATTATCACCTACGTTATCAGCAATAGTTGCCGGATTCCTAGGATCATCTTCCGGGATACCTGCTTCTACTTTACCAACAAGGTCGGCACCAACATCAGCGGCTTTGGTATAAATACCACCACCCACACGTGCAAAAAGTGCCTGAGTTGATGCACCCATACCAAAAGTCAACATGGTTGTTGTGATGTAAATAAGTTTGTTGTGATCTGTACTGTCAACAAAATGATCCAAAATGAGGTACCATACTGAAATATCCAGCAGTGCCAAACCTACTACAGTAAGCCCCATTACAGCACCAGCACGGAAAGCAACCTTAAGTCCTTTGTTTAATGAGTTCTGTGCAGCGTTGGCAGTACGGGCAGAAGCGTAAGTCGCGGTTTTCATACCGAAAAAGCCGGCAAGTCCCGAAAAGAAACCTCCTGTAAGAAAAGCAAAAGGCACCCAGTTGTTCTGGAGATTAAAATAAGCCATTACTGAAAAAATAGCTGCCAGCACTAAAAACACAATGATAACAACCTTATATTGTTGTTTGAGATAAGCCATTGCGCCATCACGTACGTGTTTAGCAATTTTTTTCATGGTATCAGTACCTTCGCTTTCCTTCATCATTTGTTTGAAGAAATAAAAAGCGAACCCTAATGCCACTAAGGAGGCCAAGAGAACGAGATAAATAAATTTGTTTTCCATTTTCTAAAAGTGATTTAATTATTAAATATTTATTAAATTGATTCAATATCATCTACAGACGCCGATCTACGGTCTACGGTCTACAGTCAAAAGTCAGCATTATTAGTTTATAGCAAATCACTAACCACTAACCACTAACCATTATTCATTAACCGTATATATTCTTTTAAAATCGATAACGAATACTGCCCCGCATGCTGATTCACAAATCCAACATAGCTAATCGCCTCTTTATCATCGGCGGTATCGGAAATTACCCGCACCACCGCGAGAGGAATTCCGAAATCATCGCAAACCTGGGCAACGGCTGCACCTTCCATTTCAGCACAAACAACCGAAGGCAGATTCTTAATCAGGGCATTTTTCATGGCAGGAGTTGATATAAACAAATCACCGCTGGCGATATCACCTGTTATCAGTTTCGGATTTTTGATTTGCTGATCAACGAGTATTTTTCTGAATTCCTTGTCATTCTTTAAAAACTGATGAACAGCTTTCACCATCATTTCCTGATCCTGAGGATTTATTTCAAACGATGTTTTACCTGTTAACGGTATCTCGAAACGGCGCATCAAAGGTCGCGCATCCATATCATGCTGAAAAAGCCGTTGGGCAATCACGATATCACCAATATGCACATCAGGTGAAAGGCCACCTGCAACACCTGTAAACACAATACGATCGACACCGAACTCCAGAATTAAACTTGTTGCGGTAGTTGCTGCCGCCACTTTCCCCCAACGGGAAAATACAACCACCACTTCCTGTCCGAACAATTCGCCTTTGTAAAATATCCGACTGCCATGTTCCACTATTTCTTTGTTCAATACCGAAGCGATAATTAAATCCAGCTCTTCCGGCATAGCACCAATAATTCCAAGTCTCATGTCGATTTAATTTTAGTAATGCGTTGGTATAGTGTTGGGTGAGAATAATTAAAAAACACGTACAAGGGATGTGGCATCAGGTTGCTCAACGATTTTGCAGAAAGCTTTTTAAGTCCTGAAATCAATTGTTCACCAAAACCGTATTTATTAGCATAAGCATCAGCCTGGTATTCGAATTTTCTCGAAAGGATATTACCTGCTAAATCCAACAGGGTGGAAATAGGTGTATAAAGCGTGAAAAACGCGATGGCATTCAGGTGAAACACCGCTTTTTCTCCTCCCAATACCTGAGCAAGTAAATCACTGTTCAACATCCATCCGAGTAAATAGAATAGCAACAGACTGAAAGGCAATGAAAAAAAATAATTTTTCAGTACATGTTTGTGTTTATAGTGACCGATTTCATGTGCCAATACCGCTACGATTTCCTCTGTGGTCATTTGTTCCATCAAGGTATCGTATAGCACGATGCGCTTTTTGGGCCCCAGACCAGCAAAATAGGCATTGGCCTTGGTGGAGCGTTTAGAGCCGTCTATGACAAATATATTCTTCAACTTAAAATCAACCGAAATCGCGAATTTTTCAATGGCCGTACGCAGTTCTCCTGCTGGCAAAGGTGTTTGTTTATTGAACAAGGGTACTATCAGTTCAGAATAGAACATACCCATCACGAGACTGAAAATGGTGGTCACAGTAAAAGCCAGCAACCAAAAATATTCAGGCGTAAGGGTGTAAATCCAGATGATGGCGGATAAAACCAACCCTCCAATGAGGATGCTGATTCCCCACGATTTGAGCTTGTCTGCGATGAAAATAGTTGGCGTGACCTTATTAAACTCAAATTTCTCCTCTATGACAAAGGTATGGTACCAATCGAAAGGAATGTTTATAATATCGTTGATAATAAATAGTATACCAAAAAAATACAGAGATTGAAGCAACGCATGATCTGTCCACAACTGTACCATGCGATCGAGCCATCCAAACCCGCCAAACAGATACATCAACAGGATTACTACAAAGCTAAACGTGCCCGTAAGCAAGCCAAACCGCGCGTTGGCACGAAAATAATCCTGTTGCCGGCAATATTTATCCTCATCATAAATATCAGCCAATACACCTGGAACTTGTTTGCGGGAATATTTGATGTTGAGAATGGTAAGGTACCGGTCGAAGCTAAACTCCAGGACCAGTATCGCTATAATCACAAAAAATAATGTCTCAACCATTCAATCGGTTTTTAATGTTGATTTTTCAGCATTTTTAGATTTTGCGACACAAAAGTAAAAAAAATGTGCATAATGATGAAACTTTTTGAAGATTTATCATTAAAAAGTATCTTTGCACGAATAAAAACAAAATATTTATGAGATTATATACATTTGCATTCATTATTTTATTATTAACAGTCATTCTGCCTGACATATTTTTTTATTTGAAACTGAAAAAGCACCAGGCAAAACTGCTTGTTCATCTCTTTAATTTTTTGCCGACAGTATTTTTCATAGGCCTTTTCTCGATTATGAAATTTGCTGATTCGCAGTCTTTCCAACCTTCATCCTTTCAGTTTTTCATGTGGATGAATTTTATCTTTATGATTATTTATATTCCTAAATTAGTGTATGTTATATTTCACTTCTTAAACTTTCTAATTAACTTATTTCTGAAAGAAAAGATTTACCTGATACGTTACGCCGGTGTACTGACCGGTATGTTTCTGGTGCTACTTTTTGCACATGGCGCGTTTGTAAATCCTAAAAATATCGAGGTCAGGTATGCAGAAATTGCAGTGAGTGGACTTCCACCCGCTTTCGATGGTTATAAAATAGTGCAAATATCTGACATACATTTGGGAAGCTGGGGGAAAAGTTACAGCTATATTGAACCTGCGATTCGAAAAATTAACGAGCAGCAGGCTGACATCCTTGTCTTTACAGGCGATATCGTCAATAATTTCAGCCAGGAAATGGATGGATGGGACACATACTTTCTTCAAATGAAAGCCAGGGACGGTAAATACGCGATACTCGGCAACCATGACTACGGGGATTATTCCAAATGGGAAAATGAAGAACACAAAGCAGCAAATTTGAATGCTATTAAACAGCATATCAGCAATTTCGGGTTTAAATTACTCACCAATGAATTTGTTGAACTCAAACAAGACTCAGCTTCAATCGAATTATTAGGCGTTGGTAACTGGGGAAAGCCACCCTTTCCGAAATACGGCGATTTAATTCAGTCATTGGCTGATACAGATTCAGCAACCCTGAAAATTCTCTTGTCGCATGATCCATCGCACTGGAAAGGGGAAGTTCTGGGACATAGCAACATCTTCCTGACTTTATCGGGACATACCCATGCTGCACAAATGGCCTTTAACATGTACGGCAAACTGAGATCGCCATCAGCCTGGATTTATGATGAATGGGACGGATTGTATCAGCAAGGTGAACAGTATTTGTACGTTAACCGTGGTCTTGGATTTATTGGTATTCCCGTACGAATAGGAGTAGCACGACCTGAAGTTACAGTCATAACCTTGAGGACTAAAAAATAATCTAATGAAAACCAGAGCAATAGCACTAATTATACTTCTTTTGATCCTGGGATTTTCTTGTACTGAAGAAAAAGACACCATCAAAATAGGTCTGTTAGATGGTCCATCGGCAGTGAGTTTTATTGCTATGATTGACAACCCTCCGGTTATTGATTACAAAAAAGTAGAGTTTATTATCCATTCCGAACCACTCCACATACAGGCCCTGATGATGCAAGGGAAGCTTGATTTCGCTGTTTTACCCACTGTCATGGCTGCCAATCTCTACAACAAAGGAATTGATTATAAACTGCTTGCAATCCCGGTATGGGGTACCCTGTATTTACTCACAAACAATCCGGAGACTGAACATCTGAAACAGTTGCAAAAAGAAAAGGTATATGTATTCGGACAAGGTTCCACCGCCGATGTTTTATTGCGGAGTTACTTAGAAAAAAATGCACTGCATCATATCCAACCCGATTATTCATTCTCATCAAATGCTGAACTGGCAAATGCTTTTTTACAGCAAAAAATAAGATTGGCCGTTATTTCTGAACCAATGGTCAGTCTGCTTATGACTAAAGACTCAACTATCAGTATTTTACAAAAAATAAGTCCCGAAGATAAATCATTAAACTTTAGTGAAGACATATTCGCACAGACTTCATTTCTTGTAAATAACAATCTTACAGAGAATTATGGCACATTAATAACGGCGATTTCCGAACAATATAAAGAGAGTTGCGATTTCACTTATGAACACCCTGAAAAAACAGCTGAATTATTGGTCAAACATGGTTTTTATCCCAACACAGCCGTGTCCATGCAATCTATTCCCCGATGTAACATCAGGTTCAGTTATGCAGCCGATGTAAAAGAAACCGTGATGGAATATCTGAGAATTTTTTATACATTTGAACCTCAAAGCACGGGTGGAAAAATGCCCCCAGACGAATTTATTTATAAACAGCTATCCAAGTAACCAAAAATTTGTCCTTTATGAAATTCAAGCCAACGCCTGCCTTTTACAGCGTACTGCTTTTGCTGGTTCTCTGGCAAATACTGGCTGGATTAATCGGTTATCCTGAATTGTTTCCCTCAGTGACGGGATTATTTAAGACCATTCTTATTTTACTGATAGACCCAGACTTTTACGCATCGCTTGGTATTACCATACTACGCGGACTGATTGGATTTGCGCTTGCATTGACCTTATCCGGCATATTAGCGGCTGTCGCCCTTCATCATTCATTCTGGAAATCCTTTTTTCATCCTTGGGTAGTGGTTATGCGTTCTGTCCCTGTTATTTCAATTGTTCTAATTGCCCTGCTTTGGCTTTCTCCTCCGGGATTACCGGTTTTCATTGCTTTCTTCACCATGTTCCCAATACTGTATCAGAATATACTGAGTGGATTGGAACATACGGACATTAAGCTGGTAGAAATGGCAAAAGTATTCAATAAAAACAGTCTGCAACGACTACAATATATTTATCTACCCTCCGCACGCGCTTTAATTCTTTCAGGTATGGCAACGGCCATGGGTTTTGGCTGGAGGGCAGTCATCATTGGGGAAGTACTTGCCGGTCCGGTTCATGGTATCGGAACCAGTATGAAAGAAGCTCAGGCTTTTATTGATATGAAAGTATTACTCGCGTGGACTATCATCGCCATCGTGGTGAGTTTTATATTTGATATGCTGTTAAAGTTGCTGGTCAAACACAGCAGTAAATTTAGCTTATCAATCCTGAAAAATCACACACAATCACATAATATATATGCTGATATAAAGACGGTTAATATTAACTCATTAAACAAATCATTCAATAACAAGCTTGTGCTTCGCAAGTTGAATCTTAGTCTATCGAACGAACAAGTCAATCTACTCAAAACAGCCTCAGGTTCGGGCAAGACCACCCTGATGCACATCCTCGCCGGCATCCTGAAAAAAGACAGTGGTGAAATTACTTTCAGTCATGCCAAACCAATTATTTCCTGTTCTTTTCAAGACAAAAGATTAATTCCGTGGTTAAATGTTGAGCAGAATATTGCCTTTGCCCTCCCCCATTTTCCTCAAATAACTACAATTGAAAAAGACCGGATTACAGCATTAATTCACCTGCTGGAACTCGACAATCAACAGGATAAACTTCCCGATACCATGAGTGGCGGAGAGCAACAGCGTGTAGCATTAGCCAGGGCTTTAGTACTTCCCTGTCATGTATTGTTATTGGATGAACCGCTGACTGGCCTGGGGCAAGACCTGAAAACTAAAATTATAAAAGGAATTGAGGAATTTACAAACGATTTTAAACCTTTGATTGTATGGGCGACCCATGAAGAGGTAGCATGCTTTCTGTCAACACCTCCCACAACTTCTCATCTTCAGGAACGGGCGCCGTAATCCTGATCAGTTCTTTGGATACCGGATGAATAAATTCGACCGAACGTGCATGCAGGGAAATACCGCCATTAGGATTGGAGCGGGGAAAGCCATATTTCAGGTCGCCTTTAATGGAACAGCCCATTTTGGCAAGCTGGCAGCGAATCTGGTGGTGACGACCGGTTTCAAGTTCTATTTCGAGTAGAAAGAATGTGTCAGACCGACCGATAAGTTTGTACTTCAGGGCTGCTTTTTTGGCATTCGGCACTATCTTATCGTGCGCGTAGGATTTATTTTGCTTCTCGTTGCGTACAAGATAATGTTCGAGACGTCCTTCGGGATTAGCTGGTTTGTTTTTGACTATCGCCCAATAGGTCTTTTTAACCTGTTGTGTTTTGAACATTTCATTCAAACGGGTCAGGGCCTTGCTGGTACGCGCAAACAACACAACCCCGCTCACCGGCCTGTCTAAGCGGTGCGTAACCCCCAAATATACATCTCCAGGCTTATTGTATTTCTCCTTGATGTATTTTTTGATGGTTTCCGATAAAGGTTCATCACCGGTCTTGTCACCCTGCACTATCTCCGAAGAGGATTTGTTGACGGCAATGAGGTGGTTGTCTTCGTATAATACAGTCATTTCTTGTGTTAATTAGAAAGCAATGAATAGTTGATAGTGGTCAGTGGTTAGTTAATTGACCATTGACCACTATCAACTATATTCGTTGTCTCACTGTTTCATAAAGTAAAACCCCCGCTGCCACAGACACATTCAGAGACTCGATGCTGCCGAGAATAGGAATGCGTACCAGTTCCTGACAGATGCGCAGGTGGGCAGGGTCGATTCCTTCGTCTTCAGAGCCCATCACAATGGCAACCGGCACTTTGTAATCGACTTCTGTATAGTTTTGTTCTGCTTTTTCAGTGGCTGCAATCAGTTTGATACCGGAGGCAGCTAAGAATTTCAGGGCATTGCCGATGTTTTCTTCGCGACAAACCGGAATTTTCATCAGAGCTCCGGCAGATGTTTTTACCGCATCAGCATTGAGGGCAGCCCCACCCTTCATGGGCACCACGATGGCATCCACGCCGGCACATTCGCAGGTACGCGCTATAGCTCCAAAATTGCGTACGTCGGTGATGTTATCCAGCACCACGATAAAAGGCGTACGGCCTTCTTCGTAAATACCGGGTATAATGTCTTCAATACGCTGATAGGTCACCGGCGAAATAAAAGCAATCACACCCTGGTGATTCTTCATTGTGATACGGTTGAGTTTCTCGATGGGTACCTTTTGAATGGGTACATTCATCCCTTCCAGCAAGGTGTAGAGTTCCTTAGCCAGTTCACCGGTCATATCACGCCTGAGCATGATTTTATCAATATCTTTTCCGGCCTCGATGGCTTCAATAACGGCACGAATACCGAAAATCATGTCCTTCTCGGGACGGGGTTTGTTTTTGTAATATGGAATCATGTCATTATTTTTTGTCATTTAGCGGAAAACTGAAAGCGGAAAGCGGAAAATGTTTTCGTCGGCAAAAGTACAAAATAATATTATATCTTTGCACAAATTTTCAGTTGGACAGATGAAAGCTTCCCGCTTTCCGCTTTCCGCTTTCAGTTAAAAACACATGTTCTTCGGAGAAATCGCCGCCCTCGTCGTGGCTATATGCTGGACACTCAGCGCTTTGTTTTTTGAAAAGGCTGGTCGTAAAATCGGCTCTTTGTCGGTGAATATCATCCGGCTTATATGGGCGTTCATACTCTTAGGCATTACCCTGCTTGTTACCAAACAAACTTTTTTCCCAACTGATGCAACCGGATACCAGTGGTTTTGGCTGGGATTATCGGGGGTAGTCGGACTTTTCCTCGGGGATTTATTCTTGTTCAAGTCTTATTTAATAATTGGTTCGCGAACAGCTACGCTTGTCATGAGTTCGGTACCAGTTATTACAGCTACCATCGGCTGGTTTTTTCTGGATGAGATTCTTTCGCTGAAAAGCATCATAGCCATCCTCGTCAGTTTATCGGGCATTGTGATTGCCATTGCCGACCGGCGAATGAAAATACGGGTACCTGCAAAAGGATTATTGCTGGCCTTTGGCGGGGCTATGGGACAAGCAATCGGACTTATCCTCAGCAAGAAAGGTATTGGTGATTACGACCCCATATCAGCTACCCAAATCAGAATTCTATTCGGTTTGATTTGTTTCATCATCATGATTACTGTGCTCAGAAGATGGCCAAAAGTAAAAGAAGCTTTTAAAGATAAAAGTGGCATCCGGGCTGTTTCAATCGGTTCATTTTTCGGACCTTTTTTGGGTATAACACTCTCACTTTTCGCCATTCAGTATACCAAAACAGGTATTGCTTCCACCTTCATGGCATTGGTACCGGTGTTCATCATTGTACCTTCAGCTATCATGTTTAAGGAAAAAATTGCCCCTCACCATGTCATTGGCGCCATCGTCAGCATCATCGGGGTAAGTTTATTCTTCTTTTAAAATAATAAATCTGAGTAAAATTCGTTTTTCTTACGAAAATCCAAAGGCTGTTCACTTCAGGATTTTTTGTTAAATTTGCACACGTTATGTCATTATTCACTATTCGCTATTCACTATTCGCTTTGTAACTTTTATCATTCCATGTTTAAAAAGATATTCATTTATTTATTACTAACCATATTTCTCTCTCCCATTCTTGCCCAGTCGAAACTCAGGGTTTTCGGATACGTAATAGACAATAACAACCGCGGAATTGAATTAGCTAATGTATATTTCGACAAAACAACCATAGGAACCACAACCAATCAGAACGGCTATTACGAACTATCAACCTCCGTTAAAGACTCTGTAATGATTGTTTTTTCGATGCTGGGATATGAAACCATCCGGCACACACTCTATCCCAAACAGGCCGTGATGCAGATTTCGGTGGAATTACGTCCGACCAGCACGCAGATTCAGGATTTGGATGTCATTGCACAACGCAGACAAACATCGACCATGGATTACCTGGATCCGTTGAAATCGAAACTGATGCCCAATATCTCCGGAAATTTCGAATCGATTCTGATTACTTTTGCAGGTGTTACTTCCAATAATGAATTGAGTTCTCAATACAATGTGCGTGGGGGCAACTTTGATGAAAACATCGTGTATGTCAATGGTATAGAAGTTTACCGACCTTTGTTGGTACGAGCCGGACAGCAGGAAGGACTCAGCTTTATCAACAATGACATGGTGCAAAAGGTAGGATTTTCATCCGGCGCCTTCAATGCAGAGTATGGCGATAAAATGTCTTCGGTACTCGATATAGAATACAAGAAACCTGCTGAATTTGAATCTTCCGTGTCGATGAGTTTGCTGGGAGCAACCGCCTATGTGGGGACTTCTAAAAACAAGTTTACCCAGTTACACGGTATTCGGTATAAAACTTCAGCATATCTGTTAGGCTCATTAGATACACAAGGTGAATATAATCCATCATTCATTGATTATCAGGGTTATTTTACGTACAAACTTTCTGAAAAATCGGAGATGACATTCCTGGGAAACTTTTCGCAAAATATTTTCAATTTTGTACCAACAACACGTGAAACCAACTTCGGGACGTATAACATGGGACGTAAGCTCACCATTTTCTTCGAGGGACAAGAAAAAGACATCTTCAGAACAGCTTTCGGAGCGTTGAGTTATCATTATCATCCTCAACAGAATATTAAACTGAGTCTCACCTCTTCTGCATTCCAGACCGATGAGAATGAAAACTTTGATATTCTGAGTGAATATCACCTGGGGGAGGTCAAAATGGATTTGAAAGAAGAAAACCGTGAGGGCGCCACACTGGGTATTGGAAAATACCACGAACATGCGCGTAACATCCTAAATGCAACAGTGGTAAATATCGGTCATACGGGAGAGTTCAACGGCATCTCGCACAAACTGAAGTGGGGTGCAAATCTGCAACGAGAAATTATTGCCGATCAAATCAGTGAATGGGAGTGGCGCGATTCGGTGGGCTATTCCTTACCCTACGACGACGAAAGCGTGAACCTGTATTACAACATGAAAGCGGCTAATACACTTACCAGTTGGCGAACGACTGCCTTTTTACAGGACACCTACAAATGGCGGGGTGATGCAGGCAGCTTTACCCTGACAGGTGGAGTGCGTGCCCATTACTGGACCTTCAACAAAGAATTATTGGTGAGCCCGAGGGTTTCGCTGGCTTTTATACCTGCGTGGGAAAAAGATTTCAGCTTCAGACTGGGAACCGGTTTATATTACCAGGCTCCTTTTTACAAGGAAATCAGGGATACTGTCAGTGATGCTTTGGGGAATGTAAATATCGCGCTGAATGAAGACATCCGCGCCCAGCGTTCGGTGCAGCTCGTACTGGGAGGTGACCATTATTTCAGGGCTTTCGGCAGGCCTTTCAAATTTACCACAGAGGCATATTTGAAATTAGCCGACCGGGTGATTACCTACGATGTGGACAACGTGCAGATAACCTATTCAGGATACAACAATGCCAAAGCCTATACAGCCGGTATCGACTTTAAACTTTTCGGAGAATTGGTTCCCGGAACAGATTCCTGGATAAACTTCTCGCTTATGAATTCGAAAGAAGACATCATTGGCGACAGTTATTTGCAGCATACCTACGATGAAAACCGCAATATCACGTCATCTGCCATGGTATGGCCATCGTGGATTTCGCGTCCGAACGAGCAGCGTTATGCTTTCTCCATGATGTTTCAGGATTATCTGCCCAACAATCCGAATTACAAACTTCAGCTGAAATTCATTTATTCGGATGGTATGCCTTACGGTCCGCCCCGGAACAACCTGTATCGTGGCGTTTTGCGCGCTCCGGCCTATAAACGGGTGGACATAGGCGCTTCGAGGATATTAGTAAGCGGTAAAGATGCCCTGATGAATAAGAAATGGATGAAGGGTTTGCAGAGCATCTGGCTGAACCTGGAAGTATTTAACCTGATGGACTTTAAAAATGTAAATTCGTATTACTGGGTAACAGATATTTACGGACAACAGCTTGCTGTTCCAAATTATCTCACAGGCCGACAATTTAATGTCAAATTGATAGTGGATTTTAAATAATTTCACTAATTTTGCAGGCAAAACTAAAAAAAGCATGCCACAGACATCCCAACGCGGGAATTCAATGCCCGAATCGCCTATCCGTAA
>JAYFPG010000082.1:0-1672 GCA_034928085.1 Paludibacter sp.
TAACGCCAGTTTTTAGCTGCAAGTTTCTGTGTGTTTCCCCACGAACCCCAGCAAAACATGGTAATAAAGCAGAGTAATACTGCAAGTGAATAACTGTTTACAATGAACATAATGATGTGTTTTTAGGTAAATAAATATTTAGTTGTGAAACTTCTTACTGATATATTTCATTGCAGGCATAAAACCCGACTTTAAAAATTCAAATGTATTTTTAACCGTTCTTACACGGTATTCATGTTTATAACCGTTTTCTCTGAGATAAACATGCATATAACCATTACCCGGATAAGATTCACCTGTAGGAGGTGTATCTATATACAGCCACATTCTATCCTTAACATTGGATTTCCCCGTTAACAAAGCGGCTATTTCATCTTCTTTCAGCCTTATATCAGCGGCTGTAAATACCCCGGCAGTAAATTGTAGTGAGTCGAATGCCTGTTTCACCACATCATCGCCGGCGCAATGGTAAACCCACAGGGAACGAAAGCGCCAACCGCGGCGTGCACGACCTGTTTTTTCCATCCGGGGAATGATGTACTCCGTTACTTTACCGGCATTTTTTGAAGGAACAAAACAAAAGATTACCGGGGGAAAACTTTCCTTACGCGTATTCTCATGATACAAATTCATCAAACCGGCTTGTTCTTCGTCTGTTAAATCAGCCACCAAATAAATGACAGGATACAAACGGGATGATTCTTTCAGATTCTCCGGATATATCACCCTGTATGAAATTTCACCTTCACGCTCTTCCAATGCAGTCATATTCCCCGGTAAAGCATGTTTCGTTTTTATTTCTTTTGTATCAACTTTGTATTCAATGTTCAGGAAAAAGGCATCAGCAAAGCGAAATGCTTCCGGCAGGGCATTTCTCCAAAAACCGAATTCATGTCCGCCTTCTTTCACATTGTACAGGTGCGGAACTCCTTTTCTCAACATCGCTATATGCAGAAATTCATTACTGCGGCATAAGGTGTTTTCCTTGTCTCCGTTCGCCATGTAAAAAGCCACTTTCTTAAGTTCATCAACACTTTTACTTTCAATCAGATAAAAAGGTGAATTGGCTTTATAATAATCAGTTATGCGCGCATCTCCCGACTCTCCCACTCCACCGAAGATCCTACCCCATTGTTCATTCCATCCGTCCGGATGTTCATTGATATACTGTTCGTCGGTACGAATAGAAGCGCTAAGCGGAATGCTCACACCAAACACATCCGGATATTTCACCGGCAATACAAACGCTCCGAAACCGCCCATTGAATAGCCGGTCACTGCGCGTTGCGATGCATCCGGAATGGTTTTGTAAACAGAATCAATATAGGGAACGAGCTCCTCAATAAACATCTGCTGATAATTGAATGTGCCATCGTAAAAATCGGTATAGTAAGACCTGAAACCTTGTGGCATGACACAAATAAAAGGTTTAATTTCTTTTTTATCAGTCATGTAATCGAGGATAGAAGCAACCTGACCGTATTCCAGCCAGGAAGACTCGTTATCGCCCAGTCCGTGTAACATATACATTACCGGATAAGATTTCCCGGATTGGTGATAATCCTTGGGAAGTACAATGGAATAACATATTTCCCTGTCAAGTATCCTGCTTTTGAATGACAGGCTTTCCTGTATACGATAGCTTTGTGCTGTGAGCTGAAATGCCAGCAAA
>JAYFPG010000003.1:0-66304 GCA_034928085.1 Paludibacter sp.
ATTTATTTTTGTCAACCCGATAGAAATTAGTAAATTTGCAGCCGAATTTGTAAACTCAATTTTAAATACATAATAAAAATGATTAAAGTAGGTATCAATGGTTTTGGCCGCATCGGACGTTTGGTTTTCCGTGCAGCTCAGGAGAGAGACGATATTCAGATCGTTGCAGTAAATGATCCGTTCCTGGATCTTGATTATTTGATTTATATGTTGCAGTACGACACAGTACATGGTAGATTCAACGGAACTGCTGAGAACAAAGAGGGTAAATTGATTGTGAATGGTAAAGAAGTAGCTTTCTTTGCTGAAATGGATCCTGCTAACATTAAATGGGGTGCTGTAGGTGCTGATTATGTTGTAGAATCAACAGGTGTTTTCACTACTATCGACAAAGCAAAAGCACACATTGCTGGCGGTGCAAAAAAAGTAATTATTTCGGCTCCTTCTAACGACGCTCCCATGTTCGTTTGCGGTGTAAACTTAGATGCTTACAAAGCTGATATGGACATCGTTTCAAATGCGTCTTGTACAACAAACTGTCTGGCTCCTATTGCCAAAGTGATCAACGACAAATTCGGTATCGTTGAAGGTTTGATGACAACTGTTCACGCTGCTACAAACACACAGAAAACTGTGGATGCTCCTTCTAAGAAAGACTGGAGAGGTGGTCGCTCTATCCTGGGCAACATCATTCCTTCTTCTACTGGTGCTGCTAAAGCGGTAGGTAAAGTTATTCCTTCACTGAACGGTAAATTGACTGGTATGGCTTTCCGTGTACCAACAGCTGACGTTTCTGTAGTAGACCTGACTGTTCGTCTGGAAAAATCTGCTTCATACGATGAAATTAAAGCCGCTATGAAATCAGCTTCTGAAAATGAAATGAAAGGTATCCTCGGTTACACTGAAGATTCAGTAGTTTCAACTGATTTCACAACTGATGCTCGTACCTCTATCTTCGATGCAGGTGCAGGTATCGCCCTGAACGGTAACTTCGTAAAATTAGTAAGCTGGTATGATAACGAATGGGGTTATTCTAACAAATGCCTTGATTTGATTGCTTACATGGATACAGTAAAATAATTTTATCCCTGATATGATAAATCCCCGACAGCATTCGTTGCCGGGGATTTTTTCATCATTAAAGGGTGTGTTTCTTACGCAGAATACCTAAAAAAGGGGATTGTTAGTATCCCCGAAAATGTTTTTCTTTGTTGATTCTATTCAGGCGGTTGAATAAAACAGCTCTGTATTTTATCAGGTAGTGAATTTTTCGGTTAAAAATCATGTATTCATGAATACCAAACAATTTTTTCTTTCCGACTTAAAAAGTGGCGACGAAGCAATTATCACCAAGGTGCTCGGTCGCGGAGCTTTTCGTAAACGCATTACTGAAATGGGTTTTGTGAAAGGAAAGAAGGTTACGGTCATCAAAAGTGCCCCCCTGCTTGACCCAATTGAATATGAGATTATGGGCTACAAGATTTCATTACGCAGGAGTGAGGCCGAGTTGGTTGAAGTTGTTTCGGCAGAAATGGCTCAACAGGTATTACTGGATGATTATAGCGGAACTATTGATGAGGAAACACTGAAAAAAACGGCCATTGAAAAAGGAAAGGTAATCAATGTAGCTCTTGTTGGAAATCCCAACTGTGGTAAAACGACTTTGTTTAATTATGCTTCCGGTTCACATGAGCGGGTAGGAAACTACAGTGGTGTTACGGTTGATGCCAAGGAGGCTAAGTTTAAACAGGAAGGTTACACTTTCAATATTGTGGATTTACCGGGAACCTACTCCATTACCGAATACTCACCGGAAGAGTTATATGTACGTACCCACATCCTGGAGAAAATGCCGGACATTGTTATCAATGTTGTGGATGCCTCCAACTTAGAAAGAAATCTGTTTCTGACTACCCAGCTTATCGATATGAATATCAAAGTGGTAATTGCCTTGAATATGTACGATGAGTTGAAAAAGAAAAAGGTTGACTTTGACTACAAATCACTTGGTAAAATGTTGGGAATACCTATTATTCCAACTGTAGCTTCCAAAGGGAAAGGCATTTCAAAACTTTTTTCCAAATTGATTGAGGTTTATGAGGATAAGGATCCGATTGTGAGACACGTACATATCAACTACGGAAAGTTAATTGAGAAAAGTATCAAGGAAATTCAGGATGTTGTCTGGAAGAATCCATCAGTTACAGATAAGATTTCATCGCGTTTTATAGCAATCAAGTTACTTGAGCAGGATAAGCCTGTCAGAAAGATGCTCAAATCCCTGCCGAATTATAACGAAATTAAAACGACAACCAAGAAGAATGTTCATCTGCTGGAGCATGAATATGGTGAAAGTTCAGAAACCATCCTGACGGATGCAAAATATGGTTTTATCGCCGGTGCACTTCGTGAAACCTACAAAGAGCCTAAGAAGGAAAAACGCGTAATTCGTGAAATTGACGATTTGCTTACCCATCGGTTCTGGGGATTTCCAATATTCTTTTTCTTCTTATGGCTGATGTTTCAGGCTACTTTTACATTGGGTAGCTATCCCATGGAATGGATAGATGCTGGTGTTGGGTTACTTGGTAATTGGGTTTCAGCTGTTATGACGGAAGGTCCCCTGAAAGCTTTGCTGGTCGATGGAGTGATTGGGGGTGTGGGTGGTGTAATCATCTTCCTGCCCAATATCCTGATTTTATTTTTCTTTATTTCGCTCATGGAAGATACAGGTTATATGTCCAGGGCTTCTTTCATCATGGATAAGCTGATGCACAAAATAGGTCTGCATGGTAAATCATTTATCCCGCTCATCATGGGGTTCGGTTGCAATGTGCCTGCTATCATGGCTACACGTACCCTTGAAAACCGCAAAGACCGCATTTTGACGATGATTATTACTCCATTTATGTCGTGTAGTGCACGACTCCCTGTTTATGTATTGCTGATTTCAGCCGTTTTTCCTAAAAATCAGGGAATTGTGTTGTTCTCAATTTATTTTATAGGTATTTTGCTGGCTATTGTTACAGCGCTGATCATGAAAAGAGTAGCCTTTGCTAAAAAAGAAGTGCCTTTTGTAATGGAGTTGCCTCCCTATCGCATCCCAACCATGCGTAATACCCTCATGCACATGTGGCACAAGGGGCGTGAGTATCTCAAGAAAATGGGGAATGTTATTTTAGTAGCTTCAATAATTATTTGGGCATTGGGTTACTATCCACGCGATGTGGAATACTCAGTTGATTATGATGCCCGGATTCAGCAAATTGAACAACAGGAAACTCTTGTTGATGCTGAAAAAAGATCCCGGATTAGTCAACTTGAGATAGCTCAGGAGTCAGAAAGACAAGAGAAATCATATATAGGAAGGATGGGGCATGCCATTGAACCTGTTATCAGTCCATTGGGATTTGATTGGAAGATGGGTGTGAGTATTTTAACCGGACTGGCAGCAAAGGAAATTGTTGTCAGCACCATGGCTGTATTGTATCAATCGGGTGTAGATACCGGCGCCGAAACGCAGGAGACACTCAAACATAAGTTAGTGGAGCAAAAACACAACACGGGAGTGCTGAAAGGTCAACAGGTGTTTACCCCCTTAGTCAGCATAGCTTTTATGCTCTTTATTCTGATATACTTTCCCTGTGTAGCCGTTATTGCTGCTATCCGTAAGGAGGCAAACTGGGGATGGGCTATATTTACCATGGTATATACGACCGGACTTGCCTGGCTGGTAGCATTCTTAGTTTATCAGGTTGGTAGTCTTTTTTAGGAAAAAAATGATTATTTTTGCGGTTGAATTTTCAGGGATATTCCTGGCATAATTTTAAACCGTTAATCATGATATCTTTTACCTTTGCTGTGCTGCTTTTAATAGCAGGTTATTTTATTTACGGAGCAATTACAGAACGTGTTTTTGGTGTTGAAAAAGATCGTCCTACTCCTTCAGTTGCCAACCCCGATGGCATTGATTACGTGCCACTTCCCTGGTGGAAGGCATTTTTAATTCAGTTTTTAAATATTGCCGGTCTCGGACCTATCTTTGGTGCCATCATGGGCATTATGTACGGTCCTGCAGCTTTTCTGTGGATTGTATTGGGTACCATTTTCGGAGGAGCGGTTCATGATTATATGTCGGGTATGATGTCTGTCAGAAGCAATGGTGCAGGTCAGCCGGAACTTGTTGGAAAAGAACTGGGTGGTGGTGTGAAAATTTTCATGCGTTTTTTCTCAATTGGTTTGATGGTGCTGGTGGGTGCCGTATTTGTTTCAGGTCCTGCAGAACTGTTGAACAATATGACTTCAGGTTATATTGGTGTAATCTGGTGGGCAGTAATCATATTTACATATTACATTTTGGCAACGCTATTACCGATTGATAAGATAATTGGAAAAATATATCCTTTTTTTGGTATTGCTTTGCTGATTATGGCTGTCGGTATCATGGTGGCAATGTACATCAACAATGCGCCTGTACCTGAGTTTACAGAAGGTTTTGCCAATCAGCATCCAAAGAATCTACCCATTTTCCCGATGATGTTTATTTCTATTGCGTGTGGAGCCATTTCAGGATTTCATGCTACCCAGTCACCGCTGATGGCACGTTGCATTCAGAACGAGAAGTTTGGACGACGGGTTTTTTATGGCTCCATGGTAGCCGAAGGAGTAGTGGCGTTGATTTGGGCTGCCGCCGCATCCAGTTTCTTTGGTTCAGTTGAGGGATTGCAGGAATTTGTAGCAGAATTGGCTCCTACTGCCAATAAACCGGCCGTTGTTGTGGATGCCATTGCCAAATCGTGGCTCGGTCCTGTCGGAGGTTTTCTTGCTCTGTTGGGTGTAGTCGCCGCTCCGCTTTCAACAGGCGATACTGCGCTGAGATCAGCCAGGTTAATGACGGCTGACTTTATCAAACTCAATCAGCATTCGTTCAAAAACAGGCTTATTCTCGCGTTGCCAATTTTTGTTATTACATTTGTTTTGTTGCAGGTAAATTTTGATATCATCTGGCGATATTTTGCCTGGTGGAATCAGACATTGTCGGTGTTTACCCTTTGGGCCATTACGGTTTACCTGGCAAAACGTAAAAAGTTTTATGGAATATCTTTATTTCCGGCAATTTTCATGACAGCCGTTACGGTTACGTATATTCTGTTGGCTCCGGAAGGATTCAGCTTGTCGCCGGTTATTTCCTATAGCGTTGGTATTGGTACCGCAATTGCCATGCTGATACTTTTTTATATCAGGAAACCAAATTTAAGACTTGATTAAGTTGTTTGAAATCAATGGTTTGATTGTGTTTTGTGTCATTATTAAAGTGTAAATTGCTGTATTTATAAATAAATACTTTAATTTTACGCTGAAATTGATTCTAATACAAACCCTAATTTAATGTAAGATGTCGGTTGTCATAAAAGAAGTCAGCACAAAAAGTGAGTTGAAGAAGTTTATCTGGTTTGGTATTAACATGTACAAGGATTGTCCCTATGCTGCTCCTCCTTTGATGATGGACGATCTGATGAATTTGTCGAAAGGAAAGAACCCTGCATTGGATTTTTGTGATACAGCTTATTTTCTGGCTTATCGGGGGAAAGAAATTGTGGGTCGCATTGCCGGCATTATTCATCCTGTTGCCAATGAAACATGGAAACACAAGAATGCGCGTTTCGGATGGGTTGATTTTATTGATGATGTGGAGGTTTCAGATGCCCTGTTTGATGCGGTGGAGAATTGGGCCAGGTCGAGAGGTATGGATCATCTGCATGGTCCGCTCGGGTTTACCGACTTAGATAATGAGGGAGCTCTTATTGAAGGATATGATAAAGCAAGTACGCTGGCGACGATTTACAATTATCCCTATTATATTCAGCACTATGAAAGGAGGGGATTTGTTAAGGAGATCGACTGGAATGAATACCAGATTACAGTACCGGAAGTTTTTCCGGAAAGATTTTTCAGAATAGCCGAGGTTGTAAAGCAAAAATACAAGCTCAAACCGGTGAGACTGAAGTCGAAGAAGGAGGTCGTAAAACGGTATGCCAAAAAGATATTTGACTTGTTGAATGATAGTTATAAGGATTTATTCGGTTATACAAAACTAAACGATGACCAGATTTATTTTTATATCAAATTATATTTTAGTTTCTTCAGGTTGGACACGGTGGTGTTGGTGGTTGATGAAGAGGATAATCTGGTTGCTCTTGGAATTGGGATGCCAAGTTTTACCAAAGCGTTGCAAAAAGCAAAAGGACACTTGTTTCCCTTTGGCTGGTGGTATATGTTACGGGCATTGAAAAAAAACGATACAATTGACTTGTATTTAATGTCGGTACATCCCGATTATCAGAATAAAGGTGTGAATGCCATCGTTTTTGCAGAAATGATGCCTAATGCCGCAAAGAACGGTTACAAGTTTGCTGAAACCAATCCCGAACTCGAGTCCAACACCAAAATGGCTTCCCAATGGGAAAATTTTGAGTACGTAAATCATAAAAAACGCAGGGCATATATTAAAAAGCTCTGAAAAAGATAAAGTTTTGACACGGAAATTTGATTTTTTGGTTATTGGCAGTGGTATCGCCGGTATTAGTTTTGCTTTGAAGGCTTCCCGGTATGGTAAGGTTGCGCTGCTCAGTAAATCGTCGCTGGATGATTCGAATACGGCGTATGCCCAAGGGGGTATCGCGGCTGTTACATACAGTCCCGACAGTTTCGAAAAGCATATTGAAGATACATTGAATGCCGGTGACGGTCATTGCGATTTGGCTGCTGTTGAGAAAGTTATTCAGGAAGCTCCTGCTCAAATTGAGGAGTTATTAAGCTGGGGGATTGACTTCGATCGTGATGAGGATGGTAAGTTTGATTTGCACAAAGAAGGTGGCCATTCTGAATTCCGGATTCTGCATCATAAAGACAATACAGGATTTGAGATTCAACAGGCATTAATCCGGAAACTTCGTTCCGAAAAGAATATTGAGGTCTTTGAAAATTATTTTGCCATTGAGATTATTACCCAGCACCATCTGGGAGAAGTTGTAACCATGCATACCCCCAATATTGAGTGTTATGGTGCTTATGTGCTGGATAACAAAACGAACCAGATTCATACCTTCCTGTCGAAGGTAACCATGCTTGCTACGGGAGGTATCGGAAGTGTGTACGCAACAACGACTAATCCGGATGTAGCTACGGGAGATGGAATTGCCATGGTTCACCGGGCACGGGGCGTTATCAGGGATATGGAATTTGTACAGTTTCACCCAACGGCATTATACCATCCCGGAGAGCGGCCAACCTTCCTGATTACGGAAGCTATCAGAGGTTATGGAGCTGTATTGCGGACACAGGATGGTCGTGAGTTCATGCATAAATATGATGAAAGGGGTTCGCTGGCACCCCGTGATATCGTAGCAAGAGCGATTGATAATGAGATGAAAACCCGGGGACACGATTATGTGTATCTGGATGTGACGCATAAGGAAGCAGAAGAAACAAAAAAACACTTTCCCAATATTTATAAGAAATGTTTGGAGTTGGGAATTGATATTACCAAAGATTTTATACCAGTTTCGCCCACACAGCATTATCTCTGTGGCGGTATTGCAGTCGATTTGAATGCCCGCTCATCAATTAACCGTTTGTATGCGGCAGGTGAATGCTCTTGTACCGGTTTGCATGGTGCAAATCGTTTGGCATCAAATTCGCTGATTGAAGCCATCGTGTATGCCGATGCGGCTGTAAAAGATGCTGTTGCATGCATCGGCGAATGTAAGTGGAATGAATTGATTCCGGACTGGGATGATGAAGGAACCAGACTTCCGGAAGAAATGGTGTTGATTACCCAGAGTTTCAGGGAGGTGGAGCAAATTATGAGTACTTATGTAGGCATTGTTCGTTCTAACCTCAGGTTGAAAAGGGCCATGAGCCGCCTGGAAATATTGTTTAAAGAAACAGAGGATTTGTTCGATAGATCGGTGGTTTCAAGGGAAATATGCGAACTCAGAAACGTTATCAGTGTGGCATACCTGATCATTAAACATGCCTTGAGAAGAAAGGAAAGCAGGGGTTTGCATTTCACAGTTGATTACCCCAAAAGAATGAATCCTGTATAAACACTTTATGCGTTATTAGTATTGTAATTTATTATATCAATTCAACATGTGTAAAAGATTTTACATATTATTTGTAATCGTTCTGATGTGCTCGTTTCTTGCTGAATTACCCGCCCAACAAGATCAGAACAGACCGTCAGTCATCAGGATTGAAGGTCCGGGCGAATTCTCCAGAACTGATTCTGACCGGTCGTCTGCAACGAGTCAACAAATTATCTCGGCTGATGGGTTCAGTTATTATACGACCTCTGCCGGTATTTACATGTATTTTCCAAGGCCGAATAACAATGTCAGGTTATTTGCGTTAACCGGACAGTTGCTCTGGAGTGGCGAATTGGTTTCTGGTCGTTTCTTTATTCCTACCGGCGAGGGTATTTATTTTTTAAGGGTGAATAATAAAAGTTATAAGGTGAGCTGTAAGTAGTGAACAGCGGAAAGCGAAGAACGGAAAACGTAGGGGCGTAATGCTTGCGCCCAGATAGCTGTAAGTGGAAAACAGATATTAGTGAACAATTAAATAATTAATTCAATGATTAAGCATATTGTTTTTTTTGGTATTGTTGATGAAGCAGAAGGTAAAAATAAAGCTGAGATCATGCAATACATAAAAAAGGAGTTGGAAAATCTCATCAATTTAATACCTCAGTTGCGTAAAATTGAGGTGGGGATTAATCATCCGGAAGCTCCTGTAGGTAACTTTGATTTGGCATTGTATACTGAATTTGATTCTATGGCTGACCTGGATGCTTATCAGGTCCATCCGGAGCATAAAAGAGTGGCTACCTATATCGGAAAAGTAAAAACATCCCGCGCTTGCGTGGATTATGAAGTGTAAACTTTGATTTTCTCAAAGAGATTGTTTTAACCTGTTTACTGTTTGTTTATCATGTGGAAAGATTTTTTCTTCTTCTCTGGCTCTCAACGTGCCGGCATTATTTTGCTTGTTTTTTTGATAGTGATTTCTTCCCTCATCAACTTTTATCTTCCGCGTTGCTCAGACGATATTTCGTTTGTTGCAGATTCTGCTGATATGTCAGAGTTTGAAGATTTTAAAAAATCTCTTGTGTCATTAGATAGCTTGAGAGAAAAACAGCGTTTCGAATCACTTGAGAGGAAATTCAATTCATTCTACAAAGAAAAAAATAAAGAAGAACCCTGCATGTTATTGCCTTTTGATCCGAATGTGTTGGATTCAGCTGGCTTTGTTGATCTCGGGTTAAAGCCTTATGTTGCAGCTAATATTATAAAGTACAGGGTAAAAGGAGGACGGTTTAGGGATAAAGAATCGTTTTCCCGGGTTTATGGTGTTTCGGAGGAAAAATACCGTGAACTCGAACCTTATATCTCGATATCTTCCAATCCTTCGATTGCCGACCTTACTTCAACTCTTCCTAAAGAAGAAGTGTCGGTTGCCATCGTGGAATTGAACTCGGCCGATACTGCCCGATTGATGCAGGTTAAAGGAATTGGTATGGGTTATGCCCGTTCCATTATTCGTTTCCGGCAACAAGCAGGTGGTTTTACCTGTGTGGAGCAACTCCGTGAAATGTATGGCATGACACCTGATAACTTTGAGAAAATCAAGCCTTTTTGTACAGTAAATCTGACGTTAGTGAATCAAATCAATGTGAATAAAGCTTCGGTTGACAAACTCAGAGCACATCCTTATCTGAACTTCTACCAGGCCAGACAAATTTACGAATTGCGCAGAAAGAAAGGTAAATTAACAGGTTTAGATGATTTAAGAGGTCTTTCTGAGTTGAATGATTCGGTGTTGCTGAAGATTAAACCTTATTTAAAATTTGAATGATTTTTACCACATAAGGCACAAAAGAAAGACTAAGAACGCTTCATTACGCACCATTTACTCTTTTGTGTTTCCTGAGTCTTTCTTTTGTGCCTTTTGTGGTTTTTAAAGTATGATATTTTACAAAATAAATGCTAAATTTGCATGGATTTTTTATTCCTCTGATTTGGGTCTGAAAACGGATAATAATTGTTATATGTTATATTTATTGGGCTTTGAATTCTCACTCACTGAATTAATCATTTTTGGTGTTTTATTGTTGATGTTTGTCTATCAGGTCTATTATTATCTGAATTTTATCCGCGTTGTTATCCGTAATAACAAAAGGGAAAAGGAAGGTAAACTTGACTTTCAACGGGAACAGTTGCCGGTGTCTGTAATTATCTGCGCCAAAGACGAACTGGAAAACCTGAAAAAGTTCTTGCCTGAAGTATTGTCGCAAAATTACCCCGATTATGAGGTGATTGTGGTTAACGACGGTGAAGATGAAATGACGGAGATTTTATTGCGTGATTTTAAGAAAATTTATCCACATTTACGTTCGACTTTTGTTCCCGATGGAGCCAAAAACCTGAGCACAAAAAAACTTGCTCTCACCCTGGGAATCAAAGCAGCTAAAAACGATTGGTTGTTGTTCACCGATGCCGACTGCCTGCCTGAAAGTAAAAGCTGGATTGCTTCGATGGCCCGGAATTTTACACCCAAAACTGAATTTGTACTTGGTTACGGAGCTTATTTGCAGGAAAAAGGATTTATCAACAGACTGATAACTTATGATACTTTATTCAATGCGCTCCAGTATCTGGGATTTGCAAAAGCCGGGAATCCCTATATGGGGGTAGGACGCAATCTGGCATATAAGAAAGATGTGTTTTTCCGTCAGAATGGTTTTGCTTCGACATTACATCTGCGTTCCGGTGATGATGATCTGATGGTGAACCATGCTGCTACTAAGGATAATACGCGTATTGAAACGTCCATTGAGAGTATTACGTGGTCGAACCCGAAAAGAAGTTTTCGCAACTGGTACTTTCAGAAAGAAAGACATTTGTCGGTTTCAACCTATTACCGGGAAAAAAGTAAAATTTCGCTGGTAGTTGAGCCACTCGTTCGGGGACTGTTTTATTTGTCGTTTATCGCACTGATTGTATTGTCAGCATGGTCGGCAAACTGGTTGTTGTTGGGTGCGACTGCTTTGTTGTTTGCTGCCCGGTTTGTTTTACAGTTGTTTATCATCAATAAAACATCCCTGTATTTCGGAGGTAGAAAATATGTGCTGACATTGTTGTTGTTCGATATTATATTGCCTGTTATCAATGCCCATATCATGACATTCGGAAGAATGGGTAGTAAAGCCAAATACATCAGTTGGAAGTAATGAATACTCAAATTTCAGATAAGATGCGTATTGTTTTTATGGGAACACCCGATTTTGCGGTTGAGAGCCTCAAAATACTGGTGGAAAATAACTATCAGGTGGTGGGTGTGGTGACGATGCCCGATAAACCGGCTGGTCGCGGACATAAAATTCAGTTCTCGGCGGTGAAACAATATGCGCTGGAGCAAAACTTACCCTTATTGCAGCCGGAAAAGCTGAAAGATGAGTTGTTTTTGCAGGAGCTTCGTGCTTTAAAAGCTGACCTGCAGATTGTCGTGGCTTTCCGTATGTTGCCGGAAGTCGTTTGGAATATGCCCCGATTCGGAACATTTAATCTGCATGCTTCTCTGTTACCTCAATACAGGGGCGCTGCTCCCATCAACTGGGCAATTATCAATGGGGAAAAAGAAACCGGTGCGACGACCTTTTTTCTGACCCACGAAATCGATACCGGGAAAATCATCCTGCAGGAAAAAGTCAGTATTGCCAATGAAGATGATGCAGGCGTAATACATGATAAACTGATGGTGATGGGTGCGCAAATGGTAAAAAGAACCGTAGATTTGATTGTAGAAGGTAAGGCAGATGCCATAGATCAATCGGTTTTTGTAACGGGTGATGTCGTGTTAAAATCAGCTCCAAAGCTCTTTAAAGACAATTGCCGGATTGATTTCACTAAGTCGGTCGAAGAGGTATATAATCTGGTGCGGGGCTTGTCTCCATATCCGGCTGCGTGGACGGAGATTAAGCTTCCCGATCAGTCTGAACCGATGGTATGCAAAATCTTTAAAACCCAAAGAGAATATGCCAATCACAATTTTGAGCCAGGCTCTGTTCATACAGATGGAAAGAAATTTCTGAAGATTGCCCTGAAAGATGGCTTCATCGACCTGAGAGAAATCCAGGCGCCCGGGAAAAAACGCATGGATGCAGGGGCGTTCCTGAGAGGGCTGAGGTAAAGACCTTCTTTTGCTGAAAAATACCTAGAAATAGGGATGCTTTTCATTTGCTGGAATTATATTCCCACCGTATCTTTGTGTTGTTTTTCTGGCGGTATAAAAATACAACCAAATCAATCAATTATTCATTTATTTTTTTTGCGAAATGCAAAACAATAAAAGACAAATTTCGGGTTATCTGCTGACAATATTATTTGTCTTTTATTTTGCGTCCACTAATTTTTACAAACACGTCCATGTTGATGGTAATAATCGCCTGATTGTTCACTCTCATCCATTTTCTTCAGAGTCTAATCACCAGCATAGTACAGCTTCTTTTCAGTTAATCGACAGATTATCTGGTTTTGTAGTTGGGCTGATTGTCATTGGACTGTCGCTTTTGGCTGTATTAGAATGGAGCGCGGCCTTTACAGCAAACCGGAATCAACATGTCAGAACAGTCGCTTTTCTTACTTTCTGTTTTTCCCGTCCTCCTCCCCAAATCTGAATTTACATCCGTTCGAAGACACAGTTTTGTGTCTTGTTTAACCGGAATATCCTTTTCGGTCAGCTATTATAGTGTATTTATTCAGAAAATCTTTATTTAAATGAAGCTTAAAGTATTTATTGCCTTGTTGTTTTGTTCTGTTGTGTTATACGCACAGACACAGTATATTGCAGAAGAGTCGATTGAGAATGTTACCGCACGTGTCAGAAAAACAGATGCCAATGTTTTTGGACATGCTATAGATAAAAACACCTCTGAGCACATTAGTTTTATTACCATCAGAGTAAAGGGAAGCACCCTGGGTACTGCAACAGATGCTACCGGACATTTTAATCTGCGTAATCTGCCGGCTGATGAGCTGACAGTTGTTGCATCGGGAATTGGTTATAAAACGAAAGAAGTCAGGGTTAAATTAGAAAGCGGAAAATCCATCGAGTTGAATTTCGAAATGGAAGAGGATGCCGTGATGCTTGATAATATAGTTGTATCGGCCAACCGAAACGAGACCAGAAGAAGAGAAGCCCCCGGCATCGTGAACGTGGTAACAGCTAAATTGTTTGAGAATACCAACTCGGTTTGTCTGGCACAAGGCTTGAATTTTCAACCCGGACTTCGTGTCGAAAGTAATTGTCAGAATTGTGGTTTTCAGCAAGTCAGAATCAACGGACTCGAAGGGCCGTATTCCCAAATTCTGATTGATAGTCGTCCCATTTTCAGCGCGTTGGCCGGCGTGTATGGTATCGAGCAGATTCCGGCTAATATGATCGACCGTGTGGAAGTGGTTCGTGGCGGTGGTTCAGCTTTGTTTGGTTCCAATGCCATCGCGGGGACTATCAATATCATCACCAAAGAACCCATGAGTAGCAGTCTGACCGTGAGCAACTCAACTATGTTTATCGGAGGAACCTCTGCGGATGTCAACACTTCGGTGAATGCAGCGCTGGTTGCTGATGATTATCGTACCGGGGTAAGTATTTACGGTTCCTCCCGTCAGCGGGAAGGATGGGATGCCAACGGCGATGGTTTCACGGAAATTGGATTGATAACTGCCAGGAACATCGGCTTCCGTTCCTACTTTAAAACCGGAGACCAAAGTAAACTAACCGCTGAATACCATAACCTGAGCGAATTTCGCCGGGGGGGTAACAACCTGCATTTGCCAGCTCATCAGGCTGATATTACTGAACAGACCAATCACAATATCAATACCGGAGGGCTAAAATGGGATTTCTTTACACCGGATTATAAACACCGGTTAAATGTGTTTTCATCGGCTCAGGGAATCAAACGAGATAGTTATTATGGTGCAGGCCAGGATCCAAATGCTTACGGTCTGACCAACGATTTCTCTTGGGTGGCCGGTGCGCAGTATGCATATTCGTTTGATAAGTTGTTGTTTATGCCCTCCGATTTTACTGTTGGCACTGAGTATAACTACAATAAGCTGACAGATGAACAGTTGGCTTATGAACGTCAAATCAATCAGGAAATGAACATCAAAAGCTTGTTTCTTCAAAACGAATGGAAAACCAAAGAACTGAGTTTCCTGTTGGGTATACGCTACGACAAGCACAACAAGATTGCAGATCCGATTTTCAGTCCAAGGATAAACCTGCGATACAATCCGAAAGAGTGGGTGAATTTCCGTGCCAGTTATGCCGAAGGTTTTCGTGCGCCTCAGGCTTTCGATGAAGACCTGCACCTGACGGCCGTGGGAGGTGTGGTGCAGATTATTGTGCTTGACCCTGATTTGAAGCCGGAACATTCAAAGAGTTACAGTGCTTCTGCTGATTTCTATAGGAACTTTGGAAAAATACAAACAAACCTGTTGATTGAAGGGTTCTACACCGAAATTGATGATGTGTTTTACCTCGAAGAAGCGGGAATGGATGCCACTGGTCAGACTCAGTTGATGCGTAAAAACGGTTCAGGAGCTGTAGTGAAAGGAATTAATATTGAAGGGAAGGCTATTCCATCTGTCAAAACAAATATTCAAGCCGGTTTTACCATTCAGCAAAGTTTATACAAAGAGGCGGAAAGCTGGAGCGAAAACCCAAATCTGGCACCCCGTCGGGAGATGTTCCGTTCACCCGACCTGTACGGGTATCTGACGACCTCCTATAACCCGTTGAAACAAATGACAGTTGCTTTGTCGGGGACTTACACGGGGAGCATGCTTGTTCAGCATTATGGTGTTGAAGTTGATGATGATACAGAAGTCCGGACGCCTGATTTCTTTGATTTGGGTTTAAAACTATCTTACGATTTCAAATTAAGTGAGGGTGTTAAGTTACAGCTGAATGGCGGTATTCAGAATATTTTCAATAGTTTTCAGCAGGATTTTGATACCGGAGAAACCCGTGATGCAGGATATATGTATGGCCCGTCGTTACCTCGTTCGTTCTATGCAGGATTGAAACTGAACTTGTAAGAAGCTGGTTTCACATAAAAGTCACAGGTTAAATTTTTAAATCCGCAAACTCGCCTTCTCAAGGCTCAAACAGCGCGTCTCTTAAAATTTAACCTGTGACTTTTATGTATAACCAATATGCTTATATGTAACTTCTATGACTTATATGGTTGAAAAAAGAATTTAAAACCCTTTCAGATTCTCAATCAGCACCTCATTTTCTTCCCTTGTTCCAACTGTAATCCGGATGCAACCTAAGCATAAAGATACCGTGTTGCGGTTTCGTACAATGATGCTTTTATTGACTAAATATTGATATACCGCATTGGCATCATCGACTTTCACCAGCACAAAATTGGCATCGGTAGGATAGATGTGTTTGATGATATCCAGTTTCTGAAGTTCTTCTGTCAGCCAGGCTCTTTCCAGCATAAGTGTTTTTACCCAACTGCTTACCTGTTCTTTTTCCTGCAGGGCTTTCAAGGCTTGTTTCTGCGTCAGGATATTGATGTTATACGGATATTTGATTTTATTCAGTACCTGTACAATTTCCACGGAAGCGAAAGCCATGCCGAGACGTATTGCTGCACTGCCCCAGGCTTTTGAGAATGTTTGCAGAATGACTAAATTTGGAAATTCATGAAGCTTTGTAGCAAAACCGGGTTGGGATGAAAAATCAATATAGGCTTCGTCAACAACAACAATGCCCTTAAATTGATTGAGTAGCTTCACGATTTCATCCTGATTAAGACTATTGCCGGTTGGGTTATTGGGTGAACACAGCCACATCAGTTTCGTTTTCTCATCAGCAGTCTGCAACATCTCGTCCGCTGAAAAATCAAAAGAGTTGTTTAACAATACTTTGCGGTATTCAATGTCGTTGATATTGGCGCAAACCTTATACATGCCGTAGGTCGGCTCAATGGCCACTACATTGTCGATGCGGGGTTCGCAAAACGCACGGTAGAGTAAATCTATCGGTTCGTCGCTGCCATTGCCTAAGAAAATATTGGCTACAGGAACATGCTTAATTTCAGATATGGCCTCCTTGACTTTCCATTGCAAAGGATCGGGGTAGCGGTTATACGGGGCATTGTAAGGATTTTCGTTTGCATCTAAATACACCGATGCCTCTCCCTTGAACTCATCCCTTGCACAGGAATAAGGTTGCAATTCCGCAATGTTTTTTCTTAGTAAATTCTTGATGTCCATGTTTTGATGTCTTCAGTCACCAGTCTTCAGTCGCCGGTCTCCGGTCAATACTCCGGTTTTACAATTTTACGTTATACACTATTCACTATTCACTTTTCCGCTCTCCGCTATTCAAACAGCCTGATTTTTACCGCATTACTGTGCGCCTGCAATTCCTCGTTTTCGGCCATCAGGATAATCGCATTGCTCAGGTTAGTCAGACCTTCTTTCGTAATCTCCTGGAAAGTGACTTTGCGCAGGAAACTATCCAGATTCACGCCACTGTATGCTTTGGCATGACCATTGGTCGGCAGCGTGTGGTTGGTACCCGATGCATAATCACCGGCGCTCTCGGGAGTATAATTACCCAGAAATACGGAACCGGCGTTTATAATATTCTCTGCGACACCCTTGAAGTATCTCGTAGCAATAATCAAATGTTCAGGTGCATATTCATTGGTCATTTCAACAGCCTCTTCCAGGGTTTTAACCAATATGATTTTACTATGCTCCAATGCTTTTTGGGCAAACTCCTTGCGTGGAAGCTCTGCTAACTGGATGTTAATTTCCTCCAGTACTTTTTCAATCAATTCCTCGTTTGTTGTTATCAGAATGGATTGACTGTCAACCCCGTGCTCTGCCTGTGAAAGCAAATCCGAAGCCACAAAAGCGGGATTGGCAGTTTCATCGGCAAGGACTTCTACTTCCGATGGACCGGCAGGCATGTCAATAGCCACGTCTTTAAGCGATACGAGTTGTTTCGCAGCAGTAACATATTGGTTGCCAGGACCAAAAATCTTATACACTTTAGGAACAGTTTCGGTACCATAAGCCATTGCTGCAATGGCCTGAGTACCTCCGATTTTGAAGATGCGGTGTACGCCGGAGACCTTTGCTGCGTATACAACTGCCGGATGAATATTTCCCGATTTGTCAGGTGGAGAGCATAAAATGATTTCCTTGCATTCTGCAATTTGCGCCGGAATAGCCAACATCAGCACCGTCGAGAACAAAGGTGCAGTGCCACCGGGAATATATAATCCCACTTTTTCTATGGCGATTGCTTTCTGCCAGCAATAAACACCGGGCGAAGTCTGAATTTCCTTCAGTTCAGGTTGCTGTTCCGAATGAAATTTCCAGATATTTCGTTTGGCCATTTCTATGGCTTGTTTCAGGAGAGGAGAAACCAGTTTCTCAGCCGCTTCGATTTCAGCTTTGGTAACTTCTATAGCATCAAATTCGACCCCATCGAATTGTCGGGTGTATTTTTTTACAGCCTTGTCTCCATTTGCACGCACATCCTCCAGAACCTGACTAACAGATGCAAAAAGATTGGAACTGTCAAATACCGGTCGGGTAAGCAAACTGTTCCATGTCTCACGGGCGGGATATTTAATTATTTGCATAAGTGTTTATTTTATAGCCTGGCATGCTTGATAAAAGTCATTCCATCGCTCGTATAATTCTTTCATTCCCCCGGTTAGAACCAGGTTTGCTCCGCTGGAAGCAAGAAACTCAGTATCAACAGGTCCGGTGTTGATTGCTATTGTAAACAGACCTGCGGCAACTGATGACTCAACTCCAAGCGGTGCATTTTCTATAACCACAATTTCCCATGGGTTGAGTCCTGATTTCTCTAATGCTTTAAGATAGGGTTCCGGCGAGGGTTTACCTTGTTTCACATCATAAGCCGTTATCATTCTTTCTTTTACGAAAACATCCGGGAAATAATCATCCAAGCTGTTCAACAATGAAGGCTGACCCGAACCGGTTACCAGAAAAATAGTCAGATTCTGTTGTTTTACTTTTTCAATTAAATCCGTTGCGTAAGGCATGGTGAGAATTTCTCCGAGTGCCTCGAGGTGTAGCGTTTTTGTTTCGTAAATCTCTTCTTGTTCCTCCAGCGTCGCTGTTCTTCCAAAAGTCCTCATGTAGGCGCTGTTGATAGTATCGTGACCAACACGCCCTTCATTGAGGTATGCCTCCTCAATCGTAAACGGGATATTCAGTCCGTTCATCGTTTTTACCCATGCCTGCGAATGATTTACCATCGAATCAAGCAGAACACCATCCATGTCGAAAAAGACCGCTTTGAGTTGAAATTCAGGATAATTATTTTGTTGAATAAATTTTTTTATTTCAGTGACAAACATCTGTTAAAAATATTTTTTGCAAAGATACTTATTTTCAGTTTAAATTCTAACAAAAATACAGTGCGTCTTGTTTCATTATTAAAAAAAACTTTGTACTTTTGCGACTCCAAATTAAGATCGGGGTGTGGCGCAGTTGGTAGCGCGCTACGTTCGGGACGTAGAGGTCGCAGGTTCGAGTCTTGTCACCCCGACTTTTTTCAAAACTCTTCTAAATTTCTTAAACACAATGTCCTTTGTGTTTAATTAAAAATAACTAATATGAAAAAAGTATTTTTCCCTTTATTGTTTCTGGTCTCTCTTCTTGTTGTTTCATGTGACTTTTCAGGGGAATCGAATTATACCCCGGGCATCTTTCTCATGCAACGCCCGATAACAAACAGCGATGATTCGCTCGATATTGAAGTGACCGGAGAACAGGGGCTGTTGTTGATGGATACAATTCAGGTCGGTGACACAGTACGGTTTGCTGTGCGATTTGAGGGCTATGCGAACCGTTTGACAGCATTGAGCCTGAAAAACACACCGGCTAATGCTGCAAAAATACTGCTGCCTCCGGTTGAGAGTCTGGATTCGACTTTCAATTCAAGTTCAGACTATGACAAGGGGGAATTTTATCTTGATCCACTCTATAGTACCTTATTTATGGTTTTCAGTTATGTCGCGTTAGAACCGACAACGGATGCGCGGCTTGAAATGACGGTTATTTCGGATGCTAAGTTTGATGGTGGTGGATATGGTTCCAATTATGCTGTCGTAAAACTCAAAACTCCTATTAAACCCTGAAAGTTTAAGCACCCGGATTTTTTCCGAAAAAACTGAAGTTGACATTGCCGTATTTCCTGTGGAATAGAAAATCCGGATGGGTGTCAAATTGATGCTTTGCTCCATGTTCCAGGATGAAGAGTCCATCTTCTTCCAGTAAATTATGACTGAAAATTAAATCCGGCAGTGTTGTTAATTTCTCAAGATCATAAGGAGGGTCAGCAAAAATCAAATCGAATTTACTGTGACAAGCCGGTACGAACCTGAACACATCAGCTTTATGAAGGAAGTAATTGTCAATTTTCAGTTCGTTGCAAACTTTGCGGATAAATGCCCCGTGCTTCTCATTTAGTTCAACGGCAACAACTTCCCTGCATGCTCTTGAGATGCATTCAATACCGATGCTTCCTGTACCCGCAAACAAGTCGAGCATCCGGATTCCTTCAAAATCAATCCTGTTGTTTAATAAATTAAACAATCCTTCTTTGGCAAAATCTGTTGTGGGTCTCGCTGTGATTTTCGAACTTGCCTGTATGCGCCTTCCTTTGAACTTTCCACTGATGATTCTCATATCGCTGTCGGAATGTTTTTAAGATTGACCGATGGGAAATAATTTCTCAGGATATTTTCGGGTTGTATGCTGATATCGGTTTCCCTGTAAATTGTAATTTGTATCGTTTCGAGCTTGAAATGCAAATGATGCAGTATGTTCAATACATGGTAAACAATGTCTTCTTCAGTCTGAAAGGGGTAACTGTTGAGTAGTTGTATACTGTTACCGCGCGAGGCCAGACAGTCAACTTTCCCTGGCCTGAGCCAGATTGATAGCTGTTCTCCGGTTGCTTGCTGATTTGCTTCAATCAGTTGGTGCAGGTGATGTTGTATGCTTAACTGCGGGAAAACAGATTGTACTGTTTTGATAGCTTGTTTGTTGAAAGCGTAAATGAGCATGGAACCAACATGCTGATAATAAGTGTGAAGAACTTGTGATGTTTCTGTTTGAACCGGATGTTGTAACTGTAAAAAATCTTTTGCTTTATCCGCGTCAAAAAGAATGGCAGGAATCAGTGTGTATGTATCTGTTACAATAACCATACTGACAGATTTAAACCCGGGTAATGACGCGCATACTGAACCCAAACATTGTGTCAAATCAGCATTATCTATACTGTGACGTTCTGAGGATAACAAATCATTATCTTCTGAGTATACAGATAAAGAAAATCCATCCGGAGACATCCGGATGGATAGACTATATGACTTATCGGTGAGGTTTATATGCATATCTCCCCGTTTAGTGGATTATTCCCAGTTGCCGGCAAAGTTGTTAGGCTCGTTGACTGCTCCTACTTTTAGACCGGCATATTTTTCTAACTTTTCCTGTAAATCAATCAGGTTTAATGTTTCCTGACGGTTCACGTCGAAGAGGAAAGTTCTGTATGGTGCACGGATTTCGCATAATGGAATTGAAATGCCGTTTGAACTTACATAGCTGTTGTTTAATTCCATTTCAAATACAACTTGGTCAGAGAAAGGAATGTATTTTAGATTCTCAATTTGTTGAGGTGTGAATTTGTTTTCATACAATGCCTGCAAAAGTGAAACCGTGGTTGTGTCGCGACGGAATCCTGTAAGTCCGTTTTCCGATATTTCACGCTGATTCCCCCTGCGTACGATTGCAGCAGCTTTTGCTTCGGTTAATCCGGCCAGCAATTGCGCGTCAGTTAATACGCCTTCTTTGAGAACTACTTTCTTCTTCCCTGTTTTTATGAACGTAACCAAAGAGTCAAGACTTCCGGTATAATAGCCCTTTTGATCTCTGTGCTCAATCTGTGCTGTTCTCAAATTGATAAGTGTTTCGATTACGACCTTCTCTCTTTGTGCTCTTTCACCTTCAAACTTAATGGGAGTAAGGATACTCATGATACATAAATATGTAAGCACTCCGATAGCAGCGAACAATAGAATTTTGATTGTTGTTTTCATATGAAATGTTAAATTTTTTCCGGTCTTACAAAACGTTCATTAAAAATTTGCGTTACTTTTGATGTCACGTTTCATCTATTTGAATTGATTGTGTTTAGCTGAGCGAATCAACTTTGTCTCAAAAACTTTTTGAGCATGCAAATTTAAAAAGAAAATCCAATCTTGCCAATAATATGAAAGGTTTTTTTGATTTATTTTATCTTGTCGGTAGTATTTAGGTGAATTTCTCTAAAAATCAGACTTACAACTATCTTACTTTCTAAATCTGTCGTATATTTGCATTGTACTGATTCCACACCAATAAATTGTTAACATGCATGTGATGTCAAAACAATCGCCAATAGTTCAGTCTTATACAGGTTTTCTCAGGTCTCACGGGAAATTGTTTTCTCATGCAGAAAGGTTGGAGCTAAAACGCCTGTATAAGCAGTATTATCTGCATCCGGCCTCAAAGTCTGTCTATCCGGGAAATCCTGTGTTGTATAAACTGAATGTCGCAGAAATTATCCTTGAGGAAGTCGGACTGGGCAAAACGGCCGTACTTGCCTTTTTGCTGCACGAAATGGTAAGGGATAGCCTGATTCGCATTGAAGATATCGAGCATCGGTTCAGAACTCCGGTGGGACCGGTGATTTCCGGTTTATTGCGTGTTCGGGAACTATATGCAAGAAGTGCTTCCCTTGAATCGGAAAATTTCAGGAAACTATTGTTGACATTTGCAGAAGATGTCAGGGTGATTTTGATTATCATTGCGGAACAGATGCAGGTAATGAGAAATTTGCATGAGTACCCGGATGATGCCAGGTTGAATATCGCCCGCGAGTGTTCGTTTTTATATGCTCCGCTGGCTCACAGAATGGGTTTGTATGCAATAAAAACGGAGCTTGAGGATTTATCGCTGAAATTTACCAATCGGGAAATTTATTCGGAAATAGCTCATAAGCTGAATGAAACGAAAAGGTCAAGGGAGAAGTATATTCGTGAATTTATCGAACCCTTAAAAGAAAAATTATCTACAATGGGTTATGAATTCTCGATTAAAGGTCGTACCAAGTCCATTCATTCCATTTATAATAAGATCAAGAAGCAAAATACCTCGTTTGAGAATATCTACGACCTTTTCGCAATCAGAATTATTTTCGATGTTCCTCAGGAAAAGGAAAAGGCTGCCTGTTGGCAGGCATATTCTGTGGTGGCCGATATGTATCAGCCGAACCCGAAACGATTACGTGACTGGCTTTCCATTCCCAAATCAAACGGTTATGAGAGCCTTCATACTACGGTACTCGGGCCCCAAAATAAGTGGGTTGAAGTGCAAATCAGAACCCGGAGAATGGATGAGGTTGCGGAAAAGGGATTGGCCGCTCACTGGAAATACAAAGGAGTTCAGGGCGATTCTGATATGGATGAATGGTTGAAGAGTATCCGTGATATACTGGAAAATCCGGAGTTGAATGCCATTGACTTTATGGATGAGTTCAAGCTGAATTTGTATGATGAAGAAGTGTTTGTGTTTACTCCCAACGGTGACTTGCATAAACTTCCGAAAGGTGCTACAGCGCTGGATTTTGCATTTTCTATCCACTCAGCGCTCGGATCAAAATGTGTTGGAGCCAAAGTTAACGGCAGGAATATGCCGATAAAATATGTCCTTAATAACGGCGATCAGGTTGAAGTGCTTACATCACCTACTCAAAAGCCAAATCAGTCGTGGCTCAAGATTGTAACAACTTCAAAAGCCCGGAATAAAATCAGACAGGCTCTCAAGGAGATTGAGTTTAAAGATGCCGAACTGGGTCGTGAAATTTTATCCCGCCGGTTTAAGAATTGGAAGATTGAACTGGAAGAAGGCAGGATATCAAAATTAGCCAGAAAGAAAGGCTATAAAACGGTCAGCGACTTTTATCAGGAACTGGCTTCCGGGAAATTAGATATACTGGAAGTGAGAGAAGCCTATGTTGAACTGGAGAAAAAAGATTCATTTGAAGTGCCGGTTGAGACCAGAAGCGCCGAGAGTTTTACCAAGGACGCTCCCGCGCCGGATACCACGGGAAAAGAGGATGTACTGGTGATTGGGCAGGATCTCAAAAACGTGGATTTCAAACTGGCAAAATGTTGCAACCCTATTTATGGTGATGAGGTATTTGGTTTTGTGTCGGTAAGTGGTGGGATAAAAATTCACCGGACAGATTGTCCCAATGCACCTCAAATGATAGCCCGGTTCGGTTACCGGATTGTGAAAGCACGCTGGTCAGGTAAGTCGGTTGGCTCCCAATACCCGATTACGCTTCGTATTGTGGGTCATGACGATATCGGTATTGTAGCCAATATAACATCTCTGATTTCCAAAGAAAAACAGGTTACCCTGCGTTCTATTTCAATCGACTCCAATGCCGGACTTTTTCAGGGGAACCTCACCATTATGGTTAGTGATAACAAGGAGTTGGATATGATTGTCAAGAAAATCAGTCAGGTGAAAGGTGTTAAGCATGTTTTGAGGAGCTGAGCATACCACAGGCTGCGAAAATATCTTCACCACGTGATTTTCTGATGGTAGTCATAACTCCGTTATTAGTGAGATAATCCCTGAATGCTGTCATTCTTTTTTCGTCTGAAGTTTTCAAATCAATTCCGGGGATGGCATGATAACGAATCAAATTTACCCGGCAATCAATACCTTTGAGTAATTTTGCCATTTCACGCGCGTGGAGCGGGGTGTCATTTAGCCCGTTGAACATGATGTATTCGAACGAAACCCGGCGCTGTTTGCTGAAATCGTAATTCTTCAATTCTTCCAGGACTTTCAGAATTGAATAAGCTTTTTGTACCGGCATTAACTTCAATCTTTCTTCTTCGAAAGGAGAATGCATGCTCACGGCCAAGTGACAGTTTGAGTTTCCCAAAAACCTCTTCATTCCGGGAATCAATCCGATGGTGGAAACTGTGATTCTTTTCGGACTCCAGCCCAGCGCATAGTCAGCCGTTAATATCTCGAGTGTTTTTAATACATTATCTAAGTTATCGAGCGGTTCGCCCATGCCCATGAATACGATGTTGGTCAGTTGCACGGATTCCGGAATTGAATAATACTGATTCAAAATCTCCTGAGTAGTAAGCTGAGCGCCAAAACCCTGTTTCCCAGTCATGCAAAACAGGCAATTCATTTTGCAGCCAACCTGTGAAGATACACACAGGGTTGCTCTGTCTTCTTCAGGAATGAATACACTTTCAATAAACTGATTTTTTGCTGTTTTGAAAAGATACTTCACGGTGCCGTCGACAGAAACCTGACTTTCAACCGGCAATGTTCTGCCCACTTCATATTGTTCGTTCAGTAATGCCCTGTTTTTAATCGAGATATTACTCATCTCGTCAATAGAGCTGACCCTTTTTTGATAAATCCATTCCGCGAGTTGCTTTCCGGCGAATGAAGGCATGCCCAAACCGATTGCGATGGCTTTCAGTTCATCTAAAGTTTTGCCTAAAAGAGGAGTTTTTGTCATGTTGAAATTTTTGCCAAAAATACACAATCTGATTAAATGAAAAAAATGACGGAATGAAATGTCTTCATCCCGTCATTCACAAGAATATCGGTACCGTATTAATAGAAGTTCAGTCTGTTGTCGGTAATTTCAGCTTTATCACGCATGTCCATCAGAATGATGTTAGGCAATGAATATCTGTAACGTGACGCCAGGCTTTGTTTCTCAGCAGCCAGATTAAAAGTGGCATCACTTTGACGAACATTGATATTTTGCAGCACAAATACACCGGCATTGCCTTTTACAGGAGCCGAGACTTTATTTGGTTCAAGGGATACGGCTTTCCCAATCACGGCAGGTTCAAAACCTTCCATGCCAAATTGATAAGAACCAAAGTTGACATTCTCGGCTGGTTTAACTTCCAGACCCAGGCTGCTTGCCAATGCATCTAATGTTGTACCGTTAGTCGTTTTTTCATTCAATTCGGCGATGAATTTTTCTGCTTTTTTATCCCGGATGATTTCACTGCGGATTTGACTTGCAACTTTATCGATACTTCTGTACTTCGATTTGTTAACATCGGTAATAACTGCAACAATCAGTTCCTTGTCGCATTCAAATACGTCTGAAACAGTCCCTTTCGAGTTGTCGAATACCCAACGTACAATCTGACGGGATTGCGGGATGCTCAACACATTCTCATTTGTTTGATAAATTTCGTTAGCCTGACGGACAATATAATTGTGTTTGCGGGCAATGCTGTCAAATTCCGCAGCTTTCAGTTCAGCGGCAAAACGCTTGGCTTCGTTGAAGATGATGCTTTGTGTTTTAGAGCTTGCAATTACACCACGTTCCAGAATGGCCAGTTTAACTTTTTTTCTGGGTGCTGTTTTTTCCATGATCTGGATGATCTGGGTTCCTTGTGCATTTTTAAATGTAAATATCTCGTTTACATTTTTAGCAAATGCATCCCGGAGGATTTCTTTGTCTAAAGCCTGATCTCCGTCCATGATCCAGCCAATTTCGCCGTTGTTCTGTGCTGTTTGTTTAACTGCAGAATACTGCATGGCTAATTGTCCGAAATTTGCGCCACCGCGTATGGCCTTGATGATGCTGTCGGCTTTTGTTTCATCTGCACTAAGCAGGAAGATGTGTCGGAGTTTAACTGAGTCAGCAAGCATAATACCAGTTTCTACAATGCGTGCCATGGTGTAAGCATTGTTTACGAACAACGGACCCACAACATCTCCTTTTTTTCCGCTGAATGCAAAATCTTTGTAATGAGCAGGTACTGTTTTTTCTGTATAATTGCGTCCTGTGTAGGGTATGTCGGAGTTCATGTTGACTACTTCAACCACATCTTCTGTAGTATAAAACTCGTCTTTCAGGTTGTTAATGAATTTTTCGGCTTCCTGAAAATCGTATTCCTGCGGTTGAATACTGAAGCTTACATAATTGATGGATACATTAGGTTCCTGACGGTAACGGTTGATTTGGTTGTTGTAACGCTCTTTAATTTCTTTGTCGGTTACCGTAAATTCAGCATCCGGGACGCTAAAATAAGGTTTGATGATGTAATTCACATCATAAGATTTTGCATTGGCGTCGAAATTGGATTTAGCCTGCAGGCTATTCACCACGATTGCATTTGAGACTAATACATTGTATTTCTCCTGTAAGATAGAGAATTTTACTGTTTTTTCAAGGAAAATCCACAGTTTCTTATAGTCATTCAATACCTCCTGCATTTGGAAGTCAGTCGGTTCATCATCTTTGAAGTTTAAAAACTGTAACAACATGGCTCTGCTGAAACGGCCTGATTCGTCAGCGAAGAAACGACGCTGTTGAATCATCGGGTGAATGTTGTTTCCGATAAGCTGATCAGACAGTTCTTCCTTACTTACCGTAAGACCCATTTTCTCGGCTTCTTCAAGCAGTAATTTTTCACGTACCAACTGATCCCATACAAATGCCCTGATTTGCTGCATCGTTTGTTCGTCGATATCCTGCTGACCGGTTTCGTATTTTTGGAATACCGTGATTTGATCCAGTAAGTCCTGATAATCAGCTATGTTTATATTCTCTCCGTTGATTTCTGCAACTGTTTCCCTGGCTTTACTAAAGAAAGTGGATCCCTGAGTCAGGAAGTCACCAATAATGAATGACAGGAGTGCGACCCCGATTACAACGATAAGTAAAACACCTTTACTTCTGATTTTTTCTAATGTTGCCATTTTTTAAACTTGAAATGTATTTTTTAAGTCAATTTTTACCTGTTTTTTTGAGGGCACGAATATACGAAATTAATTTTATCCACCCAAAAATAATCTGATTAATTCAATTCTGTTGTTGGTGACCTTGATACACCTGATGTTGATGTCGCCGATGCGAATGATTTCATTCAGTTTTGGAAAATGCTGGTGGTGATGCAGGATGAAACCTGCAATGGTTTCATATTCATCTGATTCCGGGATGTTAAGTCCGAATTTTTCATTGGCCAGTTGCACTTCCATACGTCCCGACAGCAGGTATTCTTGTTCACTCAATTGTTTGGCTATGTATTCCCGGTTGTCATGCTCGTCCTCAATTTCGCCGAAGATTTCTTCAATGATATCTTCGAGAGTCACGATGCCGTTAGTGCCTCCGTGCTCATCGACTACCACGGCCATGCTTTTCTTTTGTTGCATGAACAGTTTCATGAGTTTATGAGCGGTCATGTTTTCCGGTACGATTGGAATTTGTTTGATGTATTGTTTCCATTCGTTCGGGTGTTCAAACATTTCCGAGGCGTGAATGTAGCCGATGATGTTGTCAATACTTTCCTTGTAAATGGGAATCTTGGAAAAACCTGTTTCAATAAAAGTTTGCTTCAAAGTTTCCAGACTTGTCCCGTATTCGAGGGCGATGATTTCTGTTCTGGGTACAGAACAGTCACGCAATTTGATTTTTGAGAAATCAAGCGCGTTTTGAAAGAACTTCACTTCACTGTCAATTTCTTCCTGCTTGTTGCCATTGTCAAAGCTCTCCTGGATCAGGTAGTTGAGGTCGATACGCGAAAACAAGGCGCCGTTGTTATCCTCTTTTTTCCCGGGATTGAAAAGAGCAAGGATAACTTTGGATAACCAGGTGGTGCAAAAAGCAACGGGATATAGCAGAATATAAAAAAGGAAAAGAGGTAGCGTAAATACACGGACCCACAGGTTGGGGTTTGTTCTGAAAAATGTTTTAGGAATAAATTCACCTGTTATCAGCACGATAACTGTCGCGATGATGGTTTGCAAAAGCGTGATGAGAATCTGATTCTGCGTGAAAAAAAACAGCGGACTTAAAAAGTCAGCCATGATCAGACCATATACAACAAGAACAATATTGTTTCCAACCAGCATGGCAGAAATGAATTGCTGCGGATGACTGTAGAATATGCCGAGGATAGCGGAGGTCAGGTTGCGTTGCTTTTTTTCCAACTCAAACCGCAGTTTGTTTGACGAAACGAACGCAATTTCCATCCCTGAAAAAAATGCAGAGAGGATGAGGGTGATGATGATGTACGAGAATGTGTCCAAGTGTTTTAATTGGAGTTTAACAGTGCAAAGATAGAGAAAATAACAGATTGAATGACATAAAAAATGGAAATTTATTTTGTCAATTTAAAAAAATACAATACCTTTGCGCTCGCTTTTGAAAAATCGATTCAGTAGCTCAGCAGGTAGAGCACATCCCTTTTAAGGATGGGGTCCTGGGTTCGAGCCCCAGCTGAATCACTTTGATTTTCAGGCGAATATATTCTGTTGATTCAGTAGCTCAGCAGGTAGAGCACATCCCTTTTAAGGATGGGGTCCTGGGTTCGAGCCCCAGCTGAATCACTGTTAAAAATCCCGCTTTTTGGCGGGATTTTTTATTTAAGTACGGGAATTAGCTTATAATTTTAGACCCACTGTCAGATTTAGGACACCTCCGTTTGCCTTGAAATCTTCAATTTGCTCTCCGAATGTCCTGTCTTTTCTCAACGTGTATCTGATGTCAGTCGTGATAAAATCAAACACATCTACCCCGGCTCCAATCTGATATTCAAGTTTGTTTACATCAAAGGAGAATGTGTCTGTAGTCTTGTGGGTGAACATAGCGCCTCCTGAAATATGCAAACTCAACAAGCCGATATCAAAGAATTTTAATCCAACATGTACCGGAATCTTGTAGAATTCATCTGTAACAACATCGTCGTTATCACCCTCTCTTTTTTGAACTGCATAATGGAACTCAGGTTGCAGGTACAGTTTTCTACCCATCTGTAAAAATCCACCGAGTTGATAATTTCCCTGCGCGGCTAATTGATCCATGTTGGGCATGTTGTTGAGATCTGCATTCAGATTTAATCCGAATTTGGGTCCGAACTTCAAATAAAATTTGTCCGACTCTGAACTGTCATAGTCCTGTGAGAAAGCAAATAAGCTGCAAGCAGCAAAGAATAATAGGATTGGAAGTTTCGTTTTCATGATTATAAAATTTAGTTTTTATTTAAACTGACTGTAGATTATTTATAAACAAAAAATCATGCAAAGATGTTAAAAGATTTTTAATCTTCAAAACAAAGGCCAAAAGTATGGGTTTTTTCTTAATAATGATTTCATTTTCTCCAATTTTTTATAAGAATTATTTTATTCTGACAAATTAATAAGTTACTTTTGTGTCTCCAAAAATAAAAACTAAGATATGAATACAAAATTGCAGGATTTAACCGACAAGATCTATCTGGAAGGTGTTGAAAAGGGAAAGGCGGAAGCTGCTGAAATTGTTTCAAAGGCTGAAGCAGAGGCTGCTGAGATTGTTGCTAAAGCCAGGACTGAAGCAGATAAGCTTTATCAGTCGGCAGAGGATAAAGCGAATGAGTTGATGAAAAATACCCGTGCAGAATTGAAACTTTTTGCCCAACAAGCAGCGAATGCCCTTAAAACGGAGGTGACCAATATTGTGTGTGGCGAAATTGTAACTGCATCGGTTAAAGCAGCTACAGCCGATAAAGAATTCATGCAGAAAATGATTTTGGTGCTGGTTGAAGAGCTGGCGAAAAATCAGACTGTTAATATCGAAACGAAGCAGGCTGAAGCCCTGACTGCTTATTTCAAATCAAATGCAAAGGATTTGTTAAATAAGGGGGTGAAAATAACAGAAGTCAACAACATCAAAACAGATTTTGCCCTTATCCCTGCTGATGGCGGATACAAAATTAACTTCGGTGACGACGAGTTTGTCGCTTACTTTAAAGAATTTCTCAGGCCGAAATTAGTTGAAATGTTGTTTTAATGCAAAAGATTTTCAATCAACAAATGAATTATTATTGCCTCGTAGCCGGACTGCCAGACATTCAAAAGGATGATACAAAAGGATTTTTATCACCCACCGAATTACTGGATGAAATAAGTCCGCAACTTTCGGAGGAAGATGCTGCACTGCTTCGGTTGCTTTATGCCCGGTATGATAATACGAACTTTCTGACTTTCCTCCTGGAAAAGGAAGTAAAACCCGGAACCTTTGGCGTGCTAAATACGCAGGATTGGGATGAGCTGATCAGGTTAATGCAAGAGGAGGATTACCCCAAAGATAAACGATTACTACCTTATTATATAAGTTACTTCAGATTTGCTCAGGAAGATGAGGATTTCCTGAAAGGGATGTCGCCCGATGATTTTCTGGCAGGTTTATATTACGATTATGCCATGCAATCGCCCAACAGTTTTGTTGCGTCCTGGTTCGAATTCAACCTCAACTTAAATAACTTACTGACGGCAGTTTTTTGCCGGAAACATCAAATCAATCCGGAGAAGCTGATTGTGGGTCAGCATGAAGCAGCCAGGATTCTCAGAACCAGTCATGCCCGTGATTATGGTGTCGGGGGACTTTTTGAATATACAGAGGAAGTAATTAAACTGGCAGAAGAGACTGATTTATTGGAACGTGAGAAGAAAATTGATGCCCTGAAATGGAACTGGCTGGAAGAACATACCTTTTTTCATTATTTCACGATAGAAAGGGTATTGGCGTATGTGTTGAGGGTGGAAATGCTACAGCGCTGGAAAATGCTTTCGTTCGAAACCGGTTCGGAAGTATTCAGAAATCTACTCGCTTCCATGAAACAAGGAATCAAAATAAATGCATAAATAATTATACCTATAAATAATGTCAACAAAAGGAATCGTAAAAGGAATCATTTCTAACCTTGTTACCGTTGAGGTGGATGGTCCGGTTGCCCAAAACGAGATTGCATACATAGCCCTCGGGGGTACCAAACTCATGGCCGAGGTGTTGAAAGTCAATGGCAACAGGGCTTTTGTTCAGGTTTTTGAAAGTACACGCGGGTTGCAGGTCGGAAATGAAGTTGAATTTGCCGGTCACATGCTTGAAGTGACCTTGGGTCCGGGTCTGTTGTCGAGAAACTACGACGGACTGCAAAACGACCTTGATAAATTAACTGGTGTGTTCCTGCAACGCGGTGAATATAACTTCCCGCTTGACAAGGAAGCTAAATGGAAATTCACACCGTTGGCATCACCGGGTGATGTGGTGGAAGCCGGTTTCTGGCTCGGTGAGGTGGATGAGAATTTTCAACCACACAAAATCATGGTACCATTCGCTTTTGAAGGTAGTTACACCGTGAAAAGTGTAGTTCCGGCCGGAGAATATACCATCATGGATAATATCGCGGTGATTACAGATGCCGACGGAAAGGATATTGAACTCAACATGATTCAGAAATGGCCGGTGAAAAAACCAATCACCGTTCATACTGAAAAGCCAAGACCCTTTAAACTGCTTGAAACAGGAGTACGTATCATCGATACGGCTAACCCGATTGTGGAAGGTGGAACGGGTTTTATCCCGGGTCCATTCGGTACTGGTAAAACAGTACTTCAGCATGCAATTTCGAAACAAGCCGAAGCTGATATCGTGATTATTGCTGCCTGTGGTGAACGTGCCAACGAGGTAGTGGAAATTTTCGTTGAGTTTCCCGAATTAGATGACCCGCATACCGGTCGTAAATTGATGGAACGTACCATTATTATTGCCAACACGTCCAATATGCCGGTAGCTTCCCGTGAAGCGTCGGTTTATACGGCCATGACGATTTCGGAGTATTACAGAGCCATGGGATTGCGTGTGTTGATGATGGCCGACTCGACTTCTCGCTGGGCACAGGCTTTGCGTGAAATGTCGAACCGTATGGAGGAATTGCCGGGACAGGATGCTTTCCCAATGGACTTATCTGCCATTATCGCGAACTTCTATTCCCGTGCCGGTTATGTTTACCTCAAAAACGGTCAAACAGGTTCTATCACTTTTATCGGGACAGTATCACCTGCCGGTGGTAACCTGAAAGAGCCGGTGACAGAAAGTACCAAAAAGGCGGCCCGTTGTTTCTACGCGCTCGAACAGTCACGTGCTGACCGGAAACGTTACCCGGCGGTAAACCCGATTGACAGTTATTCCAAGTATATTGAATATCCCGAGTTTGAAGAATATATTTCTGGTGTTATCTCGCCTGTGTGGACAGCTCAGGTGAATGATATGAAAACTATCCTGCAACGCGGTAAGGAAGTGCAGGAGCAAATTAATATTCTTGGTGATGATGGAGTGCCGGTTGATTATCATATCACTTTTTGGAAATCGGAAGTAATCGACTTCGTGATTCTGCAACAGGATGCCTTCGATAAAGTTGACTCGGTTTGTCCGCTCGAACGTCAGGAATACATGCTCAACTTAGTGATGGATATTTGCAACTCCAAATTCGAATTTAATGGGTTCATGGAGGTGATGGACTATTTCAAACGGGTAATCAACGTTTGCAAACAAATGAACTATTCGCCTTATAAGTCGGAGCAGTTTGCTAAATATGAAACTGAATTAAAAACCATCCTGGCTGAAAGAATAAAATAAGCAGAACAAAGATATAGTACTTATGGCAACGAAAGCATTTCAGAAAATATATACGAAAATTACCCAGATTACCAAGGCAACCTGCTCTTTGCATGCTACCGGGGTGGGTAATGAGGAACTGGCAACGGTAAACGGAAAACTGGCACAGGTGGTGAAAATTTTCAACGATGAAGTTACCTTGCAGGTGTTTGGTGGTACCGAAGGTATTCCAACCAATGCCGAAGTAATATTTCTCGGTAAGTCACCAACATTGAAAGTCAGCGAACAACTCGCCGGTCGTTTCTTTAACTCTTTTGGAGACCCGATTGATGGCGGACCGGAAGTGGAAGGTGAGGAACGTGAAATTGGTGGTCCTTCGGTAAATCCGGTGCGTCGCAAACAGCCTTCGCAGTTAATCGCGACGGGTATAGCGGGTATCGACCTGAATAATACCTTAGTGTCGGGACAGAAGATACCATTCTTTGCGGATCCTGACCAGCCTTTTAATCAGGTAATGGCCAATGTGGCCCTCCGTGCAAAAGCAGATAAAATCATCCTGGGCGGGATGGGATTAACAAATGATGATTACCTGTATTTCAAAAATGTGTTTAACAATGCCGGGGTACTGGATCGTATCGTGAGCTTTGTGAATACCACTGAGAATCCGCCGGTTGAACGTCTGCTGATTCCGGATATGGCACTGACTGCTGCTGAATACTTCGCAGTAGATAAAAATCAAAATGTACTGGTGTTACTTACCGACATGACCTCCTATGCTGATGCATTGGCCATCGTGTCGAACCGTATGGACCAGATTCCTTCGAAAGATTCCATGCCCGGGTCGCTTTATTCCGACCTGGCCAAAATATATGAGAAAGCGGTGCAGTTCCCCGAAGGTGGTTCCATTACCATCATCGCGGTGACAACGCTTTCGGGTGGCGATATTACCCATGCGATTCCGGACAATACCGGTTATATTACCGAGGGTCAGCTCTTCCTGCGCCGTGACTCGGATGTAGGTAAAGTTGTTGTCGACCCGTTCCGTTCTTTATCGCGGTTGAAACAATTGGTAATCGGGAAAAAAACCCGCGATGACCATCCGCAGGTGATGAATGCAGCCGTGCGCTTGTATGCTGATGCCGCCAACGCGAAAACAAAATTAGAGAATGGTTTCGACCTGACAGATTACGACGAACGTGCCCTGTCGTTTTCAAAAGATTATGCTGAAAAATTGCTCGCGATTGATGTGAATATCGATACCGACCAAATGCTTGATGTAGCCTGGGAGTTGTTCGGTCAGCACTTTACAAAAACGGAAGTTAATATCAAACAGGAACTGGTTGAGAAATACTGGAAAAATAGTTGAAAGAGGTGCTTCGCACGTTTTAGGGCTTCGCCGTTTTTAGGGCTATGCCGTTAGTTGGTGCTTCGCACGTTAAGGGGTTTATTTTGTTGTATTGCTAACTATAAATTTTTTGTTATGATTCAGCGTTATGAGGATTTGATAGTTTGGCAATTGTCGAGAATGCTGGTTATTGATGTTTATAAGTTGTTTGAAAAAAACAGGGATTTTGATTTTAAAAGTCAAATCCAGAGGGCGTCTATTTCTATTATGAATAATATTGCAGAAGGTTTTGAAAAAGGACAAATTTCAAAAGATAATAAACAGTTTATTAATTTTCTAAATATCTCGTATGGTTCCTGTGGTGAAGTTAAAAGTATGCTATATGTAGCAGAGGATTTAAAATATGTAGATGAAATTATTGCTAAACAATTGAGAGATAAATGTTACAGTTTATCGCAAAAGATATTGGCTTTTATAAAGTATTTACAAAAAAATGATAAACCAAAACAACAATAAAACGGCGCAGCCCTCAAACGTGCGAAGCACCAACTAACGGAACCTAACAAACGTAAAAAAATGGCGATACAATTTCAATATAATAAAACATCTCTGCAGGCTTTGGAAAAAAACCTGAAGATGCGTGTGCGTGCACTTCCTACAATAAAAAACAAGGAAAGTGCCCTGCGTGTGGAGGTGAAAAAGGCCAAGGATGAAAATAAGAGGCTGGAAGAGGAACTGGAAAATCGTATTACATCCTATGATAAAATGGTAGCTTTGTGGGGAGAGTTCGATACCAGTTTGCTTAAAGTGGCAGATGTGAAAATGAGCATCAAAAAAATTGCTGCGGTGCGTATTCCTGTTCTGGATGAAGTGGTATATGAGATCAAGCCCTACAGTATGTTCAATGCGCCGAAATGGTTTGCCGACGGATTAGCACAGTTGAAAGAGTTGGCACAGATCGGAATTGAACAGGTGTTTTGCGAAGAGAAAATTCAGCTACTCGAATATGCCCGCAAGAAGACAACACAAAAAGTGAATTTATTCGAGAAAGTGCAGATCCCGGGCTATGAAGATGCCATCCTGAAGATTAAAAGATTTATGGAGGACGAAGAAAACCTTTCCAAGTCCTCTCAAAAAATAGTAAAATCGCGTCAGCAAAAACTCAAAGAGGAGGAAGTGTTATGATTGTAAAGATGCGAAAATATTCCTTTCTGGTTTATCATCAGATATACCTTGATTTCCTTGATAAAATAAGGGAAATTGGGGTGCTGCACATTATAGAGAAATCGGAAGGTGTGTCGGAGAATGAGTCGTTGAACCAGCAAATGCAGTTGAGTTCAAAACTGAAATCTTTGCTCAGACAATTGCATGCCGAGTTTCAGAAAGATGTAACTCCAAAAACTGCCGGTGCAGCTGTTGATGGCAAAACATTGATGGCAAACATCGAAACACAGTATGAATTACTTGAGTCCCTCAATCAAAAACTACAGTCAGCCGAAAGAGAGTGGGAGAGGATGGAAGTGTGGGGCAGTTTTTCTGCCGAAAGATTACAAACACTACATGAAGCCGGTTTTGAGTTGAAATTTTTCTGCTGCAATGTCCGTAAGTTTGATCCGGAATGGGAAACCTTGTACAACGCGTTTGAAATTGATACAGTTGGTACGCTTCGTTATTTTGTGACGGTGAACAAACCCGGCGTTGAAATTAATATTGATGCGGATCCTGTTAAGCTTTCAGAAAAGAATGCGGATGAAATCAGGCTGGAAATTAAATCAATGCAGGAAGAAATCACGCAGGTAAGAGCAAGTATCCGGAAGTTTGCCGTTGAACATTACAATGCACTGCAGGCTTACAGTGATGAGGTTTCCGGTGAAATTGATTTTTCCAAAGTAGTTTTGAATACCCGTTCAGCGGTCGAAGACAAGGTGATGTTGCTTGAGGGCTGGTGCCCGGAAGAAAATGTTTCGGCTCTAGATGAATATCTTGAATCATCGGGTGTTTATTTTGAGTCTGCTGAGCCAACGAGTGAGGAGCAGGTTCCCATTAAGCTAAAAAACAACAAATTTGCGAAGTTATACGAAATGATTGGGGAGTTGTACGATTTGCCCAATTACAGAGAAATCGATCTCACTCCTTTTTTTGCCCCGTTTTTCCTGTTGTTCTTTGGGTTGTGTGTGGGAGATACAGCATACGGTTTAATTTTTATGCTTGCAGCCATTTTTATGCGGAGAAAAGCCAAGCCTTCCATGAAGCCGGTTTTCTCCCTTGCCATCTGGTTGGGAGTTTCAACAGTTATTCTCGGTTTTGTGAGTGGAACTTTCCTGGGTTTCAATCTGATTGAGGCCGATATTCCCTGGTTAGAGAAATTTAAGGTGGTCATGCTGGATCCGAATCAGCTTTTCTACACTGCCCTGATTATTGGTGTTGTACAAATCATATTCGGTATGTTCATTAAAGCGATTGGAAGGGTAATTCGTTTTGGATTTGCCTCTTCATTGGCGTCGTGGGGTTGGTTAATCATCATCCTGGGCATGGGAGGAACTTTTGCTGCTTCAAATTTCATGGAAATTGATGCGCAGCTGACCAAATATCTGTATTATGGATTTGGCGGGCTGGGAGGATTGCTGGTGTTTATTCTGAACGACATCAAACGTAATCCGCTGATTAATATCGGAGCCGGACTTTGGGATGCTTACAATATGGCAACCGGATTGCTTGGTGACTTGTTGTCATATATCCGTTTATTCGCGCTGGGTATTTCATCCGCCGTAATGGGATTCGTGTTCAACGATCTGGCCATGAAAATGAGTGGAGATATCCCGGTGCTCAACATCATCATTATGCTTATCATCATGATGATTGGTCATGGAATCAATATCTTCATGGCAGGATTGGGAGGATTTGTACATCCAATGCGCTTGACTTTTGTCGAATTCTATAAAAATGCCGGATTTGAAGGTGGAGGAAAAAAATACAAGCCATTCAGACAAATTGAAAAATAATCGAAGATTTATAATTAACAATAAAAATAAATAAACTCAATAAAAAACAACAAATTATGGAACCTATTATTTTAGCGTATATCGGTATTGGTTTGATGGTCGGATTAGCCGGTGTGGGAAGTGCTTTCGGAGTAACTATTGCAGGTAATGCTGCTATCGGTGCTTTAAAGAAAAATCCGGATGCATTCGGTAATTACATGGTGCTTAGTGCCTTGCCCGGAACACAGGGTTTGTATGGATTCCTCGGATACTTCCTGTTGCAAACACATCTTGCACCTGACATGTCATGGGGTGTGGCAGCTGCCGTTTTCGGAGCCAGCCTTACGCTTGCCCTGACCGGTTTGATTTCGGCTATCCGTCAGGGACAGGTTTGTGCCAATGGTATTGCAGGGATTGGCTCAGGTTACGACGTATTCGGTAAAACCATGATTTTAGCGGTATTCCCCGAATTGTACGCCATCGTTTCGCTGGCTGCCGTGTTCATGATTGGTAACGCCCTTTAAAAATTAATTCAAAATTGTTAAGAAGCTCAAACGTGTGAAGCGTTTGGGCTTCTCAAGTTTGTATATCCGCCGAAATAAGTTATTTTTGCATGATTTTATTTCTACAATCTCATTGTTAAACCACTCCTTTATAGCTGATAAGTTATTTTTCTTTCAACTTATGTGGTCTTATGTGACTTATATGGTTAAATATTGAAAATGATATTGCTTTTATAAAAAATCTTATAGCGTGAAAGTAAAAAAAAACAAATGGAAAAATTTCCTCCGGAAAATACGTTTTCAGTACCGTGTTTCGGTGCTGAACGAAAATACCCTGGAGGAATCCTGGCATCTTCGGTTGTCCAGGTTCTCTGTTTTTTTATATGCTTCATTCTTTATTCTGATTACCTTCTTCATTCTCGCGTCTATTATTATTTATACACCCCTTAAGTATTATCTCCCGGGGTATGGTAGTCCGGATGACCGGCTTGAGATTATCGGAAAATCAATGCAGGTAGATTCTCTGCTCAGTCAAATGGAAATGCAGTCGACTTATCTGGAAGTGCTTAAAGGAATTATTACAGGTGATATTGAACATGATTCCGTTCAGATGAGTGATACCATACCGCTCAAGGAAAGGGCTGAAATCATGCTGGAGAAGTCGAAGAGTGAAAAAGAATTTGTTGAACGCTATGAGGCGGAAGAAAAATACAACCTGGCTTCTCTTGCCTATCAGGAAGTTGAAAAGGTGTTGGTGTTTTTCAAACCAGTTAAAGGAGTAATCTCTGCTTCCTTTAATGCGCAGGATAAGGTGTATGGCATTTCCATCGTTACTGCCCCGCGGGAAGCTGTGGTTAGTGTGCTGGCCGGGACTGTTGTGTACACATCCTATTCTTTTACTTACGGATGGGTTATACATATACAGCATGAAGACAACTATATTTCGATTTATAAACACAATACCCAATTGCTGAAGAAACCAGGGGATATGGTGAAAGCTGGTGAAGTAATCGCGTTTACAGGAGATGAGGCTGAAGCAAAATCAGGTAATCACTTTAGCTTTGAATTGTGGAAACAGGGTAAACCGATTAATCCGGAAGAGGTGATAATTTTTTAACTTTACATTCAATCAATAACAGATAATTTGGCACCGCTGAAAAAAAACATTGCCATTCTCGGCTCTACAGGTTCTATTGGGACTCAGGCGCTGGAAGTAATCGAGGCTAATCCTTCTTTGTTTGAAGTGTATGCCCTCACGGCTGGAAACAACGTCGACCTCTTAATCAGTCAGGCCCGGCGCTTTCTCCCGGAAATGGCAGTTATTGCCAATGAACAGTTATATTCGCGGTTAAAAGAGGCATTGGCAGATTTACCTGTGAAAGTATTTGCTGGTGATGAAGCCATCGCGCAGGTAGCTGAAATGGAAGCGGTAGATATCGTGCTCACAGCTATGGTTGGTTATGCCGGACTGAAACCAACCATACACGCCGCAAAAGCCGGTAAAAGAATCGCGCTGGCCAATAAGGAAACCTTGGTTGTGGCCGGAGAGTTAATCAATGACTTGTGTCAGCAGTACCGTGCCACCATCATTCCGGTGGATTCAGAGCATGCAGCCATATTTCAATGCCTTGTTGGGGAAGGGGATAATCCCATCGAGAAGTTGATTTTAACAGCATCAGGCGGGCCGTTTCGTACCTATAACTGGAATGAGCTGGAACATGTAACACCTGCTCAGGCGCTCAAGCATCCCAATTGGGATATGGGTGCAAAAATTACCATCGATTCGGCCAGTATGATGAACAAAGGCTTTGAGGTGATTGAAGCCAAATGGTTGTTTGGCGTTTCTCCCCGACAAATAGAGGTGGTTGTGCATCCACAATCCATCATCCATTCGATGGTTCAGTTTGCCGATAGTTCCATCAAAGCACAAATGGGACTGCCTGACATGAAACTACCCATTCAGTATGCATTTACCTATCCGGAACGGGTGCCAACCAATTTTCCAAGATTAGACTTCAGTCTGTACCCCCATTTTACATTCGAAAAGCCGGATATGGAACGGTTCCGTAACCTTGCCTTTGCTTACGAGGCGATTGACAAGGGAGGAAATATGCCCTGTATCCTGAATGCAGCCAATGAAGTAGTTGTGGCAGCATTTTTGAAGGGGAAAACCGGTTTTCTTGAAATGAGCGATATCATCGAATCGGTTATGGGGAAAATGTCATTTATACCCGGGCCTGCTTACGATGACTACGTGGCAACGGATCGCGAAGCCCGAAACATGGCAGCAAGCATGATAAAACAATAAAAAACAAATCAAACAAATAAATGGAAACTTTTTTAATTAAAACACTGCAACTGATTCTCAGTTTGTCAATTCTGGTTTTCCTGCATGAATTCGGGCATTTCTTCTTTGCCCGGCTCTTCAAAGTCAGGGTTGATAAATTCTATATGTTTTTCAATCCCAGGTTTTCACTGATTAGAGCCAAGAAAATAAATGGTAAATGGGATGTGAAGTTTTTTGCTCCCAATGTTCCGGCAAACGAACGCCAGGTGGTAAACTCAGAGGGTGTGGGAATGGTGGATGCAAAAGGTAAACCCATACTGGAGCCAATCCCGTTGAACGAATTGTCGGACGATGACTGGAGGAAACACCCTGAATCTACTGAATGGGGAATTGGGTGGTTGCCGTTGGGCGGTTATTGTAAAATTGCCGGGATGATTGATGAATCGATGGATAAAACCCAAATGGCTTTACCTCCGCAGAGTTGGGAGTATCGTTCCCGTCCGGTGTGGCAACGATTGCCAATAATCATTGGTGGTGTATTGGTGAATTTTATTCTCGCGATGGTGATTTATGCTATGGTGCTCTTTACATGGGGACAGGAATACCTGCCTTTTGAGAATGCCCGGTATGGTCTGCAATTCTCTCCAACCCTTGTTGCACATGGATTCCAACAGGGAGATAAAATACTGTCGGTTAACGGTGAGCAGGTTGAGCAACGTGCAGATTTTGTGGAGAAAATCCTCATAGACGGGAAAAGAAACGTACAGGTGTTGCGTGGCGACAGCATCGAAGTAAGCATACAATTACCTGCTGATTTTGCACAGCAGATACTGGCTGCGGAAGAACTGAACCTGATTTCGGTTCGTTATCCTTTTGTAGTGGAAGAAGTACAACCCGGAACTCCGGCTGAAGCTGCCGGATTGCAGCATGGCGACAGTGTAGTGGGTATCAATGAGAAGCAATGTAGTGTTTTTCAGGACATAGCCATGGAACTGGAAAACAGTGCAGGAACTGCCGTAGCTGTTTCTTTTTACAGAAACGGAGCTTTGCAGACTGCCCGGCTAAACCTGACTGAGGATGCGAAAATGGGGGTTACCCTGAAACCGATTTTCAATTATTTTGAAACTAAAAAAACTGAATACGGCTTTTTTGAAGCCATACCGGCCGGGATATCCCTCGGATGGGAAACATTGGTCAGCTATGTGAAACAATTCAAACTGGTATTTACCAAAGAAGGTTCAAAGCAGGTGGGTGGCTTCGGAAGTATCGGGAAGATGTTCCCGAACACCTGGGACTGGCAGATTTTTTGGTCAATGACTGCCCTATTGTCAGTTATACTGGCTTTTATGAACTTCTTGCCGATACCGGCATTAGATGGTGGACACGTGATGTTCCTGCTGTTCGAAATGATTACGGGTCGTAAACCAGGCGAAAAATTCATGGAATATGCCCAAACCGCCGGGATGCTCCTGCTGCTTTCACTATTGATATTTGCCAATGGTAATGATATTTTTAAGGCATTTTTCAAATAGTTAGCTTAAATTCTAAAAATTTCTTATCATTCAACAGATTATTGAAACGAAATTTTTATCTTTGCAAAAGGTTAAGAAAATTAAATTATAATAAATCAATCAATTAATAACAATTTCGGTATGAAAAAACAATTATTATTTGGGCTATCAATATTAGTAGCGATTGTGTTCAGCTCGTGTAAGAATCTTGGAGATCTTGATCCGAGCATGTTTACAAGTACGCCTAATCCGCTCGAAACCAAAGCCGGTAAGGTAGATGCTACAATCACAGGGACTTTCCCGGTGAAGTATTTCCAGAAAAATGCCATCGTTACAGTGACTCCTGTATTGAAGATGAGCAATGGTGACTCTGTTAAATCAACCCCGAGTGTATTCCAGGGAGAAAAAGTGGTAGGAAACGACAACGTGATTTCATATAAAGCAGGTGGAACTTATACCATGAACGCTTCATTTGATTATGTACCTGAAATGGCTGTTTCTGAATTGTACCTTTATTTCCATGTGAAAAGCAAAAAGAAAGAATATGACCTGAAACCGGTAAAAGTGGCTGATGGTGTAATTGCTACTTCTGAACTCTTCCAGAAAGGTAAAGATGGACTTACAGCTGCTATCATTGCTGATGAGTTTGTTCGTGATATCATGGAAATGACTGATGCTGAAATTTTATTCCTTATCCAACAGTCTACAGTACGCAAGTCTGAAACAACTACAGAGCAAATTAATGCGCTGAAAGATAAAATAGTTGAAGCCAAAAATGAATTGAACAAATCAGTTGAAAGCCTCAAGGTTTCTGCTTATGCTTCTCCTGATGGTGCCGTTGATTTGAATACCGGTCTGGCCGAAAAACGTCAGAAAGAAACTGAAAAATTCCTGAATGCCGAATTGAAGAAACTGGAATCTCCGCTGACAATAGAGTCAAGATTTACTCCCGAAGACTGGGAAGGTTTCCAAAAATTGATGGAAAAATCGGAAATTCAGGACAAACAACTGATTCTGCGCGTGCTTTCTATGTATACCGATCCTGAACAACGTGAACGTGAAATTAAAAACCTTTCAGCAGCATTCAAACAAATTGCTGATGATGTGTTACCTAAACTTCGTCGTTCTCAGTTGAAACTGATGGTGAAAGTAACTGGTAAATCAGATGCTGAAATTGCTAAATGTGCTAAAGAAGATGCTTCAAAGTTATCAGTTGAAGAGTTGCTTTATGCAGCTACTTTAACAGAAAACCTGGATGAAAAAGCAGCAATCTACAAAAAAGCAACAGAACTTTACAGTTCAGACATCAGATCATTCAACAACCTGGGTGCGGTTAAATTCCAACAGGGTAAAGTTGATGAAGCTGCCGGTCTGTTCAATAAAGCACTTCAAATTGATGCGAAAGATGCCGATGCAAACTACAACGCCGGTTTGTGCGCCCTTGCAAAAGGTGAAAACGACAAAGCGCTGGTTTACTTTGGTAAAGCAGCCGGAACTTCAGGTGACCTGAAAAATGCTACTGGTACATTGTATGGAGCAACAGGTGATTATGCAAAAGCGAAATCTTCTTTTGCCGGAACCAATACCAATAATGCTGCCTTGTCGCAAATTCTGAACAAAGAATACAATGCTGCTAAAAATACCCTGGCTGCTGTTGAAAAACCAGATGCACAGACAGCTTATCTGGGTGCCATTGTTGCTGCCCGTACCAACGACAAAGATGGTGTTTATGCTAATCTGAAAACATCAATTGGTAAAGATAGTGCAATGGCTGCTAAAGCTGCAAAAGACCTGGAATTCTCTAAATTCTGGAGCGATGCAACTTTCCAGTCAATCGTGAAATAAGTTTTACTGATACAAGATAGATTGAACCGGCGCAAGTAATTGCGCCGGTTTTTATGTTATATACAAGGATAGTCTTCCCGACTTTTGCCAATACCTTCCCTTTAATCTGCCAATGTCATCCATGACTTTGGCTTAAGTTTTCCTAAATAAATTACAAAAACCTCTGAGCTTTCTTGATAAAGCTCTGGGCTTTTTACAAAAACCTCTGAGCTTTCTTCAAAGACCTCTGAGCTTTTTCGAATGTCTTCCTTAAGAATTACCCAACTCTTTCTTAACTTTTATAATTACTTCCTTTAAATTAACCGTTAGCATCCTTTCTTTACACCAACAGCACTTGACCTTTTGCCAGTATTTTCCCAATTTTGACCCTGAGTTATTAATGAATTGTATGCAAATCATCAATTATTGTATGCAAATCATCAATTTCCTATTTAAATATGCCATTATGTCGCGTTTTTACGTGTAATTCATTCAGGAATAATATTTGACAAACAGGATTCCGTGTCGGGTGCTAAAAATCTGTAAGATATTTTATTACTCTGCAATTTAGATTTATATTTGCATTTTAAAATTTTAATAGCATATTATTGTGGCGAAAAAGACAAAATCGATTGAGAACGAACAAATTGTAGAAAAGATTGTTGAAGGTATACAAGAACGAAAAGGGAAAGATATCGTGGTGGTGAATATGAGAAAACTGAAAGAAGCTCCATGTAGTTATTTTGTGATCTGTGAAGGTGATTCCAATGTGCATGTAAATGCTGTGGCTTTGTCGATCAAAGACTTTGTGCAGGAGCAAATCAATGTAAAACCTTTTGCCACCGATGGCTTTGAGAATTGCGAATGGATCGCGATGGATTATGGTCAGATTATCGTGCATGTATTCCAAAGGCCTGCACGTGCTTTTTATGATATCGAACACCTTTGGGCGGATGCTGAACTTCAACGTATAGAAAATTTAAATTAATCCCTGCATGGAAGAAAAGAAAAATCAATTGCCACCTGCTAAACCGGGAGGTAAAGGTCCTAAGTTTAATATATCCTGGATTTACGGAATCATCGTGTTGGTTCTGATAGGAACTTATATATTCGGAGATAAGGTGCCGGTAAAGGAGATTCAGTCATATCCGGTTTTTAAACAGTATGTTGTTGATGGTTACATTGAAAGTATAGAAGTTTTCCCGCAAAAGAACTTAGTGGAGGCTGTGGTTGAGGATAGCACTGCCGGTAAGAAGGTGGTTTTTGGTGAAAACTACAAAACATACGAACCTGAGCGCAAGGTTTCCGTAAAGATACCCAGCGCTGATAAGTTTGAAGAATTTATTTCTGAAGTGAAGTTTCAACAGGTGTCCTACAAGGAGAGTAAGAATTACTTTGAATTATTTTTATATAGTGTTCTTCCGTTCTTGCTGCTGATTCTTTTCTTTGTCTTTATGACCAGAAGGATGTCGGGTGGCGTTGGTGGAAGCGGTGGACCCGGAGGTATTTTCAACGTGGGAAAATCGAAAGCACAATTATTTGATAAGGGTAATACAACCAACCGGGTTACTTTCAAGGATGTGGCAGGGTTGGCAGGAGCTAAACAGGAAATTGAAGAAATTGTTTCTTTCCTAAAGAATCCGGGAAAATATACCGAGTTGGGTGGTAAAATACCCAAGGGCGCTTTGCTTGTAGGTCCTCCGGGGACAGGTAAGACGCTGCTTGCCAAAGCGGTAGCCGGTGAGGCGGATGTGCCTTTCTTCTCCATGTCAGGCTCTGATTTTGTGGAAATGTTTGTTGGTGTAGGTGCCTCGCGTGTGCGTGATTTGTTCCGGCAGGCAAAGGAGAAATCGCCCTGTATAATTTTTATTGATGAAATTGATGCGGTTGGGCGTTCGAGGGGTAAAAATCCGAATATGGGCAGTAACGATGAAAGGGAAAATACCCTGAATCAGTTGCTGACAGAAATGGATGGTTTCGGGTCTAATAGCGGGGTAATTATCCTGGCTGCCACTAACCGGGCCGACATCTTAGATAAAGCGCTTTTACGTGCCGGTCGGTTTGATCGTCAGATTCACGTCGATTTGCCGGATGTACACGAACGGAAACAGATTTTCAATGTACACCTGCGCCCCATTAAAATTAACGAAACAGTAGATGTAAACTTCTTAGCCAAGCAAACACCCGGTTTTTCGGGAGCTGATATTGCCAATGTATGTAATGAAGCGGCACTGATTGCTGCCAGAAAAGGAAAATCATTTGTAGAAAAACAGGATTTTCTGGATGCAGTAGACAGAATTGTCGGCGGTTTGGAAAAGAAAACCAAAATAATTACCCAGTCGGAGAAAAAATCGATTGCTTATCATGAAGCCGGACATGCTACCATCAGTTGGATGACCGAACATGCAAATCCGTTGGTGAAAGTAACCATCGTGCCGCGGGGTGAAGCCCTTGGCGCTGCCTGGTATTTGCCGGAAGAAAGACAGCTTACTGCCCGCGAACACTTGCTCGACGAGATGTGTTCTACACTGGGAGGACGTGCTGCAGAAGAGCTTTTCCTCAATCAAATTTCAACTGGTGCTATCAACGATCTGGAAAGGGTAACCAAAAGGGCTTATGCTATGGTGGCTTATTTTGGAATGAGCGATCAGCTACCCAACCTGAGTTATTATGATTCATCGGGAAACTCGGATTACGGATTTACCAAACCATACAGCGAAAAAACAGCTGAATTAATTGATTCGGAAGCGAAAAAGATTGTGGCAGAGCAGTATGAGCGAGCTAAACAAATATTAAAGGAAAACGCTGAAGGTCATAATAAGCTGGCAGAGTTACTCTTAGTCAGGGAAGTGATTTTTTCAGAAGATTTGGAAGAGATATTTGGTAAACGTCCCTGGGCTTCCAGGCACGATGAATTGATCCTTCAAAACGGAAACGGAGACGATGCTCCCGCACTTCCGAATGCTGAAAAGAAAGAGGATACGGTTGAGGATGAAGTTAATGATTCGGCTCAAACCAGCCCAATTGCTGATCAATCTATACCCTTGGAAACAACTGAGCAGGATATTACACCAAAAGAAAAAGATTCATGAATCAGCTGAGTTCCCGTGAGGAGATACTTCAACGCATCGCCCGTGTGGCCGGCAATCGTACCGGAGCTGGAGGTGAAATGACTTATAAACAGGAAGACATTTACAGGCCTGTGGAGTCAGATGCGCTTGCGTGTTTCAAACAGGAACTGGAGGCCATTAGTGGTCAGTGTGTGATTTGTGATGATGAAACAGAAGTATATACCAATTTGGCAGCCCTGATGCAAGCAAAGGGGTTGCCTTTCTTGTTTACTAGGGATTTGCAGATTGCTGACAAGCTGATGCAGCATGGTATTGCCGTAGAAACAGATGAAAAGTACTTTTCTGAGGTAGTAGCAGGTGTGACACCCTGCGCGTATTTAGTCGCCAGAACCGGGAGCGCTGTTGTGATATCCTCCGGAAATTCAGGCCGGCAAATGCATGCATTCCCGCCCATACACATCATACTGGCAAAAGAAGAGCAGTTGGTTGATTACCTTGAAGAAGCGCTTGTGGCTGTACAGCAGCAATTTAAAGATGAAAGACCCTCTGCGATAACGGTAATAACGGGTCCGAGTCGCACTGCCGACATCGAAAAAACTTTGGTGCTGGGTGCCCATGGTCCCAAAGAATTAATTATCTTTGTTCAGCAAAATTAAAACAGCTGGTTTTAGCATGAGTAATTTTCTACAACGTACCCTGAGCGGATTCTTTTTTGTCGTGATTATAGTCGGCTCTATCCTGCTAAGTCCTTATACCTTCGCACTTGCTTTCGCGATTATTTCGGCATGGACAGTTTTCGAATTTCACAAGCTGACAAATAAACAATCGGAGGTTGAAGTAATTCCGGTGCTTTCAATCCTGGGTAGTGTAATCTTGTTTCTGACTTCATTCTTTTATGCTTCCGGAATCATCAGTTATCCCGGATATTCTGCATACGGTCTTTATGTTGTATTGGTGTTGGTCATTGAGTTATACCGCAGGAAAAACAATCCAATCCATAACTGGGCCTATTTCCTGCTGGGGCAAATTATCATTGCATTGCCTTTTTCTTTGTTGAATTATATCCTCTATATTGAAACGTATCATCCTTTGTTGTTGATTGCCATGTTTGCCACCATCTGGATTAACGATACCGGCGCTTATCTGTTCGGCATCACCCTGGGCAAACACCGGCTTTTTGAGCGTATTTCCCCGAAAAAGTCGTGGGAAGGATTTATTGGTGGAGCGATTACAGCCCTGATCTCAGGGTATGTATTCTCGTTGTTTATTCCGGAGATAAGCCTGGTTTCCTGGTTGTTTTTCTCTGAAATTGTGGTGATTTTCGGTACGTTCGGGGATTTGTTGGAGTCGTTGATGAAGCGTACGGTTCAGGTGAAAGATTCGGGAGATGTGATTCCCGGACATGGTGGTTTGCTTGACCGTTTCGACAGCATGTTGCTTGTTGCACCTGCCATCTTCATCTACCTGAGTTTTTTATTTTAATAATTTATCCTGAAAATCATGAGTTTTGATGCAATACGTTGCTATGATAATGAGGAAATTCCGTCTGTATTAGAGAGATTGAGTAACGAGAAGTCGTTTGTCAACCTCCTTGGTACAGTATATCCGCTGCTGCCTAAAGAAGTGCTGAAGCAGCGCCTGAAAAGCTTTGATAATGCTAATGATTTTCAGAAAATCATGGTTTATCCTTTCTTGCAATATATCGAAGCGAACCTTACAAAAGGGGTTAAGTTGATGGGTGTTGACAGAATAGATAAAGAAAGGTCTTATCTGTACGTGTCTAATCACCGGGATATTTTACTCGATTCAGCTCTTTTTTGCGGTAAACTGATGGAGCATGATATGGATACTGTTGAAATAGCCATTGGCGATAATTTGCTCGTGTTTCCATGGATAGAAGACCTGGTGAGGATGAATAAGAGTTTTATCGTGAGACGAAGCCCAGGAGCCAAGCAGATGCTTGAGAGTTCTAAATTGCTATCAGCATATATGGCGTATGTCGTCAATCAGAAAGGAAATTCTATTTGGATTGCGCAGCGCGAGGGGCGTGCTAAAGATTCTGACGACAGAACACAGGAAAGTTTGCTGAAAATGTTTAATATGGGTGGGACAGGAACGTTTACCGAAAATCTGGCCGCTTTACACATTTGTCCCCTCAGTATCTCTTACGAATATGATCCCTGCGATTACCTCAAAGCAAAAGAGTTTCAGCAAAAAAGAGACAACCCCGACTATAAAAAATCACCACAGGACGATTTGCTGAATATGAAAATCGGCGTGATGGGTTATAAAGGACGTGTTGTGTACAGGATGGCAGGTGAAATTAGTGAAGATATTCTGAAGCTGGGTGAGGAAATTACGAACAGAAACGAGCTGGTTGCAGCAATTGCTTCGTTGATTGATAAGCGAATTCACACCAACTACGAGATATATAAAGTCAATAAAATAGCGTATGACATGCTGAATGAAAGTAACAAATTCAGCAAATCGTACAGCCTTCTCGAAAAACTCGATTTTGAAAAATACATCGAGATGCAAATCAACAAAATCGACCTGGAAAATAAAGATGTCGATTTCCTCAAGATAAAGATTCTAGAGATGTACGCGAACCCGCTGATAAATTCTCTAAAGACGGTTGAGAGTAGCAGCTAGCGGAAAGCGGAGAACGGAAAGCGGAGAACGGAAAATATATTTGTTTAAGTAGATGTATTTCAGGGTAAGAAAATCTTTTTAAAAAGCCTCGTAATGTTGTAGTTTTCCGTTCTCCGCTTTCCGTTCTCCGCTTTCCGCTATATCAATATCCCAAAATTTTCAGCATCGACTTATAGCTCTGCTCTTTGGCGAACAGTTTGGTGTAGTATTCACCGTCTTCATCTTTGTCGATGATAACTAATTTTGGCGCCGGGATGAGGCAATGCTGGATGCCGCCGAAACCACTCAACGATTCCTGATAAGCGCCTGTATGGAAGAACCCGATGTATTGTTCGCGGTCCTGCTGCATTTTTGGTAAAAAAATGGCGTTAGAGTGTACCTCGGCATTGTAGAAGTCCTCGCTGTCGCAGGTTAATCCCCCTAAGTTAACGCGCTCATATTCAGAATCCCAGTTGTTGATGGCTAAAAATACATAGCGCTGGTTGATAGCCCAGGTATCAGGTAGGGTAGTCATGAACGATGAGTCGATCATGTTCCACAGCTCCCGGTCGTTTTGTTTCTTTTGGTTTACGATGGAATACAACATGGCGCCGCTTTCGCCTACCGTGTATGATCCGAATTCAGTGAAGATGTCCGGTTCCGGAACGCCGTGCTGACCACAGATGTTTTTAATCTGCGCCACAATTTCTTCCGCGATATATTCGTAATCGTAGGTCATGTCTAAGTGTGTTTGTATAGGGAAACCTCCGCCGATGTTCAGGCTGTCGAGTTCCGGACAAATCTTTTTCAGCTCACAATACAGGTTTACCGCCTTATTCAGCTCGTTCCAGTAATATGCCGTGTCCTTCACACCCGTGTTGATAAAGAAATGCAACATCTTCAGTCCCACTTGTTCATTGGTGGCAATGTAGTTGTTATAGTAAGGAATTATGTCTTTGTAGCGGATGCCTAAGCGGGAAGTATAGAAATCGAACTTAGGTTCTTCTTCTGCCGCGATGCGGATACCCACGTTGAATTTGCTGTCGAATTCATTTAAGAGTAAGTCAAGTTCGAATTTATTGTCAAGAATGGGTACGACATTTGTAAATCCCTGACGGATAAGATTCTGAATGTTTTCTACATATTGAGGACGTTTAAATCCGTTACATATTACATAGGTATCCTGTTTAAGTATGCCCTGTTCGTGTAAGGATTCGATAATATTGATATCGAATGCTGACGAAGTTTCCACATGTACCCCGTGTTTAAGTACCTCTTCCATAACGAATGAGAAGTGCGAACTCTTCGTGCAATAGCAATAATGGTAGTCACCGTTATAGTCAACTTTCGCCATGGCAACATTGAACATACGCCTGGCTTTCTGAATGTTTTCCCCGATTTTAGGCAGGTAGGCGACACGCAGCGGCGTTCCGTATTGCTTGATGATGTCCATCAGGGGAACACCGCACCATTCCAGGTTGTTGTCCACCACATCGAATTCATCATTGGGGAATTCGAAGGTTTGTTCGATGAGATCTTTGTACTTGTTTTTCATTTTGTTATACTAAATATAAAAATCCAACTGAGTTAGATTGGTGAAAAAATAACAAAGTAATTAAGATGGATGCTTTTTTCAAAAGGAAAAAGTGTGCAAAAATAATGAAATAATATCATATATCACGATAATCGGTGAGATTTTATTGAATTGTATTGAAATCTATCGTGTTTAAGGTTCCGGATTATACTGCAAAAAGTAAAAGGTAAAAATAATAGTTGTCCTGTGAAAGTTCTTACGAATTACACACAGGCGAAGGAGTTAGTCCTGTAATTTTGTGGCATAAATTATCAAACTCCCTTTATGCTCGTTGAATACCATAACCTCTACATTCATTTTGTGCTGAAGACCTTACACCGTTTACCCCTGATAACTTCAAATGCAAAGCCCAGGATTGAGCGCTACATAAGCGGGATTATTAAGAATTGCAATTCGAGAATGTACGCGATTTATGCCAATCCCGAACATGTGCATGTATTAATATCCATATCACCAGCTATATCTGCGAACGAACTGATTAATCATGTGGCATTTTCAACGGAACAATTTATTAAGAAAAATCAGTTGCTACCACAATCATTTGCCTGGCAGGAGAAGTGTTCGGCTTTTACAGTGTCAAAGTCGGCGGTACCCAGGGTGATAAAATATATCCAAAATCAAGCAGAGCATCACAGGAAGGTTTCGTTTCAGGAAGAATGCAGGCAGTTCCTCGAGGAGATGAACGCGTCAGCACAGAAGTAGCCTGTGGCAGTTCACTGAATGCACTGAAGTTGCCAGTAACAATCAAGTTAAGAATCAAGTTAGGGCTTGGTGGTGCGCCATCCCTCACTGAAGTTGCTCGTGGCAATCAAGTTAAGAATCAAGTTAGTTAGGGCTTGGTGGTGCGTCATCCCTCACTGAAGTTATTAGTTATAATTATGTTATAAATCAAGTTATGAAATGCAATTGTATGATGAAATGGTGTAATAAGTCGAGTGTACAATCACTTGACTCCCAACTTGATTACCATCACTCAACTTTAGTGCTGAGAGAGTCTACACCGACTCACCGACTCCAACTTGATTTTCAACTTAATTCTCAACAATTAACTTTAGTGAGAAGAGTGAGAAGATCCAGAACATCCACCACCCCACATACCCCCAACCTGATTCTCAACTTGATTGCCGCAAGGGGGAACTCTAGTGAGAAGAGTGAGAACGTGACAGGAGTCTACCATACCCCACATACCCCCAACCTGATTCTCAACTTGATTGCCACAAGCAACTTCAGTGATAAGACCCAGACATATCTCGCCGACCCCAACTTGATTCTCAACTTTATTGCCACGAGCAACTTCAGTGCTGGGAGAGACCGCGCCCCACCACAAACCCAGCTTGCTGAAAATCGTGGAAGATGGTCTCGGTGGTAGACTCGAACTGAAAATCAAACTTTCAAAATAAATGCTACTACTGATGACCTAACCAGCGACTTCGATACACCTGCATCTTTTTTATTGCTTCATAAACATTCATTATGAGTAAGTTGTTGTAATGCGGGTGTCGTGTTTCTGTCATGGTATTTTAATGCATTTTTTATTAACAAAATTTGCCTGAGAAAAAAAATAAGTTTAAATTTGAGGGCTATTGAAAAATTGAAATATTATTAATTTTATAAACATAAAAACGTATGAAAAAGATTACTTTTTTGAGAAATTTGATCGTGCTGGTTGCACTGCTTGTTGGAAGTGGGAGTGCGATGGGGCAGACGACAATAAACTTTGATAATGCTGGAAGTTGGGTGCAGGATGGTTCAACAGCACTTACTTCTTACGCTAATCATGCATATGTTGAATCTGGAGTAACCATTCAAGGTACAATAGTAGTAAGGAATACAACATCAGCACAAGATGGCTTTCCAGGTGCATTAGGGACTTATTCGATGCGGCTTAGAGATGCAACTGGTTCAAAGGCTCTAATTACTATTGCAAGTGGTGGTGTCGCAGACTTTTCATTCAAAGTACGCAGGTGGGATGGTAGCCCTCTGCCAGAATTCACTGTGAAATATTCTGTTGATGGTGGATCTAATTGGACAAACTTAACTACTATAAATGGGACACTTCTAACTACAAGTGAATTCTTTACATATACTAGCGGTGTTATTAATAGTGATGTTGATAATTTTCAGATTGAGATTCTAAGGACAGCAGGTGAAAGAATTATGATTGATGATTTTACTTGGACAGGTTATATTGGAGGTGGTACTCCCACTGTTGCTACACCAAGTATAGAAGTAACCAGTGGTGTAGCCAAAACCACCGACACCTATTTTAATACCGCCGAAGTAACAATCTCATCAGCCACAGAAGGTGCATCCATATATTACACCACCAATGGCGATGACCCAACAACTTCTTCCACTTTATATTCAGCACCTTTTAATGTGACGACAACTTCAACCGTTAAAGCATTGGCTGTTAAGACTGATATGGATGATAGCGGAATTGCTTCTAAAACAATTACCATTGTGGCGCCTGCAACGGCGACAGTTCCATATAGTGAAGCATTCAATAATACATTAGGTGATTGGTATAATTACGAAGTAGCCGGGACAAAACCCTGGTATGCTTCTGCTGACGGGGCTATTGCAAATGGTTATAATGGCGGGGATGTTGAATCCTGGTTGATTTCTCCAAAATTTACAGCGACTGAAGATGGGTTGAATCTTACTTTCAATTACGCATCTAAGTATGTAGGAGACCCAATCCTTGTAAAAGTGTCAAGCGATTACATAGGGTATGGAAGTCCTGCTGCTGCAAACTGGACAACTTTGTCGACTATACTTGCTCCTGAAGTGCAGGATGATGCATATACGGTAAAATTATCCGGTAACATTATCAATGCAGCTTCCGGAACTACATACTTCGCTTTGGTTTATGATGCTGCAGCTGCACCTTATTCCGATTGGCGTATTACGAATGCCAGCATTGACTTACCACCTGCAGGTCCAACTATTACTGTTACCGAAGCCGAAGTTCCCGCCATGTCAGCCTATGCCGATGCTACCGATACAGAAACAATTACCGTGAATGGACTAAATTTAACCGGAGATATCACACTGGCACTTAGCGGAACGGATGCTGCTCAATTTAGTTTGTCAACATCAACCTTGTCTCCAACCGCTGGTTCTGTAACGGATGCGTCTGTAACAATTACCTACGAGCCTACAGCTGCCGGTTCTCATACAGCCACATTAACTTTAAGTAGTGCGGGTGCTTCGGATGTAACCAGATCATTGTCTGGTACTGCTACCTGGGCTCCACTGGATGCTCCGGTGGCTACTGCTGCTTCCGGCGTAAGTTCTTCTGGTTTTACTGCTAATTGGGAGGCTGTAACCGGGGCTACTGAGTATGAGTTAAGTGTTTACACCAAAGAAGGTGGATTGTCTGCAAATAGCTTTGTTAATCCAGGTTATGAATCAACTGAACTTACTCCTTGGAATTTTGAAACAGGTATGAATCAGGAGATTGTAACAAATATTATTAAATCAGGTACACAATCGTTAAGAACATCAGTTGTTGCAACAAAAAAAATTACTCAATCAGTAAACGTTATAAATGGTAAGGAGTATAAGTTGTCATTCTGGTATTATATTGATGAAGCATCCACAGGTAGTGGTTTTAGGGTTTGGACAACCAATGGAGCCACAATTTATTTGCCAAGTAGTACTACATATTTTAATACTAAAGGCTCATGGGAGTATGTGGAAACTTTATTTACTCCAACTTCAGATATTGTGTTGTTTGAAATTCGAACATACAACGGTAATACAATGTATTTAGATGACTTTGAATTGGTATATGATGAAACTTCACTAACTCAAATTGCCGGTTCTCCATTCTCCGTAACAGATGGTACAAGCAAAGCTATCACAGGTTTGAGTTCATCATCAACTTACTATTATACAGTTAAAGCAAAGAATACCAATGTTACTTCTGAAACTTCAAATGAAATTGTAGCAAGTATATTATCGGGTAATAACAACCCATCTCTCACCTCCATCTACGCCCACAACGCCAACATCCATTTCACTGCAACGGCAGGCGAAAAGGTTGAAGTGTACAATGCCGTAGGTCAGAAAATCATCAGTACCCTGGCAACCGACGGACAAAACGAATTGCCCGTGAATGCTAAAGGGGTGATGATCGTGAAAGTAGGAAGCCGTTTGGCGAAAGTGATACTTTAATATTATAGAGTAAGGAGCTGCTGTGCGTGTCATAGTGGCTCCTTTGTTTTTTATAAAGTTATGTTAGTAGCAAATGTATCTGATTTCAGAAAAGACATTAAATCTTATCTCGACAGAGTCGCGAAGAATTTTGAAACATTGATTATCAATCGTGGGAAGGATGATAGTATTGTTGTGATGTCATTGGATGAATATAATTCCTTAGTTGCAACAAATTATGAATTGTCATCCCGGAAAAACGAAATGAGACTGGATGCCGCGATTGAGAAATTAAAAGGTGGAAGGACTTTTTTGCTTTAGTGTATTTTAGCCTTGTTTGTTTGATATAATATTGAAAAATTTATGACTGACATTGTTAGACTTAATCAGGTCGAAGACAAAATTATTGTGCTTCGTGACCAAAATGTGATCTTAGACAGTGATGTAGCTGCTTTGTATGGCGTACAAACTAAAGAAATTAACCAGGCCGTTCGGAATAATCCTGATAAATTTCCGTCAGGCTATGTGTTGGGTGTTGATAATAAGGAGTTTGCGCGTTTGCGGTCAAAATTTTTGACCGCAAATTTATCACCCAAATCGAGGGTGTTGCCTAAAGCATTCAACGAAAAAGGATTGTATATGCTGGCGACCATCCTCAAAGGTAAGAAGGCAACGCAAACCACTCTGGAAATTATTGAAGCATTTACAAAGATACGTCAATTGCAACGTGTTGTGGCGGCAATACCGGAAGTAACCGACAAAACCGAACAGAAATCGCTTTTGCAAAGGGGTGGCGAAATCATTGCCGATTTGCTTGATGAGGAAATGCATGCGACCGGAAGTGAAACAACCATTGAACTGAATTTGGCGATGCTCAAAGTAAAACATACCGTAAAGCGGGAGAAATAAATAGAAACAATTTTTAAAAACAATCAATATGAGAAAAATTACTTACTTTAAAACCATGCTCGCAGCCGTGATGTTGTTGGTGGGGAGTGCGGGATTGTTCGGGCAGTATGCCGGAACAGGTACCTTCTCGAAAATAACGACAGTTGATGAGATTCAGTCTGGAGCCTATTATGTTTTATATGGTACAAACACTACTTATACAGGAGCCTTGTCCAATGAGATCTCAGGAGGTAGGTTTAAAGCTGCAACTGTAACTTCTGATGGTAATTCAATTGTAAATCCTCCGGTAACAGTTGTATGGAAGATTGAAGGCGATGCCACAAACGGGTATACGATTTACAATGAGGATTCTGATAAATTCTGCGAAATAACTACGAGTAGTACAAGTGGTTTTGCGGCCAATAATCCTTCAACTCATACCTATACTGCAACAGTTGCAGATGGAAATTTTTCCCTGAAGTCAAACTCGGCTACCGGTGGAAATCGTGTGATTGCCATTTATCAAACGGACTTCCGTCCATATACGACCGGCAACACACTTCATCTATATAAATTGCCGGCTTCGGTTGATCCTACGGTTGTATTAAACCCAATTATCAGTGTAAATGGTGTTGAAAAAACGCCGGGTGTTTATTATAATGAAGCACAAGTAACTCTGTCAACCGAAACAGCAGGCGCTTCAATCTATTATACCGTAAACGGAGATGAACCTACAACTGCATCTACGCTGTATACAGCTCCTTTTACAGTAACAGCAACAGCTACTGTGAAAGCATTGGCTGTAAAGTCTGCAATGACTAACAGTGCAGTGATGCAAAGATTGATAACAATTGTAAGTCCTGCTGTAGGCACCTTGCCATTTGAAGAGTTGTTCAATGCTTCTTTGAATGATTTTTATGCTTTCAGTAAAACCGGAGATCAAATTTGGGGACCCTCGAGTTATTCTTCCGGTACATATCCAACATTTGCCAAAGTGAGTGGTTATAGCGGAGGAAATAAAGAAAATGAGGATTGGCTGATATCTCCAAAATTTACAGCTTCTGCTGCTTTAGGTTTGCAGTTGTCCTTTGCCAGTGCAACAGGCTTTGCCGGGAATGCCCTGCAGTTGAAGTATTCAACCAACTACAGCGGATTTGGAGATCCATCGAATGCTACCTGGACCGACATTACCAGTCAGGCGAGCTGGCCGGCTGAAAACTCGAGCTATGCCTGGGTAGAATCAGGGAATATCGTGATAGCAGGTACAATGCCTGTACATTTTGCATTTGTGTATACTTCCACGACAACTGCTGCTGCAACCTGGGAAGTAGCCAATGTGAAAGTGATAAATGTGCCGGTAGGCCCGACCATCACGGTAACAGAAGTGAGTGTGCCTGCTATGCAAGCTATGGTGGGTGCAAGCAGCACGTCAACAATCCATGTGAGTGGCATCAACCTGACTGCCAATGTGAGCCTGGCTGTTTCCGGAAAAAATGCAAACCGCTTCTCTGTAAGCCCGGCTTCATTGACTCAAACCGGAGGTGTGGTTGAAAATACGAATGTGACCATTACTTATACCCCGTCTGCTGAAGTAGCTGATACGGCAACTCTGACACTGTCGAGTGCCGGTGCAAGTTCCGTGGTGTTCGAGCTGACCGGTAAAGGAATTGTTCTGGCCGGTGCAGGTACGACTGAGAATCCTTTCACCGTGGCTGATGTGAAGAAGCTGAATAACTCATTTGCTTCTGCAACCAAATACTGGGTACGTGGTTATATTATTGGTGTTCCAAGTGCAGGAAATGCAGAAGGCAACTTGACGACAGTAGATTTGGAACCTGAATTTACGGGAGTTTCTGCTATCGCGTTGTCGGACACAGAAACTGAAACCGATCTGACTAAAATGATTGGTGTGCAGTTGCCTACCGGTGCTGTTCGTACTGCCCTGAACCTGGTAGATAATGCAGCAAATTATAAAAAGTTAGTGAAAGTGTTTGGTACGCTTGAAGCTTACTTTACAGCTGCTCCCGGAGTTAAAAATGTGACAGAATACATGTTTATCGAAACATCCATACCGAAAGTTGATGCAAATGACTTCAAAGTATATACATCAGCCGGTAAATTGCAGGTAGATGCTGTGGAAAGTGGTGAAATAGTAGTATTCGATGTGATTGGTAAACAAATTTACAAAGGTTCTCTGCAGGCTGGTAACAATTCCATCAACCTGCCGCACCGGGGCGTAATGGTTGTGAAAATCAACAACAGTACTGCAAAAGTGGTGCTGTAAGTGGTGACATAAATATTATAAAATAAGGGTTAGCTGCTTTAGCAGCTAACCCTTATTTTATAGTATAATAAATGTTGCGACCACCTGTCATTGCGAGGAATGAACGAAGTGAGTGACGTGGCAACACCGTCATTGCGAGGAGTGTAAAGCACGACGAAGCAACTACCGTCATTGCGAGGAGTGTAAAGCACGACGAAGCAACCTCTTGCATCATTGCAAGGAAGCTACCGCACCACCATCTCAATCGCATCGGGAATGATGCTCACCTCCACTGGCGGGGCATAATGCACCACGATGCCATCCGCTTCGAAGTATCGTCCGTTTTGCGTGTTCAACAATAATTTTTGTGTGCGAAAAGATTCTATTACCGGATGCTCCAGAATGTTGCCATTGAAGACTAAAGGCAGGGCAGTGAGAATGTCTTTGAAGGAAGGTTTACGAGCCATCATCAGGTCGAGCTGACCGTCGTAAGGCACAGCATCCGGGTTCTGTTTCATGCCGCCCCCACTATAACAACCGTTGGCAATGTTCATCGTGAACAGCGTGTCGTCAATCTGTTTTTCAGCAGCGCTGATGTGCGCTTCTTTGGGTTTATATTTGAAAACAGCCCAGAGTAAAGCAATGAAGTACAAAAAAGCATGACTACCCACATAACGTTTCAGCCGGTTGGTGTTGTGACACACCCGGGCATCCAGACCGAAACCCACCGAGTTGATGAAAAAACGGCTTTGCGGTTCACCTTCCAGAATAAAATCAAGTCTGCCAATGTCAATCTTACGCGATTTCCCTTCCAGAAAAGTTTGAATGGAGTGGTGATAATCGCGTGACAAACCCCAGAAACGAGCCCAGTCGTTACCTGTTCCCCTCGGGATAAGCGCGATTTTCAGGTTGGGTGCATGTTCGATGGAAGGATCAAAAATGCCATTAATTACCTCGCTGATGGTGCCATCGCCACCCACCACGAGGAAATTGCGAAACTGCCTTTTGGCAAACTGACGGGCAATCAGTACCGCGTGTCCGGCAAACTCCGTGATGCGATGTTCGTAATCAATGCCGGCATCCTTCAGTTTTCTGAAAAGATAATTCATCTGAATCCTGAAATTCTTCTTGCCCGATTTCAGGTTGATGATCACCGCCCATTTGTCATCCAGACTCATGATGTCGCTTTTGCGTTCAGGTATAAGTCTGCTAAAGTAAGTGCTGCCATCGCTTCCACGATGGGCACTGCCCTTGGTAATACGCAGGGATCGTGCCGTCCGCGGGCTTGCAGCTCCACTTCAGTTAATGAGGTGTCCACGGTGTCCTGTTTTTTAGAAATGGTAGCTACCGGTTTGAATAATACCCGGAAGTAAATGTCCTCCCCGTTGCTGATGCCCCCCTGGATACCGCCTGAATTATTGGTTCGGGTAGTAATCCGGTCTTCTTTCCGGATGAATGAATCATTCATTTCCGAGCCTTTCAGCGCCACGCCTTCGAAGCCCTTTCCGTAGTCGAAACCATGCGAAGCATTGATACTCATCATGGCAGCAGCCAAACGAGCCTGCAACTTATCGAAAATCGGCTCGCCCCATCCCAAAGGCACCCCCCTGATGACACAGGAAATGATACCGCCGGTAGAGTCTCCGTCTTTTTTCAGAGTAGCAATATAGTCAATCATCTGCTGTGCAACATCGGGTTGCGGACAGCGGATGATGTTACTTTCAATCAGCGATAAATCAGCCGAATCAAGCGTTTGCGTCATGGCAATCGGTCCGACCTGCGAAGTAAACGCGCAGATATCGACACCAGCCTGGCGCAATACCAATTTGGCAATGGCGCCGGCAACCACCCGGGAAGCGGTTTCGCGCGCAGAACTGCGCCCGCCACCCCGGTGATCACGGATACCATATTTTTGCTGATACGTATAATCGGCATGCGAGGGTCGGTAAACTTCTTTCAGGTGATCATAATCCTTGCTGTGCTGATTCTGATTCCAGATGATAAAGGCGATGGGAGTTCCCGTGGTTTTACCTTCGAAAACACCGGATAGAAATTCAACCTTGTCATCCTCTTTCCTGGGTGTGGCAATAGCCGATTGTCCCGGTTTGCGCCGGTCGAGCTCCTGTTGGATATAATCCTCATCCAACGCTATACCCGGTGGACAGCCATCCACGATACCTCCGATTCCTTTGCCGTGCGATTCGCCAAAGGAAGTAAAAGTAAACAGTTTACCGATTGTATTTGACATGCTTTACTGATTAAAATTCGAAAATGATTAGTGACAACCGCAACCTGAGCCGCAACCACCACCGTGATCATGTTTGTCGTCTGAGTCACCACAACCACAGCCACTGTCGCAACCACAACCGCCGCTTGGGCCGCCAAGTAATTCTACCAGTTCTTGCTCCGAAGATTTGCGTACTTCTAAGATAGAACCTTTGAAGTGCAGGTTCTCACCGGCCAGCGGGTGGTTCAGGTCAACCTTTACATGACTCGACGTTACCTCTACTATCTGGGCGTTTAAGCGATTGCCTTCAGAGTCCATCAAAGGTACAACATTTCCTGCAAAGATAACTTTTTCGTCTATTTTACCATCAATTTCGAAAATTGAACGATCCAGATCGATTACATTTTCATCTAAATACTCACCATAAGCTTCTTCCACCGGAATGGTGAACTCATAGTTCTGACCTTCTTCGAGACCAAACAGGTTTTCCTCGAATTTTTTCAACATCATACCCACGCCAAATACAAATTTCATGGGTTGTTCATTAGTTGCTCTTTCCATTAATTCCAATTCGCCGTCGTTCTCGCCGTCAACGAATAATTCATACGATGTTGCTACGAATTTGTTGTCTGTAATTTTCATTTTTTGTTGTTTATGTTTGTTTTTAATTGTCTTTAGTCTCCGGTCTCCGGTCTCCAGTCCCCGATCCGGCGTCTGGTGTCTGGTGTCCGGCGACATTAGTATATAACCTAATACCACGTGATATTGTTCACCCCGTATTCGCTTCTTTTATCATATTTAAGATCCGACAACATACTGGCGTTTACACCAATATGAAAATTGTAGGATTTATAAACCCCGAAGGGCACGATGCTCGCCGACATGTTCCAGCAATGCAGGCTTCTGTTGACCGAGATGCTGGTGTACGTGAACTGCTTAACCTTGAAGTCATAGGACGAATTTCCGGTAATGCGCCAGTTGGGCGTTAGCGTGATGCTGCCGTTCAAACTGAGGTTGTGGGTGAAATCCATCTCGTATTCCATTTTATCTTTGTCGAACACATTCGTGTTCCCGTATCTCACTGAATAACTAAAACTGAGACTCCAGGGGATAGCTACTTTCGCGTAACCATCGTCGGAAGCCACCAGTTGTTTTTGATCCTGTTTGTGTGCATCCGGTTGTAAGGTTTCTTCCCCTCCATCCTCCTCCCCGTCAGCGGATAACGATGTGTCGCCTTCTCCTGCCGGCGCTGTGGTACCGTCGTCTTTTCCGAACAGTTTTTTAAATGTGTCGTTGTTAAAGGTATAACTGAAACTGGTACTCGTTCCCTGAAACCGGGGGAACTTTCCATTGTTCCAGCGTAACTGATTCACCCTGATTGGATTCCCGGAGCTGTTCAGGGCAAACATGTAGGGGTCGAAACTCGTACTCAGGCTCAGGGAGTAGCTTTGAGAAAGTTTCAGTCGTAAGCTGGTGGAGAAATTCGACCAGCGCATTGAGTCGGCAGCTAAGTTGTAACTACCACCGATGTTGAGATTGTCAATCAAACTGATTTTTTTGAATGGTTCCTTGCCGGTGGTGTCCTTGTCGTTTCTCAGTTTCATTTCTAAGTTATTACCCAGCGAGAAATTGATGCTACCCGATTTTCCCCGTCCCGGCGAACCATACAAGGAACCTTCAAATTTTGAATAGATGATGTCAGAATCGGTATACACATCAGGGTTGGAGCTGCTTCTGACACTTCGGGTGTAGGTGTCGTAATATCCCCAGTTGGGGTCGCCGAAGTCGGGCGTATATCCAAAGCCGATGCTGGGTGTGATGACGTGCCGGATGCGGTCAATCTTATCTCCGAAAAGAGAACGTATTGGGATATAAAAACCGTATAATTTTGTGGATGCCGAAACCCCCATGTTGAAGTCGAATACCCGGTAGAATCCGTCGGTTGTATCCCTCACTTCACGTTGCGCCGCATTGTCCCATGACTTTTCAATCGAACGGAGATACCATCTTTCCGTATAATTGAAACTGGGTGATACGTTGATGAATTTCAACACGTTAAAACTTGCTGATACCGGAATGGAGTGACGCATTCCGTTTTGCCAGTCACGGGTAAAGGATGAAGTCAGCAGTTTGTTTTCTTTGGTGTTGATGCTGTTGGCAAAAGCGCCGGAATAAGACATCGAAATTTTTTCGTACCAGCGTTCTTTGCCAACCGGATTTTTTCGCTTAAAAGGATAGAAACGGCTGTATGCTATGTTAATGTTCGGCAGGCTCAGGTTGATGGTTGAGTCCTTGGTGCGCTGGTTGATGTTTACACTTCCCGATAAACTGAGCGATGGTAAATCCGGAAAACGTTTGGTAAAGGAGATGCTCGAACTTTTGGTGTTCTCAGAGTTTAATTCCGGCCGGTAATAGGAGTTCACGTTGCTCCGGTTGTATCCGCTGGTCGAAAAGTTAACGCTCGATGAAAAAGTAAAATTAGGATTGGCCTTCTGATCCTGTGAATGCGACCACCGTATGCTCATGTTGTTGGCCTTGCTGTAGTCGGGCATGTCTTTTTCTCCCGTGACATCTTCCCGGTAGCTGATGCTTAAATTTCCCCTGTATTTGTATTTTTTGAGGTAACTGGTTGCTGCCGACAAGGCCCAGGTACCTTTGGTGTAAATATCGCCTCTGAGCTCCAAATCCATATAATCGTTTATGGCAAAATAATATCCCCCGTTGGTGAGTCCGAACCCCCGGGTCATTTCATCCGTGAAATTAGGCATCAGTATACCCGATGAGTAATTGCTGGTAAATGGGAAGAACCCAAACGGAATGGCAATTGGCAGTGGAACATCGGCTATGACTAAGTGGGCAGGTCCGGTAACCACGTACTTTCCCGGACTGACCTTTCCTTTCGAGATGCTGAGGTAGAAATGCGGGTGGTCGTGGTCCTCGCAGGTTGTGTATTTTCCGCCAGTCATGCAGAAAAGATTATCGGGTGATTTTTTTGTTTGTTCACTGATGATGTAACCTTCTCCTTCCTGTGTTACCACGTGCCGGATATATCCTTTTTTTGTTTTAAGATGATAACTCAACTCTTTGGAATTGTAAGAAGCCTCACCTTCGCTGAAAACAGGCTCCCCGATCATCTCGCCTTCTTCGTTCTGAGTTCCTTTGGCATACACCATGCTGCTGTCGATTTTCACCTTCACATAATCAGCTTTCAGCGTGATTTGCTGATAATTAATTTCAGTATCCCCATGCAGAAATGCTGTTCCGTTACCAAATAAAACAATCGAATCGTTGGCTTTGTATTTGATAACGTCTTCAATCTGGTTTGGTTTTTGTGTGGCTTCTGCCGGTTGATTGGCAGCGTTAACACTGTCGGTTTGATAAGCAGGATTGGTGCTGTTCAGACTGTCGTCTACCCGAACAGGTGTTTGCGAATATGTCGAAAAAGAAAAAGCCATCATACTAAATAGTAGAATGACTGTTTTGAAGGAGTTAAAAATCAGTATTTTAGAAGATTTCATCCGGTCGGTAACGACATATTTATCAAACTACAAAATTAGTCAAAAATTAGTAGCAGACAGCTTAAATAACTTTTTTTTATAATAAATTTGAAATATTACCGCTACAGGTACGATTAAAACAGGATAAAATCGTACTTTTGCATAGCTTTTTTCGAATTAAATTCATAATAATAAGCCTATGGAGTTTAATAGTCCGATGAAGTACCTTGTGCTCATTTTATGTGTCTTTCTTTTGTCACAGCCGGTAACGTATGCGCAGAAAAAAGATTTTGTGCTGGTACTTGATGCTGGTCACGGTGGTCGTGACCCGGGCGCTGTAGGCAGGATTTCAAAGGAGAAGGATATTACGCTCACTGTCGTGAGGATGGTAGGGGATTTGGTGGAGAAAAACATGCGGGATGTGAAAGTGGTTTATACCCGGAAAACCGATGTGTTTATCCCCCTCGAACAACGTGCTACCATTGCCAACGATAATCATGCCGACATGTTTATATCCATACATGTGAATGCCGCGAAAAGTAAATCAGCTTATGGAGCGGAGACATACACGCTTGGTCTCGCGAAAACAAAGGCTAACTTAGATGTGGCGATGGCTGAAAACTCGGTAATCCTGCTCGAAGATGATTATAAGACAAGGTATCGCGGTTTCGACCCTAATTCGGTGGATTCTTACATCATGTTTGAATTCATGATGGATAAATACCTCGATAACAGCATTTATTTTGCAACCTATATTCAAAATCAGTTTACAGGTGCAGCAAAAAGATATGACAGGGGCGTTAGACAAGCAGGATTTTGGGTGCTGCACCGTTCAGCTTGTCCGAGTGTGCTGATTGAACTGGGTTTTATTTCGAATTACAACGAAGAACTTTATTTGGCGAGTACGAGCGGACAGCGTGAATTGTCGCTGGCCATATACAATGCTTTCGTGAAGTACAAGAGAAGCTACGATAAGAAAATGGGTCGCCCCAACAGTGATGTAAAAGAAATCGAAATGGTGAGTACTGAATCTCAGGGAACAATAAATCCTGAGGAAACGGCTAACAAAGCTGTCAGTACAACCAAGGCGACACAAACAGAGGTGACTACGCAACAGCCTGTGACAGTCGGACAGCCGGTGTTCAAATTGCAGATTACTGCTTCGGCAACCAAACTGAGTAATAATCATGCCAGTTTGAAAAACCTCAAAGACCTGGACTATTACCAGGAAGGTGGATACTATAAATATACGGTTGGAGCCGAAACCGATTATAATAAAATAAACCAGATCAGATTAGACCTGAAAAAGAGATTCCCCGATGCATTTATCATCGCTTTCGTGGGTGATAAAAAGGTCCCGGTTCAGGAAGCGTTGAAAATGATTAAATAAAGGTGTAAAAGCCAGGTGCGGGTTCGGGGAGATTGCTTCGCTTTGCTTCGTAATGACGGACCGGCTACATTAAATTACAGCATAAATGAAAAGAATAAAGTTGTCAAGAGAAGTACGTGTAGGCATCATGACCATCGTTGCCATTTTTGTTTTATATTTCGGATTGAATTTTCTGAAAGGAGTTGATATCTTTTCCCCCATAAATTATTATTATGCCACCTATGAGCAGATTGACGGACTCGTGCCTTCATCGCCCGTATATATTAAAGGATATAAGGTGGGACAGGTAGAAGAAGTTCAGTATGATTTTTTGAAAGAAACTGCTTTTGTCGTGAAAATTTCGGTGAGTAGGGACATCAACATTCCTCAGGGAACCACCCTCGAACTTTTCGACGACGGACTCATGGGCGGTAAAGCAGTACAATTATTATATGCTCCCCGCACTGCTTCCACAGTTTTCTGTGCCTCCGGAGATACGCTGCAATCCTCTACCGGATCGGGATTGCTCGATGAACTTGCCGGTGACCTGATGCCGAAGATTGAAAGCATAGCAGAACAAACCGATTCATTATTACGCTCGGTTCGCTTGTTGGTTGATGGTGGAAGTGTTCAGAACAGCCTGAGTTCAATTGAAAAAACAACAGCCGATTTGGCTGAGAGTTCCGCTCAGCTTAAAAAGCTGATGAAATATGATATGCCTCAGCTTATCGGCAATGTGAATACCCTGACCGGTGACTTTAAAGTTGTGAGCGGAAATCTCAGGAAAATTGATTTTGCTTCTACCTTCCAACAAGTAGATTTAACGATCAGAGACCTGAATCAGATTACCCGGAAGATGAATGAAGGAGAGGGAAGTATTGGCTTGCTTCTGAATGATAAGAATTTGTATATGAACCTTGTAAATGTGTCAAATAGTGCGGATGAACTGTTGATTGATTTGAAAAAATCACCCAAAAGATACGTTCATTTTTCTCTTTTCGGAACGCGTGAAAAGTAGCGTTTAATTTAAATCCATTCTAAATAGAATTTAAATTTCATTTTTTTTTGATTACTATTTTTCATGGGGGGAAAGCTTGACTGTTCAGGACTTTGGCTGAAATAATATAGTTAAAAAGTAAAATTCGTAATAAATTGTTAAATTGCTTATATTCAACTGTATTACAAAAATATTTCAACTATATTGCTGAATATCAACGTTTATTTGTAATGTGTTGATAATTAGCATGGTGCAAAAGGTATAAAAGCCCCGAAAAAATAAGCCCTTTGTTATTTCAAAAAACTTTCAGAAATTTGTATCCCCGCGTTTGGCGAAGAAAGAATCACATGCATTTTCAGCACTGATTTTATTTTCTGAAAAGTATATTAAAGTATTAAAATCACTAAATTTTTTCTATTTACGTTATTAGTATGATGTCTCATTTACCTGAAAAATTGTGGAGCAAGTGCCTGGAAGTAATCAAGGATAACATCAGTGAAGCATCGTATAATACATGGTTTGTT
>JAYFPG010000059.1:0-43275 GCA_034928085.1 Paludibacter sp.
GCGATCATCGATTCGAAATCGCCGGTGTCAGCTACAACTTTCGTGTAGGATTTCAGTTGTTCAAGCAGGTTCATAATGTTAGTTTTAAGATTAATACTAACATTATAAACCGAATTCAGGGTGGTTTTGTTCAGTGAAAAAATCTTGTTTACTTATTTCACCTCTGCACCATTTGTAACATTTATCTTTGGCTGAATCAGCACCAATTTACCATCAGCATCTTCAGCAGAAAGGATCATGCCTTCACTGAAAACGCCCCGTAATTTCCTTGGTTCAAAATTGGCAATAAAACACACTTGCGTCCCGATCAGCTCTTCAGGATTCGGGTAGTAAGCCGCGATACCGGACAGGATAGTACGTTCTTCGAGGCCATCAGCAATGCGGAATTGCAGTAATTTGTCAGTCTTGGGGACTTTCTGGCAATCAAGTACAGTTCCAACGCGGATATCCATTTTCTGAAAATCTTCGAAACTTACGTTGGGTTTGACCGGATTTACTTTCCAGGCAGCAGTTTCGTTAGCTTTTTTGGTATCAAGCAGTTTTTGTACTTGTGCTTCGATGGTGGCATCTTCAATTTTTTCGAAAAGTAATTCAGCTGTACCCAATTGATCTCCGGCTTTCAACAAATCGGTACGACCCAATTCTTTCCAGTCGAATATATTCAGATTAAGCATACAACGCAGTTTTGCTGACGAAAATGGCAAGAATGGCTCAAAAGCAATAGCCAAATTGGCTGCAATCTGCAAACTCAAATGCATGATAGTCGCCACGCGATCCATATCCGTTTTGGCAACTTTCCAGGGCTCTGTATCGGCCAGATATTTATTCCCGATGCGGGCCAGATTCATCGCTTCTTTTTGGGCATCCCGGAAACGGAAGTTGTCTAACAACTTTTCCAAATCTGCTTTTACATGTACGAATTCATCCAGTGTTTGCTTATCGTAACCGGTAAGTTCACCCAACGCAGGCACTTTTCCTTCGAAATATTTATAAGTAAGTACCAGGGCTCTGTTGATAAAGTTACCGTAAATAGCAACCAACTCACTGTTGTTTCTGGCCTGAAAATCTTTCCATGTAAAGTCATTGTCTTTGGTTTCGGGCGCATTGGCTGTCAGCACATAACGTAACACATCCTGTTTGCCCGGAAATTCTTCGAGATATTCATGCAACCAAACCGCCCAGTTGCGGGAGGTCGAAATTTTATCTCCTTCCAGATTGAGAAACTCATTTGCAGGTACATTCTCAGGCAGTATGTAGCTCCCTTCTGCTTTCAGCATGGCAGGAAATACGATACAATGAAAAACAATATTGTCTTTTCCGATGAAATGTAGTAAACGGGTATCTTCCTCTTTCCACCATTTCTCCCAACTATCCGGCAATAGCTCTTTCGTGTTCGAAATATAACCGATAGGAGCATCAAACCAAACATAAAGCACTTTTCCTTCCGCACCTTCCACAGGCACCGGAATACCCCAGTCAAGGTCACGACTTACCGCACGGGGTTGCAAACCCATATCTAACCAGCTTTTGCACTGACCATATACGTTTGGTTTCCACTCTTTGTGATCTTCCAGAATCCATTTACGTAACCACGCTTCATGCTGATCGAGCGGCAAATACCAATGCTTCGTCTCTTTCATCATCGGCGTACTTCCACTGATGGCTGATTTGGGATTGACAAGGTCGGTCGGATTTAATGAAGTTCCACAAGACTCACACTGATCTCCGTAGGCGTTTTCATTGCCACAATGCGGACATTTACCTGTGATGTAGCGGTCGGCCAAAAACTGCTGAGCCTTTTCATCGTAATACTGTTCCGAACTTTGCTCGATAAACCCGCCTTTTTCGTATATTGTTTTAAAAATATCCGAAGCAAGTTCTTTGTGTGTTGCTGAAGTCGTGCGGGAGTATACATCAAAGGAAATCCCGAAGTCTTCAAAAGATTTTTTGATGATGGTATGATAGCGGTCAACAATGTCTTGTGGTGTTACGCCTTCTTTTTTTGCTTTGATGGTGATGGGTACACCATGTTCATCCGAACCTCCTACAAACAACACTTCTTCACCTTTCAGGCGAAGATAACGAACATAAATATCGGCAGGCACATAAACCCCTGCCAGATGACCGATGTGTACAGGACCATTGGCATAAGGAAGGGCAGATGTAACTGTAGTGCGCTTAAACTCTTTCATATCTATTCTTTTAACAGGCGGCAAAAGTACAAAAAAATCGGGAGATAACCGGTTGTTTACAGCGATTATTTAAAAACCGGCGCTTCAGCTTCCAGTGACGGAGTACCACTGTTTTGGACATAGGGCCAGCCATCGTTGTCCCACAGGATTTCATCGAGCATCAACACCCTTTTTTTAGGTTCATTTACGTCTATCCCATGATATAACATCCAGTCCCGACCAGCATCGTCATGCACAATTTCTGCATTATGTCCGTTACCTAAAAACCGTTCATTTTTATCAATCACAACTTCAAAACCATTTTCCATCATCGGATTGCCCACCCTGTCGACATAAGGTCCGAGTAAATTCTTTGATCTGCCAACCACCAACCTGTATGTGCTGTTCAAACCTGCACAACAGCTTCCAACAGACGCAAAAAAATAATAATATCCATTTCTTTTGTAAATATAAGTCCCTTCGAAAGCAGTCCCTGCAATTCTTTTTGGCTCACTACCCTTGTTAAGAGAAAGTCCGTCTTTGCTTAATTCAATGTAATAAATACCCCTAAAGCTTCCCCAGAATAAGTACTTTTTACCATTTTCTTCAATATAAAAAGGATCTATGGAGTTTTGCACATTGATTTCATTGCTCCGGAATAACTTACCATGATCAGTAAACGGCCCTTCGGGTTTATCCGCAGAAGCTACGCCAATGCCACAAGTCCACTCGCCACCCCATACCGACATGGAATAATACATCACATATTTTTTATTGATGTAATTGATATCCGGCGCCCAGACACTTGCTTTAGGTTCAAAATCAGGACGTGTATCTTTAGTAAAAGCAGTACCGACAAGCTCCCACTCAGTGAGGTTTTTCGAACGTAATATTGGGACATTGCGGATGTTCTCTGTTGCATACAAATAAAACCAACCATCATTGGCTTTAATTACAGTTGGGTCGGGTAAACTGCGTGAGTCAACCGGATTTTGATATGTTTTTTTCGTGTCATCACCCTGCACACCAGCTAAAATCTGTTGTGAGAAGAACATTATAACAGTGATGCAAGAGATAAACAACTGCTTACTAAGCTGACTTTTTGACTTGAGAAGTGTTAATTTCATTAGAAGTAAATTTTTAAATTGGTTTACAAAGATAATGAAAGATGATAAAATCAAAAGAAAATTGAAATGTCATTCAAAAAGGAATAAATAATAAAATAAAGTTGCCGGAAACTATGTTATCAATCTTAAAAAAACGACTGGTTTTGCCCGTAAATTGAAAACATTCCCTGAAAAGTGTTAAAATTATGTTATAAAACACCTTTTTTGATAATATTATTTGCAAGATTGGCTCAAACGCCTTATCTTTGCATCGTGATTTTTTCATAGTATTAGATTTAAGGTTAACAAAAAAAGATTGGGTTGTCGTGAGGACAGCCCTTCTTGCTTTTTATACCCCTGCTAAGTAATGCAAATAAAATTGACATTCTTCATTACCAACTTGTTCTCCGCTCTCCGCTTTCAGTTTTTCGCTTTATTAAGGTATCGCAAACCGTTTCATCTCTGCCCGTAATTTTTTTGTTTTTCCGCCTGTAACGTCATCCATCAGTTTCCAGAAACGCTCCCCATGATTCATTTCCAAGGTGTGACAAAGTTCGTGAAGGATTACATAGTCAGCTAAATGTGAGGGCAATAACATCAGGTAAAACGACAAATTGATATTGCGCGTTTTGGAGCAACTACCCCAGCGGGTTTTACTGGATTGTATTTTAACACTTGAGTATTTAAACCCGTATTGATCTGCAAGCTTTTTTACCTGTTCGGGAAGTATTCTTTTGGCCTCTTTCTTCAAAAAGTAATTGATGCCGTTCCAACAAATTTCTTGTACTTGCGATGTGTTTATATTGGCTTCCTCGGGGATTTCTATCCATAGAAAAGCGTCTTTCAGACTAAAGAATACATCTGAGCGATTAGTATATTTTACTTTGATTGTAAATGTTCTTGTGCTGATCTCTTTTTCAGGAGTGACGATGGTGTTGACACGTTTAGCCCGGATACGCGCCTGTTTGGATAAAATTACGTTCTGATTGTTCAGGATAAAACGAGTTGCTTCTATTTCGCTGCTTCGGTAGGGCAGACTAACCCGCAAGCCATCAGACAAGATTTTGACCGTGATGCGATGGGCACGGTTGCTTCTAACAAACTCTACTTTCCCGAAAACATTCAGTTCGCGCATGAAAATTCAACTAATTTAAGATGCAAAAATAACTTTTTATAGATATAATTTCTGCATTTATGGTTAACTTTGTGACCAATAATTCATTTCATATGATACAAGCAACAAATATTCACAAAAGTTTTGATGAACTTGAAGTCCTGAAAGGCGTCAATTTAAACGTAAAAGCCGGCGAAATTGTTTCAATTGTCGGTCCCAGTGGCGCCGGAAAAACAACTTTATTGCAAATACTCGGAACACTTGACAAGCCTAATCAGGGCATGGTGAGGGTTGACGGACAGGATATCGGTAAAATGAATGAACAACAACAGGCAGTATTCAGAAACCGGCAAATCGGGTTTGTCTTTCAGTTTCATCAGTTGTTGCCCGAATTTACAGCACTTGAAAATGTGATGATACCTGCCCTGATTGCCAATCAGAACAACAAAAAAGCGAAACAAAAAGCAGAAGAATTGCTACATTACCTGCAATTAAGTGACCGGCTTGAACATAAACCATCTGAACTATCGGGCGGAGAAAAGCAGCGTGTTGCGGTTGCACGTGCCCTGATTAATGATCCTAAAATCATTTTAGCAGATGAGCCATCCGGAAGTTTAGATACCAAAAACAAGGAAGAATTACATAAACTACTGTTCGATTTGCGGGATAAATTCGGGCTGACCATTGTAATTGTAACACATGACAAAGAGCTGGCAGCCTTATCAGACAGAGTAATAGAAATGAAAGATGGTTTGATTTTGTAGCCCCGCCGAGAATCGAACTCGAATCTAAAGTTTAGGAAACTTCCGTTCTATCCATTGAACTACAGGGCCAACTTTAAAAAAGTGATGCAAAAGTACAATAAATATGGCAAAATCCAAAAATAAATTTTTCGTTGTTTGGGATGGCAAAGAACCCGGGATATACAAGTCGTGGGAGGAATGCAAACAACAAATACACGGATATGCCGGTGCTAAATACAAAGGTTTCGAAACCGAAGCTGAGGCGAAAGAAGCCATGGTCTCGCCTTGTTGGGATTATATCGGTAAAAATGCCAAACCCAAAAAGCCAGATGAACAACTTCTCGCTAAATATGGCATGCCGGTAATGGATAGCTTATCGGTAGATGCTGCCTGCAGCGGAAATCCCGGATTAATGGAATATCAGGGAGTTTACACCAAAACCGGTGAAGTCGTCTTTAAACAAGGTCCGTTTGAAGAGGGGACAAATAATATAGGTGAGTTCTTGGCGCTTGTACATGGCTTAGCGCTATTAAAACAAAAAAATCTGTCGATGCCTGTTTATACGGATAGTAAAACTGCACAAGCATGGGTAAAAAAGAAAAAAGCAAAAACAGAATTAGAAAGAACTCCGCTGAATGAAATGCTTTTTGACCTCATCGCAAGGGCTGAGAAATGGCTCGCCGAAAATGAGTATTCAACTGAAATCTTGAAATGGCACACCGAAGCCTGGGGAGAAATTCCAGCTGATTTTGGACGAAAATAACAACTCAATCTTTAATTTTTCAACCGTAAAGATTATTTGATGAATTTCTTTATCAATGGAATTCTATTCAGCGGAAAATCTTTTCGTATAAAGTAAATGATAAAAATGGCTAATAATCCAGTTTTTAGCACCATATTCAGCAGTGTATATGGTGTATTTATGAGCAAGCTGATTAGAAAAAGCCCAACCGCCAATACTGTGTAAATACCAATTGATTTCATATTATAATTGATAGGCATGTGTTTCTGACCATAAAAATAGGACAGCAACATCATCACAAAATAACAGGCGAAAGCCGCCCAGGCAGAAGCCATATAACTGAACACCGGAACAAAAATCACATTGATAGCGATGGTTATGACTGCTCCGATTACAGAAAACCAGGCACCATACATTGTTTTATCAGTCAACTTGTACCACAACGATAAATTGAAGAAAACACCCTGGAAAATATAAGAGAACAATACAATGGGAATCACTTTCAACCCTGCCCAGTAATCATGTTGAATGATGTATTTGAATATATCGAGGTAGAAAACCATTCCCAAAAATATCAGCAGGGAAAAGATAATGAAAAACTTCATGGCATCGGCGTAGGCCTCCTTGCTGTTTTTATCTTTGTGCTGCGCAAAAATGAATGGTTCGTAGGCATACCTGAAAGCCTGGGTGAACATCATCATCACCATGGATATTTTGAAACAAGCTGAATAAATTCCCAATTCGGATTTGGCCAGTTCAGGATCTTCTATTAAAAATGGGAAGATGATTTTATCGAGGGTTTGGTTCATGATACCGGCAACACCAAGCACCAACAATGGCAGCGAATAACGCAGAATTTGCTTTAGTAGCGTAAAATCAAACTTGAATTCTGCTTTGAATACATCGGGCAATAAGGCGACAGTCACTACAACCGTTTGAATCACATTCGCGATAAAAACATATCCGACACCATAACTCTGATCATAGAACCAGTCGATTAAACCAGGAGCTTTCTCCATCAACCATGGACAAACCACCAAGAAGAAAATATTAAAAATGATATTAGTGAAAATCATCAGTAATTTCAAGGCGGCAAATTTTATCGGGCGGGATTTATAACGCAAATAAGCGAATGGAATAGAACCAAAAGCATCCATAGCGACAACGACACCCAACATGGCGATGTATTCAGGATTAGATGAATAACCAAGCAAATCAGCAATCGGCTGTGCAAGGACAATGCATAACACAGCAAAAATGAGGGAGGTAAAACCAACGGAAATAATCGTATTACCATAAACCCTCGCGGAGATTTCTGGATGTTTATTTGCAAAACGAAAGAATCCTGTTTCCATTCCATAAGTCAGAATAACCAGCAGTAGGGCAGTCCAGGCATATAAATTCGCCACCACTCCATAATCGGCAGAACCTGTCAGGACGTATGTATAGAGTGGAACCAACAGCCAGTTAAGGAATTTTCCCAGGATACTGCTAATTCCATAAATGGCGGTTTCTTTCGCCAGATTGCGCATTTGTTTTTCAGCCATTTGTATAAGAATTGCCGGATATTATTTTCTGAATTTACTTAATATCTTATCAATAAATTTAATTTCAGGTGATGGTTCCATGTCCTCTTTTGATAAATAGCCTCCTTCAATCAGGAGGGATATTGCCTCGTCCAAACTCTCTTCTTTAACCTGAAGTTTAGCTCCTCCGTTTAAATTAGCAATATATGCACGGTTGTTGATTTCATCTTTCGTGTAACACGCTATTCCGCATGACTCCAGATATGTTTTTACCATTTCCAGATCAGATGAACTATTGAAAGTTCTGATAGTAATCAATTGTTCCATATTCGAATCTTTTATACAAAATTTCGCAGCTTTTTCAAATGTTCATAGGCCTCATTCACAGCCCTGAATTTTTCAGTAGCCGATTTTTTGATGTCATCACCTAAGTTCGCCACTTTATCCGGATGATATTTCATGGCCATCCTGCGATATGCTTTTTTGATATCATCATTTGTTGCCGTTGTTTCAATTTCCAACGCTTTAAAAGCCCAGTTTTCATCCACATGTTTAACGTAAGGAGCCTTAAGCGATTCAAATTCTACATTACTGATGCCGAAAATTCCGGAAATACGTCGGATAACCTGCAATTCCGGGGCGTTGACATCTCCATCCGCGTAAGCGACATCAAACAACAAACGAATCAGTTGCAATTTAGCCGAATAATTCATATACTGATTTATCTGCTGCGCGACTTCCACTTCGTTGATGGGCTGGTCTAATAACTTTTTTAATATCTGAAGCGCTTCCAGAGCTCCATCTTTTCCAAAATTAGCAACCAAAAACTTTTTAACAATATCCAGTTCTGCCTTTTGCACCCTGCCATCTGCTTTCATAACACAAGCAATCATCACCAACAGACTGGCCTTGAAATCCCTTTCGGTGGTGCGTCGTGTTTGCGTATGAGTGCTGCTGGTTGTTGTGCTTTCGCCAAACAATGAACCCAGCGCAAATCCTATAATCGCACCAATTGGGCCACCAAAAGCCCAACCCAAACCACCACCAATCCATTTTGCAAAATTCCCCATAAAGTTATCTTTATTTTAATAATGTCATATATGCAAATCGCTTTTTCTTATTATCCGCTTTCCGTTCTTCGCTTTTCGCTATGAGTTAACTTATCGTCATTTCCCCGCTGATACTCACCCCCAGCCATTTCTTTACCTCTTCAACCGATTGGTATTCTCCCAGCAAATACATCAGTTTGGTAACCAGTGCTTCGGTCGTACAATCATAAGCGCTGATAACGCCCGCATTCAGCAGGTTCAGACTTGTTTCGTAACGCCCCATCTCAACCGTACCTGTACTGCATTGCGATTTATTCACGATGATAATCCCTTTCTCATTGGCAGATTTCAGGGCCTCGTGAAGCCAAATTCGTCGAGGTGCATTGCCTGCCCCAAAACTTTCCAACACTACCGCCTTTAATCCGGGGGTATTGAGTATGGATTGAACAACAATTTCAGAGATTCCCGGAAAAAGCTTCAGTACCCCAATATTGGGATCGGTATTAAGCCTTAATCTCAACCGGGCATTTGGTTCCGGATAATGAATGTAATTCCTGAAATACTTAATGTGTACCCCCGCTTTCGCCAATGGTGGATAATTATATGAGTGAAAAGCGTTGAAATGTTCCGCGTTCTTTTTTGTTGTACGGTTACCACGGAAGAGTGTGTCTTCAAAAAAAATACAAACTTCAGGAACAATTGCTTGTCCATGTTCCTTTGCCGAAGCAATTTCGATGGCAGTCAACAAGTTTTCCTTGGCATCTGAACGCATCATGCCAATTGGCAGCTGTGCCCCGGTGAAAATTACCGGTTTGGATAAATTCTCAAGCATAAAACTCAGTGCCGATGCAGAATAAGCCATCGTATCGGTACCATGCAAAACAACAAAACCATCGAAATCAGCATAGTTTTCTTCGATACAAAGTGCAATCTTCTCCCAGGTGACGGGATGCACATCAGACGAATCAATAAGCGGAAGAAACGGTATGCTTTTGATGTGGATTCCGGTTTGTTTCAGTTCCGGCATCAATTCCTGAAGTCGCTCGAAATCAATCGGTCGCAATGCCCCGGTTGCCGGATTTTCCGACATAGAGATGGTTCCTCCCGTAAAAATCAATAAGACAGCGCTTTGTTTTTCCACCATGCTTTTATTTGATTGACACGCAAAGATAATTGAAAATTGTAAGCTGTCAGCTGATTGGCAACAGAAATCAATTTTTTTAGTAAAATTGACCTTTTTTTGTCCTGAAATCAATTTGTTATGGTATTTTTGCAGATAATAAATGTACAAACATGCAACGAATTTTTCTGATAGGATTTATGGGCTCAGGCAAAACTGCCATGGGTAAACTGCTCGCCAAACGGCATGGACTCACATTTATCGATTTAGACAGCTACATTGAAAACAAATACAGGCGAACTGTAGCACAAATTTTTGCAGAAAATGGTGAATTGGGTTTTCGTGAAATTGAAAGAAACTGTTTGCGTGAAGTTGCCGATTTTGAGGATGTTGTCATTGCTACGGGTGGCGGTGCTCCGTGTTTTTTTGACAACATGGACTTTATGAATCAATTTGGTGAAACCATTTATATCCGTCTTACACCTGAACATCTGTCCGAACGACTTTCTGCCTCGAGAGCAGGAGTACGTCCCCTGCTTCGCGACAAAACAGGTGATGAATTGCAACAATACATCTCCGACACCCTCCAAAAAAGAGAGCCCTATTATCTTCAGGCAAAGCGAATCATTGAGGGGACTGATGAGGAAATTGAGAGACAGATTTGTCACTAATTTTTTTCGGGTTTTCAGCAAATTCATAATATTTTGGGGATAAATCCTGAAAGTCTTCCGTGTTAAACTGAGTATATCCTTCATTGTTGAAAACTTTCACCACCCTACTTTCCCTATTTCAATCAAAAGTCCTTATCTTTAACAGCCAAATTTTACTTTTTGCGCTGTTTTTTTAATCTCTTTTAATCCACATATTTACATGAAATCCTTTGTTCATCTTCACGTGCACTCTTATTATTCAATCCTGGACGGTATGTCATCAATACCCGGATTGGTGGAAAGGGCAGCTGCCAGCGGGATGAATGCCATCGCACTCACCGATCATGGAAATATGTTTGGTATAAAAGAGTTTTATAACTACGTAAAGAAGAAAAACAGCAAGGTTTATGGTGATATTGCTCAACTTAAAAAGGAGTTGAAAAATGAAGAATTGACGGATGAACAGCGCATAGCATTAACAAACCAACTTGTAGAAGTCGAAAAGAAACTTTTTAAACCGATTCTGGGCTGCGAAGCTTATGTGGCACGTCGCAGCCGGTTATCGAAAGATAAAGATAACGTAGAAGACCGGAGCGGATATCACTTAGTACTGTTGGCAAAAAACAAAAAAGGATATCAAAACCTCTGCAAATTGGTTTCGCTGGGATGGATGGAAGGTTTTTATTACCGTCCCCGTATTGATCATGAGATTCTCGAAAAATACAGTGAGGGAATTATTGCATCTTCTGCCTGTTTGGGAGGTGAAATTCATAAAAAGGTTGAGAAAGGCGATCTCAGAGGAGCAGAAGAATCCATACTTTGGTATAAAAAAGTTTTCGGAGATGACTTCTATGTTGAACTACAACTCCATCAAACGGATAAACCGAATGCTGACACTACGGTATATGAAAAACAAAAACGTCAGAATGATGATCTGATTGACCTGGCGCGAAAAACCAACACGAAAATTCTCGCGACAAACGATGTGCATTTTATTGACGAAGATCATGGCGAAGGCCATGAGCGACTTATTTGTCTCAGTACCGGTAAAGATTTGGATGATCCAACCAGAATGCGCTATACAAAACAGGAATATCTTAAAACGCCTGAACAGATGTGGAAAATCTTCGGCGATATTCCCGAAGCACTTGAAAACTCGGTTGAAATAGCCAATAAGGTTGAGTTTTATGATATTGATTCTCCACCGATGATGCCGGTATTCCCCATTCCTGAAGATTTTGCCACAGAGGATGCATACCGGCAACAATTCAACGAGCCAATGCTTCGCGAGGAATTTGGTGATGGTTTTGACAGATTGGGTGGTTACGAAAAGGTTATCCGTGTGAAACTGGAAGCGGATTACCTGCGGAAACTGACTATGGAAGGTGCCGTGAAACGATATGGAGAAAATCTGAGTGAAGAAACTGCTGAGCGTATCGACTTTGAATTGAACGTGATGAAAACCATGGGTTTTCCCGGTTACTTCCTGATTGTGCAGGATTTTATCAATGCTGCGCGGGGAATGGGAGTCGCTGTAGGTCCAGGACGAGGTTCTGCTGCTGGTTCGGTTGTTGCATATTGTCTGCGTATTACCGATATCGACCCGTTGAAATATGACTTGCTGTTTGAGCGTTTTCTGAATCCGGACCGAATCTCCATGCCAGATATTGATATCGACTTTGACGATGACGGTCGAGGTCAGGTTCTGCGCTGGGTAAAGGAAAAGTACGGCAAAGAGCGGGTGGCTCACATCATTACCTACGGAACTATGGCTACCAAATCATCCATCAAGGATGTTGCCCGTGTTCAAAAACTGCCATTGGCGGAAGCGGAAAGACTTACAAAACTGATTCCGGATAAACTGCCGGATGATGTAAGCGGAAAAGCCATGAAAGTCAATATATCGAATTGCGTGAAATTCGTTCCTGAACTGCAAATGGCCCGCAATTCCTATGATCAGAACTTGTCTGATACCCTGAAATATGCAGAAATGCTGGAAGGAACAGTAAGACAAACGGGTGTTCATGCCTGCGGTGTTATCATCGGGGCAGACGAACTGAAGAAATTAGTGCCACTGAGTACGGCTGTTGATAAGGAGACAAATGAGGAGATGCTGGTTACCCAGTACGAAGGATCCGTAATTGAAGAAATCGGTTTGATAAAAATGGACTTTCTCGGACTGAAAACTCTGTCTATTATCAAAGAAGCCCTTTCCAACATCAAAAAAACACATGGAATAGAAGTAGATATTGATGCGATTCCTATTGATGATCAAAAAACTTATGAACTTTTCAGTAAAGGTTTAACGGTCGGGACTTTCCAGTTTGAGTCGCACGGTATGCAGAAATACCTTAAAGAACTGCAGCCAACACAATTCGAGGATCTCATCGCGATGAATGCGCTGTATCGCCCCGGTCCTATGCAATACATACCTCAATTTGTAAACCGCAAACACGGACGCGAAAAAATTGAATACCATTTCCCTGAAATGGAACACAGGCTGAAAGATACTTATGGCATTACCGTCTATCAGGAGCAGGTCATGTTACTAAGCAGGGATTTGGCCGGCTTCACACGTGGTCAGTCTGATGAGCTTCGTAAAGCCATGGGTAAGAAACTTATCGATAAAATGGCTGCCCTGAAAGTTAAATTCATGGAAGGCTGCAAGAAAAACGGTTTCGGTCCCGATGCGAAGTTAGAGCAAATCTGGGCCGACTGGGCTGAGTTTGCCAAATACGCGTTCAATAAATCTCACGCGACTTGCTATTCCTGGATTGCTTATCAGACTGCCTATCTGAAAGCGCACTATCCGGCTGAATTTATGGCTGCCAACTTAACCCGCAACAAAGATGACATCGGTGAAGTCGGCAAGTTTATGGACGAATGTCGCAACTTAGGCATGAATGTACTTGGGCCTGATGTCAACGAGAGTGACCTGACTTTCACGGTAAACAAAGATGGTAACATTCGTTTTGGTCTTGGGGGTATCAAAGGGGTTGGCGAAGGTGCTGTGGAGGCCATCGTTGAAGAAAGGAACAAAAACGGTAAATTCAAAGGCGTTTTCGATTTCATCGAAAGGGTAAACCTGACTTCGTGCAACAAAAAAACAATTGAGAGCCTTGTGTTGGCAGGTGCTTTCGATGGGTTCTCTGATATCAAAAGAGAACAATTCTTTGTTGAGAACAGCAAGGGAGAAATAGTCATCGAAAGTATCATACGATATGGGAACAAATTTCAGGCTGATAATGCCTTAACTCAGAATTCTCTTTTCGGAGATATGGAAGCGGTTGAAATTGTGAAACCAGAATTACCCTATACACATGACTGGTCACCGCTCGAAAAACTCAACAAAGAGCGTGAGTACATCGGCATGTATCTTTCTGCTCATCCGCTTGATGATTTTGAGTTTGAAATCAATTATGTCTGCAATACCAAAACATCAGACTTAAAAGACCTGATGCCACTTATGGGTAAACCGCTCAGAATTGGAGGGATGGTAACTGCCATTCGCCACGGAACCTCGAAGGCCGGTAATCCTTATGGAATATTCACCCTTGAGGATTATGAAGGCGCTCATGAATTTGCTCTGTTTGGTAATAACTACATCGAATTCAGTAAATATATGATAAAGGATTTATATTTATTGATTCATGCGACTGTCCAGGAAAAAGGCGCAGACTACAAGTTTAAAAAGCCAACAGATCCCAATGCGCCGGTTGTCCCGGAACTCAAAATTCAAAAAATTGAAGTGCTGAAAGAAGTAAAAGATAAATTGGTAGATACCCTGACCGTTACGATTCCACTTGATCAGCTTGATGAGGAATTTGCGGTGGACATGACAGATATGGTGCTTCAGAATAAAGGCAGCATAAACATTTATTTCAATGTGGTGGATTTGCTTACACAGCATAAAGTCAGGCTTTTTGCCCGCCAGTGTCGTGTAAATATGAATAAGGAATTTTATAAATTATTGAAGAAATACAAAGACGATGGCAAGATAGATTTTCAGGTCAAATAAATTATACATAGATGATTTCAATATCGCTATCATGCAATTCAATGCAAATTTATTTCCTGATTATAAGATTTTCAATTAGATTTGCACCCGATATTAAACATTGAACTTTAAACATTAAACATTAAAATATTATGGCATTAGAATTTACAGATAGTAATATCAAGGATGTGATTAACAGCGGAAAACCCGTAGTTATTGACTTTTGGGCTGAATGGTGTGGACCATGCCGCATGGTTGGACCAAGCATTGAAGAACTTTCAAAAGAATATGATGGTCAGGTGCAAATAGGAAAACTCAACGTGGATGACAATGTTGATACCCCTAACGAATACGGTATACGCAACATTCCAACCATCCTGTTTATCAAAAACGGGCAGGTTGTTGACAAACAAATCGGAGCAGCTCCAAAAGCAATTATTGAAGCAAAAGTTAAAGCGCTTTTATAATTTCAGGTAGAAGTCTTTCGCGAGTGCGGTAAATGCAGCAGAATACTGATGTCTTTTACTTGTCTCAATTTCGATGGATGATACCCGTGTTTCCTGATTATTAAACCCGAATTCGAGCAGTACACGCTTTGGTTCGCTTTTCGGTTTGGGATAAACATAAACACACTGATAACAATATAATCCGAATTTTCGGGCCGACTCTACACGTTGCAGGCCTTCAGTTACAGGAAGAATGACACACATTCTTCCTGTTGTTTTTAATAGCCCCGAGGCATATTTCAATAACTCCTCATGGGTCAGCGTATCAGCATGTCTCGCTATTGTACGAGCCTCATCCGGAGCCTTCAGTGAAGAAATAAAAAACGGCGGATTGGATACAATTAAGTCGTATACATTATTGTGTGTTTCAGCAAAATCCTGTAAAGATTGATGATGCACCCTTATCCGGTTATTCCAGTCCGAAGCTGCTACATTAATTTCAGCCTGTCTGACAGCCCCTTCATCCAAATCGATGGCATCAATCATGGCATTTGAACGCTGTGCAAGCATCAACGCGATAAGTCCACTCCCGGTACCAACATCCAATAACCTGTTTGCTGAAGAATCGACAGGTGTCCATGCACCCAGCAATACACCATCTATGCCAACCTTCATCGCGCAAAGATCATGGTAAACCGTGAACTGTTTAAACTGAAAATAGGGATTCGCCATATTTATCTTCTTGCCGGACGGTCGTTTCCGGATGACTGACTGGATGAAGAAGGCGTTGAACGCGTATTCCTGGTTGGTTCCGGATTAGGCGTCGGTCGGGCTTGTGGCACAACCGGTGTTCTTCTTTGATTGAAATCAGGTCTTACTGAAGAAGATGATGGTTGACGGGGTACTATTACCCTTTGATCCGTGGATGGTATAGAACGCTGTGGCACTACCTGCCTGCTTCTGTTATCCGTTGGTGCTACTGTTCGCCTTTGGTTCGGGTCAATTTGTCTTTGTTCTGCAGGAGTTGTTCTTTCCTGAACAGGTTGAGTGCGTTGCTGTATATCCGGCCTGCTAAACTGTGTGCTTGTTGACGGATATCGTTCGTACCGCTTGTCCTGTAGCCTTGTATACTGATCACGTGTTAAAACCTCACGCATTTCAGCATCCTTGTTTTTAACCCTTTGCAGTGCTTCACTTCTGGATTTTGAGACCTGACGTTCGCGTGCATGTTTCAGGTTAATATCATAAATTGCCTGTATCTGTTCCTGGTTAAGATCTAATTCCTGTTGCATTTTTTGTGTTTGTAAAGCAGCTTCCTGCTCCGGAGTACGGGATGGAGCAGTGGCATTTTCCTGTGTGTTGATATTAGCACTCAACCGGAAACAGGATGTCAGCAAAAATAACAAAAGAATGAACCTCATTTGAAAATTATTAAGCATTGCAGCCTATAAATGCATCAATCTTTGTGCCAAAGTGGCTTAAACTGAACCAAATCAATTATTTATTAAAACCTCTGAGTTTGATATTAGTCAATACTTTTTTAGTATGCTCCGAAAAATCACCATTTAGCATCCAGCCGTAATAGCCGGTATCTGTTTTCAAGACCTCCTCTACTTTCTGACCTTTATATTTGCCGAAATTAAACACTTCTTCACCTTTATCATTGTATACGAACTTCCCTGCAAAGTCAACATTATTTGATTGAGTCGTATATTTTGCCAGCAGTTCCACATCATTGGGTAAATCTTTGTACCGGTCAAGTTGAGCCTGCATAATTTCGTAGGTTGCCATGGTATCTACAGAAGCATCATGCGCACCTTCCAAATCCTTATCGCAATAAAACTTATAAGCGGCAGAAAGAGTTCGTTGCTCTTTTTTGTGAAAAATCACCTGTACATCAATGAATTTTCTTTTCGACAAATCAATATCAGCACCCGCGCGCAATAATTCTTCTGCAAGCATGGGTATATCAAAGCGGTTTGAATTATAACCTGCCAAGTCACATCCCTCGAAATCCCTGATTACTTCGCCTACAATTTCCTTGAAAGTCGGACTATCTGCCACAGCCTCATTTGTAATTTTATGAATGGCCGTTGATTCGGGAGGAATCGGTATCCCGGGATTAATCAGGAAACATTTGGATTCTTCCTTACCGTTGGGATAGACTTTGTGATAGGCGATTTGTACAATGCGGTCGGAAACGATGTTAATACCAGTTGTCTCCAGGTCAAAAAATATCAGGGGATTTTTCAGGTTGAGCTTCATATTGTTTGTTTGAAAAGAAAAGCAGAAGAACATCTTATGAATCAGTCCCTCTGCTTTCCATATAATTGTTTTAATTATCAGTCGTTTAGCAACATTGGCATCAAAAGCATCAGGATATCCTCATTATCTTCATTTTCAAAAGGAAGGATAATACCAGCCCGTGAAGGATCAGTAAGCTCTACAATCACATCATTTGAGCCTATGTTGTTCAGAATTTCAATCAGGAATGCAGATTTAAATCCAATTTTAATCTGATCGTCAGCATATTGACAATTGATTGTTTCTTCTGCAGAAATAGAGAAATCAATGTCCTGTGCAGAAATAAAAATCTGATTTTCTGATATTTGTAATTTAATTAAATTACTTGCCTGATTGGAGAATACAGAAACACGTTTCAACGCATTTAACAGGGTAACCCGGTCAACAATAATTTTGTACGGATTTTCTTTCGGGATTACGCCATTATAATTCGGGTATCTGCCTTCCACCTGACGGCAAATCATCGTATAATTAGACAGTTTGAAATACGCATTTTTGTTATCGAATTTCACTTCAACATCCCCGCTTTCTTTCGGCAGGATATTCTTGAGCATGTTAGCCGGTTTTTTCGGCAAGATGAAACTGGCTTTATCTTCCTCTTCCGATAAATTAACGCTTGTATAAGATGTTTTATAACGTACTAATTTATGCGCATCAGTAGCAACCAGGGTCAATCCATCCTTCAGGATGTCAAAATAAATTCCGTTCATAACCGGACGAAGCTCATCATCAGCCGTACAAAACAAGGTTTTTGAAATTCCTGCAGATAACGTACTCACGGGCAACATCATCACTTTGGCATCTCCTTGCAGTTCCGGCAAACGGGGATACTCATCACCATTTTGTCCGATGAAATTATACGTACCATTAGCCGAAGTAATAACCATGGCCAAATTCGAATCGTTAATCTGAAAATTGAGCGGTTGATCCGAGAATTCACGAAGCGTATCGAGCAACAACCGGGATGAAACCGCGACCTTTCCGGCACCTTCTACATCCTCAACTTCCATGGAAGTAATCAAGGTCGTTTCAGTATCAGAAGCTGTCATGGTTAGTTGCTGACCTTCCAGACTAAACAGAAAATTATCCAGAATCTGTAATGAGTTTTTGCTGTTGATTACACGGCTTATAGCCTGTAGGTGACTCAACAATATGGTGCTCGACGCTTTGAATTTCATACGATATGAATGTTTATCAGGTTATTTTATTAGTGAAGCAAATGTAAGGAATTTTTTTTGAAATATAAAACTGAAAAATATTCATCAAAAGAATAATTAAAATATTCGTAAAATCACTTTGAATATAATCAGTTATCAAAAATTATATTACTTTTGTTTCGGAAAAATACGAAATGATTTTTATGCATGCAAATAAAAAATATTACACAGAAAATCAGGAGAAGTTAGCACGATATTCGAAAGCTCTATCAAATCCGGTACGCGTATTTATCATGGATTTTCTGGCCAACAATCTTGATAAGTGCTGCTATAGTGGCGATATGGCCGAAGATTTACCCATTGCACGTTCGACATTATCAGAACACCTGAAAGAGTTAAAAAAAGCTGGATTGATTCAAGGCGAAATCAATCCTCCATACATAAAATATTGCATCAACAGGACGAATTGGGAAGAAGCTAAACTATTATATGCTCAGTTCTTCAAGAGGTAAAAAATTTTAACCCGGTATTTCGGGTTTTTACGAACTAATTTAAAATTACACAAAATGGACATTAAAATTCTAGGGACAGGCTGTCCGAAATGCAAAACACTTGAAAAAATGACACGGGAAGTGGTAGAACAAAACGGTTTCAACGCTACCATCACCAAAGTTGAAGACATCATGGACATCATGCAGTACAATATTTTATCCACACCAGCATTGGTTGTGAATGAAAAAGTGGAAATCAAGGGGCGCATTCCTTCTGCAAAAGAAATAAAACAAGTCTTATCAAAATACTAAATTATCTACCGATGAAAAAAATCCTTTTATTCAGTTTCATGCTTACTTTCTTCATGGGGAGCATGTCGTGTGAGGCACAAAACAAACAAAAACTGCAACAATCAGAAAAGGCTTTATCAGAAAAAGTTGAAGTGTATTATTTCCACTACACACGAAGATGTGTCACCTGTAACACCGTAGAGTCAGAAACAAAAAAACACCTTGAAACTCTTTATCCGGAATTAGTTAAAAACGGCATAATATCTTTTACCAGCATCAATCTTGAAGAAGCAAGCAGCAAAGCTATTGCAGAAAAATGTGGTGCAACAGGGCAATCGTTGCTGGTAGTTTCAGGAAATAAAAAAACAGATCTGACACAGGCAGGTTTTATGTATGCTCGTAGTCAGCCGGATAAACTAAAAGCACAAATTAAATCTGTCATTGACCCGCTGGTTAAAAACTAAGCGTATGGAGTTTCTTCAAAACATTTTAGAAAACACCGAATACTCAATTGTTGCAGCACTGGTACTCGGACTGATGACCGCTATCAGTCCGTGCCCGTTGGCGACAAATATTTCAGCTATTGGTTTTATCAGCCGGGATATTGAAGATAGTAAAAGGGTATTTATGAGTGGATTGGTTTATACCCTGGGACGCGTTATCAGTTATACCGGACTGGCGGTTATTCTGTACTTTGGCGCCAGTCAAATGCAAATTTCAATGATATTCCAAGGCTGGGGAGAAAAACTGCTCGGACCAATACTCGTCATCATCGGACTCTTCATGTTGGATATTATTAAACTCAAATTCCCGGGTTTATCAGGATTGACAGAGAAAATCGGAAATCGCGGCAAAGGGAACTACTGGAGTTCCTTATTACTCGGGATTGTTTTCGCTCTGGCTTTTTGTCCATACAGTGGCGTGCTGTATTTCATGATGCTCATACCCATGACCATTTCGAGTGCAAGCGGGTTGTTTTTACCCGTTGTTTTCGCAGTAGCGACTGGAATTCCTGTGATTATTTTTGCCTGGCTGCTGGCTTACGCGGTTGGAAATGTAGGAAAATTATACAGTAAAATAAGAACTTTTGAAATTTGGTTCCGAAGGGTTGTTTCTGTATTTTTTATCTTGGTTGGATTGTATTACACCATTTTATTATGGAATTAAAAAAAGAATTAAAAATCCTGTTTGGGATTGTTGTTGTTTTCTTGGCAGTATTCTTCCTGCCAACCGAGAGTCAGGTGTTTAACACAGCCGTTGTAGCCACATTTGATTTAGCACAGTGGTATGCGCAGGAACATGTAATTTTATGTTTACTCCCGGCTTTTCTAATTGCAGGCGTAATTTCGGTTTTTGTAAGTCAGGCATCGGTTATTAAATATTTCGGAGCCAAAGCAAAACGATGGGTAGCTTATACTGTTGCAGCTGTATCAGGAACTATATTAGCAGTTTGTTCTTGTACAATTCTCCCTCTGTTTTCGAGCATACACAAACGTGGTGCGGGGCTCGGTCCAGCAATCGCTTTTCTGTATTCAGGACCAGCTATTAATATACTTGCCATCATTCTGACCGCTCGAATACTCGGTTTTGAACTTGGAGTAGCCCGTTTTGTGGGTGCTGTAGTTTTTAGCGTAGTAATAGGGCTAATAATGGCATTCATTTATAAAAAAGAAGAAAAAGTAAGGGCTGAAGAGCAAATGAATTTTCCGGATGTCCCTGAAACCAGACCGCTGTGGCAAACTGCACTCCACTTTTTTACCCTGGTTTTGATATTGGTTTTTGCTAACTCGGGAAAACCTGCTGAAGGCGACACGACCAGTTTCTGGTTTTATCTCTGGTCCTACAAATGGTATATTACCGGACTATTTGGTTTGGTACTCGTATATTCCATGATTTATATTTTAAAACTGAAAAGTTGGCAGGTTTTGTTAGGAGCTGTTGCTACAGCATTAAGTGCTGTTTTTATTGGCAATCCTTTAATTAGCGTGGTAGTTGCCATTGCTGCTGTTAGTTCGATTGCCTTGATGGACAAATCTGAAGATGGGGAAAACAAAGAATGGATTCTTTCGAGTTGGGGATTTACTAAACAAATCATGCCGTTGCTGGCAATTGGGGTAGTGATTGCCGGTTTTCTGTTAGGTTCTACTCATGATGAAACGGCGATTGCAGGTGTTATACCAAATTCCTGGGTTGCTTGGGCAGTAGGAGGAAACTCACTGCTCTCAAATTTTTTAGCTTCGATTGTAGGAGCCTTCATGTATTTTGCCACACTAACCGAAGTTCCAATCGTTCAGGGATTATTGGCTTCAGGAATGGGTAAAGGTCCTGCGTTGGCTTTGCTCCTTGCCGGACCCTCACTTTCATTACCGAATATGCTCGTTATCCGTGGTGTATTGGGAACGCAGAAAACGATTGTTTACTGCCTTATTGTTATTGTATTATCAACCTTCGCAGGGATATTTTTCGGAAATATTTAACATATTTCAATCATAGAATAGGTATAAATATTCATTTTATACAGATTGAAAAAATAGTTAATAGTCACTTCATTCACATCCGCTCTGCAAAAAAATTGCTATATTTGCACAAATTAATTACTAATGTGCCATAATATTTGCAAATTGTTACAATCACACTTCATATTCACCTTTTATAAGATACAATAATTATAAATATTTATACTATTATGCAGCCATTAAATGAAGCATTATCCATCATGGCCGTTGGAATGATTACAGTATTTTTCATCCTGTTCTTAATCATTCTGATCGGCAATTTAATCATCAGATTATCAAACAGGTATTTACCTGAAGAAGCAACCGTTGTTAAAACGAAGAAAGTAACAGCTTCACCTGATAACACATTGAAAGCAATCGAAGCAGCTATAGATGTAATTACGAAAGGTAGAGGGAAAATAACAAACATAAAAAAATTATAAGCGCAATAAATAAGGGTTACATGAAGAAAGAGATTAAATTTTCGTTGGTTTATCGGGATATGTGGCAAAGTTCAGGGAAATACATGCCACGGGTGGATCAATTGGTGAGAGTGGCTCCCGAAATTATTAAAATGGGGTGTTTTGCCCGTGTCGAAACAAATGGAGGTGGATTCGAGCAAATTAACCTGCTTTTTGGAGAAAACCCAAATAAGGCTGTTAGAGAATGGGCACGTCCGTTCAATGAGGCCGGCATTCAAACACATATGTTAGACAGGTCACTAAACGGATTGAGAATGAGTCCGGTTCCTGCCGATGTTCGAAAATTATTTTATAAAGTAAAAAAAGCGCAGGGTGTTGATATTACCCGTTGTTTTTGTGGGTTAAATGATCCACGAAACATCATAGCATCTATTAAATATGCGAAAGAAGCCGGCATGATTGCACAGGCAACTTTGTCACTTACCGTTTCGGATGTTCACAATGAAAAATACTTTTGTCAACTTGCTGATAAATTAATTGCCAATGGAGCCGATGAAATCTGTTTAAAAGACATGGCCGGAATCGGAAGACCGGTAACCTTAGGTAAAATTGTGAAACACATTAAAACCAATTATCCGAACATAGTGGTTCAGTATCATGGTCAAACTGGTCCAGGCTTCACTCCTGCATCTATTTTAGAAGTTTGCCGCAATGGCTGTGATATCATCGACGTGGGTATGGAACCACTTTCATGGGGAACCGGTCATGCCGACGTGATCATGGTGCGTGAAATGTTGGTTGATGCTGGCTTTATAGTACCTGAAATTGACATGGCAGCCTATATGCGTGTCAGGGCGTTGACTCAGGAGTTTATGGATGATTTCCTCGGATATTTCATCCCTGAATCTAACCGAAGACTGCAATCATTACTTATCGCATCAGGATTACCGGGCGGTATGATGGGCAGTTTGATGAATGACTTGAAAGATAACCTTGTCAGCATCAACAAATCATTGGCCAAAAAAGGTGAGCCTGAACTTGCCATTGATGAATTGCTGATAAAACTGTTCGATGAAGTTGCCTATGTTTGGCCGCGTGTTGGATATCCTCCACTGGTTACCCCTTTCTCTCAATATGTGAAAAATCTGGCCATGTTCAATATTATGCAATTGAGCAAAGGTAAAGAGCGTTGGACCATGATTGCTGACAATATATGGGACATGATTTTGGGTAAAGCCGGAAAATTGCCGGGAGAGGTAGACCCTGTTATCAAAGAACTGGCTAAAGAACAAGGTCGCGAGTTCTATACAGGTGACCCTCAGGCCTTATATCCTGATAAACTGGAAGAATTCAAGATGGAGATGGTTGAAAAAGGATGGGATTTCGGTCAGGACGACGAGGAGTTGTTTGAATTAGCAATGCACCCGGAACAATACAGGGCTTACAGATCAGGTAAAGCTAAAGCTGATTTTGAAGCGGAACTTGCTCAGGAAAAAGCCAAGAAAAATCTGGTGCCTGTTGCAGCTCAAGTAGAACCTCAAACTGTTCAGGTTGAAGTCAACGGCGAAAAATTCATTGTTAATATCGCGTATGGTGATGCCGCAAGTAACGCTTCCTCAACTCCTGAGGTTTCAAAAACGGTAAAAAATTCCGCAGAGATGCACGATGTTATCGCACCGCTTGAAGGTAAGTTTTATCTGACAAACAGTTCAACTGAAACACCGGTAAAAATCGGTGATGTTATTGAAAAAGGAGATGTGCTTTGTTACATTGAATCGATGAAAACATACAATGCGATAACCGCTGATAAAGCCGGTAAAATTGTAGAAATTGGATTCGCCAATGGTGATTCTGTTGATGAGGATGATGTGTTATTTAAACTTCAGTAATCAGGATGGAAGAAATATTATCAAAATTATATGAAATGACTGCCTTTGGTGGGTTTTCCTATCAGGTAGCCTTGATGTGGGTTATTGCCTTTGTGTTGCTTTATCTGGGTATCAAAAAGAAATATGAGCCATTGTTGTTAGTCCCGATAGCTTTTGGCGTTTTATTGGCAAATTTCCCGGGAGGTGGTATGGGTATTGTCCCTGCTGAAAACATCGCTTTAGAAGGTCACCGCTACAAAAACCTGTTCGAGATTGCCAGTGAATATGGCATCATGAATTATTTGTACTACAGCCTGATTAAAACAGGATTTTTGCCTCCAATCATCTTTATGGGGGTTGGCGCACTGACTGACTTTGGTCCTATGCTGCGTAACCTGAAACTGGCATTTTTTGGTGCAGCTGCACAAATCGGGATATTTACTGTACTGATAGCAGCATTGCTGTTAGGATTCACCCTCGAAGAAGCTGCATCCCTCGGTATTATTGGGGGTGCCGATGGACCAACAGCTATCTACACAACAATTAAATTAGCGCCCCATCTGCTCGGACCGATTGCCATCGCGGCCTATTCTTACATGGCGCTTGTACCGGTGATTATCCCGCTTGTGGCAAATCTGCTGATTTCGAAGAAAGAATTCAAAATCAACATGCGTCAAATGGATAAAATGTATCCGGCTAAACATCAGATTAAGAATCTCAAGGTGGTGAAAATTATCTTCCCGATTATACTGGGTTGTGTTTCTGCTGTCTTTGTTCCATCATCAGTGCCTTTATTGGGCATGTTGTTGTTTGGAAATCTGATTAAAGAAATCGGGACTTCAACCTTGAGATTATCCGAAGCTGCTACCGGACCTATCATGAATACCGCTACTATTTTCCTTGGTCTGACCGTAGGAGCGACTATGACTGCTGATGTCTTTCTTTCAGCCAAAACATTGGGAATTGTGGTAGGAGGATTTGTCGCGTTTGCTATTTCAATCGCGGGAGGTATTTTAGCTGTTAAAGTGTATAATCTTTTTGCAAAAAAGAAAATCAACCCATTGATTGGTGCAACCGGATTAAGTGCCGTACCGATGGCATCGAGAGTTGCCAATGAAATGGCATTAAAGCATGATTCGAACAACCATATCCTGCAATACTGTATGGCAAGTAATATCTCCGGAGTAATTGGCTCTGCAGTTGCTGCTGGGGTACTTATCTCGTTATTGTCGTAACATTATTAATCAGCATAAAAGCCCGTAAATCAAGCATTGATTTACGGGCTTTTATATAATAATCTTACTGGTTGTTAAAAATTCAGCATCGCTCCCACAGACACAGATCTTATTTCCGGTCCTTTTTGCGATTGGAACATGCTGAATGGAGAATATTTTGCATATACATTCCATGAACCATATCCAATCTGCCCCAGAAAGTCAAGGTTTACCGGTGCAATATTCAACCCTTTTCCGGTTATATTTCTGATGGTGTTATCGCTGGCATCTTTGTATTTAAGCTTGTGAGTGGCCGATGTATTAACCCCTCCCACTACACCTGCAGAAACAAAAAATTTCTGACTTTTCCCGAAGGTTGGTTGCCACTCAAGTAATAACGGAACATTGATATAAAACGTTCTCAGGCGGCTGTATTCATACTCAGTGCCGGCAGGAGCATTTTCAACAATTGTTACACCTGCAACTTCAGTAAAGTGTTGATTGGCATCAAAGAAGTAATTCCGCCAATTGAATCCAAGTCCCGTTGTCAGACCCAGGTTATTGCGATAAATGGGTAATATTTTCTCAATCAAATTGAAAAAGAATTCATTTGAGGATTCTGATTTTAAAGAAACCCCATTGATATTATTCAAATTATACTGCTGATCAGAAATATTAGCAAATCCCCAGCCAATACCAGCCCAATGCGGTTCCATTGTGTACTTTCGTTTACTTTTCGGTTTTGTCATGAAAGGCAATTGAATGCCTATCTCTTCTATCACAGTCCATTTCTCGTAGCTTTTCCCGTCAGAAAAAACTCCTTCGTAAACAGGTTTATATTCCTCACCTTGCTGATCAAAAACCTTTACACTCATCTGGCCGATACTATCCTCTATTTGAATAGTATTGTTTCTAAAATAAACTGTCGTATCATTTTCAGCTGTTTCTAAAGCTTTAGCATTAGAAAATATACATACAAATACGATTAAAGAAAGCATTATTTTTTTCATTTTGTTGATAATTAAGTGTTTATTATTTATTTATTTTTTTTCAATATTAATTTCAAAACATCTTCAGAATCATCTTTTGATTCTATATAGATTAGCGTGATTACATGCTCGGGCTTGTTTGCTTCATTGAAAAGAATTAGTCTGTGATATTTACCTTTAGGAGGTAATTGAAGGTATATAGATGTTGCTTTGCCATTGGCAACCACCTGTTTGACTTTTTTTGCTCCTGTTTCATCTTTTGCAAGGCTTTTTCGGATATAGTCGGCAGCTTCGGGATTTTCTTTTATCATCAAACTTTTAAAAAGTGAAAAATCGTACCCTTCTAACATTTCGCCAGTTAGTTCTACCATAACAACTCCCTTTTGGTTGCCGTACCGATCAAAAACTTTCTTTATTTCAAGATCGCTTTGGGCTTGTATCGACGGGATACACGTGAATCCTGTCAACAACAGTAGGAATAAATAGATTTTTATTGATCTCATATCGTTCGTTTTGTATTATTCAAATGCAGAAAATAAATTTAATTGTTGTTCTATCAGTTCTTTGCTACTGACTTGTCGCAAGTTTTCTTCTACGATGGTTTGACCGGTTGGTAAATTTTCAATTGAGGCCATTGCATGCAATTTTATTTCATCCATATCTGTTATTTTTTTACCATCAACATAGGCATAATTCGATAAATTACTATCGTTAAATAATTGAATAGCAAATACTCCAACCAGTAATGCTGCGGCAACTCCAGACCAACGCAAGAATAATTTCCGTGTAACATTTTGTTTTTGAGGTCTGAAGTATCCAAAAATCGCCTGTTCCGGCTCATACTTTAAGGGTAAATCTGCTTGAGAAAGAAACTCCTGAAGTTGCCTTTCCTCTTCGACGCTGGTTAGTCCCTCGTAATATCTTTCGATAAGCTGGTCTGCCTTCTCGAAAGTCATGCTGTATTTAAATTTTATTCTCATCCTCTTGTCCATTTAATGTATTCTTCCCGTACTTTTTTTCTTGCCCTCGATAGATTGACCCTGATTGCATCCGGTTTAGTACCGGTAATTTCAGCGATTTCCTCCACTTCGTATTCTTCCATATCTTTCATCCGGATAATAGTTTGTTGTAACAGCGGAAGTAGTTCTATTATTTTCTTCAGTATCTCCTCTGTATTAATTCGTTCCAACTGCAAATACGGATTATCGCCTGATTCCCGCTGATGATGTATATCATCCAATGTTTCAGTCCGTTTTTTCAATCTTAATTTATCCAGACAATGATTTTTTGTAACCGTCGTTGCAAAAGCAGCAACATTGTCATAAGTACCTAACGAGTCCCGGGTGTGCCATAGCTTTAGAAGCACCTCTTGTACGGCATCTTCCGCATCCTCATCCCCCTGCAAAATTTTGTGTGCTATGTGGAAGAGCTTGTCGCGTATGGGCAGTATCTCTGCTTTATATCGTTCCTGACTCATGTATAGATATGACGAATTAAACGAGAAAATATAACATTGTACGAAAAAAATATAATGAAACCTCTATTTTTTAATATAAATTGTCCGGTAAAAATACTAAGAAGAAGTAATAAAATACCTATTATACGCACACAAAAGAAGCAGGTTAAATTATCCAATTAACTACTTATTTTGAAGCTTCCGGACAATTTATATGTTTTGTGCGGATAATCCGCAAAGTAATTACGGATTATCCGCAGGTAGGTTACAGATAATCTGCAAGATAGTTGCGGATTACCTGCATGTCATTTACAGATGATCTGCAAATTGGTTACAGATAATCTGCTGGCAGTATACAGTTTATCTTCAACTTTCATTTCATTGACTATATTACTAAATTCCAGTGAGTAATAGATAAGAATTCTATATACGAATTGGATAAAACATTTACTGATATAATCAAAAATAGCTTCACATTTCCAATTGATTCATCATTTGCATTGCTTCCTTATCAAAATAAAATACCAACATGTCGCAACATTTTTATACTTTTGCAGGTTAAAGTATCAGATACATAGATATAATTGAATGGATTTTAAATACGACATAATTGTAATTGGAGCCGGGCATGCCGGAAATGAGGCTGCTTGTGCAGCCGCCAATATGGGTTCTAAAACACTGCTCATCACGATGGATATGAACAAAATCGGACAGATGAGTTGTAATCCGGCTGTGGGTGGAATAGCTAAAGGTCAGATTGTGAGGGAAATAGATGCATTAGGAGGACAAATGGGCATCGTTACAGACCGTAGCGCTATCCAATTCCGGATGCTTAATCGCTCGAAAGGTCCTGCTATGTGGAGTCCACGCTCGCAAAGCGACAGAAATCAGTTTATTCAGGAATGGATTAAAACGATTACCAGCACACCTAATTTATCAATCTGGCAAGATACGGTTAAACAGTTAACCGTTGAAAATGGTGAAGTTACAGGAGTAATAACATCCTTGGGCATCCAAATGAGAGCTAAAGCTGTGGTACTGACTGCCGGTACATTTTTAAGTGGTTTGTTACACATCGGCAAAAATCAGATTACCGGCGGAAGAATTTCTGAACCGGCATCTTATGGTATTACCGAACAACTCAAATCATGGGGTTTCACGACCGACCGTATGAAAACGGGTACCCCTTGTCGCATTGATGGACGGACGATTGATTTCAGTAAAACAGCCGAACAAGTTGGTGAAAACGACTTCCACAAATTTTCATTTCTGGAAGATGTGAAACGGGAATTGAAACAAATGAGCTGCTGGATTACCTACACGAACGAAACCACGCACGAGAAACTGCGTGAAGGTTTAGCCGATTCTCCGCTATATAACGGTCAGATTCAAAGTATCGGTCCGCGTTATTGTCCAAGCATTGAAACCAAAATTGTTACTTTTGCAGATAAACTTTCCCATCAACTCTTTTTGGAACCGGAAGGTGTTGATTCTCACGAATATTACCTCAACGGATTCTCTTCTTCTCTACCTTACGACGTACAAATCAGGGCTTTACAAACCATACCGGGACTCGAAAATGCCCAAATCTTCCGTCCGGGTTATGCAATTGAATATGATTTCTTTGATCCAACCCAACTGAAGCATACACTGGAAACCAAACTGATTAAAAATCTTTTCTTTGCCGGACAAATAAATGGCACAACCGGATATGAAGAGGCTGGTGGTCAAGGACTTATCGCAGGAATAAACGCGCATATCAATTGTCATGGTGGTAACCCATTCACCTTAGGTCGTGATGAAGCGTATATTGGGGTATTAATTGATGATTTGGTAACTAAAGGAGTGGATGAACCCTACCGGATGTTTACTTCCCGTGCTGAATACAGGCTTATCCTGCGCCAGGATGATGCTGATTTGCGCTTGACAGAAAAGGGATCTGCTATAGGTTTGGCAAAATCAGACAGAATTAGTCAACTAAATTACAAAAAAGACGAACAGGCTAAACTAATTACATTCGTTAAAGATTACTCTGTCAAACCGCAACATGTAAATGCATTTCTGAGTTCTGCTAACTCTTCTGAACTCAAACACGGCTGTCGTCTGCATGATTTGATTCTTCGTCCACAATTTGGCATCAACGAATTGGCTACTGCCGTTCCTGCTTTACAAGCTAAATTAGACGCCATCACGAACCGCAAAGAAGAAATCATTGAATCAGCTGAGGTTATCATAAAATACGAAGGTTACATTGAACGGGAAAAACAGATCGCCGAAAAGCTACAGCGCTTAGAAAATATTCCGCTAAAAGGAAGGGTTGACTATAATAGCGTACAATCACTTTCAACAGAAGCTCGCCATAAACTAATCAGAATTGATCCAGATACCATTGGTCATGCAAGCAGAATTCCGGGCATTTCACCCAGTGATGTGAATGTTTTGTTGGTATTGCTCGGAAGATAACGCGTTGTTTCACGTGGAACAAATTAAAAAAGGATATAATAAATCATCGAAAATAGTATGTCATCTTCCTACCAAAAATTAAAACCACAGATACAATCTCTGCCTGAGAAACCAGGGGTTTATCAATATTTTAATTCCAAAGGAGAGATTATCTACGTTGGTAAAGCAAAAAATTTAAAGAAAAGAGTATCATCCTATTTCAACAAAGTACATGAGATTGGTAAGACAAATGTATTGGTAAAAAACATTGCCTCATTAAAGTACATTGTTGTAAACTCAGAAGAAGATGCATTGTTACTTGAAAATAATCTGATCAAGGAGCTTCAACCGAGGTATAATGTCATGCTAAAAGATGGTAAAACCTATCCCAGCATCTGTATCACAAACGAACCCTTCCCCCGTGTGTTTAAAACCAGGAATATCATAAAAAACGGTTCAAGGTATTATGGTCCGTATAGCTCAAATTATGCCATTAATACCTTAGTTGATTTTGTTCATGAAATTTTTCCTATCAGAACATGTAAGTATTATTTGAGCAAAGAGAATATTCAGAATAAAAAATTTAAAGTTTGCCTGCAGTATCATATTCATAAATGCAATGGTGGTTGCGAAGGAAAAGAAACAGCTGAAGAATATTTAAAACATATTGAATCTGTAGAAAAAATTATCAAAGGAGATGCAAATGAATTGAGTAAGCTATTGCACGATGAAATGAAAAAATTAGCAGCAGAATTTCGATATGAAGAAGCACATTTAATTAAAATAAAATTTGACTTATTAGAAAATTACAAGGCGAAATCAATCATTTCAAATACAGTTCTCGATGAAACCGATATTTTCGGATATGATGAAGATGAGAATGCGAGCTATATCAATATGCTACGCGTTTCAAAAGGATCTATCATCATGGGATATACCATCGAATATAAAAAACGAACAGACGAAAGAAAAGAAGAATTATTGGCACTCGCCATCATAGAATTAAGAAACAAATTCCAGAGTTCATCGAAAGAAATCATTGTTCCATTTGATATTGAATTTCCGATATATGGTATAACGATTACCATACCACAAAAAGGAGATAAAAGGAAATTGCTCGACTTATCCATTCAAAATGTAAAACAATATAAATTTGATAAATTAAAACAAGCAGAAAAACTAAATCCAGAGCAAAAAAACACATCTGTTTTGAAAAATATGCAGGAAAAGCTTAAACTCGAAAAATTGCCTATGCATATTGAATGTTTCGATAATTCAAATATTTCAGGAACAAATGCTGTGGCCGCTTGTGTTGTCTTTAAAAAAGGAAAGCCCTCAAAAAAAGACTATCGAAAATATATCATTAAAACCGTAGACGGTCCGGATGATTATGCTTCGATGAAAGAAGTTGTTTTTCGACGCTATTCCAGGATACTAAAAGAAGAAAGTCCCCTACCCGATCTTATTCTGACCGATGGAGGGTTAGGTCAAATGGAAATAGTCAGGCAAGTCATTGATAATGAGCTAAATATAAATATACCAATCGCCGGATTAGTAAAAAATAAACAACATAAAACAAATGAAGTACTCTTTGGTTTTCCTCCCAAATCAATCGGATTAAAACCTAATGATTTGTTATTCAAATTTTTAGCTAACATTCAGGACGAAGTACACAGATTTGCTATTACTTTCCATCGCGAAAAGCGCAGTAAGGCACAAACAACTTCCGCACTGGATGAAATAAAAGGAATAGGAGAAAAAACAAAAACCGAGTTGATAAATCACTTCAAAAGCATCAAACGACTCCGGAATGCAGAAATTTCAGAAATTGAAAAAATTACCGGAAAACACAGAGCATCAATTGTTTATAGTCATTTTAATGCTGATTTGAGCACGCAGGAATCAAATAAATAATTTTTCCTGTAAATTTGTACTGAAAAAAAGCAACTATAAACATCGAAAATAGCGACAAAAAATACTTTTATCTCCAATATGATCTATGTGATAAAAAAATGTCAGTAATAATTAAAATAGAAAATCTCAAAAAAATCAATCAGGCTGCAAAATCATTCATCGGAGAAATGGATGATGCGAAAGTATATGCATTTAATGGAAACATGGGTGCCGGTAAAACTACATTCATCAAAGCAATCTGCCAAGAACTGGGTGTTGATCAAATTGTAAACTCCCCTACTTTCTCCATCGTGAATGAATATGAAACAGCAGACGGAAAGATTATTTACCATTTCGATTGTTACCGGATCAACAAAATTCAGGAAGCTCTTGATCTGGGAGCAGAAGAATATTTATATTCGGGAAATTACTGCTTCATCGAATGGTCAGAAAATATTGCTCCCCTCCTTCCCGATTCATTGGTCAATGTGAACATAACCGAACAACCAGATGGGTCAAGACTGGTCGAAATACAATAACATTCAAATAACCTCAACATGAAAAAGAAGAAAAACAAGGAAATTCTGGATATCATCAAAGCTGCAAGAAAACAAAGTCGCGAAGAAGAAATTAAACTACATGGTAAGCCGGTTAAACAGTCGAAAATTGTTCAATCGAAGAAAGTTTATAACAGGAAAAAATTCAAAAATGATGTTATATAAACCACAAAAGGCACAAAAGAAAGACCAAGAAACCACAAAAAAATATTTAAAGCGTAAAAGCTTTGTATTAATGTGATAAATTATTTAACAATAATAGTTTGAATAAGTAGAGTATTTTTGTGGTTTCTTGGTCTTTCTTTTGTGCCTTTTGTGGTTTAAATTTTAATTGTATCAATAATCCCAAACAATTCCTCTAATGTTTCAGCCCGCAACATAGCAATGCGCGTTTCCTTGAAATTGGGTATCCCTTTGAAAACCGGTGTTGCTGCCAAATGTCTGCGGCTGTGAATAATACCTTTCAAACGCTGGTTATAAACACTTTCAATGGGTATATTTTCATCAATATCAAGCCATCTTACGGAAGCAATGACATGTTCTTTCAGGACTTCCTTCTGCTCTTCGAATGAAAGCAATGATATCAACTCTCCGGTTTCAAAATAATGCTTTACTTCAGCAAAAAACCAGGGACGACCAATAGATCCTCTACCAATCATCACAGCATCGACACCATAACGATTGAAGCACGCTAAGGCCCTTTCGGGTGTAGTCACATCGCCGTTACCAATAATTGGAATTTTCATGCGGGGATTATTTTTCACCTGACCGATTAATTCCCAATCAGCATCCCCTTTATACATTTGCGAACGGGTTCGCCCGTGTATCGTCAATGCCTGAATACCGCAATCCTGCAACTGCTCAGCTAAATCAACAATAATTTTACTGTCATCATCCCATCCCAAACGTGTTTTAACCGTAACCGGTAATTGAACTCCATTTACAACATTAGAGGTAATTTTAAGCATACGGGGAATATCGCGCAACAGTCCGGCTCCTGCACATTTTCCATCTTCCTTTCCGGCTACTTTTTTAACCGGACAACCAAAATTGATGTCAATTAAATCCGGTTTGGCTTGCTCAGCGATTTGGGCTGCTTCAACCATCGAATCCGCATCATGACCATAAATCTGAATGGCAATGGGACGTTCTTCGGGATAAATCGTCAGCTTTTGTTGCGTACGATTCACATTGCGAATCAAGGCTTCTGAAGACACAAATTCCGTGTAGAGCATATCAGCGCCATATCGTTTACAAAGCAGTCGAAACGCAGGATCGGTAACATCCTCCATAGGTGCTAAAAACAAGGGTTTATCCGGAAATATAATGTTAGCTATTTGCATGTATAGTATTTATTCATAAACGGGCAGCAAAGTTAAAAAAATTATCCCAATCACTATAACCAATTTGTTAGTGTATTGTTTATCAATTAAATAAAATTATAACATTAGCATTATCTTATCCTAATGATTATCTTTGCAACGAAATTCAACTCGTTTTCAACTCGTTATATGAAGAATATTATACTAATTATTTTATTTCTAATTAATATTCAATTAATTATATCTCAGGAAGTAAAATATGCACCAGCCTGGTTTGGACCCAATGCCAATCCGGTGCCAGAATTTACGGATGCAACAATTGTAGAAAAAACAACCATTGAGTTAATGACTGATTACTATTTTGGTTATGGGGATCAAACGAAGAATGGATACTTTAAAATTGACATCCCTCTCCTACCCGGCCGTGTATCTTTTAAGATATGGTCAACATTTTTTGAACATTATCAGGTTACTGATGAAATTAGTTTAGCACGTGATATGAATGGCAATACAACAGGCAAAGCAAATGGTGATTTCTATGTCCAAACCCGAATTTCTCTATTGAAAGAAGATGTTCGTAAACCCGCATTAATACTTAATACAACTATCAAGACGGCTTCGGGAACAAATTTTACCGGAAGACGTTATTTCTATACGCCTGGTTATTATTTTGATGTAGAAGCAGGTAAATCTCTTTTTATAAATAATAAATTTTTGAACGAAATTCGCTTCATTGGAAATCTTGGTTTTCTATGTTGGGAAACCACCAACAGTACACAAAATGATGCTCCCATCTATGGGGGAAAAATAATATTAGGTAATCAACAATGGAAATGGGAAAATACCTTATCGGGCTATTATGGGTGGATGCATACCCATCCGCGCTATGGAAATGATTATGGTGATGCACCACTTGTTTACGCGACAAAATTCACATATAAATTAAATAAAATAGATTACTTCGCTCAATATCAATATGGTATAAAAGATTTTCCATATCATCAAGTCAGATTGGGAGCAAGTTTCAGGATAGATAAATTAACACCGGATTATAAATAACTGATGAAACGAGAAGAAATTGAAATAATGGCTCCAGCTGGTTCCTGGGAAAGTCTGGCTGCAGCCATACAAGCCGGAGCCGATTCTGTATATTTTGGCATTGAAAAACTCAACATGCGAAGTAAATCCAGCAGTAATTTTACCACGCTGGATTTACGAAAAATTGTCGCCATTTGTAAAGAAAACAACATTAAATCATACCTCACTGTCAACACCATCTTATACAACGATGACATCAGTTTGATGCGTGAAATCATTGATACAGCAAAAGAAGTCGAAGTTTCTGCCATTATAGCTTCTGATGTGGCCGCCATGATGTATGCCAATTCAATCGGGGTAGAAGTACATTTATCTACCCAGTTAAATATTTCCAATGCTGAATCGTTGAAGTTTTATGCTCAGTTTGCTGATGTGGTTGTTCTGGCCAGGGAACTGAATATGAATCAGGTAGCAGAAATTTACCAAAGTATCATCAAAGAAAATATCCGGGGAAAAAATGGTGATTTAATCAGGATTGAAATGTTTTGTCACGGCGCTTTGTGTATGGCAGTTTCCGGAAAATGTTATCTTAGCTTACATGAAAAAAATATATCCGCGAACAGAGGTGCCTGTAACCAGATTTGCCGTAGGGCTTATGTAGTGAAAGATAAAGACTCAGAAATTGAACTGGAAATCGATAATGAATACATTATGTCTCCTAAAGATTTGAAAACCATTCATTTTATGGATGTCATGCTTCAATCAGGTGTTCGGGTATTTAAAATAGAAGGGAGAGCACGCGGACCTGAATATGTAAAAACAGTAGTTTCCTGTTACCGTGAAGCTATTGAATCCTGTTTAGCTGACACATTCATTCCAACTAAAATTGAAGACTGGAATAAGCGTCTGAGTAAGGTTTTCAACCGTGGTTTCTGGGATGGGTATTATTTAGGACAAAGGTTAGGGGAGTGGAGTGCTAATTATGGATCTGAAGCAACCCATAAAAAAGTATATATTGGAAAAGTAACCAATTATTTCAGTAAACTGGATGTTGCCGAAATTCTGGTAGAAGCACAATATATCGCAGTTGGTGATGAAATGATGATTACCGGAGAAACTACCGGTGTTTATGAAGATACCATTGAAGAAATGCGTGTAGAACTAAAACCAGTTCAAAAAGCAGTAAAAGGAAATTATTTTTCTGTGAAAACCAAGGAATTGGTTAGAAGGAATGATAAAGTTTATAAAATTTTACCAGCAAAATAATAATATCCATACATACCTGTCAGGTTTTAAAAACCTGACAGGTAAATCTCATGACATTTCCAGCATCCTCAAAATAGGCTTCACCGCTTTTTCCCTGATTGCTTCATCAATAATAATTTCAGGACTTTCATTTTTCAAACACAAATACAATTTTTCTAATGTGTTCAAACGCATGAAATTACACTCATTGCAGGCACAGGTACTGTCGTTTGGAGGCACAGGAATAAATGTTTTATCCGGATTTTTCTTCTGCATTTCATGCAATATTCCCGATTCGGTAGCAACTAAAAATTTATTTTTATCAGAATTTATGGTATAATTTAATAATGCCTGTGTTGAACCAATAAAATCAGCCATTAACAAGAGAGGTTTCTTACATTCAGGATGAGCTATTATTTCTGCATCAGGATGTTCAGCCTTTAATTTCACCAATTTTTCAACAGAGAATTGCTCGTGTACATGACAGGCACCGTCCCATAATAACATATTTCTACCAGTAACACTGTTGATATAATTTCCAAGGTTTCTATCCGGACCAAAGATTATTTTCTCATCTTTGGGTAACTGATCAATGATTTTTTTAGCATTTGTAGACGTTACAACTACATCAGTCAATGCTTTTACTGCAGCTGTGGTATTTACATAAGTCACAACAGTATGATCAGGATGCTCTTTGACAAATTTTTCAAAATCATCAGAAGGACAGCTATCAGCTAATGAACAACCTGCTTCCAAATCAGGAACCAATACTTTTTTATGGGGAGATAAAATTTTAGCTGTTTCACCCATGAAATGAACACCACATAACACGATGATATCGGCTTCTGTTTTAGCAGCCCATTGTGCCAGGGCTAAACTATCACCAATCTGATCAGCTATATCCTGAATATCGCCCATTTGGTAATAATGCGCCATAATCACGGCATTCTTTTCTTTCTTGAGTCTATTAATTTCTATGATGAGTTCCGAATGATCCATTTTCAAACAAGTATAATAATATTATTTTTTTATTTTAAAATTTTAATTGATAATGATAATAGGCTGTTAGTTTGGTTGAAACATTTTCTATTAAAATATTGCACAATTCATTATTCAATTATGATGTAACTATATTAACAATTCAATTTAAAAAATAAGATTGAAAACTAAGTCACTATAAACTTTTTCAACAAACTGTTAATTGCGACAAAGTTAGTAAGTTTTTATAAATTGAAGTGTTAGTAATAGTGAAAACAAGGTTTAAATAATGGTTAACATAAATCAAAAGTTTTATTAGGAAAAATGAATAATTATCTTATCAGCTTCAATAAATGAATTTTACAAATAAAGTTTATCATTTTTTACACACTAATTTTCAACATTTATTAAGAACTTATGAATAGGTATTCCGTAACACAGTATTTTTATACCAACTAAACAATTTACAAGTTAAAAATGTTTGAGATACAGTAATTTATAAACTTTTATCATCTCCATGAAAATATTAGTAACCGGAGCCAATGGTTTATTAGGTCATCACGTGGTAATGGAGTTATTAAACAGAGCTCATGAAGTTCGCATCGTTGTACGATCTACCGAAAAAATAGGTTTTAATTTGAGTAAGGTAGAAGTAGTAACCGGCAGTTTTGCGGATAAAAATACGATATATGAATCGGCAAAAGGTTGTGACGGAATTATACATATAGCGGCAGCTACTGATACCAATTTATTATATTACCGTGAATATCAGTTAATAAATGTCGATGCAACAAAACAGATCATCGAAACAGCAAGGGAATTAAGTATAAAAAAGTTAGTTTTCATCAGCACGGCAAACACCATTGGATACGGAAGTAAAAAAAAATATGCAGATGAGAATTCTTCAATTGAATACCCATTTACACAATCCGATTATGCTAAAAGCAAACTCGAAGCAGAACAGCTTTTTTCAGCTTACGCCAAAGAAAATCATGTCGTTATTATAAACCCAACTTTTTTAATAGGAAGTTATGACACTAAACCCAATTCCGGAAAACTGGTAATAATGGGATATAAAAGGCGATATTTATTCATTCCCGATGGAGGTAAAAATTTCGTATGTGTAAAAGATGTAGCTGTAGCTTGTTGTAATGCGCTCACAATGGGAAAATCAGGAGAAAGGTATTTAGCCTCAGGAGTAAATCTTTCTTTTAAGAAGTATTTCAACATTCAGAGAAGGGTGGGTAAGTACAAGCAAAAAACAGTCATTGTACCTCCATTTATTCTACAATCTATTGCTTTGATAGGAGATATAATGAGGTTACTAAAAATTAAAGTATCGTTTTGCAGTAGAAATATAAATCAATTGTTGATAAAGGAATATTATACAAATCAGAAAGCAAAAACAGATTTATTACTTCCTGAAACACCTGTTGAATCAGGAATTCAAGATGCATTGAACTGGTTTAAAACAGCCGGTTATATCAAAAAATGAAGTATATTTGAAATTCAAAAATAAATATCTAAATTTTCTGATGAAATACAGACTGATTTTATTTTTTTTGATGTTGATTTCTTCGCAGACAATAAAATCGCAATTTACTGCTGACATATCAATGATGGGAGGAGCGAATTCTGTATCCTCAGGTTTATATTCAGAATTTTCAGGAGGTATTATGGCTGTACTTTCGGAATGGCAATTTACAGCGGTGACCGGTGTTACTTTTTCAAATGCAAGAGAAAATGTGTTTAATGCACTGAAAATCGATGTTTCAAAAGATTTCAGGGTAAAAGAAAAGCCGGTTACCGGACATATTTTTTACCAGTGGAAGCCATTTTCAGCCATTTTACACGAACACAATGCCGGTATTATCTTGCACCACCGCAGCAATAAATTCGGTTATGATATTGGATTAAATATCCGTATTTTCAAACTCCCGAATGCATACGCCGAATTAAATGGTTATGATCAGGTAAGCATTTGGGAACCAATTAACCTGATGTATAAAATTACATATTATCAACCAATTGATAAAAAATGGGATTTTAAAGCATCAGTCACCAATTTTGATACTTTTCTGATACAACAGGAAACCAATCCTATGTTAATTACCAACCTCGGTTATCAGCTTTCGGGTACGTCAAAACTTTACATGGATTTAGGATATTTACAAGCTGGTTTGATGAATATCCGGGTAAATTATTTTGGTTATTTTATCAGAGGGGGTATTCAATGGAGATTGTGATGAAACAGATTAAATACATATTTATAATTTCAGTTATTTTATTATCATCCTGTATTGGCGATACAGATCTGACTGGTTTTATTCGTTCGACCGAGCGTATAGAAGATCGTTTTAAAGCGTCCATGGATTGGAATGCATCGAATCCATTTAAAACAATAACTGTGGCATCAGAAACATATAATTTATTGGTAACAGCCGATGTACATGTAGGAGAAACAAAAAACTATCAGAAATTTCTTCAGCGAGGTATTCAACATGATATTGAAGCGATGGTTTTTGTAGGTGATTTTGTCACCGGAAAAGAAAAAGATTACGAAATTTTTCATAGTTTGCTTCCTGATTATGAAGAAAAACCAAACTTTTTATTGACAGGTAATCATGAATTATATTTTGATGGATGGAAACATTTCAGGCGTTTGTATGGCACATCTATTTATCATTTCGCTATCCAGACCCCATCCGTAAAAGATTTATATATTTGCCTGGATTCAGGAAGTGGCACAATGGGCAAAAGTCAGCTTGCCTGGCTGAAAGAATTGTTAGAGAAAGACAGAAAATTTTATAATCAATGTGTGATTTTTACCCACGTGAATTTTTTCCGCGACAGACATACTTTATCAACTAACCCATTGGTGAATGAACTGTTGGTTTTGCTTGATTTGTTTGAAAAACATAAAGTTAATATGGTTATTATGGGACATGACCATATTCGTGCGTTGAATCAAATGGGAAATACTACATACCTTACTTTAGATGGGTTGGAAGATGAATTACCCAATGCCAGTTATCTCTTACTTAAAAAAGAAAATAACAGGATGACCTATAATTTTATTCCACTTTAAGTTCCATGCTTAAAGGAATAATATCCGCTTTTTTACACGTTGGAAAGCCTTTTTCGATAAGCGCGTTTAATTCCGGAATCAAATCCTGATAACTACTCCTGTTCCCGCAAAAATACATTTCAGATAATGGATATTTTTCCTGTATTAAATTGATAAGTTCTTCCCGGGTTGGATTTTTATCCAGATTTTTATATGCCTCATACGTGAGCTTCAAAAAAGCAACATTTTCGTTAATACCCCTGTTATCAAGCAGATAACCATTTATTAATGCCGTGGGTTTGTTGACTTCGGAAATATCCATCCTATCAGGATAGGATACAATAACCGTTTTTTCTTTGTTCATTATAACAGGTACAAAATCACTGAAATTCCGTGTGGTTTTGTAGATCACTATCGGTGCCGTAGTCCTCAGGGTGTTATTATCTTGAAGTATGTCTTTAGCTTTAACTACCATGTCTTTATCTTTAGTTTTGCAGGATGATATTGTTACTGCTATTACTAAGATAATGCTTAATAAACACAAACCATTTATTCTTATTATATACATAATTATAGCATTTATACAGCATTATAGTTTGATAAAACTACCAATTTGCAATTTACCTGATGTATTAAGCTGCAGCAGATAATTTCCGCTTTTCAAATTATTTATATCAATCCGGATATTTCCGTTTTTTTCCGGAGCAAATTGCTGAATTAGTTTACCATCAATTTGATATATGCTGATGTTATCAACTATTTTTTCTGAGTAAAAACTAATATAATCAGTAGCAGGATTCGGATAGATTTTTATTTCCTTAATTTCTTCCGGGATATTTTCAATGGTTGTAAATTCTGGTTGAATTGTAAACAATGTTGCCGAATTTTCGTTGGGTAACAATCGAACCCAACCAGATCCATTATGATAATAGGTTATGATTAAATATTGGTTTGCATCTAAGTTGATACCACCTGCAAAGTTTACATTTTTTTGTTCGTTGGTATCAAAATAAGCAGCCTGATATCCGATATAGGTGAGCGAACTGCCACCGGTTGTTGGAAAAATAAAAGCAATCATTTTGTTTTCAAAATAACCTCCGGTATTGATGATGTTAGCTGTTAACACATCATACTCTTTATTGACATCGTTATTATTTGGGAAAGCGATCTGAGTTGTTAGCGAGAATACCGGAGTAGCTGTAGGGGTAGGCAGGATGTTGACAGTTTGAACATTACCAAGTTGTGAAAGGGAGCTTGCTGTTGCCCGAATATTATTGGGGTCGTACATGGCTGCCAGATAGTATTCTCCCGGATCTAATGTAATTGTTTTGTTTATGTAATAGCTTGCAGTTTCGTTGGTTGTGATATTGGCATCTTCAGTAATTAATTGATATATAGAAGAATTCGTTTTAGATTGCAAATATATGCCCAATTTTGAATTGTATTCTTCACCAGTATTGGTTACTTCAACAACAAATCTTCCTGTTTTATCCTGATAAACGTTTCCGGTGGCTGAAACAGAATTTAAAGTTAAGTTTGGACCAAAATCAGTTACATTGTTATATGTTACATTATTACTACTTACTTGTACATACATATAATTCGGAGTACCAACATAACCCCGGACGATAGACCAGTTTGTTTGTCCTGTTGCTTTATATATGGTATGCAATTTATAAGTACCATTAGCAACATCGGTTGGAATACTTACATTACTTATTAAATATTCGTTAAACCCATAATTTGGCTGAATTTCAGTCGTGAGGGATTTGATAACACTTATAAGGTTATTATCTAAGTATAGTCCGATACCAATGCTCCCATTAAATGTATTTATTCCAAAATTAAATGTCTTTTTCAGGGTGATAGTAGTTTTCGCATTTCTTTGTACGCTTTGGTTAGAACTAATTAAAGCTTCTTTCATATATATGAAGTATGATGGAATCGTTGCTGGATTGGGTTGTTGCATTCCTATCACAATATCCTGATCACTGTTATAACCACCGGAGCTACCTCCGATACCCTGACTGGATGGATTGAGAGCCGTTATGGCATAATATCCATCGGACATACCGCCCCATCCCCAGTTAAAATGGAAATAATCGTTGGTATCATATCCATCACACACGAATAAATGACCACCAGTGCTGGATTGACCGGCATACAATACCGGACGTAAGGCATTTAATTCGGTTTTCAGGAAATTGATCCACTCGTTACGGGTGTAATAATCGCGATAAATCAGATTCAGGTTTGCATCATAACCAAAATTATTTATCAGGGCAGACGCAACTCTCTGGCTTGTTGTTCCACTTGATTCTGCATAATCCATATTGGTTGCCACACCACAATGGTACATCAAAGTCGCAACCGCATTTTTTTGAGTTTCTGTACTGGCAGAGCTGTAAGTTGTGGTCATATTTGCCCAATCGTAAGTAGTGGCAGAAAAATCAACCGAGAGAGGTATTTTATACGTTTCGGTTGTATATGAGTTTGAACCGGTTCCACTTACCGGCCATTGATGATATTTCATCACCTGAGCCATCGCGGTCGCAGCACATCCCGTCACTGTACGTTGACTTGTACCCGGAATGAGCGGACATAAATTGTTGTAAGGTTCTCCCTGATTCCATTTAATACTTCCCAATAAAGGATTAACAGCAGACGCAAACTGAGTGGTTGATTTGATTTTTTGAATACTTGTATCTGAAGTTTTAACGTCAAAAAGCTTGTTTTCAGTAATGTGTTCAACCCATTTAATTTCTTTGGCAAAGCTGTTCAACCAAAAATTTAGTCCATCCGGAATTTTACCGGCATTGAAAGTTCCGGTATTAGCATAACCTAAAATAGTGTTAGCCTCATCACTACCTGAGATAATAACGAAACCATTGTTTTCACCCTTGTTAAAGACATAGATAAGTCCATCTGATTCAATATCCTCATTATCTTTGAGGGTATATACAAGCTGCAGATTATTTGAATCAGGAGCTTTTTGTTTGCCGCTTGTATAGTTGGTGTTATTAAAGTGATTTTCTGCAATTTGTCTTGCTTCCGCTTCATTTCGACGGCTTGCACTCAGGGAAACAAAAAACACCAACAGGATAATTATAATAAGATGTAATTTTCTCATGGATTTAATTTTGAATTTGATCTTAAAGATATGCATACAGTTTAATCAACAAATATAAATGAATTTGTGAAGAAAATACTCAAATCTTCAACAAAATAAGGAAATATCATCAACAGTTTTGTCAGATAAAAAAAAACTTCTATCTTTGCAATCCCAAAAACAAGAATATTAATATAATAACACGATAAAGCGATGAAAAGGACATTCCAACCTTCTAACAGAAAAAGAAGAAACAAACACGGTTTCCGTGAA
>JAYFPG010000045.1:0-35243 GCA_034928085.1 Paludibacter sp.
TTTCTCTTTATTCATTGCAGCCTTATATTTATGGGCAGCAAAGTTAGAAATTGAAATCGTCGCGCTCAAAAAAGCTTCGCAACTAACTAAATTTCAAATATTTCAAAGAACTCTTTTAGATTTTAATGGGACAGTAATGAAGTAATCATAAAGATAAATTTTAAAAATAAATAATTAAATTTGTTTTGTCGTCATGTACTGATCAGTGTAATGATTCTGACAAGACAAAATTAACACAGGGAAAGGAGGTAAAAGCAGGTGTTTATGCCGGGTTTACAGCAGAATGGGACATTTGGGACATCAAGCGTAAAAGCATGTCTTTATGGAGATGATTCCTAAGCAGAGCCCAAATAAACGAATTTTACAGAAACTAAGGACAAATTTCCTATACTAATTTATACTGTGTAATCTATCTTTGCCAAAGGTTTTTAGTCACACAATTAATTTTAAATACAATACTTATGAAATCAATCACCTTGTTGGATGCAACGTCTCTTGCATCATCTTTGAATTTTTGTAACCTGTATTGTTTGAATGGTAAATGTTGTTCCTCGGGATAGTAAAAGAGGCACAGCAGCAGGTCAATAGCTTCTGACTTAAAAGTCGATGATTTGCAAGTGAATTATTATCAAACAAATGATTTGAATGAAAAAATATAGGTTATGAAATATGTCTTAAAAAACAAAAATCGTTTAAAAGTTATTATGTGCTTGTTTATAGCACTGCTAAGTATTTCGGTGAGTGCTGTACATGGGCAGTCCTCTTCTGAAAGGACTAAGCTTACAGGAACCGTTCTTGATGAGAACGGGGAGGCTCTTGTCGGGGTTTCGGTTCTTGTTAAAGGAAGCACAATTGGGGTGATTACTGATATAAATGGTAAATTCACGTTGAATGTACCATCAAACGCCAAAGAACTCCTTTTCTCTTATGTTGGTTACGAATCACAAACTATTGCATTAGGAAAACAAACGCAAATCAAGGTTGTACTCGCGGAAATCAATGAAGAACTTCAGGAAATTGTGGTGGTAGGTTACGGTGTGCAGAAGAAAGAGAGTACCGTTGCTGCCATATCGCAGGTAAAGGGCGACGACCTGCTTAAAGTTTCAGCGTCGAACATTTCAGCCGCGTTGAGTGGTCAAATTACCGGGGTAACTGCGATTCAATCATCGGGAAAACCAGGTGATGATAATGCCAAAATTTATATTCGCGGTGTTTCTTCCTGGCAAGGAAATGATCCGTTAATATTGGTTGATGGCGTAGAAAGAGAATATACCCAAATCAACCCGAATGAGATTGAAACGATATCTGTTCTTAAGGATGCATCGGCTACTGCTGTTTTTGGTGTACGTGGTGCAAATGGTGTAATTCTTATTACAACAAAACGTGGAGAGAAAGGTAAAGTGAAGGTTGCAGTTACAGGTGAACTGACTGCAAAATCGCCAACAGGAATCATTGCTCCAATCGATAGCTATAATACAGCTTTGGTAATGAATATGGCCGCCCGTAATGATAATGCATTTAACCAGATAATTTCCGATGATGTGTTGGAACATTATCGCTTGCAGGACATGCCTTATATATATCCCAATACCAATTGGCAGGATTTGTTATTGAATGATGTTGCTTTTTCACAAAATTTTAATGTCAATGTTTCAGGAGGTACCGACTTTGCAAGAGTCTTTACATCTTTGAGTTATACGGGCGAGAGTGACATTCTTAATACTCAGAGGCAGGCGGAATATGACCCCCGCTATAAATACGACAAAATTAATTATCGGTTCAATGCCGATGTGAATGCAACTAAAACAACAGTTTTTTCTATCGATGCAGGAGGGTATATCGGTATTCGCAATCAACCTTATGAAACGAATAACCAACGATTATACCGCCCGTTGTTTACATTGGGCCCAATGTTAATCCCCGCGTACTATCCGGCGTCAGTGCTTGACACATACCCCGACCCTTTACGACCGGAAGAGTTGGGCGATCGTATTGCAACAACCGGATTGGCTAATGCTGAGAATCCCTTTGTGGCAAACAATTATAGCGGAAGCAGAACGCAACGGACATCAAATTTGAATGTTTCTTTAAAACTGTCTCAAAAATTAGATTTCATTACAAAAGGGTTGGTGCTGAAAGGGACTGCTTCATTCAACAGTACGACTGCTTTTGAACGATCTATATCCTATGATGCTGTTACTTACAGGCTAAATCCTACCTTAAACTGGGACAGGGCTGTTGGACGTAGTGGAACATTAGACGGTGAAGGTCCCCAAACAGTACCGGTACCATCAACCGAAAGTGTTTCAGGAACACCATACAGAAGCTGGTATCTTGAAGCATCGCTTAATTATAACCGAACATTTGGTCAGCATGCAATTACCGGATTGTTTTTAGGACAAAGAAGGAAGGCTCAGTCGAATGTGGATTTCCCCTCGTTTCAACAAGGTATTGCAGCACGTGTAACCTATGATTATGCAAGTAAATACTTGCTTGAAGCGAATCTCTCGGTAAATGGGTCTGAGCAATTTGCTCCTGAGCACAGATATGGTGTTTTCCCCTCGTTTGGGTTAGGCTGGAATTTACATAACGAAGAATTTTTCAAACCGGTTCTGCCTGTTTTAAGCAGAGCAAAAATCAGGGGATCATGGGGGATGGTTGGTAGTGATGCTGCAGGAAGCAGATGGCTTTATACCTCATCCTATACTGTTGGTGGTACTGGTACTAAATATAATGCTGGTACTGCAAGTAATCCGGGTGTGAAGAATACGTTGATTTTAGAAGAAGCCGCAGCAAATGCCAACGCGACCTGGGAGAAAGCTGTAAAACAAGATATCGGGGTTGAGGTTTCATTCCTGAAAAATCAATTGTTCGTTTTACATGTAGATTTATTTAAGGAACACCGGTATGACATCTTATTGGATCGTATGTCTGTTCCCGACTGGTTTGGTGTGGGTTTGAAACAACAGAACATGGGAGAAACTGAAACCTATGGATACGAAATCGAACTGAAGTTTCAGAACAGGACCTCAAATGGATTCTATTATTGGATAAAACCTGCGGTAAGTTTTAGTGATAACCGTATTGTATTCCGGGACGAGCCTTTATATAAGCCGGAATACCAAAAGCAAGCCGGCAAGCGAATTTATCAGTTGTTCGGAAATGTAAGACAGGGATGGGTGCAGGATGCTGATATGCTTATGAATAGCATTCGATACGGATCGGGTCAGTTTAGTCTGGGCGATACCCGTTGGATTGATTTTAACGGTGACGGAGTGATAGATGTGAACGATGAAGTCCCCATAGGTTACGCGCGTGAATATCCCCTTTACAACTTTACCCTGAATGGAGGTTTCAGGTATAAAAATTTTGATTTCGACATTACATTTGCCGGTGCAACATGTTATTCGAAAGTGGTTTCAGATGCGTTTATGTGGCCTTTGCACCGTTTAAGTAATCAGGTATTCGAGTATCAGCAGGACGTATGGTCACCTTCAAACCCAGATGCAGCTTATCCATCGTATCGTTATGATGCCAATCGTATAAACAACAATGTAAGTGACGGAGATGTGAATAGCAATACTATCTATGATGCGACCTATGTCCGCCTGAAATCAATGAATTTGGGTTATAATCTTCCAAAAGAAATTTGTGGTATACTGGGAGTGGAGAGTGTGAATATATATCTTAGAGGAAATAATTTATTTACATGGAGTCCTTTTTATCCATTGTCTGACCCGGAGGCCAGCGATTCAGGTTTAAACCTGGCCAATGCCTATTATCCGATGCTGAGACGTTTTCAGTTGGGAGCAAAATTCATGTTTTAGTTAATCAATTAAGTCAATATTTATATGAAGAATTATTTAATCACACTAATCATATTGGTCGCATCCTTAAGTCTGGGGTCGTGTGAATACCTGGATAAGGCGCCGGAAGCTTCCGGATTAACTTTCGAGACAGTATTCGGCGATTCTCTGAATTATAGCAGATATTGCGAATATCTTGTCATGAACCCCTTTTACTTGCCCATCGAAAACGGTGCAAAACCCATTGGCAGTCACGATTGTGGAATTAGCGACAACTCAATTTCTTGTGCAACTTTTACCGGTGTTCCTTCAGTGCAGGCAGTCATGGGTAATTTTTACTCACTGAGAACCAATGATAATGCTGTTTGGTCTAACAATGCGACCTGGGCACAAATATGGAAACATATAAGGGTTGCTAACACGGGAATCCGAAACATCGAGTATTATCCGGGATCAGAAGCGTCGCGAAACAAAATACTGGGTATGTGCTACTTTTACAGAGCCTGGTCACATTTTGAATTGTGTCGTCGTTGGGGTGGAATGCCCTATTTATATGCTCCTGTTGAAGCCGATGCACAGATGGATTTAGTTAGATTATCGATGCAGGAAACATACGAAAGAGCAGCTGTTGACTGTGACTCGGCCTCCATGTATTTAGAGAATGTTATACCGGCCTCAGAATTTCCGCATCCTACACGGGTTGCCGCATTGGCGTTAAAATCGCGAATACTGCTTTATGCAGCCAGTGATCAGGCTCGTACCGAGACTCCAAATGGCAAGAATTTATGGGAAGCCGCGGCTTTGGCGGCTGATGAATGTTTGCGTGTCGCTGAGGAAAACAGCTATGCATTAGTAGAATGGGCAAATTACTATTACATGTTTAAAAATGTAAAGGAAGAGTATTACCTGCAGGAAGTGCTGTTAGGACGTAGACAAAGTATGCCATGGGGAGCGGATGGATATACACAAATGGCTGGTCGCCCGCCCGGACAACTAAGTGGAAAATATGGAAATGCTCCAAATGCCAACTTCGTTGAAAGTTTTGAAATGGATAATGGATTGCCAACCGGCGATGCAGCTTCAGGTTATAATCCTCAGAACCCATTTGCAAACAGAGACCCCCGTTTTTATTTTAACATAATATATAACGGCGCTACTGTGGCAGGTAAAACTTTACAGATTTTCCATAGCAACGAGGCGACAGGTGCCGAAGGCAGTCTCGACCTGCAAATTTCGGCAGGTGTGCCGGTAATGGGATATACACTAACCGGCACTTATGGAATGAAATGGATAGGAAATATTTTCAATACCGCGTTACCTGTTGTATGGCCCTACATACGCCTGGCAGAAGTGTATTTGAATTATGCCGAGGCAGCCAACGAAGCATGGGCAGATCCTGCCCAGCAATACAACAATTGTTTATATTCTGCCGAAGGTGCTATAAATAAAGTAAGAAACCGCGCTCAAATGCCGAATCTGAATGCAAAATTCCTTGTGAAGGATTCGTTCAGAGAAAGAGTCAGAAATGAAAGACGGGTGGAATTCTGTTATGAAGAACAACGTATTTACGATGTACGCAGATGGCTGATCGGTGAAGATCCGCTGTATCGTGACATTTATGGATATTACATAACCAAATTAAAACCGGGCTATGATCCAACAGTGTATCCAACAGGCTTTAAATACGAAAAGGTATTGGTTAAAACCAGAGTTTATGAAAAAAGACATAACTTATTCGTAATAAAACTTGATGATACGAGGATTGGTCCTAATTTCAAACAAAACCCGGGTTGGTAATTTTAAAAATACACACTATGATGGAATATAAAATAAAGTATCAGGCGATATTTCTAATACTGTTACTAATACCTTTTGTTCAAACTTTCGGACAAAAGAGTACAAAGAAAAAAATTGAAGTCGAAGTCGTTGATGCAAAAGGTACCCCAATTTCGCAGGCATATATTTTTACTTCCGAAAGTAGAGATAAATATGCGGTTAGTTATGAGGGAAAAGCAACACTGGAGATAAAGAAGGACGATGAGCTTAAGATTACTGCCAAAGGTTATAAAGAAGTACTTCTTTCAACCGAAAATTTCAACGGCGGAAAAATCAGACTTGAAGCCAATGTGTACAAAAATGGAAGTGATTCGAAATTATATACCATTTTTGGTGAAACTACTGAGCGTCGAGCAGTAGGAGCCTACTCAAAAGTTGATGGAAGCGAGTTGCAAGCTAATCCGACCATGTATTTTATGAATTCACTCAGCGGCAGGCTGAACGGGCTCTATACCATGGACAATACCATGGTGCCGGGATTTACCAATTCTACGGACTTTGTACGCGCACCCTATGGTAACTTCATTATTTTGGTGGATGGAGTTGAGCGTTCATTAAATTATATTGAAAATGAGGTAGTTGAAAGTGTTCAGCTGTTGAAAGATGCAAGCCTGAAGTCGCTTTATGGTGGTGCGCAGGCCAATGGAATTCTGATGATTAAAACGAAACGAGGAGCGTTAGGTGAAAATTATTCCACATTCAACATCCAGACGGGCATACAAATGCCAACCCGCCTGCCTAAGTATCTGAATGCTTATCAATATACGACAAAATACAATGAGGCATTGATAAATTCAGGCTTATCGCCGTATTACAATCCTGATAATTACGTTAACGGCGATCCGGTGCTTTATCCGGATGTTGATTATTATAATACTTTCCTGAATAATAATGTCACCATCACGAGAGCAAATGGTCAATTCTCAGGAGGAAACCAGAATACACAGTATTTTGTGCACTTTGGTTTTCAGACAAACGGCGGGCTGGAAAAGTTCACGGCCTATCCCAACAGAGATGAGGCCTTTACGTTGAGAGGAAACATAGATAATACTGTTTTAGGATTTATAAAGGTAAAAGCAGGATTCAATGCGGCCCTGCAAAGCAAAAAATGGCCTAACATGTCTACTCAGACTTTTTTCAATATGCTGTCCGACAACAGGCCCAATGAATTCCCCATTACGATTCCGGGATCAGGATTAACTCCCGTAAAAGAGGGTGATGTATTTGGTGGTACTGCTTCAAATCTGAACAACCCACTTGGTTATCTTACTGCCAGAGGTTATGCCGGTAGAGATTATTCCTATGTTCAGACAGATCTTACCACGGATATTGATTTGGGAAAATGGGTGAAGGGACTCAGGTTAACACCGTCGGTTACTTTCGACGTTTACAATGATATTACTTCTGCTCAGGAAGCAACCTTTGTTTCATACGAACCGGTTGTGGGAGAGGATAATAGTGTGACATTTAATTCGTATGGAAATGAAACGAAAGAAACGTCATTATCGCGTACAGGTACTTCTGTTCAGCGAAATTACGCGGTTAATTTCACCGGGGTATACAATAATACGTTTGGAAAGCATGATATCAATGCATTGGTTACCTACTACCAGCAGATGAAAACATACGGGGCTCAGTTCCAGTATATGACCCGTATGAACCTGGGTGGATTAGTGAACTATATGTACGATAACAAATATGCGCTGGAAATGAGTCTTAACCGTGTAGGTGTAGGAACATTCAGTGTGGATAACCGCTTTGGATATTTCCCAACAGTGGGTGCCGGCTGGATTATGAGCGACGAACCATTTATGAAATCGTCAGGGATTGATTATTTGAAACTCAGGGCTTCATACGGAGAACTCGGATATACTTCATTAGATGGAAACGGAATTGTAAGTTACGATTTATACATCGATCGATGGGCTACCGGAGATACTTATAGCGTGAATGGTTTCAATAATATCGCTTATTTATCGCAGCGTGGAAATCCTGATTTAGGTTATCAGAAGAGTAAAGAGTTCAACGTGGGATTTGACATGGAACTGTTAAAAAAATCCCTATCAATCTCAGCGGGATATTTTAATAATCAACTGAGTGGTGTTTTTGCCACTGTTGAAGATATTATGCCGGGTGTAATGGGATTAAATGGTGGACTTGCCATGATGCAGAACTATAAAGCCTATCTTAGTAATGGATTCGAGTGGGAAGTTAGTTATGCGAAGAAACTGAAGGACTGGACTGTTTCTGTAGGAGCCAATATGACATACGGAAAATCACAGGTTACGAAAGAAGCAAATCCTAACTATCCGGAGGGTTTCGATGGGTTGAGAAAAGTTTCAACTTATGGGGACATATTGGGCCTTCAGTATGTTGGTACCTTCCAGGATCAGGCGGCAATTGATGGCGCTCCCACACAGTTGTTCAGCAATGTGCTACCGGGTGATATGCAGTATGCCGACCTGAACAACGATAACTTTGTTGACAATAAGGACCGGGTTGTTGTTGGGAATTCGCTGCCAACAATTCAGTATGGAGTAAATATTAGTATTGCATATAAAGGCATCAATCTGGATGTTTTGGGTTACGGACTTGCTGGTTTCGATCGTTTGCTTGATAATAAGTATTATCAGATTTATGGAAACCGGAAATATTCGCAGGTGATTTACGACGGGCTGCCTAATGGCAATCCTCATCCAATCCTCAGAGCAGAAGGTGGAACAAATAACTTTCAGACTTCTGATTACTGGATTGTTGACGGAAGCTTCTTCAAAATCAGAAATATTGAACTGGGCTATACGTTGCCAAAGTCGATTACAAAAGTAATCGGGCTTAACCACGTAAAAGTATATGCAAGAGGGGCCAACTTGTTGACCTTGTCGAAGATAAAAGATTTAGACCCTGAGAGTCTGGATGCCGGAATTGGTAATTTTCCGCTTTGTACCACAATCACGGGAGGAATTTCTTTATCATTCTAAAAATTAAACACAGAACCCACATAACAGAATTGTGAAAACAGTAAATTTCATATATATGAGAAATCTTGTAAAAAAATTAACGGGATCAGTATTGTTTGTATTTCTGATCTCATCTTGTACTGATATTCTCGAAAGGCAGCTTGACACTTCGTTGAGCGAGGAACAGATTTATGCAACGTCCCAGTATTTCTGTGCCCCGTTACTTTATGCCTATTCAGAAATTCCGAATCAGTTTCCAATTAACATGGATAAACTTACCGACAATGCTGTCGATAATACTTTTTCCGGCGATTATTATAATGCAGGAAACGGAGCGCTTCGCCCCGACAACAATCCATTGAATAACTGGAAAGAGTGCTACAATCAAATCAGGTCGCTGAATGCATTTCTCCCGAAGCTAGTCATTACACCGGGAAAACGGTTAGCGACACCTGTACGCTTTTATTCAATCTCGGTTGCGCAGGATAGTATAGATAATATCCGGGAACTGTTAAGAGTGAAGGGTGAAACCTATTTTATGCGTGCATATTGGAGAAGTGAGCTACTCAAAACATTTGCAGGAAGGAGTGACGATGGCACAGTCTTAGGCTATCCCCTGGTTGGTGACCGTGTGTTGGATTACGGCGATGATTTAAACATCCCGAGAGGTACTTATACCGACTGTGTAAATGAAATTGTGGCAGATTGCGATAGCGCGATCAAGTACCTGCCGGTGCAGTATACCGGTACCGATCGTGTTACGGGTCAGTCGATGAATGGACGTGCTGCCGGAATTTCGGCCATGGCGCTGAAAGCCCGTGTTTTGCTGTACGCGGCAAGTCCGGCTTACAATCCTACCAACGATCTGTCAAAATGGGAGTTGGCTGCAAAAGCTGCCGGGGAAGCCATAAAAGCAATTGGAGGTATTGGAACTGCACTTGCAACTTACGATAATTATTATTTTGCTCAGTTGAACAATCAAACTTTTCAGATCAGAGACATCTTATTCAGGACCAATATACAATCTGGCAACAGAGCGCTTGAAACCAATAATTATCCAAGTGCGATGTTTGGGAATGCCTCTACGGGAGTCTCCCAAAATTTTGTTGATGCATTTAATGATGCAAATGGTTATCCAATAAGCGAAAGCACAATTTATTCGGAACAGAATCCATACTTAAACCGCGACCCTCGTTTGGCACAGTTCGTAGCTTACAATGGATCTCAAATGGGGAAAGCAAATTATTACACCATTAAATCGTATGAAGGCGGTGCCGATGCTTATGTTCCCTTCAAAAGTACATCAAGAACATCGTATTACCTGAAAAAACTATTGAGAAGCAATACGGTTGATAACCGGCCCAATATGCTTGCCGGTACTGCACGTGCACGAATTGTATTAGGTTTACCGGAGTTATACCTCAATTATTGTGAGGCTGCAGCAATTGCATGGGGAGTAAAATCGGATCCCGAGGCCTATGGATTTACAGCCTACGACGTTTTCCTGAAAATTCAGGCCCGTTATGGTGGGAAGGCCAATTATCTCAATACTGTTGTTGGAACCGATGCCACAAAGTTTGTTGATTATGTTTTGAGAGAGCGACGTGTGGAGTTGAGCTTTGAAGGACATTATTTCTTTGATTTGAGAAGGAATATTGCCGATAACAGCACAACGCAGCTGAATACGGAAATTAAAGGGATGAAGATCGTGAAAAATACCGATAATACATATACATACAGCATCGTGACACTTGAAAAAAGGAAGTTTCAGTCCCCGTATTTACCCATTCCTTATGTGGAAATTGCGAACTCTCCTGCCATCCTCCAAAATGCCGGATGGAAATAATTTATTAAACAAAAAAAATAAGTTTCGATATGAAAAACATAAAATTGATCCTGCTTCTTGTCTCAATTGTGACAGTCTTTTCCTGTTCATTTGAGGATGATCCCATTGAATTTGAATATACAATGGTAAGTTTCCCAAATCAAGACTGTGTGCGAAATGTAATAGTCGGGGAAGGTCTGGAGATGAATATAGGTGTTACATTCTCAGGTGTACTGAACAATACGATGCAACGTGAAGTCGGATACGAAATTGATCCCACCCTGGTTCCGGCCGGAAAAACGATTCTTCCTGCCGATTATTACACGCTGGGTCATTCAAACACAATCACGATTAAAAAAGGTGTGTTGGATGGGTATCTGAATGTGAAACTTGACTCGGTTAAATTCCTTGCCGACCCGCAAAGCCTTACCGGAGTCTATGTTATCCCGGTTAAGCTGGTTTCAAAAAACAATATTGACTCTATCAATGAGGCCAAAAATTACATGGTTATATCGGTGAGTTATTTTGCGAAACAAGAGGCAAATTACACCTATTATGGTACTGTTACCAAGACAAAAGGCAGTACAGTCAACACGGTCAGGTTCAAAAGTGATCCTACTCAAAACAATAGCTTCAGACTATTGAGAACAACAGGTCCAACCACGATGAAATTAGTGGCCGATCCGATTGGCACAAATGATCCGGCAAAAGGAGTCTATTCATTATTGCTGAATACACCTGTTGCGGGAGGTAATGTTACCATAGCTGCCGATCCGGCTTCGGCAATTGCTGTAAGTCCGTTAGCCGACTCCGCGTTCGATACAGCTACAAGGACCTTCACGTTGAGTTATACCTATACTCTCAACGATGGCACAGTATGTAACTCTGCTGATACATTGGTGTATCGGAACCGGATTCGTGATGTGCAGGCTAACGGAGTTTACATTAACGATTGGAGATAGACCGGGAACACATGATTACAACCCGCTTTGCTTTAAACAAAGCGGGTTGTAATTCGAAATTTTCTAAAAACACATAATTAACGAAATGCAATTAAAATCACTACTTTCAGTATCCCTACTTGGTTCTGCCGCCATGCAATTAGTGGCGCAAACATCTTCCAAACCCAATATTGTTGTGATTGTAGCCGATGATTTGGGGACAAATGAATTAGGGTGCTACGGAGGAGTCAATGTACAAACACCTCATATCGACAAGCTCGCATCCGAAGGCGTTAGAATGATAAATAACTACGCGTCGGCCAGTATGAGTGTTCCTATACGCGCATCGCTATATACCGGATTGTATCCTGTGCGTCACGGTTCATTTCAGAATCATAAAAAAACTTACACCAATATTAAAAGTGTAACCACTTATCTCGCGAATCTTGGATACCGGGTTGGACGCACCGGGAAAGACCATCCTGTTAATCAGCCGGTAGTTTATGGCTTCGAAAATGTACCGGGATTTACAGTCAATTGCGTGGCTAATGCAGCGCCGTACACAACAGATGGTATACAAGAGTTTATCCAACGAAGTGGTTCACAGCCATTCTGCCTGTATGTTTGCAGCACGAATCCACACATGCCCTGGACGTGGGGAGACGCGAGTAAATTTAATCCGTCAACCATCAGTTTGCCGCCTAATATAGTGGATAATACTAAAACAAGAACCGAGTTTTGTAAGTATCTGGCCGAAATTAAGGAGCTCGATAATGAAGTAGGTTCTGTAATGGAAGTGTTGAAGAACTCAGGTAAACTCGATAATACCTTGGTCATTTTTCTGGGCGAACAGGGGCCGCAGCTTCCTTTCGGAAAATGGACCTGTTACAATTACGGACAGCACAGTGCTTTCATAGCGCGATATCCGTCCAAAATAACCCCAAACTCGGTTAATACAGCATTGATTCAATACGAAGATATATTGCCAACACTCATCGAATTTGGAGGTGGAAACGCGATTCAGGGTTTGGATGGAACCAGCTGTTTGGATGCAATATACGGGAATACGCAAGAGCACAGGCAATGGGCTTATGGCATACACAACAATTATCCCGAAGGGTCAGCTTATCCAATCAGGAGTATTCAGGACAAGCGATATAAACTCATCGTAAACCTCATTCCCGATGTGGAGTATTACTGCAAATATGTAAATAATCCTACAAACACAACAAATATGTGGGCTTCGTGGCTTGCAACAGCTCAAACAAACCCCACAGCGCTATTTTTAACAAACCGGTATGTCAACCGCCCGGCGATTGAATTATATGATCTCGAAACCGATTGGTGGGAAATGAATAACCTGGCCGGACTACCCGAGCATGCTGAAAGAATTAACCTGATGCGTTCAGAGCTTGAAAAATGGATGGTCCAGCAAGGAGACAAAGGCGTGTTACTTGATTATCCCAACCCTGAAAGTACTTCCATGACAGCTCCGGTAGCTTTAAAGTCGGTATCTGATATTAACAATCTGATGAGAGCCTCATTGAATGGTAACTTCTATCTCACGAATGATATTATTATCCCCGAAGGAACAGAGTGGATTCCGATTGGAGCGAGCAGTGCTACTGATGTGAGTCCGCAAGCTTTTAAAGGGACTTTCGACGGAAGGGGTTTCGCGGTAAAAGGTCTGAAAATAAACACAGTTAGTGATTATAAAGGCTTTTTTGCACAACTAAATCATGCTACGGTCAGAGATGTTGATTTCATCGACGTCAACATCAAAGGCGGTGCAATAGCCGGAGCCGTGTCGGGAGTTATACTTGGAGAAACCCGTGTTGAAAGGGTGTCGGTAAGTGGTTCGGTCGAGGGTGATACGGAGATAGGTGGTATCGCGGGTCGTGTGGGTACCGATGCTACATTTCCCGGGTATAACATTATTCAGGATAGTTATGTTACAGCGGATGTGAAAGCCTCCAGTCTGAGTACCGATATGAATAATCCATCGTGTGCCGGAGGTATTGTCGCGCTATCAAAAGGAAATACAAGCTCAACTTATGGTAAGATAAATATCAGGCGGGTTTACGTTTCAGGAAAAATTACATCTGAACAAAAAAATCATGCAGCTGGAAATGCAGCCGGAATTCTAACATTTTATGATCAACATAATTACATTAAAATGGAAGAAGTGCTTGTTTTGGCTGACACGATAGGCGCTGCTACTTCTAACTTGTTTTTTTCCAGGCGCGGACCTACTTATGCCGATTTCGAACTCTTCGACAAAGTATATGCATGCTCAGGTATTCTGTTATACTATCTCAATACTTCCGATAAAGGACGGGGTGGTGAAATTCCGGATGGCATTATTAATTACCGCGAAAGGAATGTGTTTAAAAGCAAAGATTTTTATACCGAAAATTTGTCATGGGATTTTACGAATATCTGGACAATAAGCGAGGGCGAATATCCAGTGCTCAACAGATCGAATATCAGTCTCGGTGTTCACCATCGAACTGACAGCAACCTTTTCAGGGTTTTCGGCGAACGACAACAGATCAATGTGGTGGGTTCCGGTGTTTTTTCTGTGGCTATGTTCGACCTGACAGGACGAATGATAATAAACAAGCCGGTGGTAAACGATCGAATCAGTATTGCAGCAAGAAAAGGAATCTATGTTGTTAGTCTTGCTCAAAATGGCATTGTATTTAATCAGAAGGTTGTCGCCTTTTAATTCGAAAATCATAAAAGAGGTCTGGATAAGTAACAGTATAGAAGGCCCGACTGCATATTATCCTCATCTCTTAAAAACTAAAATAATCCAGGGCCATAAATTAAAATAATATGAAAAAACATTATTCTTTTTTTCTTGCTTTTGCTTTTATGATGTTGACGCTTGCTACAACTGATGTGAAAGCACAGGTCTCAGGAATGCCTGAAGGTTATCTTACTGATTTTCCGGTAATCAGTACAGCGGAAAACCCAGTTTGGTATAACATGATGTCGAGTAATTATGGTAACAATGTGGAACAACGCAGAAATCGTTACATGTATTGGGATGGTACCGCGCTTGCAGCCGACAAGATTGATGCCGGTATTACTGCTGAAATGCAACAGGATAAATACATGTGGCGTTTGGAACAAGCTCCCGGAACAAACGATGATACGCACAAATATGTGTATCTTGTAAGTAAAGTTGACAATCAACAGATAAGCTTTTCAAATGATGCAGGTGTAAATAATCCTCCAGTCACTATGTCGGCTCAGGGTATACAATTAAAAATGGGAACTTCACAGGAATTAAAGGATCTGGCCAAGTTTACAAATGAAATTCCTGTTCCGGGTCAGCATTATCTGGAAAATGAATCGGTGTCTCCCACCATAAGTTTATTAAATATTAGTGGTACCTACGGGTTGATTTGGTTTAATGCTTATGCAAGTACAACAAAATCATCGGGATGGTTCTTTTATCCTGCTGTATCTTCTGGTGTTGAAATTGTAAAAAATGATATACTCAATGCTTATCCAAGCCCTTTTAACAACCAGATTCAGATAGACAGTAAATTACGAAATCTGGAGAAGGTTGAAGTTTATAACATTCAGGGAGCAAAAGTGCTAAGTGTAAGTATTAATCCGTACAAATTGAACACTTCGGATCTTGTACCGGGATTATACATGGTTAAAGCTTATGCCGACGGAAACGTATATTCAACAAAACTGATGAAAGCCACAGCAAACTAAAAAACTAACACGCATTCAGTGTTGAATCTTAATTATTAATACATGACAAAAATAAATTGCGATTATTTTTGTCATGTATTTTTTTGACCAGAATGTCAATAGCTTACCTTTGGCACTATTACCTTATCTCCTTTCACAGAAATGTCGTAAATGCCTGTTTCTTTATTGAATTTGAATTTCAGCGGAACAATACGTGTCCTTCGGGGAGCGACCTCTGTTTCAGAATAGTGAACATGATATACATAATATGGATTTTTCTTTTTATCGAAGAACAAATCCCCGTGTCCAGCTCCGTTTTCACCAACGATTGAACGGTGAATAATCGGGTTCCAGGGGTGTTTTGTCCAGGGGCCGTAGGGTGAAGTTGCAGTAGCATATCCAACTGCATAATCGATGTTCCTGAAATGATTAGCAGAATAAAACAGGTAATATACCCCTTTCATTTTGATAACAGTCGGACCTTCCATGATGGGGTCGGATTTATAATTGGGAGTAGTTTCCCAGGCGTCTGTGTTTGAGAAACATTGTTTTAATGTTTCAGTTTTAATTTTTCCTGCTTTAAAATCGAATTCGGCCACCCAAAGAAAATTTCCCCTGTTGAAACGTACATGATACAGATAGTATTTACCATCATCATCTTTGAAAATGTATGAGTCTATATTTTTTTTACTTCCATCAATCGGTTCGATAACTGTTTGACTATATTTTCCGGTAAGTGTATTTGAGGAAGCAATAACTACCTGTTCATTGGCAGTATAAGTTAAAAAATACTTTTCCTTATCTTTCAGTATTTGTGGCGCCCAGAAACCCCGCTCTCCGAAGACATCTTTTCCTGGCTCCAGTAACATGTGTGCGCTTTTATCTGATGTGGATTTCCAGTCAGTCAGATTAGTTGATTCGAGCACCGAGAACCCCATAGGTGCTTTGCTTCTGGTTCCGGTGAGGTAGTATTTCCCATTTTCAGTGAATATCGTGGGGTCGGCAAAAAAAATCTCCTCACCCTGCGCCTTTGTCAATGAGACATTCAGGAATGATAAAAAAGCGATGCCCGCGACCGATAATAGAGTTGATGCAAATTTGTTCATGACCGATTACTTTTAGTTTTTGAGATTGTTCAGGGCAAAAGTAATCATCAGCCACGAATTTGCAAAAGTAATTTTGTTCTGTTATATACGACGAATGTTTTGATTCATTTCACCTTAAATCTTATGATATCATTTGTAGAAGAAGCTTGTAGGTTAAATTGATAATTTTGTCAGTTGAATTCTTTCAATACACGTTTAATACAAAATAGAAAAAAATTATAACTTTGTTCGTTGAGTTTCCCTTAAAATCTGAAAGAATAAAATTTAAGTATATGAAAAGAAATCGTGATCTTCTTATTTTTACATCGCTGGCATGCACGTTTCAGGTTGCTGCTCAAGCCCCAAAACCCAACATAATCGTAATTCTTGCTGACGATATGGGATACGCTGATCTGGGTTGTTTCGGGAGTGAAATAAACACCCCGAATCTGGATGAATTAGCGGCCAATGGACTCAGGTTTACTCAGTTTTACAACGCTGCAAGAAGCTGCCCGACACGTGCATCTCTGATGACTGGCCTTCATCCACATCAGGCAGGTATGGGCTGGATGGCCGGAACAACATACTCACTTGAAGGATCAAATAGTTATCAGGGTTTCTTGTCAGATAATACGGTAACTTTTGCAGAAGTTCTCAAGCGTGCCGGATACTTCACCGCGCATAGCGGCAAATGGCATGTGGGAAACAAACCGACTACAATTCCGACTGCCCGTGGATTTGATCGTAGTTATGAAGCCTCAGGTTTTTACTACCTAACCGACAATAGTGGCGTTCATAAAATTGACATTGATGGTGTTGCAACTGACTTACGGGGCACCAATGATGGAAAAGATTGGTATTCAACCTATAAATGGGCAGAGTGGGGAATCAAATACATAAATGAGGCCATACAGGACAGCAAACCTTTTTTCCTGTATTTGCCGTTTAATGCTCCTCACTTTCCTTTGGCGGCACCCGATTCCGTTGTAAATAAATACATTGGTCGCTATAAAAACGGTTGGAGTGAATTACGAAAAGAGCGTTATGCCCGTCAGAAGTCGATGGGTTTAATTGATGATAAATATATTTTAACTCCCGATGATCCGAACTTTAAAAAATGGAGTTCACTTACCCCTTTACAGCAAGCCCAACAAGATTCAATCATGGCAACTTATGCAGCCTGTGTCGATATCATGGATCAGAGTATCGGGCAGGTGATTAAAACACTGAAAGAAAAAGGTGTTTATGACAACACGCTCATTCTTTTTCTCTCCGATAATGGAGGTAATGCCGAAGGTCCGGCTGATGGATTAGGCAGAAACAGTGGAACCGGGAAAATCGGTGGTCCAATGTCGTACATTCACTGCGGAGGAGGATGGGCAAATGCTCAAAATACTCCTTACAAAGAATACAAACATTATATTCACGAAGGCGGGGTTCGTACCTCGTTTATTGCTCACTGGCCTGCCGGAATATCAGCCAGAGGTGAGCTGCGTCATCAACCCGCTCACCTGATAGATATTATGCCGACTTTAGTTGAAGTTTCAGGCTCGACATATCCAACATCGTTTGGAGGTAAAGCAATTACTCCGATGCAGGGGGTGTCTCTTGTTCCGGCTTTTGCTAATCAGTCGTTAAACCGCGATACCCTGTGTTGGGAGCATGAAGCGAACAGGGGTATACGTATTGGCGACATGAAATGCGTGGCTAAGGTTGTTCCTGTCAGGGTGTTTTTGCCAACCGACCATCTGAAATGGGAGTTATACGATTTGTCGGCTGACCCCACCGAGATGAATAACCTTGCCGCATCGCGACCTGATGTTGTTCAGGAGATGGTCGGACACTGGGAACAATGGGCCCGACAGAAAGGAGCACTGCCGTGGCCATGGGGTAGTTATACACCTCCAAAGCCCGTGGAAGGGAATGTTGTTTTTCACTTTCCTTTTGATGGGGATTTGACTGACAAGAGCGTCAACAAAATTGAACTTCAGAATACGACTCAAAGCGAAAGCTTCTTCTCGACTGATTCGGTTGGCGTATATGGCAACGCGTTGGCGTTGTCGGGCGAACCTGACACCTTTCTGGAAATAACCCGTGCTGAATTGTTGAACCCGTCTACAAGTGACTATACCGTGTGCGCGTGGGTTAAAAACAAAAGCGAGGTAAGTCACCATGCAGAACATATCATCCTGCATCAGGCCTATAACGGCGCAGGTTCCACCCGTTATTTGCTAAGTTGTATCGGGTCTGGTGCTAACGGGAGCGATGTGTTAAACGTTGGTACTTTTATAGGAGGAAGCCGTAATGTAAGTATTGGTCAAATTCCCCGTAACCAATGGACACACCTTGCCATTGTTGGTACCCATGCCGATTCCAAACTCAGGTTTTACATCAATGGCGAACTTGATACCGAGGTGTCAGCCAAACCTTTTGAGTCATCGACACAAGGATTTTATGTAGGCAAACACAGGCAAAATACAGTCGATAAAAGTGCGGCTAACTGGCAGGGTCTACTCGACGATTTATTTTTGTTTAACATGGCACTTGACAATACACAGGTAAAAGCGATTATGAACGGACAAGACATTCTCAATAGCGATATTGAGCCAAAGGAGAAAAAATACAGGGTGTATCCGGTTCCATCCAACAGGGAAATTAATATAGCTGGTTTTGATAATATTCATAAGCTGTCGGTAATATCTCCGGCAGGAAAAGTAATGAAAGAGATTTATAATTCAGCCATTATTCCCGTGACTGATTTGGCAACGGGTTTTTATTTTCTGACAATTGAAACATCAGATAATGAACGATTCACTAATAAAATAGTAATATTCTGATTGGGATTGTTGTTTTAGTTTTATCGCCGTTTATTTTTCCGGAACATAACTCCTTTAAACCCGTACAAAATTACCCGTCTGTTTTTCCTTATCCCTATACTTTTGTATGCAGATATTCCGCCTTAAAAAGCGGGCAATTATTAACCATATAAATTTATAGGAAATGAGAAAATTTACTATTCTATCTTTATTAATGCTGTGTATATCCGGTGTCTTTGCTGCACAGGATATTTACATTTCTACAACAGGAGATGATTCCAACGCTGGAACTCAGGAATCTCCCTATGCCACTTTAGCAAAAGCAACCTCCATGGTCTCGGAAGATGGTGCCGTGATTCACGTTGCTTCAGGTACTTATATTTTTAGTTCTACTGCAGTGATTAAGCCATATAACCAAACTATTACAGGTGATGATGCTGCGAATACTGTATTCGACGGAAATAATGCAGTTGCCTTGATTGATGGTTTAACTGAAATGCAATTGTCAGAAAAAACACTTACGATTAGTAAGCTTGCATTTAAAAATGGAAAATTTGAAGTCAATGCTGTAACTGGTCAAACAGGTGGAGCAGCCATAAAAATAGGAATGAAATCAAATCTTTCTATTGATAATTGTTCCTTTTCAAACAATCTCACTGAATCAACAACAGGAGTGATAACATGGGGAGGTGCAATATATTTCTGTGGAAATAATTTAACTGTTGACAATTGTTTCTTTGAGCAGAATACATGTCTCTCAACAGCAGCAGAAGCATATGGAGGTGCGATAGTTGTTCGGCATTCGTATAATCCGGAAAATTTAATAACTAATCCTCATGTAGTGGGTGGTCCTACATATGCAGTTATAAAGAATTCTACTTTCTATAAGAACAGTTGTAAGTCAAAAGGAGGAGCCATTTATTTTAACAAACAATTAGATAATGGCGCTATAGATGATGATGATGCTACTTTTGTTGTTCAAAACTCTGTTTTTCTGGAAAATACATCGAATAAAGGTATTCAATTGGGTGGAGCTATTACATTGTCAAGTGGAGCTAATAACGCGACAAACAAAATGCAGAGTATAATATTGACCAATAATACAATGTGTAACAACTCAATTTTAAATACTTCCGGAGATCCAACACATAAAAACACGGTATTACTGGAAGGTTTCAGATACACTTCTTATATGGCCAATAACCTGATTACAAGCAGCATCTCTGCAAATGGTGAAGGCCTTTATGCAAACCAACCGGCTCCTATTGAATATGGAATGAATAATATCATTGATAAGATCGGCGCCAACATCAATGGAACTGACTTTACGACCAATGCTGCTGCAATGAATAATTTAGTAGTTGCGGTGAATCCGGATGCATTGAATTTAAGCACTACCTTATCAGGTTATCCAATTGGTTCAACTTTCAAAGTACCTTATCTCTCTGTTTCATCAGGCTCTCCGGCCATCAACGGAGGGGTAAACTCTTATGAGGTTAATACCATTGCCAATCCTGCTCCTGCTTCACCCGTGGAATATGTGTTGCAAACAGACATTCAGGGTACCTCAATTTACGGGGCATCTAAAGATTTGGGAGCATTTGAGTTTACTCCTTCTTCGGATGTAAAGAATGGAATAAATGATAAATACATCATCATAAACGAGGAGAGTGGAATCAGGCTCATGAACATAAACAAAAATGAAAGGGTACTTGTTTATAATACAAACGGCTCTCTAATTTTCAATGAAATTCTGAATGATGATCTTTCATTCATCCCACTATCTGAAAAAGGACTTTACATCATAACAGTAAATGGTAAAGCCATGAAATATCAATTTAGATAATAGAACTAAAAAATGTTTTAATAATAATCCATAAAAAATTAACAAAGATGAAAAACTCAACTTTTTTAGGGTTCATCATTGCCCTGCTTATCACACCTGTGAAAGCTGCAGATGTAATATTGCCTGAAGGTATGGAGATGCTGACTCCAGAAGGAGTAGTAGTAACAGTAGAAGACAGCCGGTCGGTTGATAAAGCCAAAAACCTGGTTGTGGCAGGAAGTAAACAAACGGGTTATAAAGCCTTCTTTACTGCTCAGGATGCCGAACATGGTGAAGAACTCTGGGTGACCGACGGAACAGTCGCCGGAACCAAGCTGGTGAAAGATATTTTTCCGGGCACCACCAGTTCGGGAGTTGCGTGGATGCAACGTTTCAATGATAAGGTTGTATTTCAGGCTCAGTCTGATACAGAGACAGGTACCGAACTCTGGATTTCCGACGGTACCGAAGCTGGAACCTATATGGTAAAGGACATACATTTCTTTGGATCTTCAAATCCTTCAGGATTTACCCAGTTAAACGAGAATCAGTTTGTTTTTGCAGCTCAGGATTTTGAAAGCGAGACATATAACGAGAAAGTGCAACGTTGGTTGTGGATTTCGGATGGAACCGAAGCCGGTACGAATCTCTTGAAGGATTGTGAGGTGCTGCATCCGGGTAGTCATGCAGCGAGTGACAATGAGTTGCATTTTGCCCGTGTTGCCAGAAAAGTCTTCTTTAAAGCCGATACCAAAGATCAGCAATTTGGTCAGGAGTTGTGGGTGACAGATGGAACCGAAGCCGGAACTATCATGCTCAAAGATATCAACACCAGTATTGTGAACGAGCTCACAGGTGCAACTGCCGGCGCTCAAATTGACTGGTTAACAAATTTCTACAATGAAAAAGTGTTTTTTAAAGGTTTTTCGAATGAATTTGGTGCAGAGCCCTGGGTGAGTGACGGTACTCCTGAGGGTACTTATATGATTAAGGATATGTTTACAGGAGTAAATGCCAGCGGTGTTCCAAACGGTAGTGGTGTATTCACGGCCAGGGTGTATAACCGGGAAGTGTATTTCAGGGGACACGATGACACGTTAGGAGAAGAACTATGTGCAACTGATTTGACAGAAGCCGGAACCAGAACGGTTTTCGACATAAATAAGAATCCGACCACAGCAGGTACTGCGAATGGTTTTCCGGATTTATTCTGTGAATTTGATGGTGTACTGTTCATGAAAGGACAAACTGGTGGCGATGCCACTGTTTTAGATCCGGTTAATTATGGGCTCGAATTATTCTATACTGATGGAACTGCAGAAGGTACCAAGATGCAATCAGACTTGAATCCGGGCGTGGGACATAACGCTGCATGGGAAGGGATTGTTATCTCAGGAAGTATGTATTTCAGAGCTCAGAACGCTGTTCCCGCGGGTTCACAGACCTGGGAGCTTTTCAGAATAAATGACAAAGATGAGTTTCCTGTAAAGGTGATGGATCTGGTTGAAGGTCAGGACTTTGTTCATTCTCTCAGAAATATGGGTGGTGATGTGGTTTTCACGAGCAAAGCAATACCATCGCTTTTCAGATACCATTATCGCAAACCCAACTACGATCCGTTGAAGGATGCAGAAAACCTGGATCCTGTTTTCGATCCGAGCACATCTGTTAATACTCCGCGTGAAGCGCCTAAAAATTTAGGTTTATATCCGAACCCGGCAAGTGGTTACTTCAGTTTTGAAGCGGATAAACTGGTAGAAATTGTACGCGTGCTTGATATTTCCGGAAAAGAGGTGTTGCGTGTTGCGTCACCAGTAAATAACAAGATTGATATTTCACATTTAAATGCAGGGGTATATACTATTCAGGCTAATGCTGGAGCCGAAATTTACAGGAATCTTTTAATTGTAAAATAATTTTACCGGTTGAGTGGACAGTAAATCCTATTGTCCACTCAGCTTAATATTTTCATAATACATGAAGCACAAATTGATTATCACGACAATCATGTCGTTTTTATTCAGCCTTGCTCTGATAGCTCAGAATCAGGTTACAATTTCAGGAGTTGTTGTCGACAGCAAATCAGATGAACCGCTAATTGGTGCGGCAATTCTTGAAAAAGGAACAGAGAACGGTGTTACCACTAATTTTAATGGAGAATTCACAATCAGGGTTCGTCAGGGTGCCACACTGGAAATCAGTTACCTGGGGTATGATTCGCAGACAATAGTTGCCAGTTCAGCCAGTAATACACTGCAAATTAAGTTAGTTGAAAAAACAAGGGAACTGGATGAGGTGGTTGTAATCGGGTATGGAGTACAACGGAAGAGTGACATAACAGGTTCTATTTCTTCAGTTACCGGAGAAGACATCAGCAGCTTGCCAATTTCATCCTCGGTGCAGGCCTTGCAGGGGAAAGCAGCAGGGGTACAGATTGTTCAGAACACCGGAGCTCCGGGAGCTAAAACAACCATTAAAATCCGCGGAACTGGAACGATCAACGATTCGGATCCTTTGTATGTTGTAGATGGATTTATCGTTGATGATATTGAGCATATCAACCCCAATGATATCGCTAACATAGAAATTTTGAAAGATGCTGCATCAGGTTCAATTTATGGATCCAGGGGAGCGAATGGGGTGGTGTTGATTAGTACGAAGAAGGGAACCGCCGGTAAACTGAAAATAAACTTTGACTCATACGTGGGTTTCTCTAATCCATGGAAAAAGATTGAAGTGATGGGTGTTGAGGATTTTGCTGTCATGCGCGACTATGTCGAGGGTCGTACATCATACTCAGCCGATGGTAAAGTGTATTATTCAAAAGATCCCTCCACAGGTGATTTATTTTATGATGCGGGTAAGTTCCAGCGCATCGACTCACTTAAAAGAAACACTCCGGATAGCTGGTGGGATGCCATTACTCAAACCGGGGTTAAACAACAATATAACCTGGCATTATCAGGAGGAAATGAACTACACAAATACATGATCAGCGGTAATTACTACCAGGAAAGGGGGATTGTCCAGACTTCAGGTTATCAGCGTCTTTCGACCAGGATTAACTTGTCCAATACCCTTACGAAATGGCTGAGCATGCAAACGAATATGCTCTATACCAATGACAACCGGGATATTGTTCCCGAAGGACAAAACGGGGTGCTGAAACGTTCTCTGCACCAGAGTCCGCTCGTGTTTACCTATAATTCAGCAGGATATTACTCCGAAGACCATCCCATAGCACAAATTGCCCGTAATCACAACAATGCCGGCAATAACCGCATTGACATAAATACAGAGCTGACGGCAAAAATAAACAAGTATTTAACCTATCAGTTTAAAGTATCGAATTACGCGAATTTCTACTCAAGAAAACGTTTTACCGAGGTAGGTAAGCTGGAAGAAAATTTCGTGATGCCGACCGATCTTACTACCATCGAGATTGATCAGACAAGAACCAATAAATGGGAAATAAACAATATCCTTTCATTTAACTGGAATAATGAATTGCACAACATCAGTGGGGTATTGGGCCAGACCATCGAGGGATATGAGTTTAATGTGCAGGATATGACCCGGAAAGGTACTTCGGCCAATACGGATAACTTCTGGTATTTATCTGCCGGATACACCGGAGATTTTGCCCGTGAAACTGAATACCGCTGGAAAGCACTGGGTTTATTAAGCCGGTTGAATTACAGTTATGCCGACAAATACTTAGTACAACTTAATTTCAGGGCGGATGCTTCTTCCAAGTTTTCACCAACGAACCGTTGGGGTTACTTTCCTTCCGTTTCATTGGGTTGGAAATTTTCCGGAGAGTCATTCATGGAAGGTGCCGATTGGCTGAGTTTGGGCAAACTACGTGTAGGCTGGGGACAGCTGGGTAATAACCGCATCGGGGAATATGCGCAGTATACGTTGGTAAACAACCAGTTTAATTATGTATACGGTGCCGGAAACCATATCGTTTACCCGGGCGCCACATCAACCACGCTTGGTAATCCCGATATCCGCTGGGAAAAAACCGAATCCACCAACATCGGGTTGGATATGAATTTCTTTGGTAACCGGCTGGCAACAACGATTGAATTGTTTGACAAGTACACAACAGATATGTTGCTGCGTGTACCGGTGGTTGCTTCTGCCGGCTTGGTAGATGCTCCAATGATTAACGCCGGGTCGGTTCGTAACAGGGGTATCGAACTTCAGGTGAATTACAGGGAAAGAATCAATAAACTTAAATTTGATGTCGGATTTAATGTGTCCTACATTCAAAATAATGTTGTTAGTCTGGGCTCAGGAAATGAGCCGGTTTGGGGAGCTTATCTGGAAGAAGACAGAATACTGGATTTTGTAACAAAAACAGAAGTCAATCGTCCTATCGGTAATTTCTATGGATACGTGACCGATGGTATATTTAACACGATTGAAGAAGTACAGGCCAGCGCACAAAATGACGGGTTGACTTTTCCCGGTGATTTTCGATTCAAGGATTTGAACAACGATGGTCGTATTACAGCCGAAGACAGGACTTTCCTGGGCTCACCCCATCCTGATTTTGTATTTGGTATCCCGGTATCAGTGTCCTATGCTAATTTTGATTTGAATTTGTTCTTTCAGGGACAAACAGGTAATGATATTTTCAACGTAATGGAGTACTATTTGAATTCAGCACACGGTACGGGGAATGTTTATGCCAATATCAGATCGAATCACTGGGCAGGATCTTATGTTGCTAACAGGTCATTCTTCCCGGCCAATCCTAATGGTACTGTTCCTGATCTGGATGCAGCTGACCGCCCCCGGAATTTCAGGGCTTCTGATTTCTATGTGAAAGACGGATCATATCTACGGTTGAAAAATGTACAATTGAATTATAATGTACCACAACAGGTTTGTAAGGCCCTGAAATTAGATCAGCTAACCGTTTATGTGGGTGCATATAACCTGCTGACATTTACAAAATACAACGGTTTCGACCCTGAAGTAGGCCGTAACGTGGGTTCAGAGTCAAACAACCTGTACATGGGAGTCGATCACGGTAATTATCCACAGGCCCGTACCATAACAGCAGGAATAAAAGTCGGATTATAATAAGAGAAAGAGGATATGAAAAAAATAATATTTAAATGGAGCTTACTGCTCATTTTCCCGTTGCTTATAACAGGGTGTTCGGATTTTCTGGAAGAAGAACCACTGGCTTCTTCTTCAAAAGAAAACTATTACCGGACTCACTACCAGTTACAGGAGGCTCTGAATGGGGTATACGATTTGTTGCAGTCAAATCTTTATAACAATTGCGAGTGGATCTTTGGTGAGGCTTGCGGGGATGATGTGTTGGGAAATGATGAGTATTCGGCAAATCAAATTGCAGAATTGGTTAATTTCAGGTACAACACCTCCAATACATGGATTCTGAACCGGTATACGGTCAATTATAGGGGAATCAACAGGGCCAATCAGGTGATTGCTAACGTGAATAAAGTCAAACTTGCATCAAACGACTACGGAAATTATACCACTGTTCGTGAGATACTGGGGCAGGCGAAATTTCTGCGGGCCATGTTTTATTTTAACTTAGTTAAAACTTACGGCGGAGTTCCAATCCGTCCCGAAACTGAAAGTATAAACAACCTGGTTATTCCACGCAGTACAAAAGAAGAAGTGTATGCCTACATTGAAAAAGATTTGCGTGAAGCTGCCATCATGCTACAGTCGAAATACACGGATAATAATTTGGGTAAAGCAGGCAGAGGAAGTGTCGTGGGTTTATTGATGAAGGTTCTGATGTATCAGGCAACACCAGGTGTTCAGTCTGAAAAATGGGAGGAACTGGTTGAGTTGGGCGATTATTTCATTACCGGAAAAACATTAACCCTGGGAGATATCCTTCAATTCGAAGAAAAATACGATGAAGAGTGGGAGACTTTGCGGAAGCGTTTGTGGTTTAAGCCTGCATCCATTTCTGCAGCAACGGATCCGGTTGAAACACCCGCGACCGAGTTGGGGGCAATCGCCAACCAATATGGTGTAGAATATACCGGTATATATGGTGATGCCCTTAATTACTGGGAAATTTTTACTCAGAAAGGAGAATTTTACCGCGGATCTGTTTTCGAAGTGATGTTCAGGGAATCTGCTGATGGAACTACCAATGATCAGAATGAAGGAACCGGGATTATTCAGGATCTTTACGCGACCCGCATGTGGACATCTCCAACCTTGTTTGATGTGATAAAAAATGACCCGCGTGTTTCACAAGTTATTGCCAGGCATGGGACCAGTACTCCTGACGGGGAACGTGTAGATGCGGTTGAAAATCGCTATGTCTGTTTGAAATGGTATACTCCAAAAAGAGAACGTCCACTATATGCTGATGATTATGCCAAGAACAGACGGGTAATGCGTTATGCCGAGGTATTGTTAATGTACGCGGAAGGACTGAATGAAGCAGGACGTGGTGCCGATGCATTAGTACAATTAAATAAGGTGAAAAATACGGCCAACAAAATAACATCCAGTGCCACACTCTATACCAGTGGTGGTTACGGATATATGCGCGACCAGATTTGGGCCGAACGTCGCCTGGAACTTTGTCACGAATGGGATCGCTTTTTCGATATTGTTCGTCAGGGAAGAGCAGCCAAAATTTTCCGAGCATTTGCTTCAGAGAGTGCTACCACGCATAAACGCGGTCAGTATTTCGTGGAGGGGGTGAATGAGATTTTCCCGATTCCACAGACGGAAGTAGATTTAAGTAACGGAGTTATAACCCAAAATCCCGGATATTAAAAAATCAATGATATGAAGATAGTGAATATTTTTAAGATATTACCTCTTATTGTGCTGTTAGTCAGTGCTTGTGTCGAAGAAGAACTGACCATGCCTGTTGCATCGGTGGAAGTTACTAAAACGGTGTACGGGATTAACGAATCGGTGGTGTTTAACTTTACCGGTCAGGCGCAGCAGGTTGCCATATTTCCCGGCGATAAAGCCCACAACTACGATTTATTTGAGTCGGGAGGTAACACGGGTTTCGTCGTTAATAAAGGAACATTCAGTTATGCCTATAAGCAACCCGGAACCTACAAGGTTGTAGTCGTTGCCTCAAATTATTCAGAAGGTGCGGTAAATATGCTGAAGGATACCACTTCGGTAATGATACAGGTAATAGATGACGACGTGACTATAAAGTCACTCTCTTGTCCGAGGGTATTGTATGATGAAATCGCGGCAGTCAGTGTTAATGATACGGATTGGCTGATGCGTCTTCCCCAGAAGATTCTGTTCAGGGGACAACAGGCAACCATCCCTTCAACGCAACGCCTCGCGGTGAAACTGGCTTCGGATTCAACTGTTTTGCTGGTCGACGGTCTTGGATTCAGCGCAACAAAAAGTTATCAACTGAATAACCCGCTGACGCTTAGTCTGACAGCTCATGCCGGAAATGTAATGGATTATACGCTGTACATGCTCCGTTTACCTGAATTTTCAGTGTTTAAGCTGGCAGGAGTTAACGGAGTACTTACCAGAAGTGAATTCAATTATGATAAAATGACCATGACCGTGACCCTGCCTGCGGGTACAGATAAAACCGGTTTAGTTCCCGAATTTACACTTTCTCAGGGTCAGGAAGTCTTTGTAAACGATTTATTGACAACTTCTGCTGTCAGCGTGATTGATTTCTCTTCACCTGTGGTTTTCCGGCTCAGAAACACTTATCCCGGGAAATCGCATCTGATTGCTGAGACAGAGGTGACAGTTTCTGTTTTATAGGTGTAGTTTTTTTTCAGGACGACCCGGTTGCCGTTTCATGGTAATCGGGTCTTTTTGCCTGATACCTGACAATATCTATAATTTTTCAGGATTATTCTTCGGATATTCTGCATTATCCGAAAACTATTATTAATTTTCGGCGACAAACTCATTTTGGGTTAATCAAATAAAACTATAATATGCGTTTGAGATTACCTTTCTTCCTGCTTGTAAGTGTTTTGTTTTTAGCCTTGAAAGCTGAAAATAGTAATCTTGATTTTCGTTTTGCCCATTTAACGAACAACGATGGTATTTCTCAGCAGCACATAACCTGTATGATGCAGGACGAAAAAGGGCTGATGTGGATAGGTACCAAAAATGGGTTGTGTCTTTACAACGGATATGAGATTAAACGTTATTTTAATGATGTCAGAGATAATAATTCCCTGAGTCATAACTTTATCCGTTCGGTTTTTCAGGATACTCAAAAACGTATCTGGATTGGCACGGAGAAAGGGTTGTGCCGATATCTGCCTGAATTTGACGCGTTTCAACGATATGATTATCCGCAGGCTGTAACAACTTCTTTCGTTCAAAACAGCAAGGGAGACATATTTTGTATTTCCGGCTATAATCTGCTGAATCGTTATGATGAAACCAATGACATTTTTCAACGGGTAGAGGCTGTTGCCGATTCGATCCTGATTTATAGCCTGGCGACGGATGCCAACGATCGCTTGTGGCTTGGAACCGACAGGGGGTTAAAAGTTTACGATCAGAAGTTTATGCATGTAACCGAATATACAGGCTTAAATCCTTACGATGTTAAACACGATGTTGCAGATGTGATTAATGTAATTTTCGTAGATAAGCAAAATAATATATGGGCAGGTAAAAACGGTAATGGAATCGTCAGCATTAATTCAAGAACAAACGAAATTACCCACTGGAATAAAAAAAACGGGTTGACCGATGGCATGATCAGAGCCATTGAACAGGATGTGTCGGGCAGGATGTGGGTCGGAACGGAGAAGGGCGTGTTTATTCTTTTTCCGGATGGCGGGATACACAATATCCGGCAGGACTATACAAATAACCAGGGTTTGAATGATAATGCAATCTATAGCATCGTCCGCGACCGGGACGATAACATCTGGATAGGAACTTATTTTGGGGGCATCAATATCTTTAAAAATGACTATAAGCAATTCAGGCACTATCGGGCCGGATATTCCAACATGCTTTTAAAGGGCAAAGCCATCCGTAAAATTGTGGAGGAAGGCAATGGTATTTTCTGGATAGCGACAGAAGATGGTGGATTGAACCGACTGAACGAGAAAACGGGTGAAATAAGAAAAATAGAGCATCCATTGTTAGTTGATAATGTACATGCGCTCTTATATGATTCAGTTTCACATGAGTTGTGGATCGGGATGTTCAGAGGTGGATTAACTTGTTATAACCTCAGAACGGGAAGTTTCAGAAACTATACTGAAGGGTCGTCAGGACTGGATTCGGATATGATATTCTCTATTGAAATGGATCACGATGGTGTTGTGTGGGTTGCTTCGGTAAGAGGGTTGAGGTATTTTGACAGAAAAAAGAACCGTTTTGAGCGCATTTCACATGAATTGCTTTCAGATGTGTTTATTTATACTTTGTATGTCGATTCAAAAAACAATATCTGGATAGGAACACGTGTTCAGGGACTTTTCCGCTACAATAAAAAAACAGGTGAAATAAAAAGCTGGGTAAGTAAAGAAAATATTGCCGGACTGGCAGATAACTTCATTACATCTGTTTTTGAGGATACAAGACACCGGATATGGATTGGGACAAATAACGGTGGATTGCACAGTCTTGATCAAACGAGTGAGTTAATCAGAAATGTTGATGATGAACTATCCCTGGATGAGAATTGTATATACGGAATCCTGGAGGATGACAATAAAAGGCTATGGATCAGCACCAATAATGGTCTCGTGAGCATTGATACCAATCAGAATGATATCCGGAGATATACAACCGACGAGGGACTTCCTGTGAATCAGTTTAATTACGCTTCCTGTCTGCGTTCAAGGAGCGGACGATTTTATTTTGGGACGGTAAACGGGTTGATCTCATTCCATCCGGAACAGGTCGAAATCAATAATCTTCCTTTAAATATTATATTACAGAATCTCTATGTTGGAAATCAAATTGTTACAGCCAGAGATCAAAAGTCGCCACTTTCTAAAAGTTTTGATGAAACGGATAAAATAACGCTTACAGCCAAACAGGCGCGTTCGTTTAGCATTGAATATGCAGCTATATCACTCGGGCATACCAGTAACATAAGCTATGCAATTAAAATGGAGGGAGTTGACAGGGAATGGAATTATGTAAACAAACAGCGACGTATTGTTTACTCGGGCCTGCCTCACGGTAATTATCAGTTTAAAATCAGAGCGTCATCGTCCGGATTAAATTGGGATAAAGCAACCGAACGGGTGTTGGCAATCCAGATTCTGCCTCCTTTTTATCTTTCTAATCTGGCATACATAATTTATTTTCTGTTCGTCCTCTCCATATTATACATTGTGTATCGTGTTGTATCCATCCGAATCAAAGAAAAAAATATGATGAAGATGGAGCATCTGGAGAAAGAAAATATCAAAGCGATGAATAAGCTGAAGATAGATTTCTTTACGAATATTTCGCATGAACTTAAAACGCCTCTGACGCTTATTATCTCTCCGCTTCAAAGTGTGATACAAGATGCAGCGCTGGACTTCGGGTTGAAGTCGCGTTTGCAAACGGTTCTGAGAAACGCGCACCGGATGGTGAGATTAATTGAAGAGCTGATTACGTTTAATAAAATTGAATCCGGTCAGACCCGGATTCACCTGCAACAAGGAAATCCGCTGGAATTTATAGAGGAGATTTATTACCTGTTTAAGGATATTGCAGGTAAAAAGGAAATTAATTTTGAACTTAACCTGGAAAACAATGGTGAAGAAGTTTGGTATTCACCTTCCTGTGTTGAGAAAATTGTAAATAATCTACTGTCAAACGCGATAAAATTTACGGCTGAAGGAGGATCGATTGTGCTGTCTGCAAGCATTGTTGAAAACAGTGAAGGTTATATCATGTTAAATGTCAGGGTAGAAGATACCGGTATCGGGATTGCCCGGGAGGAATTGACAAATGTTTTCACGAATTATTACCAAACCCGCAGGGGACAAAATTTTGACCCGAATGGCTGGGGTATCGGACTTGCCCTCACCTACAACCTGGTTCAAATGCATAAAGGAACAATATCTGTTGAAAGCGAGGTTGGAAAAGGATCCCGGTTCTCGGTGCTGTTAAATGTAAGCGAAAATGCCTTTTCTCCACAAGAAAGGTCGGAGGTAAAAGCAGATCAGAATTTCCTGGTGACATATAACTATCAGAAATCAGAGGAATTTCTAAACGCTGCTGAAATGATGAATCAGGCCTCAAATCAGGACCTGGTGGATCCGGAGATGAAGTATACATTGCTTGTGGTGGATGACAATCAGGAACTGGCAGCCTTTCTTTCTGAAATCTTTTCAGCAAAGTATTACAGGGTACTTACCGCCATCAACGGAGAAGAAGCGCTTAAAATTGCAACAAAATCCAATCCCGATATCATCATCAGTGATATCATGATGCCCGTAATGGACGGTATTACCTTATGTAGTAAACTAAAAAATGATTTGCTGACTTCACATATACCTGTGATACTATTGACAGCCAAACAGGGTCAGGAGAATATCATCAGTGGATATGAGAGCGGAGCCGATATGTATGTTGAAAAGCCATTTAACACGCAGGCACTCGAACTGATGGTTCAAAATATGCTTCGTACGCGCGAGCAGAACCGCAAACAATTTAAAGATGATCCGGAGTTAAATATCACGACTGTGGTCAGAAACCCTAGGGATGAGAAATTGCTTAATGGCATAAAAACATTTATAAACGACAATATCGAGAATGAAAATTTATCGGTATCGGATATTACGCAGGCAGTGGGAGTCAGCCGTACCGTGTTGCATGTCAAGATGAAGAACTTACTCGACATGTCTATCAGTGAATATGTGAGAAATCTTCGACTCAATAAAGCAAAAGAACTTTTGACAGAGGGACTTAATATATCCGAAACAGCCTATAAAACAGGGTTCTCGGATCCAAACTACTTTTCTAAATGCTTCAAAAAGAAATATGGTTCTACTCCCTCAGATTATATCGCTACAATTAAGAGCTGATTTGAGAAACAAAACAGAACATATATACTACTATTCGGGACAGTTTTACTTTGAATGTATTTTCAGTAAAAGTATTTTTGCAAAAAACATTTAATGCGCATGAAAAATAAATTCCTTTATTTCAATTATTTCAGAGTTACTTTTATATTATCTGTCTTTGGGTTTCAGTTTTTATTTGCACAGCCGGTACAGAACAGGCTTGTTAACCCTGTACTTTCAATGCGCGATGGTGCAACAGAACGGTTTATGGGGGTTTATTATGCTATCGGAGAAGGTACCAAAGGGAATATTTATTACTCGAAAGATATGTTTAACTGGTCGGGACCGGTATTGGCAGTAACAACCAACGAAGCCACCTGGCTGAATGACCCGAAATGGACACAAGCTTCTGTTTATAAGGATTTACAGGCAGGTGATATCATCTATCGAAACGGAGTTTTTCATACCTATTGGAACGGCATCGGGCATGCGTATTCGGCAACCCCTTTGGGTCCCTACAAAGAAGGCTCCATCAGCGAACCATTCGACGATTACGGTATCGATGTGCAGGTATTTCAGGATGAAGATGGTGAGATATATTGGGTCAAGAAACGCAATCCATCTGACCCGCATCCCCTGACGGGAGCAAACTCCAACCTCGATGGTCCCGAAACCTGGGCCTTTAAAATGAACTCGGTTTTTTCGCGCAAGGATATCACGGTGGGTTCAGTTCAAATGACCCATCAGCGGGGACACTCCAGTAACCTGAATCATGTTAACTTTGAGGGTCCGGAGTTATTCAAACACCGGGGGCGCTATTATCAGGTTTTCGCTTCGAACCGCATGGGCCCCCGTTCGGGCATGTATCAGGTAGGGGCAGCCGAGAGCGACCAGCCAATGAATTTCAACAATGCGAAGAAATACCCCCATCCAATTCTGATTAGAAATACCGAACGGCATCTGCTGGATTATAAAACAATTCTTAACAGTGCCGAACATGGCGGATGGGAAAGCCGTTACACCACATCAACTCCCGCTTCCGACTGGAAGGAGGTGAATTTTAATGATAACGGGTGGACAGTATCACAAGGTGGTTATGGTAGGCAGGAGTATGATCTTTTTGGTGCAAAAACATTTACCAATGCCAAAATCCGTGCTCGCAAAACGGTTTGGAATACAGCCAAACTCTATGTCAGGAGAAAATTTACACTTAGTGAAGTTCCTTCAAAAATAGCATTGAAACACTGGGTTTTTGCTGATGCGAACTTTTATATCAATGGAAATAAGATAAGCATTAATTCACGGAATAATACATACGAGTATTTACTCCTAAATCCCGGTCTTTTTGTTGCTGGAGAGAATGTCATCGCGGTGGAAGCCACCAGTCCCTGCTCTGATCAGTATTGCCAGCAATTTCTGGATTTCGGGTTGTATGATACGGGTAATACCGATGCTGAAGATATTGTAATCGGTCCGTCTCAACCTAATTTTGTCACAGGTCCGAATGGTTTCGAACGCTGGATGATGTATAAAGCATACTTCAGGAATAACCAGGTACAGGGCATCGACCGCATTCATTTCTACAATAAGGAAGTTGTTGTAGAGAGCAGCACGGTAAAAAACACGAAAGGCTACCGTCCCAAACCGGCTTTACCCACGCAGATAAATTATTGCGATTACCCGATTTACTATCCCTTTGATTTTCTGCATGAAAGCAAATGGAAGATCTCGGGAGGGATTTTGTCTTCGGAGGATGCAACGGGCGGTGAGTTGTTACTGCGTCGTGAAGCGGAGACCAACTACCGTTTCGAGGTGCCTTTCAGGATTCAGCAGGCCGATGGTTGGGCGGGAGCATACGCATTTTATCAGGATGGTGATAACTGGGTGAAGGTCGAAATCGGCAGGGCCGGGCAGTGGCGGTTGTCGGTTCGTGAGAATGGAGTCACTACTACCACCCTGAAAGATCTTCCATCGAAGTTTGCTTTTTTGGAGAACAACCCGCTGGTCTCTCATTACCAGGAGCCATGGCATACGCTAACCTTTTACAAGAACGGCGGCCGTATCCGTGTGGAGCTTGATTATTTCAACCTGACATTGGGAGGAGACATAGAAACGAACTTTGAGGGGGCAGGTCTGACGGGTCTGACGGCTTCTTCAGCAAACGTATCGTTCGACGCTGTTCAGTATACTACCGGCTGGGATGAGTATGACCGGCTGATAACGGGTTGGAAAGATAAGTCAGGTTCGTGGTCAGTCACCGCCAATGGATTGATACAGTCAACTGTCACCGGAGCATCCTCCACCTTCAAGGGCGATTCGGCATGGAACTACGAGTTTTCGGTTTACGTGAAAAACAACCAGCTTCCCGCATCGGGTAAGGCAGGTTTCTATCCCTTGTATATCGATGCGGATAACTACGTCAGGGCGAGCATCAAC
>JAYFPG010000046.1:0-95257 GCA_034928085.1 Paludibacter sp.
TTGATCTGAATCTCCTTGTCGGTGATTTTTTTCAATTCTTCCTTCAGTTTATCCACTTCCTGTCCGCCTTTACCAATGATGATACCCGGACGGGCAGTACATACAGTTATAGTTACCAATTTCAACGTACGTTCAATTACAATACGCGATACACTGGCTTTGGCGAGACGGGCATTCAGGTACTTCCTGATGTTGCTGTCTTCCAGGATGGTGTCTCCATAATTTTTTCCACCGTACCAGTTCGAATCCCATCCACGGATGATTCCCAAGCGGTTGCTTATCGGATTAGTCTTTTGTCCCATCGAGTATTAATTTTCGTTTTCGTTAGTAATCTTGGTATCTACAAATATGGTTACGTGGTTTGAACGTTTGCGGATACGGTAACCGCGTCCCTGAGGGGCTGTGCGGAGACGTTTCAGCATCGTTGCTGAGTCCACATAAATTTTACTCACGTATAAGTTTGCGCTATCGGCTTTCTGTTCTGTTTTCTGTTCCCAGTTAGAAATGGCCGATTTGAGCAACTTCTCTAATCTTCCTGAAGCTTCTTTCGGAGAGAACTTCAACACGCTTAACGCTTTGTTCACTTCCATACCACGGATCAAATCTGCCATCAGGCGCATTTTGCGGGGAGAAGTAGGAACGTCGTTAAGCTTCGCGAAGTACTGCGACTTGTTAGCTTCTTTTCTTTTATCGGCTGATATTTTTTTTCTTGCACCCATTTTTCGAAATTTTTAATGCTATTGTTAGATAATTTCAATGGATTATTTCTTTTTACCCCCGTGACCGCGGAAGTTACGAGTAGGAGAAAATTCGCCTAACTTGTGACCTACCATGTTTTCGGTAACATAAACCGGGATAAATTTATTTCCATTGTGAACTGCAATCGTGTGACCTACAAAATCAGGTGATATCATTGTAGCGCGAGACCATGTTTTTACAACGGTTTTTTTACCGCTGTCATTCATGGCTGTTACTTTCTTCTCGAGCTTCAGATTAATATAGGGACCTTTTTTTAATGAACGGCTCATATTATTTACTTACTTTTTGCTGTTATTTTTTCTTTCTTTCAATAATATACTGGCTTGATTGTTTCTTAGGAGCACGTGTTTTGTACCCTTTAGCCAACAAGCCTTTGCGTGAACGTGGATGTCCACCGGAAGCGCGGCCTTCGCCACCACCCATCGGGTGATCTACCGGGTTCATCACAACACCACGAACACGTGGTCTGCGTCCGAGCCAACGAGAGCGTCCTGCCTTACCCGAAACTTCCAGGGCATGGTCAGAATTACCTACTGATCCAATAGTAGCTTTACATGTAGCCAATACTTTACGCAACTCACCTGAAGGCAATTTGATAATTGCATATTTATCTTCGCGTGAGTTAAGCTGTGCAAATGTTCCTGCAGAACGTACCATCGCTGCACCCTGTCCCGGTCTCAGTTCAATGTTGTGAACGATTGTTCCGAGCGGAATGTTTTGCAATGGTATTGAGTTGCCAACTTCAGGAGCTGCTTCTGCTCCTGACATTACTGTTTGACCAACCTGCAAACCGTTTGGTGCAAGAATGTATCTTTTTTCCCCGTCAGCATAATATAAAAGCGCGATACGGGCCGAACGGTTCGGATCGTATTCGATGCTTTTTACTGTAGCGGGAACACCGTCTTTGTTGCGTTTAAAGTCAATTACTCTGTATTTTCTCTTGTGTCCGCCACCAATGTAGCGCATGGTCATTTTACCGGCATGGTTACGACCTCCGGATTTATTTCCGCCAACAACAAGAGATTTTTCTGGTGCACTCGCAGTAATTGTGTCGAATGTACCAATAATCTTGTGTCTCTGCCCCGGTGTAGTGGGCTTTAATTTACGTACAGCCATTTATTTTATTTACTATTTTATTATTTACTATTTACGTTGCTTTACAAAATTGCACATTGTAAATGGTTAAATTGTAACTGATTATCAGATATTACTATAGAAATCAATTACTTCTCCTTCTTTCAATGTAACAATGGCTTTTTTGTAAGCAGATGCCTGTCCCTTGATCACACCGCTTTTTGTAAAACGGCTTTTCTTCTTGGGAGCGGCAATCATCGTGTTTACCTCTGTAACTGTTACATTATACAACGCTTCTACAGCTTGCTTGATCTCGATTTTGTTGGCATCTTTCTCAACTTTAAAACCATAGCGGTTGAGTTTTTCGCCCAACTTCGTCATCTTTTCTGTAACAATCGGTTTAATGATAATTCCCATTTTTATACCTCCTATGCTTTTAAAATTTGTTCAACTGCTGCAACTGCTTCTTCAGTCAGCACAAGAGTCTTCGCATTAAGCACTGCGTAAGTGTTTAATTCCGAAACTGTTACAACATTTACTTTAGGTAAATTTCGAGCCGACAAATATACGTTTTTATTTCCGTTTGCTAAAATTATTAACGGTTTTTTATCTGCAAGCTGTAAATTTTGTGTCAAAGCAATCATATCCTTTGTTTTAGGAGCTGCAAAATCAATCTGATCCACAATAGTAATCAGGTTGTTTTGTGCTTTGTAACTCAGTGCCGATTTACGGGCCAATTGCTTAACTTTCTTGTTTAATTTAAAACTGTAGTCACGTGGAACCGGACCAAATACACGTCCACCACCTACACGTACCGGAGATTTGATATCACCCGGACGGGCACCGCCTCCACCTTTCTGACGACCTAATTTGCGGGTTGAACCAGCAACTTCGCTCCGTCCTTTGGCTTTGTGTGTTCCCTGACGTTGATTCGCCAAATATTGTTTCACATCTAAATAAATAGCATGGTCATTTGGCTCAATTCCGAAGACAGCATCATTCAAAGAAACTTTTCTTCCGGTGTCTTCTCCCTTTATGTTAAATACACTTACTTCCATGATTATTTATTGATGATAACGATTGAACCTTTTGCTCCCGGTACAGATCCTTTAATTAATAAAAGATTGTGTTCCGGTATTACTTTTAACACCTGTAAGTTTTGTACAGTCACTTTGTCACCACCTGTGCGACCGGCCATACGCATACCTTTGAATACACGTGAAGGATAAGAAGAGGCTCCCAAAGAACCCGGTGCACGCAACCTGTTGTGCTGACCGTGAGTCGACTGGCCTACCCCACCAAATCCGTGACGTTTTACAACGCCCTGATGTCCTTTACCTTTTGAAGTTCCGATAACATCCACAAATGTATCTGCTTCAAACATCTCTACGGTGATTTTGTCACCCAAATTGAATTTCTCATCGAAATCCTTGAACTCAACCAAGTGTCTCAGCGGTGCTACTCCAGCAGCCTTAAAATGGCCTGCTTCGGGCTTATTGGTGTGCTTTTCCTTCTTTTCCTGGAAACCCACCTGAACAGCTTCATAACCGTCTTTTTCAGCGGTTTTAACCTGAGTAACAACACAAGGACCTGCTTCGATAACAGTGCACGGTACATTTTTACCGTCGGCACTGAAAACGGATGTCATTCCGATTTTTTTTCCTAATAATCCTGGCATTTCAATTAATTATTTATTGTTTAATTGTTTAATCGTTTAAATGTTTAACAGATTTATATATTAACACTTCAACGGTTCAACATTTATTTACACTTTGATTTCAACTTCAACACCGCTTGGTAATTCAAGTTTCATCAGGGCATCTACTGTTTTGGCTGATGAATTGTGAATATCAATCAGTCGTTTGTAAGATGACAGTTCGAACTGTTCACGTGATTTTTTGTTCACGAAAGTGGAACGGTTCACAGTGAAGATTCTTTTGTGAGTAGGCAATGGAATAGGACCACTTACATGCGCACCCGTTGCTTTTACAGTTTTCACGATCTTTTCTGCTGATTTATCAACTAAGCTGTGATCGTAAGATTTCAATTTGATTCTGATTTTTTGACTCATCTTCGTTTTATTAATTTATATTATTTACATGTAAACATCCGGTTAAGAGTCATTCGCTAACCGGATGTTATATTTTTATAATAGTTCTACTTTACCTTTTGCTTCAGCAACTACTGCTTTTGCAAGAGAGTTTGATACTTCAGCATAGTGTGAAAACTCCATCGATGAAGTTGCACGACCTGAACTGATGGTACGCAAAGCGGTTACATAACCGAATGTCTCTGCCAAAGGCACTTTGGCTTTCACAATACGGGCACCGGTACGGCTTGATTCCATACCTTCCACCTGTCCGCGACGTTTGTTCAAGTCACCAATTACATCACCCATATTTTCTTCGGGTGTTACCACTTCCATTTTCATGATAGGCTCCAGCAGGATTGGTTTTGCTTTGGCACAGGCCGTTTTGAATGCCATCTGCGCACAAATTTCAAACGAAAGCTGATCCGAGTCAACCGCATGGAACGAACCATCAAGTAAAGTTACTTTCAGTTTATCCATCGGGAAACCTGCCAACACCCCGTTTTTAAGGGCATTCTGGAATCCTTTCTGGACAGAAGGAATAAACTCTTTAGGAATGTTACCACCTTTCACCACATCAACAAACTGTAATGATCCGTCGAAGTCAGCATCAGCCGGCTCTACGCGTACGATGATATCGGCAAATTTACCGCGACCACCCGACTGTTTCTTGTAAACTTCGCGAATCTCAACAGCCTGTGAAATCGCTTCTTTGTAAGATACCTGCGGACGACCCTGGTTACACTCTACCTTGAACTCACGTCTCAAACGGTCGATGATAATTTCAAGGTGAAGTTCACCCATACCTGAAATAACTGTTTGACCCGATTGTTCTTCTGTATGAACAGTAAACGTTGGATCTTCTTCTGCAAGCTTGGAAAGACCCATACCCAATTTATCAAGATCTTTCTGTGTTTTTGGTTCCACGGTGATTCCGATAACCGGTTCGGGGAAATCCATAGATTCTAATGTAATTGGATGCGCTTCATCACACAAGGTATCTCCGGTACGGATATCTTTAAAACCTACTCCGGCTCCAATATCTCCGGCAGAAATCATATCTACAGGATTTTGCTTGTTTGAGTGCATCTGGAAGATACGTGAAATACGCTCTTTTTTATCTGAACGTGTATTATACACGTAAGAACCTGCTGGAAGTTTTCCTGAGTATACACGGAAGAAACACAGACGACCAACATAGGGATCGGTTGCAATCTTAAACGCGAGTGCCGTTAATGGCTCTGTCGCATCCGGATGGCGAACAATCTGCTTTTCCGGGTCACGTGGGTCAGTTCCAATAATTTCAGGAGTATCAAGCGGACTCGGCAAGTAAGCACAAACTGCATCAAGCATGGTTTGTACTCCTTTGTTTTTGAATGCTGATCCACAAATCATGGGATTGATTTCCATGGATAGGGTTGCTTTGCGGATAGCAACTTTGATTTCTTCAACAGTGATAGTTGTAGGGTCATCAAAATACTTTTCCATCAAAACATCATCATACTCAGCTACAATCTCGAGCATTTTTTCTCTCCACTCTTCAGCTTCAGCTAATAAATCGGCAGGTATCTCTTCTACAGAGTATTGAGCTCCCATCGTTTCATCATGCCATAAAATCGCTTTCATGGTAACCAAATCGATTACACCTTTGAATTTCTCTTCTGCTCCGATTGGAATTTGAATGGGACATGGTTTTGCTCCAAGTACATCTTTTACTTGACGAACCACTTCATAAAAATCTGCACCGGAACGGTCCATCTTGTTAACGAAACCGATTCGAGGTACATTATATTTATCGGCCTGACGCCAAACTGTTTCAGATTGAGGCTCAACACCACCTACCGCGCAAAAAGTTGCAACAGCACCATCCAGGATACGCAAAGAACGCTCTACCTCAACAGTAAAGTCAACGTGTCCCGGAGTGTCAATCAAATTAATTTTATATTTGTCGCCCAAATATTCCCAGGAAGTAGTCGTTGCAGCAGAAGTAATGGTAATACCTCTTTCCTGCTCCTGCTCCATCCAGTCCATCGTGGCAGCACCATCGTGCACCTCACCGATTTTGTGAGTAAGCCCGGTGTAAAACAAGATACGTTCTGACGTAGTTGTCTTGCCGGCATCGATATGCGCCATGATACCGATATTTCTATTATAACTTAAATCTCCTTTTGCCATTTAATAACTTATTTCCTATTTGTTTACGATTTTCACAAATCAATTAAAATCTGAAGTGAGCAAAAGCACGGTTCGCTTCAGCCATACGGTGCATATCTTCCTTACGTTTGAATGCGCCGCCCTGGTTGTTATAGGCATCAACAATTTCGGCAGCCAACTTATCGGCCATCGAACGTCCGCCACGTTTCCGTGCGTATAATATAAGATTTTTCATTGAAACTGATTCCTTCCTGTCCGGACGGATTTCTGTAGGAACCTGGAATGTAGCACCGCCGACGCGACGTGATTTTACCTCTACTAACGGAGTAATATTTTCGAGGGCTTTTTTCCAGATATCGAGGGGAGCTTTTTCTTCGTTCGGAAGTTTGTTTTTAACAACATCCAACGAAGAATAGAAAATGTCGAAAGCAGTTGACTTCTTGCCATCGTACATTAAGTGGTTTACAAATTTTGTAACCATCGATTCATTGAAAACGGGATCTGGTAAAATGATCCGTTTTTTTGGTTTCGACTTTCTCATTTTTTGAATAAAATTTCTTTTGTTTCTTGGTTGCTTTTAGTCTTACTTCAACAACTCCTCCGAGCCGTTTACTCAACCTTCATCTGCCACCTTTAAAACAAGTTTTTAACTTGATTTTTAAATCTCTCTTTCGAAAAAGAAGTTAGTCTGCTTCACACAGACCGACAGAGGTTAAGAATTATTTCTTTTTACCTTTTGCTGCTGCAGCTGCTGCCTGACCTGGCTTCGGACGTTTTGCGCCGTATTTTGAACGACGTTGCGTACGACCGTTAACACCAGCTGTATCCAATGTACCGCGAACTATGTGATAACGAACACCCGGAAGGTCTTTCACACGACCGCCACGAACCATCACGATGGAGTGTTCCTGCAAGTTGTGACCTTCTCCCGGAATATACGCGTTCACCTCCTTTTGATTTGTCAAACGCACACGAGCCACTTTACGCATCGCTGAGTTTGGTTTCTTAGGAGTAGTTGTGTACACGCGAACACAAACACCACGACGTTGCGGACATGAATCCAACGCCGGAGATTTGCTTTTGTCGGTCAATTCTGCTCTTCCTTTTCTAACTAATTGTTGAATTGTAGGCATTTTAAATTTTGTTTAAACTATAACTACTTTATTTTTAAAATTTTGGTTTTTACCCAAAGGGGCTGCAAAGTTACAAAAAGTTTTTTAATGAACAAATGATGTTTCGGAATATTTTAAAAAGATTGTTTGAGATAGTGATATCGACACGAAAAACAAACAACTGAAGCAACAATTTTATCATATATTTGCATGTGATTAGGTTCAGCACAAGAAAAATCAAACATAAACCACAAAAGGAGCAAAAGAAGACAAAAGGGAACACAAATGAATTAATAACCACATTAGCAACATTAGTAAACATAGAATTAATTACAAATCAGAATTCCTGATTCGCATAATTACTTAAATCAGCACATAATATGACCGTGTATTTGTTGATTTTATAGTAGGACACAATAGAGAATAGTTTTGAAAAGCAATACTTTGTATATGAAACGTTTAACAAAGGACTTCTTCCGGCAGGATGCCGTTACCCTCGCCCAAAAGCTATTGGGGAAAACGTTGGTACGCGTCTGGCCGGATGGGACTCAAAGCAGATTCACCATAACAGAGACAGAAGCATATCTGGGCGAAACAGATTTGGCCTGTCACGCCAGCAAAGGCCGTACACCCCGAACAGAAATTATGTATGCTCAGGGCGGTGTTTTGTACGTATATATAATATATGGTATGTACTGGATGCTCAATATCGTTTCCGGTGACAAGAATCATCCGGAAGCGGTACTGATCAGGGCTTTGTCCGGCACAAACGGTCCGGGACGTGTAGGCAGGGCATTGCAGCTTGATATAAGTTTCTACGGAGAATGCCTGACCTGCTCAAACCGACTGTGGCTGGAGGATGCTCCCGATGTTACCTCCTACTTTTCAGCTCCACGCATCGGGATTGATTACGCCGGTGAGTACTGGAAGAATATTCCCTGGAGATTTACGCTTAAGACGGATCAGGCTTCCCCTCCGCCAAATCCCATGGGTACAGGCGGTAACATGTGATTGTCCGGAATTTTAATTTTCCCGTGCTGACTCTCGAACTTGCCGATATTTTCCTGCAAAGCAAATAAGAGTCTTTTGGCGTGTTCAGGCGTCAGAATGATGCGGGATTTCACGTTGGCTTTAGGCGTACCCGGCATAATGCGCACAAAGTCGATTACAAACTCCGAAGTTGAATGGGAAATGATGGCAAGATTGGAGTAAATGCCCTCAGCAATTTCGGGGGTTAATTCAATGTTAAGTTGGTTTTGATTTTTTTGGTCCATGGGTTTGTTTGCTTTTATCGTTTAACGGAGAGCAAAGTTAAGCATTTTGATGTTTTCTGCAAATCCATGGATAGATTTCCCCCAAACAATTACAACATAGATATTTTCTTTAGTCCACCAGAAGTTTTATATTTCCGATCTCGGTTCCAACAACATATATCCCCCTTGTCAGCGAAACAGGAAAATAGCCGGATTGCATTTGTCCTTCTCCGACTCTTTTCCCGGCTAAGTCATCAATTCTCACTTGGCCTGTATAATCATTAATCCGTAAAGCACCATTTGTATAATAAGCATTTGTAGATGAGACAGTAGACGTATTTACAGCACTTGGGCTTTCCGAGTATTCAATTCTCATCGCCCCGAGATAATAAAATTTTTCCGCCTGATTATTATTCGGACCTGCAGTTACTGTTATTGTAATAACTCCTTCTGATGTTGGTTTGACATCTTTTGTTATTGCCACTTCCGAAGTATTTCCTGAAGAATTTAATAGTGAGTATACACTCTCTCCTTCACCTTCAAAAATATATTTGGTTTCTCTTATATCTGACGCTCCCACACGGGAGGAGAAAATTGTAAAACTATAATATCCGGCCGGGTCAAGACCACTTAAACGGATTACTCCAGTAGGATTAGCCGGCGTAGTCCCCCACGCGTTTACATGTCCGAAGAAATTATCTATCGTAGCCGTACCTGGGAAAATCGTTGCATTTCCGGTCGGGCTGCTTGTCCCCGAATTATTGAATCCATTATAAAAAGGGTCTGTAACCTGTAGGTTAATACTGGTTTCAAGTCCGTAATCATCTTTCAACATCACGTTTGCTGTCTGATGGTCAGCAATATTGTTCCAGTTACCGGGCGTAGTAGCCGATGAAGGTCCGAAATCGATAAAAACATCTCCTTTTGCATCCGGGTTTTCCTCAGTTGACCCGTTCGATTTCAACAGAAATGGTTCTATAATTGTTTTCCAGAGGACATAGCCCGACGCATTCATGTGCAACATATCTGATCCGAAATAGGCAGCTTCGGGGGTTCCATCCTGTTTAAGCATCGGAGTCCACGTGTCGGCATAATCAATATGAGCATATTTGTCGGCATACGCTTTCATCAGGCGGTTGGCTTCTTCGTATTTTGGAAAAGCAGCTACCCGGGAAGGACTTGGCTTAATAGAAACTAACAGTATTTTTGCATTGGGATAATAAATATTGATCATCCGTATCATGGTAATTACATCATCCATAAACTGCTCAGCCGTTTTAGCAGTTTCGTTCAAATCATTGTCTCCTTCGTACAACACAACCTGCCGTGGACTGTAGGGAGCCACAACCTGACCGAAAAAGTAAATCAGATCGGTCATTATAGAGCCACCAAAGGAACGGTTAAGAATCTTCGACTCCGGGAAATCGGTTTGAAGGGTATTCCACATCCGAAAAGTAGAACTTCCGGCAAACAACACCACCTCTTTTTGTACCCCTCCAGCGGCATCAACTGCAGCGAAGTTAGCCATATCCTGTGTCCATAGCGAAGCTCGCGGATATTGCGCATTCACTGTAATCGCAACAAGCAACAAAAGGTATATCAAGCGAATATTTTGTTTCATTTCATTTTAGTTAATGAGTTAATAATAGCAGGGAGTTGTATTCCCAACAACTCCCTGCTGTTTATAAGAAATTATCTGGCTATCAATTTCACATTACCAACAGTGGTATGCACGATATAGATACCTTTCGACAACTTAACCGGCAGGTATCCGAACAGTGACTGACCTTCGGCCACAATGTTTCCTGTTATGCCATAAACTTTAACTAATCCTGTATAATCTGCAATACGCAACATGTTATCATGATAATACACGCGCATTGAAGCATCTCCCGGATTGTTAACTCCTGTAGGATCATTGCTGGGCTGGATTCTTACAGCTCCCAGGAAGAAGAATTTTTCCGCACTGTTATTGTTCGGACCAGCCTCCGACTTAAAGACAATCTCTCCTGTTGCCGTAGGAACTACATTTGCAACCTTAGCTACATCAGTTGTATTGTTTGAAGCATTCAACGTTGCAGAAGACTGAACGTTATTTAATCCGGTAAATGTGTATTTTGCTTCCCTTATATTCGTAACTGACATACGTGACGCGAAAACAGTAAAGGTGTAGTATTTAGCCGGATCTAATCCTGTTAATGTAATGACACCCTCAGGATTAGCGGGGGTAGATCCCCAAACCGCCCCGTTACAAAAGAAATTATCTGATGTTGCATTCTGAACAAATACAGCAGCATCCCCTGTCGGTGCTGTAACACCGTTTGTATTGTAACCGTTAAAGAAAGCATCGGTAACAGCCAATTTTATTCCTGTAGCATTACCTCCTTCATCAATAAGACTAATACTCCCGGCTTGATGATCTGTGACATTATTCCAGTTACCTGTAGTCATTAAAGCAGGATTATTCGAACCAAAATCAACGAGTATTGGCGCGTTATCGGCACTCGGGTCGGCAGCTATAAACCTGAATTCATCCATATACATGGTTCGTTCCACATTATCAGCCATATTTTGTTCAAAGAAAATGCCTTTAACCACATCTTTTGCTGTAAAAGCAGGATCAGCAGACCAAAAATCAGCCAATGGTATACGAACTTCAGTCCAGGTATCAGCAGCCAAACTAATGACATAATTTCCAAGGTTCAGTTTACCTGTTTTATTCGGACTACCGCTGTGAGACTCAAGGAATACTTTAGGCAGGGATCCGTGGTTCAAGGTAGCCGGCGAATTAACCCAGAACTGGAGATGTGTCATTGATGTCAAATCGAAAGATTTCCAGTCCACTGCAGCAACAAGTGCCATCCAAGCGCCGCCTTCAGCCGACTTCCATTGTAGCTTCAACGCGTTGGCTCCATCCTTCACTGGCGTAGTAACAACTGGGAGCTTATCTCCATCCGGAAGATCGGGTCCCTGCCAGTGTTCCTGTACCAATGTACTCGGTGCTGTTTTTGTCGACCAACTCTGGTCATGGAAACGATCGCTGGTACTGTTATCAAATAAAACCAAACCAGGAGTAACTCTTATGAATTTAAAATCATCCATGTAAAGTGTATGTTCTACATCATCAGCGGTATTTTGTCCAAAGAATATTCCCTTGATGAATTCCTGAGAAGCAAACGTAGGATCAGCAGCCCAGAAATCAGCCAGAGGAACAACCACTTCAGTCCATGTGTTGGCGGCAAGATCATCCACGTAGTTACCCATATCGAGTTTTCCTGTTTTGTTCGGACTACCTGACGAGGCTTCAAAATACAGTTTCGGTAGAGCAGATTTTGCAAGCGCCACCGGAGAATTAACCCAGAAAGAGAAATTCGTCATTTTCGTAACATCATGTGCAGCCCAACCAATCGAAGCCACCAAAGCGCCCCAATTCCCTCCGGTAACAGATTTCCACTGTAGTTTCAATGCATTTGGAGCGCTTTTCACAGGAGTAGTTACAGCCGGCAATTTATCGCCGTCGGGTAAATCCGGACCTTGCCAGTGCTCCTGAACGAGTGTACTTCCTCCTTCTTTAAACGACCAGCTTTGATCGTGAAACCTGTCACTGACACTGTTTTCAAACAATGTAATTGACGTCGGCACAGGAGGAGGAGTAACAGTCGGGTCATATACAATTGTGATATCATCAACATAAACAACTGCATTCACATCAATCGGCTCGTAATAATCCGGGAAGAAACCAAATACGCGTATATTTTTGACTCCTTCTGCATAAATATCGAATACCATAGTTTCCCATTCATTCGTTTTCGATGCTGGAGTAAGTGGTAAAATTTCTTTTGAAACAGCTCCTTCCGGTTTTATTTTGAGCTGTGACGTACTGTTTGTCCTGAGATATTTAATCTCGATTCGATGATAACCTGAAGGAATCTCGGTTTTAAGTACAGAATAAAAACCGGCCCAGATCTTATTATCTGCCTCAGCATCAAAGCGTCTCCATTCCCACACCTTATTACTGGTATTAATCCCGGCTTTAACCGGGTTATCCACCACAGCAACGTCAAAGTGAGCAGGAGGGTTCACGTTAACAACTTCAGTGAAGTTAACTTGTCCGTTTTCAAAATCATCAAGCACAAAAGTAGCCTGACTCATGGCAAAAACACTAAACATGAATGTCATTGCCATCATAGTAAATAGTTGTTTCATACAAAAATAAATTTAAGGAGTTAATAATTAAATCAAAGTAAAATTTTATTATCTTAATCTGACCAACAACGCGTATTCCATGTTGTCGGCGGTTATCATTTTTATTGTATATTGCTTTCCGCTGATAACAGTGTTAGTAAGCCTGAAATTAAATACATTCTCTCCGGCATTTCCAACAACCACCGTATCAAGCGCCAACTGACCGGACGCATTATTGAACTTAAAACGGGTATCCCCCCCTGTATTCAAATAGTACTCAAGTTCATAATGTTCTCTATCAGGATGACGCATCATATCATATTGTTTCGTCTGCGAATTAATATAAGTTTTAAGAAAACCTTGACTGAAATCTGGCTGTTCTTTCATTCCGGATAGCAACAGAGCTCTTTTCATATCCGCATTCTTCATCAACAGATTCCAGATTAAACCGCTACGGTAATTTTCCATCATTACCACAATCGGACCCTGGTCAATAGCCAGCTGTTTTTTCTCCGAGGTTGATGTCTCGGGAGAATAGGCATCTGCAAAACCATACGAACCATGCACAAGAGGATATTCCGAAAGGCGCAATAACATTTGCGTACTGTAAAAAGGAGTATAAGGATAAGATGACAAGGATGCCGTAGGAGCAATTACGCCATCATCATTCAGCGGAGAACGTGCCGAATAGTTCCAGGGAGGACGTCCACCGTAACAAGCTGTAAGTCCCCAGTCGGTTTCACTATACTTATAGGCGGCAGGAGCTTCATAAACACAATAATGTCTGTTGACAAGCGTATGAGCCAGATTTTGCTCCCAGTAATTCACCTCATTATCTTCCATGTAAAAGGGGTTTAACCCGAGGAATGAATAATGAGCAAAGAATAAAGGCCCTCCGTAAGTTTCTCCCAATGGCAAGGTGTATCCATAATGTTTTCTCGCCGCATGTACAATTGCGCCATTATTAAGCCATCCGTTTGCATATACTTCCGGAGTTATGTTGTGAGGCTCCGGAGCACCAAGCGCCAATATATAACAGATTAGACCCTCGTTCCAGCCTCTGATTTGCAACGCAAAGCGGTTTTCCTGCGAATACCATAACCAGTACAGCACGTTCTCGTTTTTTGAATAGAATCTCCAGTTAATTGTATTCTTGAAAGATTCTACAGAGTCACGGATTTCGTTTTCAACCTCAGAGTTTCCAGTAAAATACTCTTTCGCAGTCAACAAACCTGCCATCATGAAAGATGTTTCGATCAAATCTCCCGTTTTCACCTGATCTCCGAAAGGGTGCGCTGAGCCATCCGGATTGTACCAATGCGACCAGGCACCTTTAAATCGCTCGGCTTTCCCAAGGAAGCGAACAATTTTCCTGACTTGTATCATGGCCTGTTCTCTTGTAATCCATCCTCTTTCGGCTCCCACAATCAACGCCATCACGCCAAAACCGCTTCCCCCCGTTGTCACCACATCGCCTCGTTCGTTCCCCTCGAGCGCCATCCCGGTAGGTGAAGCCCCCGCGTAAAAATAATCAAAGGTTTTTTTCTGCCATACATCCATCACTGCCCTGACTTTATCAGGCGCATAAGTCTCGTCGTTTTTCACCACGACAATCGTGGGGACTTTATTGTCATCGCAGTTAGCGAAACAAAACGACAGCATAAATATGATGAATATATTTTTCACGATCAGAATATTTTACAGATTATCAATATCCGGGATTTTGAGTAATTAACCCTTCCGATTTATCAATTTCAGTCTGAGGTATGGGGAACAGTTCGTGTTTACCTACCACGAAATTCGGAATTACATCCTTTGCTTCATTCCAACGCACGAGATCGAAGAACCTCTCCCACTCCATAGCCAGCTCAATCCTTCTTTCAAAACGTATTTTAGCCCTCAGCTCATTCACATCGGTTGTTGTTATTTCAGGTAGAACCGAGGTATTCGTTCCCCTGGCACGAGCTCTCACCATCTCCAGTTTGTCAAGTGCTTCGGGGATATTGCCGGATTCGAGCGCTGATTCGGCGTGCATCAGCAACACATCGGCATATCTGATAATCCTGATGTTAGACCAATATCCCTGCGGGTCAGCACTCCGACCGTAAAGATTTCGTTCTGCGAGACTGACATAAGCTTTCCTGTTAAAAAACTTGTAACCAGCAGCATCAGCCTTTGATTTTTTACCATCCAGGGTGTCACCATCCTGAATAACAGATGCCTTCTTTCTAGGATCTCCTGTTTCATAAGCATTCATAAGAGCCTGACTGGGTGCATTAAACCCCCATCCGAGATTAGGTATGCCGCGGAATCCCTGTATCTGATTATGCTGACTGCCGAGATTGATATCTTCACTCGGACGACGATCGCAATACACTTCAAAGACCGATTCGGGACCAAATTCATATTCTTCCGTGAAGATATCCGCATATTTGGTTGTAAGATCATTATCGCCAGAGGCGATGATATCACCGGTAAGGTTTAGCGCCAGACTCCATTTCTTCTGATACATATAAGTTTTGGCAAGTACAGCACGGGCAGCATTCTGGGAAATCCGCCGGGAACTTCCTTCCGCGTTTAAAGCTGTACGGGTAAGCAGGTGCGGAATTGCCCAAATCAGATCATCCTCGATGTATCCCCATATTTCCTCTCTGGTAGAACGAGCCGGGGCTTTACTGTCCTGCGATAAAACCTGCGCCACATAGGGCACTCCTCCGAAAACCTGGGCTAACCTGAAATACATCAATGACCTCATAAATAATGCTTCGGCCATCAGGCGTTGCTTTTTGGCGACTGTATCATTCAGAGAATTAGCAATTGCCAATGCTTCATTCGCAAAATAAATCGCATTGTAGCATTCGGTATAGTATTGTAACAAAGGCTCTCCATCAGCAGTGAAACTCATCGTTTTAAAAGGGATAACGCTTGACCCGTCACTGGGCGTGCTACCCTTCTCCACATCGGGAGTTGTGTAATTATGCATGGCCAATCCGGTCCACGAAAACCAGAAATTACGCAGTTTGCCATACGAAGAACTCAGCTTGGATTCTACTAATATCTGCGTGTCAATAGAATCGGAAGCTTTGTAGTTACCATGATGCCATTTCCCTCTCGGTGTTATATCCAGAAAATCTTCCGAACACGATACGATGAGTACCGCAAGACTTAAAAATATAATTATTTGTTTCATACGTTTAAATTTTAATTCAGTTTAAAAATTCACGCTTAAACCTAAAGTATACGTGGTTGGGATAGGATAGGTACTGCCGTTATCGACATTCGCCTCCATAATACTGCCACCTATTTCAGGCGTAAATCCGGTATTCTCACGGAAAGTTAACAGATTCTGAGCATTCGCAAAGAATCTAATTTTGCTGACTCCCCATTGTGAAATGGTTGATTTGGGTATCTCATATCCAACCTGCAAAGATCTGATTCTGAAATAATCTCCACTTTCCAGTAAATTGGTCGACGGGAGGTGATTGTGTGAACGAGAGGCATCCAGAATCGGTTCAACTGCCGAAGTTCCTGCTCCATGCCAGCGGTTTAAATCTGATGTATAGTAATTAAATCGTGCGAACGAAGGCAGTTTCTTCGTATTAATAATCTTGGTGCCGGTTAAGCCACTAAAATCCATACTGAAATCAAATTGTCCGTAGCCCATTCCCAGGCTGATACCATAGGTAAATGAGGGAATGGTAGCGCCAATAAAATCACGGTCGGCATCGGTTATTTTTCCATCTCCGGTAATATCTTTGTAGCTGATATCACCCGGTTTGGATATCCAGGAGGTAGTAGGTGCCGCATCAATCTCGTCCTGATTCTGGAAAATACCCTCCTGTACATAGCCGTAAATCGCTCCAACTGAATGACCGATTTGGGTACGGTGGTATTTACCTGAAACAATATACCCGTTGGGATCACCCAGGCTAACTACTTCATTCTGCAGGGTTGCACCATTCACATTCAGGTTGTAACTGAATTTCCCTTTCTTATCCTGCCAGCCCAGTATAAACTCCAACCCGCTGTTGCGGATAGAACCAACATTGGTAACAGCATATCCTGCTCCGACTGATACGGAAGGTTTTACCCTGGCCAGCAAATCGTTGGTTACTTTAGAGAAATAACCCAGATCAAACAGTAATTTCCCGTCTAACATGCGACTTTCAAATCCGGCATCCATTCCAGAAACCACTTCCCAGTGTACGGTTTCATCCACCAAATATTCTACTGTGGGCAGATAATAAGTTTTACCTTCGTAAATAATTTGTTGTCCTTTGGGGTTAATGGTTGGATAAGACAGGAATGAAGGTACTTTGTCATTTCCCAGTTTACCCCATGAAGTTTTTATTTTCAGAAAATTGATTTTATCTTTCATGGCCTTAAAGAAATCTTCCTCAGAAGCAACCCATGCTACTCCGACAGATGGAAAATAGCCCCAACGATATTTTCCGGAGAACTTGGAGGATGCATCCGCTCTGAAAGTCACCGATGCTAAATATTTATCCGCATAATTATAATTAACTCTTCCCAAATATGAGATAAATGATTCACCATCATACCAGTCGTCGTTGTTTTGATTCCTGTCACCTCCTACCCTGAGCATTCTCATGTCTTCCGGGATATTCCACACCTCACCATTCAGCAAGCTGTCAACTTCCGCTCTGAAACCAAGAGACTCCTGTTTACGGGCTGTGTAACCCGCCATAGCAGATATCTTATGGCTACCAACACTTTTATTGTAGTTGAGCAGCATATCTACCTGATATTTCGTGTACTCATCGAACCTGCGGCTAAAATGAGTCTCTGTGCTTCGGTGCGATGAATTGGAAGTACTGTTATTCACGTCGAAACGCGGGGTATATCTACTATTAAGGTTATTACCTACATCGCCGTAACCTGTAATTCTAAATGTAAAATCTTTCAGAAAAGCCAACTCAGCATACACATTTCCCACAACACGATAACCATAACTTTTCTCATTTCCTTTATTGATTTCCATACGGGCGACCGGATTCGGCACATCTTTCTGAATGCCTGGCGACGGTGTATAATATGATCCTATATTCAGAGGATCTATGTCCTCAACAGGTGCATAGGGCTGATAGGTGGGCAATGCCTGCACGGCATTAATCACACTGGCTGCAGCAGGGTCAAGATCCCAGCGTGTAAGCGTAGCGTTGCCTCCTAACTTTAAATACTTATTGACTTTATAATCGCCCGACCAACGTCCTGTAAAGCGTTGATAATCGTTCCACTTTACAATTCCTTCCTGTTTAAAGTACCCCAGTGAAAAAACAGAACTGGTTTTATCCGTGGCATTACCCACCGTTACACTGTGGTTGGTAACAAAAGCATCACGAAAAATGAGCGATTGCCAATCGGTACCACCGCCAAGCAAGTCGCCGGTCCATGTTGCTGCGGCAGGATTTTCGTTCTTAATTTGTTCATTATACAACATGGTAAACTGATCAGCATTGGCAAGCGAAACCCTGTCGCGTTGATGTAAGGTCTGCAGACCGGCATAACCGTCATAATTTACAGTGAGTTGTCCTGCCTGCGGACGTTTAGTGGTAACAATAATCACCCCATTGGCGCCCTGAACCCCGAAAATCGCCAATGAAGAAGGATCTTTCAATACTTCTATCGACGTAATATCATTTGGATTCACAAAATCAATGTTGTCGAGAAGCATGCCATCCACTACATACAATGGTCTGGTGTCGGCCATAGTGGTCGCAACCCCCCGGATAAGAACAGAAGGACTACCTCCTGCCGATCCATTGTTTGTCACCACTAAACCCGGAACTTTTCCCTGCAAAGATTTCAATGGGTTATAGTCCGGTGAGTTTTTCAGACTTTCACCACTGATAGAAACAATGGATCCGGTCAGGTCTCTCTTCCGGGAAGTTCCGTATCCCACGACTATAACTTCGTCCAAAAATTTAGTTTCCGGCTCCATATTTACCTGTAGCGTTGTATTACCGCTTACTTCCATCGAAACAGATTGCATTCCGACATAACTGAATATTATCGTACTGTTCCGGGGAATGTCGCTTAACACGAAATTACCGTCAATATCGGTAATTGTTCCAAGGCTTGTACCACTTACTCTCACGCTTACACCTATCAGGGTTTCACTTCCCGTCTTATCGGTGACCGTCCCCTTCACAGTAATTCTTTCCTGTGCAACTAAGGGAATCGTGCAGGTTAACATCAATAAAAAAATAATTCTCAGTTTCTTCATGGGTTTGTGTTTTTTCATTCTATTAATTTACTTTACTATAAATCCAAGTTTCTTTAATCCCTGTCTGATCTCTTCCTGCTGCATAAATAACTTCCATAGCAGGCCACTTCTGTAGTTTTCAATCATCACCGCAATTGGTCCCTGATCGATGGCCAGATAACTTTTTACCACCTGCTGACCTTCGACCATACCCGGATTAAACGCATCGTAAAATCCATATTTTCCCAGCAAGTTTTTTCCACGATCGTAATACAGATGACGCAACACCGCCAACGACTCTTCAGGCGTATATACTACTGAAGATAACGCAGCAGTAGGAGAAATAGTTCCATTGTCAGCATCTGTTCCCGGATGATGGGAAGTATATCCGGCCAACGGATCGTCGGAAGAAGTAAACCCCCAGCAATTGGCTCCATATCCTGCATGTTTTTTCGGATTATCAATGGCATAAGCACGGTGAATAAGCACATGAGCACGATTTCGTTCGAAATAATCCGTATGTTCATCCTTGAGGCCTTTAGGATTCAATCCGAGGAAAGAATAATGCGTAAAAAACAGAGGTCCGCCGTAATCCATTCCCAAATCGAGCTTGATGCCATAATAGGATTTTCCGTTAAGATAATACGGTGAAGTTTTATAACTGGCATCATAAACCGACCTTGAAATTGGGTACGTTGGTGAAGAAGCAGCCAACACATAAGTAATTAACGTCTCATCAAAACCTTTGATACGGTGGTTCATCTTCCATCCGTAGTTTCTTGACCAGTGCCAGTATAGAGAATCGGTTCCCTGTGTGTACCAATTCCACTCCACACTTTCCCAAAGTTGTGTAATGCGCCCCGCCAACAGTCTTTCCTGCGGATTTCCGTCACGAAAATATTCACGGGCGGTAAGCAGGCCTTGTACCAGAAAAGCAGTTTCAACCAAATCACCCCCATCATCGTATTTCGAAAAACTGAAAGCTTTGCCGGTTCGTGCATCATACCAATGTGCCCAGGCTCCATGAAAACGTTCAATTTTCTCAAGAAAAGCAACTATTTTGGTGATGTTTTTATGTACGTCCAGTCTGGTCAGGTAATTTCTCTCTGCACCGGCAATCAGTGCCATAATACCAAAACCCGTCCCTCCGGTGGTGACAATCTCTCCATTCACATCATTACTTCTTTCGCGTGCCATTCCGCTGATGGGTTCAGCGAAGTCATAAAAATAACGGGTGGTGTAGCGTTGTGTCATGTCGAGCAAAGCTTCATCTGTAGCAGGGGCGACAGTCAGCACAATTTCAAATTTCTTTGCATCATCGCTTTTCACTGATAATCCTTTGGGAAGAATCCGGTAATAGAAGATTTGTTCTTTTTCTACAGGTTCACCAAAGAAATCCAGATAATATGCCGCAGTCGTCGTTCCGCAATAATCAAACTTCTTACCCTGATTCACCGATCGGTATATCTCATACTGAAACCCGATCCGGTTTACCCAGCTCAATTCAACATGTGCCGGATAAGCCTGTGCTTTCAGTTCAGGGGGAACAATATAAGCCGGATTTGCGGTTGCTACGCTTCCCGATAACAGGACAAAAAGCAATATGATAATTTTTCTCATGGCAACAATTTGAATGGAATCATTTTTACATCTCTGGAATTTCCTCCAATGAAAAGTTGAAAATCCCCGGGTTCCGCTCCATAAGTCATATTCTGACGGTGAAACGACAACATTTCGGGCGTAATTTCAAAATGTACCGTTTTACTTTCACCGGCTTTAAGTGATATTTTCTCAAATCCTTTCAGTTCTTTTACCGGACGGGTTACACTTCCAACCAGATCACGTATATAACATTGTACGACTTCTTCTCCATCGTAAGCACCATTATTGGTAACTGCCACTGTTGCTTTGATGCTTCCGTTTGCTGTCAGTTCGTTGCTTGATAGTTTAATGTCAGAATAAACAAAGGAAGTATAGCTCAACCCAAATCCGAAAGGGAATAATGGGTCATTGGGACTATCAATATATTTTGATTTGTACTTATCACTGGGAAGATAAATCGGCCGACCAGTATTTTTGGCGTAATAATATAAAGGCACTTGCCCTACATTCATTGGAAACGACATGGTGAGTTTGCCCGAAGGGTTATATTCCCCATAAAGCACCTGTGTTACAGCTTTTCCTCCCATAGTACCGGGATACCAGGCTTCGAGCATGGCATCGGCCAATTCGTTTTCGCGGGTGAGATCCAACGGACGACCATTCATCAACACAACAATCACCGGTTTATTGAGTATTGACAATTTCTCAAGCAATTCGGTCTGAACACCCGGGATTTTAATCCTGGTACGACTGGCGGCTTCACCTGTCCACTCCCAGTCTTCGCCAATGACCATCACGATTTTATCGGCGAACAGCGAAATGCCCAGGGCCTTTGCAAAACCCGAACGGTCATCGCCCTTTTTTTTACACCCTTCAGCATACATCACATTATTTTCACCATTATAGGCTTTTATCTCATCCAATACCGGGTGCATAAAATCCCAGTCGCCCGCAGCCTTCCACGACCCCAGTAAATCACGGGTAGAAGTGGCCAGTTCACCAATGACGGCAATCTTTTCTCCTTTCTTTAGCGGCAAAGCCTGGTTATCATTTTTGAGCAATACCATTGACTTTTTGGCAACATCCAGTGCAGCTTCAAGGTGTTCAGGAGCATATACCAATCTTTTCTCCCGCTCTTCATTGCAATATCGGTACGGATCATCGAAAAGTCCGGGTTTGAATTTTATTTTCAGAATCCGGCGTACAGCATCATCAATCTGCGATTCCTTTACCAAACTTTCTTCCACCTGTTTTTTCAGGTATTTAAAATAAACTTCGCCCTGCATATCCATGTCGACACCAGCTTTTATTGCCAACAGACCGGCTTCAGCTTCGTCTTTGGCTACGCCATGATGCACCATCTCATTAATCGAAGTGTAATCGGTTACAACTAAGCCTTTAAATCCAAGTTTTTCACGAAGCAATTCTGTCTGCAGGTACTTACTTCCGGTTGCCGGCACACCATCGTATTCGTTAAAGGAAGTCATGACACTCATAGCCCCGGCATCAATAGCTGCTTTATAAGGAGGAAGATAAGTATCGAGAAAAACACGTTCCGACATATCCACCGTGTTGTAGTCGCGTCCGCCCTGTGGCGCCCCGTAGGCAGCAAAATGCTTCACGCAGGCGAGTACTGTCAACGTATCCGACAAATCATTACCGGGTCCCTGAAAACCTTTTACGCGTGCCTCTGCTATTCTGGAACCTAAGAACGGATCTTCGCCGGCTCCCTCCGACACCCGTCCCCAACGCGGATCTACAGAAATATCCACCATCGGTGCAAAGGTCCAGTTAATTCCGGATGCTGCTGCTTCTATGGCTGATACCCTGGCCGATTTTTCGATGGCTGCCAAGTCCCACGAAGCAGATTCACCCAGCGAGATGGGAAAAATTGTTTTGTGACCGTGAATCACGTCATAACCAAATAATAACGGAATTCCCAAACGGGATTCTTCTACTGCAATTTGTTGAAGTTTCCGGGTGTAAGCCGCAGTATGGGCATTAAATATATTACCACAATGACCATTTCGGATGTCTTCAAGATAACCCTGACGCAAGGTAGGTCCGGTCACGTCCCAATCGGAAGTATAGAGTACCATCTGTCCGATTTTCTCTTCGAGGGTCATTAATTTGAGTACTGAATCAGCTTTTTGATCCCATATAGCTTCCTGAAGATTACCCGACTGCCTGCGACAGGCTGGCAACACCAATATGGCTGAGAATACCAGTAATAGGAGTTTTTTCATTTTATCTGATGTTATGTTTTTCCGGTTCAACTTATATTTACATACAGTCTCTTCAGTCATAAGGCTACTATATATAAAACACACAAATGGTATTAAAAGTTGTGGGAACAAATGTACGGTCATGTAACAGGCAAAAACAAATTTTCACACCCCATACGAACACTACATCAAAAAATAATTAAAACAGGGTCTCCTATTTTCCCCCTACCGGTTCATATATAGACCCAACATAAAACTGATATACAACACAATAACACAAAATCATTTTCAAAACAGACTTATCCTAGTTATTTAAATTCAATCATGAATTCAGTCAGACTTTTATGAGATGGAAGGTTTATTTTCTTTCGAATGCGGTATCTGGCTACTTCCACGCCTTTCAACGTGATATTCATCAGATGGGCGATGTCCTTACTGGAAAGATTAAGACGTAAATATGCACAGAAGCGTAAATCATTGGAAGTCAGATCCGGATAATCCCGATGCAGATGACGGAAGAAATTCTCATGAATCCGGTCGAAATTCGCCTGAAATCTTGCCCAGTCATCCTCAGAAGAAATATTCTCATCAATCATGCGGATTAACTTATCGGCATATTTATTCGGATATTGCGTCCCGAGTGCAGCTTTCTGCCGGATTACCTCTTCTTTTAACAAAACCAGCATTTCATTTTTGTTAATCAGGCTCATGGTAGATTCTGCAAGTTCCTTGCTTTTAAGGGTCAGGTCTGCTTCCAGTTTCTCGTTCTTCAGCGCAATAATTTCCTGTTCTCTTTTCTCAATTTCATAGCGCTGCCGGTGTTCCTGTTCTTTCTGAAGCAACAAATGTCGCTTTTGATAACGGTTCCTGAAAAAACGCATGGTACCGTAAATGAACAAAATAACAAGCAAAAGGTAAAAAAACCTGGCACCGATGCTCCAGTAAAAAGGAGGTTTTACCTCAAAAGCATAACTCAGCTCCGACAGCATCAATCCACTGTTATCCAGCACCTCTACATGTAGCACATACGATCCGTGAGGTAGATAATCGTACACCTTTCGGCTTGTTTGCACAGGCGCTCCCCACAACTTATCCAACCCTTCGAGCCTGAAACGATACATCACATTGTTCATTTGGGTGTAGTCAGGATAATACACTGTAAAAGTGATGTTGTTCTTTCGGAAAGGAATCTCCGGTATTTTATCACCGGTATAAACCGATAAATATTGCACTTCACGCAGGTTTACATCAGTAATACTGACTGTTTTCAGTTGCAGAGCAGCTTTCTCGACGGCTTTTTTCTCCGGATTATACCGATAAAGCGCAAGTCCGTTCTCAAGTGTCAACAGGCACTGACTATCATTCACAGGAACAACCTGCTGATAATCATCAACTGTCTGATTCTTGAACAGAGAATACTGTACAACATCCACCAATTCGGCTTTTCCTTCGTTTATCCTGAAAAGAGAAGCTTCTGTATCTCTTATAAACCAATAATAGTTTGACTTAAAATGCGATATCCGATAAGCTGATTTAGCATGTCCGAGACTTTCATTCAACTCCTTATACGGAATAATCTGTTTCTCAATATCATCATAAGTATAAAAAGCATGGTGATCGGTAAACACCACCCTGTTATTTACCGAAAATACATTGATATTATATTTATTCACCCCATCGAGCGAATGATATGTGTTCATCCTGTCAATCTTCTTCAGATCGTGACTCAACTCAATCGAAAATAAGCCCTGGTGTAAATGACTGGCCCAAATTCTGCCTGTATAATCAATCTCCAAATAACGTAAAGGATTTACAAAGCCATCGACAGTATGACTGAATTGCCAGGTTCCGTTCTTCTTCAGATAAATGCCCAATTGCGTATAGGTCCCTTCTACAAGCACTTCCTGTCCATGAATGATCCCCTTTTTCAGGCAAAACCCTCCCTGAACCGGCGAACTGAATTGCGGAACCCCGTTCCCAAGCTGATAACCAACATCATTATTCCCAACAAAATATTGGTTATCGTGAACAGAAATGTTCCAAACCTGACCTTTTACAGGATAAACCGATGCAATGTTCCGGATTGTATTTTTCTGAAAGTCTCCCTTAAAAAGGCCCTGATTTGTTCCCAAAAAAATCTCTGTACCCTTTATTTTTACATCATATACCGCACCGACCGGCGGATCAAAAGAATTAACAAATCTGATGTCAGAATTCAACTGCAGGTAAGCAATCCCCTTATCGAGGGCCAGCCAGGCATTTCCACTTTTGTCTATCAACATTCCTAACACAGTATTATTTTGTAGAACGTTCGAACGGTTTAACATCCAAAGCCTCTTTCCATCTTTATTAAAGGCAATGACACCATGCTGAATTGTGCCCAACAGGATATTCTTATCCGGCGTAACAACAGCCCGGTTAACTACCACCTGACTCAGTAAATCATCAGCGTCAGTAAAAAACCTTGAAAAAGTCTTTCCGTCAAAATAATACATTCCATCATTGATGGTAACCGCAAGATATTGTTTAGCATCCAACTGAAGAATCGTCAAAATTTCGCCTTTCACGGGTTCCTGAGGAAAAGGAATCAATAAATGTGTCTTCAAATCGAGCCTGCTTAGGCCAAGCTGTTTGGTATTGACCAGCACATCGTTCCCGAAAGCACTAAAGAATAAGAAAGTAACAGGTTGACGATGACCGGCAACAACCTCGTTTCTGAATGTAAAATAAGAGGTAAAGCTCTGAAAAATAACTGTATTATTAACTTCAAGAATGGTCCATATCTCATCATTCTTCATCGAGTAACCTTTCAGAGTGTCCGAAAGTGAATGATAACTCAGTTTACCGTTATGCTGCTTCTCGAAATAGCCAAATTCTTCAAACGAGCCCACATAAATCCGGTCTTGCTTATCAATATAAACCGAGCGTACCAGCTTATTCTGAGGCATGCGAAACAATTCCCACAAATTACCATCAAACTGCAACAAACCCTGATTATTGGCAAAATACATGAGTCCGCGACTATCCTGTGCTACCGACCAGTTCTGATTGGAAGCTCCGTAATCCTGTTTCCCGAATTGCTTGACTATAGGCGTAAAATCCTGAGCTACAGAAAATACACCTGTACAAAAAAATAAGATCAGAATATTCCGTACAATCCTCATACGATTTAAGGTATTAACTTATATGTTCTTTTATGACTTATATGGTTAAAATCAAAACCACTTCTTCCGGCTAAAATAAATGAGCATCGCGAGGGCAATGACCACCATCACACCCCACATGATATAATAGCCATTTTCCCAGTGAAGTTCCGGCAAGATGTCGAAATTAGTGCCATAAACTCCTACGATAAAGGTCAGAGGAATGAAAATCACCGAGAAAATTGTCAGGGTGCGCATGATGTCGTTCAACCGGGTACTGACAATGGTGTGATAAATCGAGATCTGGTCGAAGAGAATTTCTCTGTAACTATCCGACAACTCTACTGCTTCATTAATATTATATTGTAGTTCCCTGAAGTGTAATCTGTTTTTATCGGAAAGAAAATCAGAATCAGATTTAGCCAGTGCCAAAATCATTTCCTTGGCCGGCAGTATGCTTTTTCGAAGGAAGTTGACTTCCCGTTTGTATATATTGATTTCGTCAAGCAATTCTTTGCGCGGATCAATGGTCATTTTCTCATCCAGACTCTCAATCTTATCTCCCAAAATCCCCATGATGAAGATATAGTTGTCGACCACCACATCGAGCAACGCGAAAGCCAGGTAATCCGATCCCGACGTCCTGATTTTATTGTTGTACTTCCGGATGCGTTCCCGCACAGGCTCGAAAACCGGACCGGCTTCTTCCCTGAATGAAATCAGGGTGTTTTCACTTACAATCAGACTGAGATTCTCCACACCCACCTGCTCTGTTTTATCCTGATACTGCATCAGTTTAAGCGTGATAAAAATGCCTTTGTCAAACACCTCAATCTTGGGACGCAGCGAAGGGTTCAGGATATCTGATAAGATATTGTTCGGAATCTCAAATACAGCCGCTATTTCCTCAAGACGTGGAATATCGTGAATCCCGTTTACAAAAATCCAGCTAAGAGTTTTTCGCTCCTTTACCGACAGGAGTTGTTCACGGGTTGTAATTTCAAACTCCCGAACCTCTTCCAAATCGAAGTCCATGGCATTGATCAGTGTCTTATCCAATCTTTGTTCACCACGAAAAACGACAGCATAAGGCGACAACCCGATTTCTTCTTTTTTCTTCCTGATTGCTTTTGAACGGACAAAATGTTTGATTTGTGGTTTTTTCATGGATTGATTGTTTATTGATTGGGGATTTTCTTAGATACGTAGCACACTACATATCTACGTATCTACGGTTCACGACTTCGATATTTTACATTTTTCGTTATTAGACGCCCTAATAGGGCGTCTCTACGATAATTCATCATCAGAATCTGCATGTTTTGCCAGCGTTTTTTTCGATTTCACACCTAATTTTTGCAATTCTTCAGCCTGACGCATCAGGTTTCCGGGTCCGGTTGCAAGCTGAGCAAAAGCCTTCTCGTAAGAATCTGATGCGCTTTCGATTTTCTTTCCCACATCTTTTAGATTGTCTACAAAATTGGCAAATTTATCGTAGAGTAAGGCTCCTCTTTTCGCAATTTCCTGTGCATTTTGATTTTGATATTCGCGCTTCCATAAATCCACGATGAGTTTCAGTGAAGTAATCAGGTTCGTGGGGTTCATCAGCAGAATTCTTTTCTCGTAGGCGAACGACCACAAGTTGCTATCGCCTTGCATCGCGGCAATATAGGCCGGCTCACTGGGGATGAACATCATCACGAAATCCAGGGCTTTGTCATAATCATCATACCCTTTTGCACTGAGAGCGATGATGTGATTTTTCACCGCGGCAACATGGGCTTCCAGTTCTTTTTGCTGTTCACCGGCATCAGCGGCTTCCACATAGCGGGTGAACGCGTTCAGCGACACTTTTGAATCGATAATAACCGAACGGTTATCCGGGTATTTCACGATGGCATCCGGACGCATCTTTTTGTTTTCTGACTCTGAACGTATCGGGTTACCATTCTCATCCTTCAACTCTTCCTGCATGAAGTATTCTTCATTCTTTCGCAAACCCGATTTTTCCAGGATAGTTTCTAAAATCATTTCACCCCAGTCGCCCTGTGTTTTAGCTTCTCCTTTCAATGCCTTAGTCAGATTGCGGGCCTCTTCGCTCATGAGTTGATTAAGTTCTGCCAGTTTTTTCACTTCATTTCCCAGCGAGAATCGCTCTTTTGCTTCGGTTTGATAGGCTTCGGAAACAGTTTTTTTAAATTCCCTGATGTTATCATCTAAGGGCTTGAGAATGGCTTCTAAGTTTTCCTTGTTCTTTTGTGTAAACCGTTGGGATTTGTCTTCCAGAATTTCGTTGGCCAAGTTCTTGAACTCAGCGGCGTACTTCTCACCTATCTTCTCAACTTCTGCTTTTAAGGTCTCCAGTTTTTCTTTCAGTGTCTTTATTTCAGCCTCCTTCTCTGCTATTTTTACATTTTGCTCACCAAGCAATTGATCTTTTGCAGTAATTTTCTCCACAACAGTTTGTATTTCCTGTTGCTTCTCCGCCATTTGCTTTTGCACGTTTTCCATTTCATTCTCCATCCTCGCTTTGAAGGCGGCAAACTCACGGTCTATTTCAGCATATTTCACCCGTTCTGCCTGAATGGCGTTGGATGAAACCGATTTGGCAAATAGATAGCCAATGATGACGCCTGCTGCAATACCTATAATTATCAAGATGATTTCCATATTTTTTCTTGTGTTGTTGTGAGAGCTGATTTGTTAGTCCACACAAAGTAACAAATTTTATTTGAAAAATCATTAATTATTATGTTCGTATTCATCATCTTTGCTGGTATCGTAATCGAGGTTGGCGTCTGTCAGAGCGACACAATTGTAGTTGTCATAATAATTAACGGTCAACATGTTTTCAGGAGTATATTTATCACAGGTATATCCGGTATTGCCAATTCCACTGCCCGTACTCCACGATTCAACAACCACTTCGTCCTTCAGGTCATCAATCAAATCTTCATGCGATAGGTTGTCTTCTGTTATGGCCGTGAAAAGTAGCCTGCCCTTGCGGTAGATGCCTCTGATATCTGTTGAATTTCTGCAGGTTTCAATAATGGCATAATTCATCCCCAAAAATAAATACGTAATACAGCCATTAGCACAACCAAGCTCCGACTAAAACAAATGGTTTTCCGGTTCAGGCGTTTTAAATGAGTTCGAATGCTTAAATTGTGCCTTTCGATATGATTTGTACAATGTACACAGGTATTATGAATCTTCTTTGCTATCAAATAACGATAATTCCTGAGTTTGTCTGTATTTACTCTTTTTGCATTGGAAATCTCAAGACTTTTTATTACCCGCTTCAGAGTTTTATTTGTACGTCGACCCACGTTATAACTCACAACTTTCCCGGTTTCTCTTTCCAACGCATATACTATCCATCTTAACCGACTTTTCTTCCCGATAAAAGTTCTCATTTCATCCACTTCATAACTTTTACCAGTTGGTATAACAGGTTGAAGAATACCTTGTGCAATAGAAACAATTCGTTTCAATAAAGTAGCAACAGATATTTTCAATACACGTGCGGTGCTGCGGATACCCAACCCCTCTTTCGTGATGAGTATAATTTGCTGATTGGTATTGGGTTTACATGCATTATACGAGTAGTTGGTAATAAAGCGTTTGTTACAATTTTTACAACTAAACCGCTGTTTTCCTGCTTTTGTTTTTCCATTCTTTATTATATGCTCTGACTTGCAAACCGGACATTTATAGCTATCGCCACATCTGATACATGAAGACCTGTTTTTGTTATTTTGATCCATTATATTGCGTTTTAAGCTTATAAAAATGAAGAATAGTGAGTAAATGCCCACCATTCTCCATTTATTTCCTTGTTTTCAGTACTGATAATCAGAAACATATTTGATTATCGCCACATCTGATACATTACCACCCCGAACTTTCCTTTCTGATTAACAGTTTTTGAAGTCCGGGGTAGTTCAGTTGATAAATTTACATAGTGACAATCAAATATTTATTACAGAATTATTTTATAGCAATCGTTTAAAGCCTGGCTTTTAACCCGTATCATATAAACCCCTTTCAGGTTATTGATCGGGATGGTGTTTTCCATACCCTGAACGCTAACTGATTTAACCATTCGTCCGGTCATATCCATAAACTCGACCACCGCGCCTCCTGCTTTTTCAAGGTTTACATGCAATTGATTGGCAGCAACATATACTTTTGTCAGGCCGGAAAGTGGGCTTGTCACACCCGTACCGCCGAGCGATACGATGGCAACATCACCGCCGGTATAGTTCACAACCCACTCAGCAGGAAGGGAAGGCGCTGCAAACGTTCCGGTTACACTCGTACTTCCAATCAGGCTGATTCTGTCATCAGTCATCTGAGCATAAGTTCCGCCTTTGGTTACAGTCAATGCAATGGCATCGGTCAGGGTCAACGCGCAGGCTTCAGTAAATGCAATCTGGTCGAAGTCGGTACCGGCTGTTGTTTTACCATTAACCTGAGCAGTAACATTTCCGCTTAAAGTAAATGCGCCACCTACAGGAGTGAGAATCATTTTTCCAATGCCAGTTCCATCATCACCCGGAGAAAGGATTCCTGTTGCTGTGTTGAGTGTTCCTGCGGCAAAAGTACATGAACCTGTAATGGTTCCACCTGTATTATTGACAGTCACAGTGCCTGCAGTCGCAGGAGTTGTTCCGGCTGCCACACCATAATTGAAATTAACAACTCCATTGGTATTGTTATTTAATACCGGAGCAACAGCAGGAGCAGTAATATCGCCCAATAAACTACCACCGTTCACGGTAATTATCCCTGTATTGTCAATAACCTGACTCAATTCAAGATTAGCCAGCGATTTTAAAGCGTAGGTTCCGGCATTCAGTTTCAATGTTCCTGAATTGGTAAAGTTGACATTGGTAGCATTCTTTACATTCATGGCAACCGGAGCAGTCGGCACATTCAAATCAATGGTGCCGCTATTTGTAACATTGATCACACCCGGAACACCGGAAGTGGCACCACCAGCCATCAAAAAACCGGTTGAATTACCTGAAACTTCAATTGTACCTCTGTTAATCAGCGTATTTACCTGATTATTGGAAGGAGGGTTGAAATTAAACGCGTTACAGGCATTGGTTCCCTGACCGGCAGTCGCGATAATCTTAATGTTACCTTCGTTTTCGAGTTTTGAGTTGTGTTGGGCAAACCATATATCCGAAAAATTGGCATCATTAGCAAATTGGGTATAATGCGTTATGTTCGCACCCTCATCAATGATAATTGTTGATTCTGAACCGTTAAATTTAATCAGCCCATATACTGCACCAGCGTCACTGCTTCCCAGGGTTAAATTCCCACCTATATAATTGGATGTCCCGGGTTGTGTACAAAACAGATACCGGGCTCCCTTTTCAAGAGAAACAGTAAATGTACAGGTACCATTTAAAAATACCATATTCTGACCGGTTGTCGTTTTCTTCAGGTCTATACAATGGTACTTAATTGGAGAAGATGCTGCCGTATTGATGCTTAAAGTTCCTTCATTTGCAAAACTGGCATCAAACAACACCAATCCACCTTTATAATCGGTAACGGGTTTCAAGTTTAATGTCCCCTGATTAACAAGACTGGAATTAGCTTCCAACTGGATAAAATCAAGCGCCACAGAAGTTATACTACTGATAATCGCAGTTTTACCGGGAGCAATAATCACATTATCGGAAGCTGTCGGTAAAGTTCCGGTGTCCCAGTTTGAAGCAGTTGCCCAATCGGTGTTGGTGGTCCCGTTAAAGGTTACTGTTGCTGCATGAGCATAAGTCCATGAGCAAAAAACAATCAGAAGAATCATCATAGCTCTGATGACTCCTTCATTGAAAAGTGTACTTTTTGTTTTCATAATACTACATTTAATTTGTAAATAGATTTTGTTAAACTGAGATATAATTTATAGCTTGTTATTCAGCTTTTTTCTGATATTGATTGATAAAACTCACGTATTCGTTGAGGGTAGCATATTGCGTGTCATCGCTGTACAGATTGAATTCAAAAGCCCACATGATTCCCATCAAGTCATACTTTTTCATTCTTTCGAACGCGAGTTTCATGGCATAATAATTATCACTTCCGTCGTTTTCGGCCCATATCTTCAACGGAAGATGATGTTTCTTCGCACACCAATGCTCATAGTGAATCGGGCTCCAATCTTTGGGATTAGCGCTGTTTTCATTTACGATGCTTTCTGTCATTGGGAATGGATAACTGGAATTTAGACAGGTATTATAAACAACCACGTTGCTGTCTGGTATAGCTGCAATAAATCGGGCAAAATCCAATCCTTTTTGTAGTTGACCATATTGTTCGGTGAAAGTTGTACCATCTAAATTTTTTGCGATGGCTTCTTCAATCTGTCCTTCACGAACACCCCAGTCCGGATACAAGGCATTAATATACCCATCAAAGTGTTTCCGGATTGTACTGATTTGAAAGGCCTGGTAATTTTTCAGTGCATTCAGATACCATTCGATAAAAGCCCTTGCGTCTGCATTGTTTGCACTGGTCATGCCCGGTTTCCAGTTCGGCACCGGATTAACACCCACACCTTCGGGCAACAAACCAGCTACCTGATTCAACGCGATGGCATCATATCCCCAGTAGCAGTTCTTGCTTTCTTTGTAATTTTTATCCGGGTACTGCAATTCGGCAAAATGTCCCCAGCCAATGCGGATGGCAAAAAAATCATCCGGATCAAATTGGGTAAACACAAGATCAACATAAGCGGCAATTTTATCTCGGACCTGTTGATTAAACACTCCATTTACTACATTGCGTCCCGGCTGATCAGTTACAGCATAGGCTTCCCCATATTGATTAACGTACCGGCAATTGGGAATTTGTGTGGCCCAAACGGGAGGGTAATGAACGCCCAAATCCAGAACAACCCTTGCACCCGCTTGTTTAAATTTAGTCAGGTTTTCCTGCATGATCTGAACATAAGAACTGCTGATTACTCCTTCCTGCGGTTCAAAAGAATCCCATCTGATTGTTATCGATGCCGTATTTATTCCTTTTGCAACTTGTGCAGCAGACCGGTTAGCATCACTCATCAGGGTGCCAAAATACATATACTTCTGTACTTCAGGTATAACCGGCTCATCCTTACAAGAGGTTAATACACAAGCAAAAACAATTGCATATGTGAGTAAACCTGTTTTGAATTTGTAATTTCTTTTGATCATTTTAATATAATTTACGTTCCTATAAAGCAAGCTTCGGTTATAGTTATATTAGTATTTTGTAAACCTGTGCACCTGCAATTTATCATCATTAAGCTTTAACAAGTAGATTCCTTTCGGTAGTTTCTCTATCATGATGGTTGATGTTTCCGTCATCAATTCTCCCTGCAACATCAATTTGCCTTCGACACTGAAAATACGGTATTTCATTCCTGCGTCTTCTCCGTTTCCTTTCAATGTCAACAATTTGTCAGCAGGAATTGGATACAAAACGATATTGGTGAGTAAGCCTGGGTCTTGTACGTCAGTTGTGTTATATCCCGCGATTAAATTCACGTATTCATCCAGGTGTGCATATATCGGATCATCACTGTAAAGGTTATATTCAAATGCCCACATAATTCCCATCAGGTTATATGAATTCATGCGTTCAAAAGATCGTTGCATGGCCTCGTAATTATCGTTTCCATCATTTTCAGCCCACAACTTCAATGGAAGCTGATGCTGAGCAACACACCAGGAAAGGTAATGAATAGGACTCCAGTCTTTGGGATTCGAACTATTTTCATTCACGATACTGGCTGTCATCGGAAATGGATAATTGGAATTCAGACAGGTATTAAAAACCACCACATTACTATCGGGTATTGCCGCGATAAAACGCGCGTGATCATGACCTTTCTGTAATTGAAAGTATTGTTCTGAAAAAGACGTTCCGTTAAGATTCACCGCTATTGCTTCCTCAATGTGTCCGGGACGAACACCCCAATCGGCATATAATGCATTGATGTAACCATTATAAAATTGCCTGATGGTACTTATTTGAAAGGTTTGAAAGTTTGTGAGTGAGTTCAGATACCATTCGATAAATGCACGGGCATTTTCATTATTGGGACTTGCCACTCCGGGAATCCAGTTCGGCACAGGGTTCAACTGAACACCGGCAGGCAGGTAACCACTTACCTTATTGGTGGCAATGGAATCATAACCCCAGTAACAATTTTTTTTTCCTGCAAAGTTTTTATCCGGATAATGCAATTCGGCGTAATGTCCCCAACCAATGCGTATCGCGAAAAAATCCTGAGGATTTATCCGGCTGAAAACACGTCCAACATAGGCAGCCATCTTATCGCGGACCACCTGATTGAAGACACCGTTCAACACATTGCGACCGGGCTCATTGGTTACAATGTAGGCATCACCAAACTGGTTTACATAACGACAGTATGGAACTTGTGTCACCCATTGAGGGGGATAATGCATCCCAAAATCAAGCACGATGTTGGAGCCGGCATTTTTGAACTTGGTAATATACTGCTGAATCTGTTGAACATACGATTCGCTTATCACACCTTCCTGTGGTTCGAAAGAATCCCACCTGATTGTTAATGAAGCGGTGTTGATACCTGATGCAACATGACCGGCTGCTCTGTCCGGATTGCTCATCAGGGTTCCAAAATAATATTGTGGGTTTGAAGCCCCATTGGATTGATTTCCATTTCCATTGACAAATGGAGTCCAAATCAAAAACAAGGTTATCAGCAAAACAGTATGATAAAAGTGATATAAGCGAAGATGACCCATGATAATCAATTTTTTAGTTTAAAATTATAATATCTGCTTTCACAAGCAACATTATGCCACTTGCGAAAGCAGATCTCACTTCACTTAGATAACAACTTTATAATTTTTAGCGATACCACCAGTAAGCACTCTTACCATATAAATTCCTTGCAGGTGATTTACATCAAGCTTATTGCCTGCTTCGCGTACATCAAATGTATTAACTACTCTGCCGGTCATATCAATAACCTGCACCTGAGCATGGCTTGCTTCTGTAAGGTTTACATTTAATGTTTTTCCACTAACAAACACCTTGGTATTTGTTGCTGCTGATTCGACATCAGTTGATAATGATTTCACAACTGCAACATCGCCACCGGTATAATCCATGGTCCAGCCGCTTGCTAATGACGGACTGCTGAATGTACCACTTACCGTGTTGCTTGCAATCAAACTCACTTCGTCATTGAGTGCAGGAGTATAACCCCCACCAACGGTCATGGTCAAATTTACAGCATCGGTAAGAGTCAAATCACAAGCATCTGCAAATGCAATCTGGTCGAAGTCAGTTCCGGCAGTTGTTTTGCCATGTACCTGAGCCACCACATCTCCACTCAACACGAAAGCACCACTAACGGGAGTAAGAATCATTTTACCAATTCCGGTTCCATTGTCACCCGGCGACAAAGTTCCGGTTGAAGTTGCCAGTGTTCCGGCAGCAAAAGTACAAGATCCGGCAATGGTACCGCCACTATTGGTGATTACCACAGTACCATCGGTTGCAGAGGTTGTTCCGGCAGGAACTCCGTAGTTGAAATTAATAGTACCACCAGTATTGTTGGCAATGGTTGGCGCTACACCGGGAGCTGTGATGTCTCCCCATATTTTACCACTCGTCACATTTATTGTACCAGTATTGGTAAATGTCTGCGCAAGTTCGAGGTTGGCTGTTGATTTAATAGCACTTGTTGCTGCTTCTAAATTCATGGTACCACTGTTGGTTACATTTACAGTTGTAACGTTTTTAACATATAAGGCCACTGAAGCAGAAGGCATATCCATGTTCATTGTGCCCGCATTATTAACATTGACAACAGCTGGAGTTCCCGTGGCAACTTTGCAATCCATTTGGATACCAATTCCATTGTTATAGGAGGTAAACGTTCCGTAATTATTGAAGGATATCGTATGTCCGTTTGCCGGATTAATATCCATTACAATACAAGCATTGGCTCCCTGTGCATCTGCTGGTGTCGTTGTCACACTTCCATAATTATTAAATGTAACATTATTTTGCTCAAAATAAATATTAGGATAGTTTGCCCCGGCACTATTGTTGGTATATTGCTGGATATTCAGACCTGTTTCGAAGGTTACAGTTGAACCAGCTCCGATAAATTTGAGTAACCCAAAATTAATACCAGCAGAACTACTCCCTACAGTAAATCCTGTACCTCCAACAGAGACAGATTTTCCTACATTTGAATAAAGAAGATACCTGGTACCACTTACCACTGTATTAGCAAAAGTATTGGTTCCGTTGAGGATAATTGTATCATTCCCACCTGAAGTGCCTTTAAATTCAATAATATGGTATTGATTTGGAGAAGACAACATACTGATTGACAAGGTTCCATTATTTGTAAACTTTGCATTTTGAAACAATAATCCCGGTTTGGTAATAATCGTTGGCGTTATATTCAGTGTTCCATTATTAGTAAGATTTGATCCGGCTAACAGTTCAATATAGTTCAAATTGGCTGTTACAACATCACTTACAACAGCAGTAACACCAGCTGCAATGATCACGATATCTCCCGATGCAGGTCCAGTCCCATTGCTCCAGTTCGTTCCGGTTGCCCAATCGCTATCGGTTGTTCCGTTAAATGTTACCGTTGCGGCAGACATGGCAACAGTAGTTCCAAGGCATAACATAAGTACACCTGCTTTTTTCAATGCATTTTGCATGAAGTTAGTAATTTTTGTTTTCATAATCTAAAAATTTAATGATTAATAATTGGTTGATTAGTTAGAAATAATTAAAAAGTCAATATTTGACAAATTTCATTGTTGGTATACGATCAATACAGAGAAAATACATCCCGTTAGTCAGGTTATCAAGTCGTATTTCTTTCGTATTGGCAGTGAATATTCCACTCTTAATTTCCCTGCCCATGTAGTTATATATCCCAAATCTTTTACCCGAGAACTCTGTTTCAGATATAATGTTAATTATATTTCTGGCAGGATTTGGAAATACATTAATTTCAGGCAAATCATATATATTGGTTGTGCCCGAAGGATCATTCATAGCTATTAAAGAGACAAAATCCGACAGGTTTGCATAATCCGGATTTGAGCTATACAAACTTGACTCAAAAGCCCACATCACCCCCATAGCCCCATAGTCTTTTATACGCTGAAAGATTAGTTGCATCTGAGCATAAGGGTTATTACCCGAGTTTTCTCCCCATACTTTAAGTTTCGGATTATGATTATTTGCCAACCAGGAAAGAAAATGCACCGGACTCCAGTCTTTGGGATTTGAACTACCCTCATTCACAAAGTTTATGTCATGTGACCAGGGATGAATTGAGTTAAAACTGGTTGTATAAGCCACAAGATTTGCATCATCCGGTAGTGCTTGAATGTGTTGCTGGGGAGCATGCCCTTTCTGCAACTGGCCGTAAAACTCTGCAAATGAACTTCCGTTTAGATTTGTTGTAATGGCCTCATCAATTTGTCCGGGTCGTACACTCCAGTCGGCATACAGAATATTCAATAACCCGTTGAAATGCTGCCTGATGGTTGCAATCTGGAAGTTCTGATAATTCGATAAAGCACCGATGTACCAATGAATGAACTGCCGGGCACTTTCGTTGTTAGCGCTCGACTGACCAGGTTTCCAGTCAAGGACAGGATTGGGTGAAATACCATCAGGCAACATGTTCGGAACTTCGTTTTTAGCTATCGCATCATACCCCCAATAGCAATTACTCTTGCTATTAAACTGATTATCGGGATAATGCAATTCAGCCCAATATCCACCTCCTACCCTGACCGCGAAAAAGTTTTCAGCACCAAAACGGTTAAATACCCGGCCAATATAGGCAGCCATTTTCTCCCGTATGGTTTTATTAAAAACTCCGTTTACCACATTGCGACCGGACTCTGCCAATATATAAGCATCGCCATATTGGTTTACATACCTACTATTCGGAACCTGCGTTACCCATCCAGGAGGATAATGCATTCCAAAATCAAGCACAACATTTGCACCTGATCTTTTAAAACTGTTCAGTTTTCTTTCTATTTCCAGGGCGTAGGTTTCATTGATTACTCCTTCCTGTGGCTCAAAAGCATTCCAGCTTACAGTGAGCGAAACACAATTAATGCCTTGTGCCACCTGATTTGCCGTTCTGGAGGTGTCACTCATCAGGGTACCGTGATAACGCAAATCCGGATTGTAAAGTCCATCCTGTAAATTTGCTGCATGATCGAATGAACTTAAAAACAGTATCAATGCCAGTTTTCCGGCAAGCATCAAAGCGTTTTTTATGAGATTGGCACTTTTGAACATATACTTTATTTTCAACTACGCAAATCAGTTATCAGGCTGATTTACGTAGTTTATTTTTATGAAAATTTTAAGGCTCGAGTTCTATTCGAATATTGATTTTCCCTTTTATTTTATTGCTGACTTTATAATCAGTTCTTTTCTTTCCATTTACAGAAAAACTTTTGATTTCTGACCCATTTCCGCTGATAGTAATATTCAGGTTTGCCTGTCGATACTTAACATCTTCAAGCTTTAAAGTCTTAATATTCTCAGGAAGATAAGGTGAGAAAGACAATCCATCGACACCGAAACGCATACCGGCCAAACCGTACAACACCATATTCATATACGCGGTAGCCGACCATGTTTGATTGTGACATGATTTCCATGTACGATTCGATTGCCATCCTCCATCCGGGTACCCGGTGTAAGGGTTATAAATTTCCCAAAACTGAAATTTCCCTCTTTCTCCGTGTAGTGCTAAATAAATCAGACCATTTAATTCCTTCTCAAACGCCTCTTTATTTCCGGCAACAATGGCTGCCTGTGCATAAAATCCATTTACCATCGGCCATAAGATATTATTATGTCTACCTGGCTTCTCAGGAGAATACCTTGGAAAATCGGGATATACAGAGGTTATTCCGAATTTCGACACCTGCGCCTGTTGGGTTACCTTCAACGCCTGCTCCTGATTCAACACACCGAAAATGATAGCGTAAGCCAGTCCCAAACCTTCTTGTGACGGGTCCACAGTTCCCTCATGGTCAACCAGGTAGTTAAGTTTACCCTGTTTTTCATCATACAGATGTTTCAGTATATTATTCTTCAAGGCTTCTCCTTTGGTTCTGAACTCCTGAATGGTCGGCTTTCCGACTTTCAATATTGTTCCCATTTCAGCAATGGCTTGATAAGCACCATAATACACACTATTGGTACTTAAACATTTGATGTGAAATGCGTTTTTATGATCCAACACATAAGAAGAATTATTCTCCGGTTCAAAAATGGGTTCAGGATAGCCGGCAATACCATCGTTAAATACAGAAGGACCTGTAAACATGCCATAAGCCGGGTCGAAAGCTATTGTTTCAAGTTCTTTCATCGTATTTACGGAACATACATAAGCTTGTTTCAGAAAATCTTTATCGCCTGTTACAAGATAATGATTCCAGGCAGCCACTACCCACAGGATTTTATCCCAGTACTGATGTCCAATGGTATCCTTGTTAATGGTGACACTCCACAGTGACTTCTCAGCTACATGAGGGTTTGTCAGACTTACCCCGTTCCATGTATTGATGGCAATGTCGCGTGTCCATTCCCCGCCATAATCCCCTCCGGCCGCTAATACTCCCCTCCTGATGTTGATATTCACCGTATTTACAGCCAGCTTATATGCCTCTTCAACATCTTCATTATCGCTTTTCACCGTTTGAGCAAAAAACGAAGCCGGGAGCAAAGCCAATATAACCCAGAGAATTCCTTTCATTTTTTTCCAATTCTTATGCATCTTCACTTACTTTCTTGGTTTTTTCTTTGTCATCACGAAAGTAAGCTCGCCTCCTTTCATGATGTCTTTATGATGAATCTTGTAATCTTTTATCTCTTTCCCATTGAGCGAAACCGACTGAACATAGATATGCTGATTAGAGAAGTTTTTAGCAGTGATGGTGAAAGTCTTATTTCCGGGTAGATTGATGACTGCTTTAGGCAGTTGTGGCGCTCCGATGATATACTCTCCGCCACATGGATTTACCGGATAAAACCCAAAACTGGAGAAAATAAACCACGAAGACATTTGTCCGCAATCCTCATTCCCACTCAATCCATCAGGTTTATTCAGGTATTGTGTATTACAGATTTCATTCACTAATTCCTGTGTTTTCCAGGGTTTACCTGCCATTGTGTACAAATAAGCTACATGATGACTCGGTTCATTGCCATGTGCATATTGACCGATTAATCCGGAAACATCCGAAACTTTACCGGTTACTTCCTCAGAAACCTGAACGGAAAACAAGGTGTCGAGTTTCTTTGTAAACGATTCATTACCACCCATCAATTTAATCAAGCCATCCACATCATGCTGTACATGCCAGGTATACTGCCAGGCATTCCCTTCTGTGTAATCAGCTCCAGAAGTAGCTTCGGAATGCGTTAACTGAAAAGGATTGAAAGGAGTACGCCAGTTAGCTTTGGTATCTTTACCACACATCAATCCGGTAGCAGGGTCAAAAAGGTTTTTATAATAATGCGTACGTTTTGCAAACATTGCCTCATCTTCATTTTTACCTAATTCATTGGCAAACAACATGGCACAATAGTCATCGTAAACACCTTCAAGTGTTCTCGAAACCGACTCCTTTTTCACCAAATCGTACGGATAATAACCATATTTATCATAGACATCATAATCGGATTTGGGCAGGTTTCTGGTCAGCGAAGTTCTTACAGCATCATAAGCCAGATTCACATCAAACCCTCTGAACCCCTTTAGATAAGCATCTACGATTACCGGAACTGCATGATTACCAATCATCGTATAAGTCTCATTACCCCACAGCGCCCAGATAGGGAGGAAACCCTGACGTTTGTACTGAATCAGCATTGAATTGATGAATTCATCAACCAACTGAGGTGTAAGAATAGTGTACAATGGATGTGCAGCACGATAGGTATCCCACAAAGAGTAAGTTGAATACACTTTATCCTGTCCGGCATCTGCAATATTATTCGGCTGAATAAGAAGATGATATAACGCGGTATAGAAGTTGATTTTCTTATCCAAACTACCTTCTACCTTCACGACGCTCAGATAGCTGTTCCATTTCTCCTTAGCGGTTTGCATTACTTTTCTGAAGTCCCATCCCGGAATTTCTTTCTGCATACTTTGTTGTGCGCCATCAATTCCGGTTGCCGACATAGAAACTTTCACCAACAATTCTTCTCCCGGTTTCAGGTCGAAGTCGAGCACATAACGTGAAGCCTTTTCTTTAAAATCACGCGGTTCCAATTGTTGACAGGAAGCAATCGGTTTGCTGAAACGTATCGTATAGTAATATTTGCGCAGCAGCCACATTTTTGTTGTGGCAAATCCGGTGATGGTGGTATCGTTTACAAATCCAGAATTGGCTTCAATTACATGTGAAAACAACACTGCCGGAGAAGCGATTAAGCCGTTTTGAAGATCTACTAGCATGCGAGCTTGCTCATTCCCATTGTAAGTAAAACGATACAAGGCTGTATTTTCAGCAGCAGTAACTTCTGCTTTGATATCTGTATCGGTTAATGTCGTTGCATAATAACCCGGAGTAGCTTCTTCTTTCCCGAGGCGGGCAGTATATTGCTTACGCACAGGCTCTCCGGTAAAAGGAAGAATCAACACATCACTCAGGTCTTTGCAACCAGTTCCGTTCAAACGGGTTTGAGAAAAACCATTAGTTAGCGTATCACCATGCTGATAACCTGCACAATAATCCCAGGAGTAATTCCCGGTTTCCGGACCAGCCTGTATCATTCCAAAGGGCAAACAAGCGCCTGGAAAGGTATGTCCGTTGCCGGCAGTCCCGATAAAAGGATTGACATATTGTGTAAAATCCTCACCGGCTCTTGCATTTGTTATGAAAGTCAGGCTGAGCAAAAACCAGGTTACCGTAAGAAATATTGATTTTCTTATTTTGATGTTATTATTCATCTTCAAAAAATTAAAATGATATTATTATTTCAGATTCTCAAATGTCACCCGTTGACCTTTTTCTACCAAAGTCTTTTTCAATTCCTCGTAAGGTACCTGTTGTACAGGCACTTTTTTATCAATAGCCAAAGATGCAGCGGCTGCAGCCGACTGTCCCAGGATCATGAATACAGGTTCCATTCGGATAGAGCCAAATGCGATGTGCGTACAGGAAACACAAATTGAAACAAGTAAATTCTCACACTCATTTTGTTTGGGTACGATGGAACCATAGGCAATTTCATACGGACCGCCCGTACCAATACCTATATCACCTTCATTATGTACATGACCGTTTTCATCTACATAGCGTTGTACGTTATGAGAATCCATGGGATAAGAACCCATGCCAATAGAATTAGGTGTAGGTTTACGCTTAAGCAATTCATTTTCTGACATCACGAACTCACCTACCATGCGGCGGGCTTCGCGCACATAAATCTGGTGTGGCCAGTTGCCATTATCCGTAAATTCATCTTTTGCAAGTCCCCAACGGTTTATTTTCTTATGAACCTGTTCAGGAATCCTTTTTGAATTAGCGACAAACCACATTAATCCTTTCTGATACGTTTCATGTTCTTCCAGAATTTCTTTTCTGCGTTCGTAACTTGCATCAGGATAATCCCAATTCATACCTATATTATCAGTACTGAAAGGACCGTGGTTATTGGTATCAGTTTTTCTGTTTGGCAGGTGATCCACATTTTTGAACCACTCATCCCATCCGGCATCAAAAATGCGCACAAGCAATTCATATTGAGTAGAGTCATATTTCTCGGGTTTCGGGAATGGCACCATATTATCCGGATGGTCGGTCAGACACATGCGGTAACAATAAGCCTGTACTTTATGGTCACCGGAATATCTTTCACCAGGATGCTCTGCACTGATGCGAGGAAGCAGTCCACTGGAAGGGTCACCGGGAATCCAGTAAGGATCAATTGGTTTCGGAACCGTTCTGAAGTGATGACCGTGATGATATTCTTCCGTTTGAACACCATTCCATCTTTCACCATACTCAGAATTTGCTTCACGACCTACTCGATACGATACACCAGCAGCTGCCATCAAGTCACCTTCATAAGTTGCATCAATAAACATTTTACCGGTAAACTTTTTACCCGAAAGCATGGTAATAGATACAATTTTGCCTTTTTTCATTTTCACTCCTTTATCCCTATCGAGCCATTCATCACGAAATACTTTAATATTATTCTCTGTAACAAATTCCTCGAAAATAGCTTTAGCTACATGTGGCTCGAACAACCACATGGTACGGTTATCCTGATCAATAGCAGGAGTTCCCTGTCCCTTATTACCAAACTCGGCTTTCCTTTGCCACACCCAGTTAGTCGTATCATTGTAGTGCTTCCACACCCTGTGATAAAATTCGCGAGATAAACCACCGATGGCCACTTTACTACCTACATCGGTATAACCCAAACCACTTGAGGAGAGTCCGCCCAGGTGGACATCTGGCCCTACCAAAATGACGGATTTACCGGATTTGACAGCCTCGACAGCAGCAATTACACCGGAAGAAGTTCCTCCGTATACAATGATGTCAGCTGAGAATTTTCTGGCATCGGTATTCGCTGTACAGCTGTATAATAACACAACTCCGATTACCCATTTGATTTTTGTTTTGAAAAAAGTTTTTACCATGGTTTAAAAATTATAGTTATCTATTTATTTATTCTTATATTCATTAATGAGACTGATAAAGTCAGCCAACTGTGCTTGATCAGACTTACCACTGTACAAGCTCGATTCAAACGCCCACATCACACCCATCACATTAAATGCAGCGATCCGATTGAAAATCAATTTCATCTGCATGTATGGATTATTTCCCGAGTTTTCTCCCCAGACTTTCAATTTCGGATTGTGATTCGCAGCACACCAGGACAGAAAATGCACCGGGCTCCAGTCTTTGGGATCCTTGCTGTTTTCATTTACAAAATTTTCTGTGTTTGACCAGGGATGAATGGCATTGAAGCTGGTGGTATATGCTACAAGATTGGTGTCATTAGGCAAGGCTTCAATATGTTGTTGTGGAGCATGACCTTTTGAGAGTTGACCATAAAAATCAGCAAAGGCTGTTCCATCAAGATTTGTTTTAATCGCATCTTCTATTTGTCCCGGACGAGCACCCCAATCGGCGTATAAAATATTGAGCAAACCATCGAAGTGCTGTCTGATGGTTGCAATTTGAAAATTCTGATAGTTTGATAAAGAACTGATATACCAGTTAATAAACTGACGGGCGCTTTCGTTATTCGGACTTGCTTCACCGGGCTTCCAGTCGGGTACCGGATTCGGAGTGATGCCATCAGGAAGCATACCGGTTACTTTCCCGGTTGCAATGTCATCATATCCCCAGAAACATTGTTTTTTCCCGTTAAACGAATTGTCGGGATAGTGCAATTCAGCCCAAAAACCGCCTCCAACGCGTACAGCAAAGAAATTTTCAGCACCAAAGCGCTCAAATACACGACCGATATATGCAGCCATTTTTTCACGTACCACCCGGTTGAAAACACCGTTAACCACGTTACGTCCTGGTTGATCAGTAAGCACATACGCATCCCCGAATTGGTTGACAAACCGGCTATTTTGCAGGCTTGTCATCCATGCCGGCGGATAGTGTAAACCGAAGTCCAACACGATCAAAGCGCTGTCCTTTTTAAAGCTGGCTATCTTCTGTTCAATACCCTGAGCATAATGTTCACTAATAACACCTTCAGTTGGTTCAAAAGAGTTCCAACTAACCGTTAACGAAACACACTTTATACCATTGGCAACCTGATTAGCCGTTTTGGTCGTATCACTCATCAGGGTACCATAGAATCTTTCCACAGGTTCTTTTACAACTACCTTATCATCATCGCAGGAAACACATGCCATCATGATAAAAAGGCCAGTTATTACTAAAAGACAAAATCGATTTAATATTGGATTTAAAAGGGTCATATTATTTTTTTTAGTGCATACAGGAATATTATCTCCGGATGAATTGTAAATCATTATTATACCGTTAAGAATGAGGCTATTTTATCAATAGTTAAGGTCAGGTTAAAATGGTTGCCTCAAGTATTTATTTTTCCTACAGTATTTATTTAGTGAAGCAATTATTCAATTACAAGTCGCTGAAAAGCAAACACTTCAATTTCAAACAGGCGAAATCTGTCCGAATAGTTACCTTCCGGGATATAGATTCTTACTTTTTGTGTTTTTACCGGGTTTGCAAATGTGCAGTCATGATCCGGGTCACTTGGACCTGACACATCGTCAAGTGTGACCCAGTCACCACTCACATTAGCCTGAAATTTATATGGTGGATTAACTGTACCAACAAGAGCACCTCCAGTTCCAAAGAACACTTGATAAGAACTGATTTCGTATTCTTCACCCAAGTCTATTTGGAGCCAGTGTTCTCCCGCCGAATTATTAGGAACCCAACGGGAAGCATCCACTAATTTTATCCCATCTATGGCTTTATCAGCTGTAAAAGACATGAAGTGATCACTCTCTGTTGCCGTTTTTCCTAAAGCTACATTTAAATTCCCTGCAATAAATACCGGATTTGCCTGAATTGTATCTAATGAAACCTTTCCAGGCACATACAATGAACGATAACTTGCCTCTTTTGTCAAATCTATATTATTGATTATCACTGGAGAGGAAAGGTCCTCATTTGAATAAAAGTTCCGCTGATTACCCCCATTCATATCAGTATAATTAATTACAATACCAATTTCATCTTCAGTCACTGGATCATCGTATGCAATTGACACAGAATTATCCTGATAATCTATTGCCTTAGCTTTCCTGTTCGTCAGCGTTGCTTTATACTGGTTGCCATATATATGCATTACCACCCAGGATATTGCCGACCTGTTTCCTTCTGCATCAAATGATACTGCCTTTAGATTGTACCTACCTTCTGCAATTTCTTTTGAACCGGCTTTACCCAATGTAAATGTTATTGGTTTTCCAAGATCAGAAGCAGCAATATCAAACTTAACAGTATCTACATTGGTTGGGAACCAATAGAATATTACTTTTTTTGTTTTAGCTTCCGACACCCAGAATGTTACATTTGCCCGCATATCTCCACTTATCACCTTGATAGAGTCGATCGTGTTAAGCAGGTAAACTTCTTCCACTTCATCTTTATCCTCGCATCCTACCGACAGGCATGCCAGGGTCATCACCAATACGGTCGCCAGTATTTTAACAGGACTGAATAATCCCGGGAAAACCGTTTTTTTTGTGCGTGATTCTTGAATATTAGTTTTCATATATAATTAAGTATTATTTGTTCAACACATCATAATTAATATCCCGGATTCTGATCCTCCGGAGTCAATGCCGGATTATTCTGCAATTCAGCTTGTGGTATCGGCCAGAAATAACGGGAGGAATGGAACGTTCTTCCAACTGCTGCAAAAGCTTCCACTAATTTGCCCGTTCGGCTCAAATCCCACCACCGTCTTCTTTCATTGATAAATTCATATCCCCTTTCCTTCAACACGATATCGCGGAACTGCTCTTTTGTAAGTCCTGTCGGATAATCGATAGCAGGAGCCGAGATAGTCGGAATCTTGCCATATGCACGTCTTTTAATCATATTCAACCTTTCCAATGCCAACTCTGTTGGAGCTCCCTCCGCCATGCAGGCAGCCTCGGCATACATCAGGAAAGCTTCAGTATATCTGAATATTGGAATTGAATTGATGGCATCACCCTCCTTAGTTGTAATGAATTTTGAAAATAATACTGGGTAGTTCTTGTTTTTTACAAGTTGACCTGTAACCGGGTCAGTATAATGGGTATGTAGATTGAATGATTTTCTCAGGTCATTTTTATCCCATGAACTACCAATGAATGATGTAGTATCCGGTAACCATGCATATACCCCTTCAGCAGAATTATAATTATATGGGGGAGAATTTGGTTCTTGTAAATAGATTGTAACTTCACTCCTCCAGTTTGCGGCATGATGAACCGACATGATATCCTCCGAACTGGTACTATTAGTAAAAAGATTATAAAAATCAGTTGGTTTGGAAACCAAAACAAGTGAATACCTGCCACTCGAAATAATATCTTCACATTCCTGAGCACATTCAGTCCAATTTTCTGTTGTCAAATATGCCTGAGCTAACAGCATTTTAGCTGCATATTTTGATGCCCTACCTGTGACTGTCCCAACTGATTCCGGCAAACCTTCAATGGCATTTTTGCAATCGCTGATAATTACTTTATAGACTGAATCAACCGGAGCCCTTGGTGCGGCAATGGATTCTTCATCCACGATTTCATGTAAACGAAGAGGAACAGCCCCCCAACCGCGAACCAGGTTAAAATAAGCCTGTGCCCTCAGGTAATAAGCTTCAGCTAAAATTCTTTTTTTCACTGATTCGTCAATTTTCATTCCGGAAACATTATCCAAAACTGAATTCGCCCGGTTTATCCCTGAATAAAATGTTTGCCAGCAGGCTTCTGCCCTGTTGATATTCGTTTGATCCAATCTCGACCCAACGGCAGAAACTGGTACCTGAGTACCTCTACCATTCAGGTAATCACTCTGTACCTCTTCAAGTCTGTAATAATTAATCCCGTAATAATCTTTATCAATTATAGCATAAGCTCCCATAATTGCAGCTTCTGCATCTTCTTGTGTTTTGTAGAAGTTTGCTCTGGTAACTGAAGCCCTCGGGTCTTCTTCCAGTAGACTTTCGCAGGAAGAAAATACAATCAGACTCGCTAATAAAAGAATACTAATTTTTTTCATGATATATTCTGTTTTATAATTTTAATCTTAAACCTACTGATAAAATTCTGGCACTTGGATATGAACTTGCATCAATCCCCATGGTTAATCTGCTACTGATATCGAAGTTATCATTACCTCTTGTATTTACATCGGGTGAAAGTCCCGGATATTTGGTCAGTGTTAATAAATTTGACCCTGAAACATACAATTGAGCACTTTCCAACCATTCCATCCCGGCTTTTTTAGTCGGTAAATTATAGCTGAGTGTCACTGACTTCAACCTTACGTAACTTGCATCCAAGACAAAACGATCGGAAGTACTGTAAATAGTTGTACTACTGATTATCGGATATTTTGCATTCGAATCCGGATTTTCCGGTGTCCAATAATTTCCGTACAGGTCGGCTAACTGATTGGTTCCTTTTTGGAAGCTGTTCAGGTTCGAACCTGCTGTCTCCCAGAAAAGCTTATTACCCTGTGAACCTTCAATAAAAATATTTAAACTCAAATTTTTATACATCAGGTTAGTATTAAACCCGTATGTAAAATCAGGATAAGGACTTCCAAGTATTGTTCTATCAGCAGTCGTAATAGCTCCATCTTCTGTCAGGTCTTTGTATCTAATCTTTCCGTTAGAATCCAGCCCGTCTTCAACGTAGCCGAAGAAAACACCCAGGGGTTCTCCGACTCTGGCAAGATTCGTATTTGTAAACATAACTCCGCCACTAAAAATATCTGAGTTTCCTGCTAATTTAAGAACCTTGTTTCTGTTCATAGAGATGTTTCCTGATACATCCCATTTTAAGTTCTTGGTTGAAATCAGATATGACTGAAGTGAAAACTCCATTCCTTTATTTTCAATCTCTCCAATATTTTTCAGGATGGTTCTAAAGCCGGTTGACCATGGAATTGGTTCTGAAGCCAACAGGTCGTAGGTATGTTTACGATAATAATCGAAAGTAAAAATGAATAAATCATCAAACAAATTCAAATCCAGCCCAACGTTAAACTGACCGGTGGATTCCCATTTCAGGTCTTTATTGGCAATATTAGTTTCAGAGAATCCGACAGAAAACTCATGATTTGAAAAGATATAACGGTTAGATCCCATCATGGGTATTGTCTGATAAGGGTTAAGCCCCTGGTTACCCGTAATCCCATAGCTCACGCGTACTTTTAAATCTTTAACCTGCTCAATACCTTTCATAAAGTCTTCCTGTGTAGCTCTCCATGCAAAAGCACCTGAAGGAAAATATCCCCACCTGTTGTTTGCTCCGAATTTTGAAGACCCATCGACACGCATACTGGCAGTAAACAAATATCTGTCTTTTAAGGTGTAGTTTACACGACCTAAGTAAGATGCAAGTTTCCAGTCGACCCAACTTGAGCTGGGAGGATTAATTGTCGTAGCACTTTGTAAACTATAATTTTGTGTTATATTACTTATAAATTCACTGACACTAATGGTGTGTGAACGCTCCTGATTTGTTTGATAAGTAAATCCGGCTAACAGCTTAATTGAATGTATATCATCAAACACTTTTGAATAGTTTAGCGTGTTTTCATTCAGGAATGAATTACGGATATAGGATCTTTCAGATGCCGCCCCTTTGTCACCCTTGTAAATTATCGGGGTATAGGTTTCATTCAGATAGGTTTCAAACTCAAGACCTACCAAGGTCTTAAAAGATAAATCTTCAGTAAGTTTAAATTCAAGGAATGTATTTCCCAATACTGAATTTCTTACTGTCTGATTTTTTCTGGCTGCAAATACCATCGGATTGACTATATCTGGAGAGGTAAACAAATAATAGTTTGCCACAACTGTAGGTTTTCCGTCTTCAGTATAGACTGGAAGGGTTGGAGGAGCTGATAAAGCACCGGAAAATATATTATTACCTAACGTCCCGTTATCTACATCCTGAATGCTACGCTGGCGTCTTCCCAAATTGGCATTAAAACCTAACTTTAGCCAGCTCTTTACTTCATGATCTAAGTTAAAACGAATTGAACCCCTTTTTGCTCCTGTATTGATGATAATCCCTTCCTGATCAAAATAATTACCTGAAAGTGAATAGCGGTTTTTTTCTGTTCCCCCCATGAAGGTAATGGTATGATCCTGCATTCTGGCTATACGAAAGATGTATGACTGCCAGTCAGTTCCCGGACCGGTTAAAATTTCCGGATCTAATACAGGCGTTCCACCGCTATTTTTTATCCATTCATTAGAAACAACAGCATACTGTCTGGCATCAAGCATATCATACAGTTTTTCAGCTTGTTGCACACTAAACTGACTGCTGACTTCAATCTGACCTTTTACATCGTTTTTTCCTGATTTGGTAGTGATGATAACTACACCGTTGGCGCCTCTTGACCCATAAATAGCTGTTGCAGAGGCATCTTTTAACACATCCATGGATTCCACGTCGGCAGGGTTCAAAAACTCTATGCCACCTACCATCGGGAAGCCATCCACTACATACAGGGGTTCATTATTGGCCATCATGGAGTTACCTCCACGGATACGCACTTCTAAACGAGCACCGGGGTCACCTGAGTTAGTCGTGATATTCACACCGGCAACCCTTGCCTTAAGTGCCTGACCAACATTAAAAACCGGCACAGCTTGCAAATCCTGTGTTTTCACTGAAGCTATCGAACCGGTAATATCACTTTTTTTCATGGTACCGTAACCAACAACAACTACTTCTTCAAGTGTTTTTACATCCTGAGAAAGTTTCACATCCACTACAGTTTGCTTAGCTATCTGAACCGTTTCTGACATATACCCAACGTATGAAAAAACAAGTACCGGATTCGCATCCTTTACCTCAATGCTGTATCTGCCATCAAAATCGGTAACAGTTCCAACACTGGTTCCTCTTACCTGAACAGTAGCACCAATTATGGATTCACCCGTTTTGGCATCAGTAACCACACCGGTAATTCTTCTGGGGGTAATCTTCGTAGTAGGTGTACCTTGCGTAGTGGTTTGTGGTTTGAAAACTGAAATGTTCTTGCCACTGATTTCATAACTGATTTTGCTTTGTTTAAATAGTTCATTCAACACCTCGCTTACATTCAGATTTGTTGCATCAACCGAAACAATTTCATTCAAATTCACATCATTGCTTCTGACCAAAATGGAATAACCACTTTTTGCCTCAATCTGGTTCAACACCTCACTCAAAGGGAGATCTTTTATTTTCAACGTAATTTTTGCTTCCTGTGATGATACCGTAAAGCATAAAGACGTTGTGAATAATAGTAAAAACAAAGCCATTAATCTGTACGAAACAGATCTTCTCGAAACTTCATTTTGTCTCAATAATTTGTTTTTCATTTGTAAATAATTTAAGAATTATAAATTGATCTTATTAACTGGTATCCGAACAGCATTTATCCGGAAATTATATTCTCTTACTGATTGTGATTGACTTCCCCTGATATGTTTTCTTAAGCTTCTTATCTACATCCAGATAATCCAAGATTACATTCAGCGGTTGATTTAAGTCAAGTACACCTGTAAACAACTCATTTTTAACAACATCACACCCGATATCAATTTTTACATCAAATTTACGTTCCAAATCCCTGACAATTTTTTCAAAAGAGGCATTTTCAAAATGAAGTTTTCCAACAGTCCACTGTGCCGACTTATAACATTCAGCTTTAGCCGTAATCATGTTACCTTCTTCTTTGGAATAAATCATTTTCTCATTGGGTGTTAAAATCAACCCTTCAGCATCTGCATCCTTTTTATTAAGAATATATACTTTACCTTCTATTAAGTTCACTTCAACCTGTGAATCTTCATGATAAGAACGAACATTAAATGTGGTACCCAACACTTTAACTTCAATATCATCAATATTTACAATGAAAGGTCTACCGGCATCCTTTGTCACTTCAAAATAGCCCTCTCCCGAAAGGGTCACTGTTCTCGTCCGTTTACCGAAGTTCTCATCGTATTTAAATGTTGAACCGGAATTCAACATAGCAACCGTTCCATCCGAGAGTATTATTTTAGTATAAGAACCCATCGGAACGATAGTTTCAGTATAAGCAACTTCACGATTACTGTCAAATTTATATAAGGAATAAAAAGTCAATGCGAAGGTTGACACGGCGATGATTAGCATGGCTGCCACCCGAACCATATTTCTTATATATAAGTTAGACGTATTTTTTGTTTGAATCCCTCTAATGGTGGCAATAAATTTATTGTAATGTTGTTGCTTTTCTTTTTCTAATACGGGGATAAAAGACACAGCCCTTGTTCTGGCCATTCTCATGTAAGTTTTTTTGTTTGCCGGATCAGCATCAAGCATCTCAGTAATTGAGCGCTCTTCATTTTCCGAAATGGTTCCGGACAGCAAATTGCTCATCAGGTATTCGAATTTATCAGTATCTGTGTTGAAAACTTTATTGTCCATTGTTTGTGTTTCTCAGCTATTACACTCTACTATTATATACACATCTCAACCCAAGATCATTTAGACCAAAATCATTTTTTTTCAATATTTTTTTTAACTTTCGTCCCAAACGCCTGAATATTAATACAGTTAAGGAGTCTGAATAATTTCACAGAAAGCATCAAATCAGATGAGCTGATGCAGGATAATAAAAAAATATATTACTTTTGTGCTGAATGTACACGGTTAAAAGACAGTATTTGTCAGGTTTTGATTTTTAGTTTTATTGATCTCAGATGACCAACATGTCAATAAAATCAATAGATGCACATATAATCAGGAGGATTTCCAAAGGCGAGGAAAAAGCATTTTCTTTGCTATATGACAACTATTACACTTACCTCAATACTGTTGCCTTATGCTATATCTTTGATAAAGATGTTGCTAATGAAATTGTTAATGATGTATTCATGAATGTGTGGTATAAAAGAAACACACTAACATTTCCAATACATGCTTATCTGATACAATCAGTTAAGAACGGGTGTTTGAATTATATCAGGTTACTGCAGTCCAACGAAAAGATGCTGACAGAACATAAAAAGCAACTACTTGATATGCAGGAGGATTTTATCCTCAACAATCCTACCCCACTTCAGTTTGTTGAGAGTCGCGAAGTTGAAAAAGAGGTAAGAGAAGCAATCACAAAACTACCGGAGAAATGCCGGAATATCTTTGAACAATATATATTCTCGGGAAAGATGCCTGAGGAAATTGCCAGGGAACATTTCATTACGGTAAGTACTGTACGCGTACAAATAAAAAACGCCTTGGATAAATTAAAGGTATCACTTAGTCACCTGATCAGTTTTTTAATTGTATTATTCTTAACTAAATTTTGAACTGGTAACTAAACATGCAAAGGGAAAAAATAAATTTTGATGATTTGATAATTGATTACCTCTCGGGAACACATTCCGCAGAGGAGGAGGCGCTTCTGGCTGAGCAACTGAAATCAGACATTGAACTCAAAGCACGTTTAAAAGAAATTGCTAACATGAGGGCTATTTCGCATATTCCCACTCTTGAAGCAGAAAAAGAAGCCAATTTTGCAAAGCTTACCAATCAAATCAGACAAAACATTCCTGTTGTCAGTAAAACACGTTTGTTTTTTAAATTATTAAGCAGGGCTGCCGCGGTGGTTGCTTTTGTAATTTCATTTTCTGTTGCAACTTTTTACCTCATAAAAGATTTTTCCGGAACCAGTGATGCTAACCGGTTTTATGTTACAGATGTCCCAATTGGCTCACAATCAAAGATAATTCTACCTGATAGTACCATTGTATGGCTCAATTCTGGTTCATCGCTGAAGTATGACCAAGCTTTTGGTAAAAAAAACAGAAAGGTTATACTGACCGGGGAGGGATATTTTGAAGTTCAAAAAGATGCAAAAAAACCATTTTTAGTAAAAACAGGGGAAGTAGAGGTTCGGGTTCTCGGAACCGTTTTTAACATCAGGGCTTATCTGGAAGATAAAGATATTGTAGTTAATCTTATCTCCGGTGCTGTTGATGTTACGCTTCCGGAAAAAAAATACGCCTTAGCTCTTTCTTTGAAACCCAATGAAAAAGTCACCTACAATAAGCAAACCGGTATTTTTGAAACTACTACGGTAGATGCTTCCCGTGCTGCTATGTGGACAACCGGAAAACTCTGCTTTGTAAATGCTACACTCGAACAAATCTCAAGAGATTTAGAACGGAGATACAAGGTTAAGATTAGCATTGAAAGTGAGCAGATTAAACATGAAATATTCTCGGGGAGCCTGAACCTGAATCTTCCCCTGACTGAGAATTTGTCCTATATTGACGTTGATAAGAAGTTTAATATTGATCTAAAAAATGATACGATTCTAATCAGTGTAAAATAAATAAGTTTACAAACCTCTTTGAGACATTGACGCTTCTTGCATCTTGTATGACTGCATGAATCGAAATTTTACAAATATTTTTCATTTTTTTCTGATTCTTAAATCCAAAACATTGTTTCATTCCGTCTAATAAGAAAAACATTGTCAAATTTAAAAAATCAAATTATGAAACGATTCATTTTTATGCTGGTGAGCATTGTGTTAATCTCAACAACAAGTTACATAAAAGCTCAAGACGAACAGGACAGTACGACTCAGAAAGTTCCTAAAACCGAGTTGACACAAGCCGAAAAAGACTCTATCCTGTTTGCAAAACTCAGTCCGGAACAATTAATGGAGTTAAAAAGACAGGAATTGGAATTAGAATCTCAGAAAATTGAAGCCAATAGCAGAGAAGACATGCCCTTAAATGGTTTTGGAATTGTGATGATTGTAATGCTACCTTTCCTTTTTGTCATTACGATTGTGACTATTAATGTCAGACGTAAAAACGCTGAATCAAAAAGGAAATATGAGCTTTACATGAAATCACTGGAAATGGGTCAGACTATTCCCGAACATTTCTTTGACGAACCACAAACCGGTAAGGCAAGCAACCTCAAAAGGGGAATTATTTCTTTGATGGTTGGTATTGCATTTGGATTGTATGTTATCATTGAAAAGAACACTGGTCTACCATTCCTGATGGCAGCTTTAATACCGGGATTCGTAGGTCTGGGCTATCTCCTGGTTCATTTTATTGAAAAACCAAAGAATCAGCTTCCAGCAGAAAAGCAAGATGAGCAAATCTGAGGATTTAATGCTGGTAGCACGGGTTAATTTATCCGGAGATAAAACCGCATTCGACCTGTTAACCCGAAAGTATCAATCGTCCATCCGAAGGTTCTTCCTGAACCTGACGATGGGCGACAATCCGCTCAGTGACGATTTGGCGCAGGAAACATTTATCAAAGCTTATCTCAATCTGAACGGGTTTCAGGGATTATCCGGATTTTCCACTTGGTTATTCAGGATTGCATACAATGTGCACTATGATTATGTCAGGTCAAGAAAAATAACCGGCGACATTAACGAGTTGGAAATAAACCGGATGCATGAGGTGCAAAATGAATTTTCAGCAGAGAGAACCGACATTAACGAGGCCCTGATGGTATTGCGAACGGAAGAGAGAACAGCAATTTTGTTGTTTTACATGGAAGACAAAACCCATCAGGAAATCGCGAAGATTATGCAGTGCCCGTTGGGAACTGTAAAAACATACATTCTAAAAGGAAAAGAAAAATTGGGCGCTTATTTAAAAAATGCAGGATATGGAAACTAAATACGACGACAGAATGATCCGCCATTTCTTTCAGGAAAACAAAAAAGAAATTGAGGATAATTACTTTACGAAGAAAGTAATGCAAAAACTTCCGGAGAAAAAGAAAAATTATGACTGGATCATCGTGTTATGTACAGCTCTGGGGACTCTGATTGCAGGATTACTGGGATGGAACAGTCAGTTACCGGCAATAACTATCTCTATTCCAAGCCATACTACCTTTTATTATTTACTGGGAGGTATATTTGCTTTTCCCCTTGTAATATTGCTTATTTACGAATTGCTTAACAACAAAAGGATCAGCCTGATTTAGTTTTACCTTTTGCATATCCGGCTTCGGAACAACCGAGTAGTCATAAATAATCAACTCATCGGTTTCAAACCGGCCTTTCAGTTCGGAGTCGTCATCCAGCACAAAGTTAAAATCAAAACGGGATATACTGTCTGTAAAGCTTATCTGCATCGTTCCACCTACAATATACTTTCTGACTGAGAAATACTCGTTTTTCTCAATAAAGTATATATATGCACCAATATCATCATACTTAACTCCTTCGTCATCATACAATTCTCCGGGAGCAATCTTAAACACATCAATTGTATCAGCAATCTCATAAGTCCCGGCAGGGAATATTGTGTCAGAGGAAGAGACAAAAATATCATTCAGCACCAAATACTGACCAAATCCGGTAAGATAACCATCCTTAGTCAATGTCAAAGAATCTGTAAAGGCTCGTAAACTCAACACGTGATTATCAAATCCGTAGTGAGTGTATTGTGATCCCCAGAACTCAGCATAACCATTTGAATACTGAGGATTCTTTTCATATTGATATTCAAACACCTCTCTTCTCTCACAGGCTTGCAAAAGAAGTATGAAACATACTATATATAAATAAACCTGTTTATCCATTATGCAGTCTTATTGATATCGGGTTTTATGTATCTGACCGGGTACCAGGCGGCAATAAAACCAATTACCAGTACGGTTATTAAAACTAAAAAAACATCCGAAAATTGTGTTACGGAAGGATAATTCTCTACAATAAAGCCTGCACCCAGTTTGATAAAGCCTATTTTTTCCTGTAAAAGCGCAAAGCAAGTTCCGATAACTACGCCGATAACTGCTCCCACCAACGAGATCATCCATCCTTCCAGTAAGAATATCTGTTGAATAAGCTTGTTATCTGCCCCCAAATTACGCAGTGTTAAGATGTCTTCTTTCTTATCAATTATCAACATTGAAAGCGAACCAATGATATTAAAACTGGCAATCAGCAATATAAAACTCAGGATAAGAAACGTAATCCATTTTTCAATCTTCATGATTTTAAAGTAGCTTTCCTGCTGTTCGTATCTGTTTTTTACTGAGAAATTATCTCCCAATATTTGTCTTATTTCCTTCTGAATCTTTTTTCCATCAGCACGAGGAGTCAGTTTCAGTTCAACTGCTGTCACTTCTGTATCGTCATATTCAAAGAGTTCACGCGCTAAATTCAACGAAACCAACACATATTGATTATCGTACTCGCTTTGCTGTACCGAAAAAACACCGGAAAGGAATGTTGCCGATTGGTTAAAACTTTGCTCGGGTCGTAACAGATTAATACGGGATGTCCGTTTTGGAGCATAAATATACAACGGGTCTATGAAATGTGCACCTAATCCAAGTGTAGCCGCTATACCCGCACCTGCCACAGACCGTTCAAAAGCCCCGTCAAACAGCAAGAACTCACCATCGAACATGATGCTGTCGATCAATGTCATTTGTTTGAAATCTTCAGAAACGCCTTTTATCATGGCCGGCATCTGTTTTTCTTTAAATCGCAGCAATGCATTTTCCTCCACCACTTCTGTAAACACAGCAACTGCAGGATATTTTCTGACAGCATCAAATTCAGGTGAGTCGATTGAGAATTGTTTCCCTTCATTCACCGTGATTTTCAACTCCGGATCGAAAGCCGAAAACAAATCAGCAAAAAGCAATTCGAATCCATTGAAAATCGAGAGCACAAAAACCAACGCCATGGTACCGACAGCTACACCTACCGAAGAAATGCCCGAAATGACATTGATGGCATTGTGAGATTTCTTCGAAAAGAGATAACGGCTGGCAATATTGAACGCAAATTTCAACCGGCCTGTGCGAATTGCTATGTGAGTTTTTTCCTTCAATTTTCTTCTTCAGATGCAGGTGATGGAGGATCACTTTTCAGCAAGCGGTCGATGTTTTCTAAATAATCAAGCGAATCATCTAAGTGAAAGTTCAACTCAGGGATAATCCGCAGGTTGCTAACTCTTTTGCCCAGTTCGAAACGAATCGATTTAGTGTCCTGTTTCACTTGCTCCAGGACTTCTGTGGTTTTATCGCCCGGGAAAATACTCAGACTGATGTGGGTCACACTCAAATCCGGACTAACCTTGACGCGCGTTACACTGATGAGCGTTCCATGCAACTTTTTGGCATAGAGCATAAAAATTTCTCCCAACTCCTTTTGGAGCATCCGGGCTATTTTTTCTTGTCTTTTTGATTCCATTTCTATTTGTTTATTTTACTGATTAATTCGTTTGCATCTAACATAATTTTTGAAAATGCAAACCATTTCTTTGCCAGGTCTTTCAACGAGGCGCCTATATGATATACCACACCCTGATCTATAATTAAAAATCTGTCATGTGATTTCTTAAAAATACGCACTTCAACCGGCTCGTATTGAGCATTGTATTTTTCAACATCCAATCTGAATGAGTCTGAAATAACACTTGTATATATTGTTGCTTTTACGCCTTTTATTCGCTTTGAAAAAATCATCAATACACTTTCATCAATGTAATTATCAATCAGAATTATGGACTTTTTTGCCGATCTAATCAGGTCTGCTACAAATTTATATGCATCGAAAATCTGACCATCATAAAAAATTCCTTCATTAGGAGGTAAAGTGGTTTTAATCAACAAATCAAATTTTTGATCATGTTCATGTAATCTCCTCTCAATCTTCTCAAATCGTTGATTAAAGACATAACCTTTCATCAAATACTCTTTAAGAACACTGTTTGCCCAAATCCTAAATTGTGTGCCTCGCTTGGATTTAACACGGTAACCAACAGAAATAATAACATCAAGGCTATAAACAGCAACAGGTTTATCAGAAAAAGCATTATGCAAAAAATGCATATTGCTTTTTTCATCCAGCTCATTCTCGATAAAAATACTTCTAATATGCCGTGAAATAACTGATTGATTTCTTTGAAACAACTCGACCATCTGAGCCTGTGTAAGCCATACAGTTTCAGCTTCAATTCTCACTTCAATTTGCTTTGCTTCATCAGCAGCATAAAGCACAATTTCTCCACCACTTTCCATAAAAGTATAATTTAGGCTTTTGTAAACAACGATAATATACTATTTCTTATCTTCCTCCGGAGAAAAGAAAAAAACTACAATTTCCACTCAAAACCGTCTTTGGTGTCTTTGATTTCAAAACCCATAGCGGTTAACTCATTTCGGATTTTGTCGCTGGTTGCCCAGTCTTTGTTCTTTTTGGCTTCCAGACGGATGTTCAGTAACAAGTCAACCGCTTTTTGATAGGCTTCTGTACCGTTTGCCGATGCTGAATCTGATTGCAATCCGAGTAAGTCTTCCAAATAAAGTTTGAACACAGACTGCAATTCCGACAAATCAGCCTGACTGATCATTTCCTTCCCATCGTGTATCAGGTTAACAGAACGTAAGGCGTCGAACAAGGCTGATATGACCATCGGCGTGTTCAAGTCATCTGCCATGGCATCTTCACATTTATTTCTTACTTCAGAAATATTTACTGAAGAAGTTGCTGATGCCTGTAATTTTTGCAAACGTGCATATCCTTCCATTAACCTTTCCAAACCTTTTTCAGATGCTTCGAGTGCCTCACTGCTGAAATCAACCGTGCTACGGTAATGTGCCTGCAGAATAAAAAAACGGATGGTCATCGGACTGAAAGCTTTTGTCAGTAAAGCATGATTGCCTGTAAAAAACTCCTCAAGTGTGATAAAGTTTCCCAGCGACTTACCCATTTTTTGTCCGTTGATGGTAATCATGTTATTGTGCATCCAATACTTAACAGAATCTTTGCCAAGTGCTGCACATGACTGTGCAATTTCACATTCGTGGTGCGGGAACATCAAATCCATTCCACCACCGTGAATATCGAATTGTTCCCCTAAGTATTTCGTTCCCATAGCAGAACATTCCATGTGCCATCCGGGAAATCCTTGGCTCCAGGGGGATTTCCAACGCATGATGTGTTCGGGAGAAGCTTTCTTCCACAGCGCAAAATCAACACTCCGGCGCTTTTCACTTTGTCCGTCTAAATCGCGGGTAGTTTCAAGCATTTCGTCAATATTCCTGCCTGATAGTTTTCCATATTGATAATCGCGGTTATACTTTTCCACATCAAAATAAACCGACCCTTCGCTTTCATAAGCATAACCTGCATCCAGAATTTTCTGCGTAAATTCAATCTGCTCCATGATATGTCCCGATGCATGTGGTTCAATGCTGGGTGGCAACACATTCAGAGCCTCCATGGCCTTGCGATAACGATTCAGGTAATACTGTACGACTTCCATCGGCTCCAACTGGTCGAGCCGGGCTTTTTTGGCAATTTTATCTTCACCTTCATCGGCATCATTTTCGAGGTGACCAACATCGGTGATGTTTCTGACGTACCTGACTTTATATCCCAAATGTTTCAGATATCTGAAAAGAATGTCGAAGGTGATAGCCGGTCGGGCATGTCCCAGATGCGGATCGCCATAGACAGTCGGACCACAAACATAGAGCCCAACATTGGGTTCGTGAATGGGAATAAACTGCTCCTTTTTTCTGGTTAGCGTGTTGTAAATATATAATGTATGTTCCATAAGGATTTAAAACAATGTTCCTGTTTCTCCGAATTTAATTTTCCCTAAATGCTTATATGCCAACTCTGTGACTTCCCTCCCGCGGGGTGTTCTCTTCATAAAACCTTCTTTGATGAGGAAAGGCTCATAGACTTCCTCGATTGTTCCCGGATCTTCTCCCAGAGCGGTTGCTATGGTATTTAGCCCAACCGGACCACCACTGAATTTATCGATGATGGTGGTCAGAATCTTATTATCTATCTCATCCAGGCCGTATTTATCAATGTTAAGTGCCTCAAGCGCATACCGGGCGATTTCCAAATCAATTTTACCAGAACCCTTCACTTGTGCGAAATCACGCACGCGCCGCAACAGGGCATTAGCAATACGGGGCGTACCACGACTTCTGCCCCCGATTTCACGTGAAGCATCATCTTTAATCGGCACCTGCAACAAGCCTGCTGAGCGTTTGATGATGTGGGTAATCACATCTATATCGTAATACTCAAAATGACAATTGATGCCGAAACGTGCACGTAAAGGTGCTGTCAGCAAGCCACTCCGGGTAGTTGCACCAACCAGCGTAAACGGATTCAGTTCAAGTTGGATGGAACGGGCAGAGGGTCCTTTATCAATCATGATATCGATGCGGTAATCTTCCATCGCCGAGTACAGGTACTCCTCCACAATCGGACTGAGCCGGTGTATCTCGTCAATAAAAAGCACATCGTTGGTTTCCAAACTCGTAAGCAATCCAGCCAGATCACCTGGCTTATCGAGCACCGGTCCCGAGGTAATTTTAAATCCGACATTCAGCTCGTTGGCAATGATGTTCGACAAAGTTGTTTTGCCAAGTCCCGGGGGACCGTGCAACAACACATGATCGAGCGACTCCGTGCGCATGCGGGCAGCCTGAACAAAGATTTTCAGGTTATCCACAATCTTGCTTTGACCCCTGAAATCAGAAAACGTCAAAGGCCGGAGGGAATTCTCAAACTCCTTCTCCCCGTTGCGGTTGTTTCTAATGTCAAACTGTTCTTCCATAAACTCACCTTGCTTCTTATTTTCACATAGAATCTGTCATCATTAACTATTTGCAGATTCTTCTGAAAGTTAGTTTAGCTGGATTGAGATGAGAATTCTATTTGTTGCAAAAATACAAAATAGCAGCGGGAATAGAAAATTTCTGTTTGACATAACTCAAATTTATCATTTGTCAGGAAAATTAACCTTATACTATCATATTGCAAATAAAAAGACCACCAATTATTACATTTTAAAACAACAAACAAACAAAATAAATCTTTTTGTTGTTGTTTTATTTACAATTAAATCATTTTGACTATTTTTGCACCAAAATAATTTCATTTTGTCATCAATTATCATAAAAAACACATACTTATAAATTCAAACTTTAAACAATGAAACAACAAAAAGTTGCCTGGAAGTACCGGATTCCATTTTTACTCTTAGCCATCGTAGCCTTAATCTCTTTAATTCCGGTTAGTTATGATACCCTGTTACCTGAGGGCATGGAATCGCTTGAAATCAATCATGCAGACACATCCTGGTTGCTGATGGCATCAGCGCTGGTATTGCTTATGACGCCCGGACTGGCATTTTTCTACGGAGGGATGGTTAGGTATAAGAACTTAGTATCCACACTTTTACAAAGTTTTATCGCGCTGGGTATAATCAGTGTTCTTTGGATTGTGGTTGGATTCAGCATGGCTTTTGGTGATAGTATCGGAGGTATCGTGGGTAATCCGACTACTTTTATGTTCTTTAAAAATGTGGGGTTAACACCGCACCCGGATTTTGGTCCGACCATTCCCTTCGCTTTGTTCGCCATGTTCCAGCTTAAGTTTGCCATCATCACTCCGGCACTAATCACAGGCGGTTTGGCTGAACGGGTTCGCTTTACTTCACTTATGATGTTCCTGATTTTGTTTTCCTTATTTATATATGCCCCACTGGCGCACTGGACCTGGCATCCGGAAGGATTTCTGCGTAAATGGGGCATCCTTGACTTTGCAGGTGGAACTGTAGTTCACATTTCAGCAGGCTTTGCAGCCCTGAGTGGCGCTATCTTCCTGGGTAAAAGGAAGGGTGTCAACGGTGATGCACGTCCGACCAATATCCCCTATATTTTATTGGGAACCGGTTTGCTCTGGTTCGGTTGGTTCGGTTTCAACGCGGGGTCTTCTCTGGCTGCTGATGATCTGGCTGTAAGAGCTTTCGTAAACACGAACATTTCATCTGCAACTGCCATGCTAACCTGGTTACTTGCCGATGGTGCCATGGGTAAAAAACGCTCTGCCGCAGGTGCTGCCATAGGTGCAGTGGTAGGTTTGGTAGCCATCACCCCGGCAGCCGGTTTTGTAACGGTCGGACAAAGTGTATTCTTTGGTTTTATCGCTTCATTGGTAAGCTATACCGCGGTTCAACTAAAATCAAAAACAAAAATCGATGATACATTGGATGTATTCCCCTGCCATGGTTTGGGCGGTATCGTGGGCATGATTCTGACCGGTGTATTTGCCGTAAACGGAGGAGAAGGTGTTGGGCTGATTCATGGTAACGTGGGACAATTTTTCATGTACCTGCTTGCTTTATTGATTGTCGGAGCGTTCACATTCGGAGGTTCTTATCTGTTGTATAAATTCACCAATTACTTCCTGCCGATGCGTGTAACTCCTGAGCAGGAAGCGCAAGGTCTTGATCTCACACAACATGGTGAGGAAGCTTTCGACTTGTCAACCAATTAAGATATATTAGTTTTTTAGAGGTATATATGATTTGTGTCTCCCCCGGGCTGTGAAGTTCGGGGGAGTTTTTTTACATTTCCACACCATCCAGCAAACCTACATACACTTCTATCGCCTCCTCAATTTCCTTCAGCATTACATATTCATTCGCTGTATGAGAACGGGAGGAGTCGCCAGGACCGACTTTCACACTCGGAAAAGGTAACAGTGCCTGATCGGACAAAGTAGGTGAACCAAATAATTTACGACCTAAAACTTTCCCCTGCTCAACAACAGGATGATCAAGCGGTGTGGCTGTGGAACTGAGACGGGTAGAGCGGGCAGTAACTGTGCAATTTACCTTTTGCACGATAATTCCGAGCAATTCCTGGTTGCTGTACATTTCATTGGAACGAACATCCACCACAAACGAACACTGATCTGGCACGACATTGTGCTGTGTACCTGCATTAATCTGCGTTACGGTCATTTTTACCGGACCAAGAAATGCTGTTTGTTCAGGGAAAACAAATTCTTTGAACCAGCTTATATCTTCTAAAGCTTTATAGATTGCGTTATCACCTTCATCACGGGCGGCATGGCCGGATTTTCCATAGGCAACACAATCCAGCACCATCAGTCCTTTTTCTGCTACAGCCAGGTGCATACCGGTTGGCTCGCCAATAATTGCAAAGTCGATATGCGGAAGCTCCTGTAGTAAGCTGCTGATTCCTTTTTCTCCCGAAATCTCCTCCTCAGCAACCGCGGCATAAATCAGGTTATAGCTTTGCTTTTTTTGTGATAGAATGAAAAAGACCTGCAACAGAGTCACCACTGAGACCCCGGCATCATTGCTACCCAAACCATACAATTTACCATTTTCGACCACCGGGAAAAACGGGTCGTATGTCCAACCCGCAACCGGCTTTACCGTATCGATGTGCGAACAAAGCAATACTGTCGGTCGCACAGGATCAAAACCCGGGCTCATCAGCCAGATGTTATTATCCTTGCGGGATACAGCATAACCTTGCAACTCGATGTAACGCTCCAGCAAATCCGCCACTTTTTTTTCTTCCTTACTGAAAGAAGGGATGGCAATGATATTTTTCAGCAAAATGGTTGCTTCTTGTGTGTATTCCTGATACATAATCATTTAATTCGTTTTTACTAAAACATTGCTTGAATGATTAATATAGACATTGCATGAATAATCGATAAATTATTATTGAATCAGTTTTTGTTTTTTCATCCAATTTTCCAACATTACCGGCCATTTATCGGCATCGGGGTTCGTAGGGCGCATACCAATACCGTGACCACCTTCAGGAAAGGTATAAACTTCAACCGGTACATTTTTCGATTTCAAAGCCTCTGCAAATAAATAACTATTCTTTATTGGCACCGTTTTATCATCTTCAGCATGAAAGAGGAAAGTGGGAGGTGTTTTTGAAGTTACCTGCAACTCATTAGAATACAATTTTACTAAAGTTTCATCAGGAGTCTTACCTAACAAATTCTGCTTTGAACCACGATGTGTTATTTCCGGTCGCATCGTAATCACGGGATAGGCCAGAATCATGAAATCGGGACGATTACTCTTGGCAGTCAGGCGGGTTCCCGCAGTAGAAGCCAAATGTCCGCCGGCAGAGAAGCCCATGATACCTATTTTAGTTTTGTCTATTTTCCACTCATTTGCATGTTTGTGGATGATCTCAAGAGCAGTTTGGGTATCTTTAAGCGGAATTTCGTGGTGACCGTTCGGCATGCGATAATAAAGCACAAAAGCGGTTACTCCTAATTTATTAAACCACTGTGCAATTTCTTCTCCTTCCTTTATGACTGAAACACCGGTATAACCGCCACCCGGACAAATCAACACGGCTGTGCCTGTATTTATTTCAGCAGGAGCAGGATATACATACATCCGTGGTTCGGATATCTTTACCATAAAATCTTTTCGAAGAAACTGCTCTTCTTCGGTGATTTCGTTCGACTCAGCTGGTCCGTTAGGATATAGCAGGATTTTTTCCTGCGCATTTATTATGTGCATCATGAAAATTAATGTCAATAATAATGTTGTTGTTTTCATACATAAATGATTTATTTTTCAGACCTGTCAGGTTTTTAAAACCTGACAAGTCTCTACATATCTACTATAATCGTTCCGCCTTCTTTATCAATTAAATCCGCACGTGTAATTACCACCTTCTTCACACCGGCTTGCAGTGCTTCAAAGGCATTCTCTAATTTTGGAATCATCCCACCCTGAATCACACCGGATTGCACATAGCTTTCAAAAAGTGCAGGTGTCAGTTCTGAAATCACGCTGTCATCATCATTTTCATCTTTCAACACACCCTTTTTTTCAAAACAATAAATCAGTGTTACATCAAAATAGGCTGACAAGGCTTTGGCTGCTTCACCGGCAATGGTGTCGGCATTGGTATTGAGCAGATTACCAGATTTATCATGGGTTAGCGGCGCCAACACCGGCACCACACCCTTCGCAATCAAATCTGCTAAAATAGATGCATTTACCTCTTTCACATCGCCCACGAAACCATAATCCACGTCTTTTACAGGACGTTTTTCTGAACGCATGTAATTCAAATCAGCACCGGTTAAACCCAGGGCATTGACACCTAAGGCCTGCAAACCGGCCACAATTTGCTTGTTTACCAATCCGCCATAAACCATTGTAACCACTTTTAGTGTTTCCTCATCGGTAATGCGACGACCGTTCACCATTTTGCTTTCAATTCCGAGCCGTGTAGCCATGGCTGTAGCCGAGCGACCGCCACCATGTACGAGGACTTTATGCCCTTCTATCTTCGCGAAATCTGTCAGGAGTTGTTTCAAAGAAGTCGGCTCTTCAACAATTTTTCCTCCTACCTTAATCAGTGTCAGTTTTTTCATCAGAATTTTATCATTGAATGAATGTCCGTGGCGTTTTCGAGTTTTTCTTTTCCTTTCAGGAATTCAAGCTCAATCAGGAAACTTACATAAACTGCCTTCATATCAAAATTGGCAAGTAGTTTCAATGCTGCTCCGGCACTTCCACCCGTCGCCAGCAAATCATCGTGCAACAGCACTACATCTCCTGGTTCGATTGAATCTTTGTGTATTTCCAGCGCATCCTGACCGTACTCCAGATCATAAGCCAACCGGTAGGTATCAGCAGGTAATTTCCCGGGTTTACGCAACAACACGAAACCGGCACCCAGCTTGTACGCCAGAATACTTCCCAACACGAAACCACGACTTTCCACGCCCACAACCTTCGTGATGCCTTTGTCTTTGTAATATTCATATAATTCATCCACGATGAAACGCAACACTTCCGGGTCTTTCATTGCCGTGGTGATGTCCTTAAATAAAATTCCCGGCTTGGGAAAGTCCGGTACATTTCTGATGGATGCAATAACTTTTTCTATATTCATAATTTTGTTTTTTTACCATATAAGTCATATAAGTGACATATAAGCTCTTAATAAAATTGTAAATTGTAACAAAGTAAATACAACTTATATGTCACTTATATGACTTATATGGTTATATTTTAATTTTTTTGTTTGTTTAGAGCCTGTTCTCTAATAGTCTTTTGATAACGACCTGCGCTGAAATTTCACGGTTGGCGGCTTCCGGTATCACAATCGACTGCGGACTTTCAATCACCTCGTCGGTCACAATCATGTTACGGCGCACTGGCAGGCAATGCATGAAATAGGCCTGATTGGTTACTGCCATCTGACGTTCGCTTACTGTCCAGCTGCGGTCGGTACTCAGTATCTTACCATAATTGGGGTCCTGATAAGCAGCCCAATTCTTGGCATATACAAAATCAGCTCCTTCGAAAGCCTTCATCTGGTTATATTCCACTTTCGCACCCCTCACAAATTCTTCTGCAAGTTCGTACCCTTCAGGATGGGTAATCACAAAATCAACCTCCGCTTCGTTCATAAAATCAGCGAAAGAATTTGGCACCGCCTGCGGCAAAGCTTTAGGGTGTGGCGCCCAGGTCAGGACAACCTTCGGACGAGCTGCTTTTTTATACTCTTCAATGGTAATCAGGTCTGCAAAGGCCTGCAAGGGATGCGCAGTAGCTGCTTCCATGCTGAAAACCGGTTTACCAGAATATTTGATAAACTGATTAATTATGGTCTCACTGTAATCGAAAGCTTTGTCTTCGAACTGCGCGAAAGCACGTACCCCGATGACATCACAATAGGCGCCCATCACCGGAATGGCTTCGAGGATGTGTTCCGGCTTGTCTCCATCCATTACCACGCCCAGTTCTGTTTCCAATTTCCAGGCCCCCTGATTGATGTCGAGCACCATGGTGTTCATACCCAAGTTCATTCCTGCCTTTTGGGTACTCAGGCGCGTGCGCAGACTTGAGTTGAAGAAAACCATCAGCAGGGTTTTATTTTCTCCGATGTGCTTGTAAGCATATCTGTTTTGCTTGATTTCCAATGCCTCTTTAATTGCATCTTGCAGATTACCGAGGTCTTTGACGTTGGTGTATGTTTTCATATAATTTTTCTTGTCAACAGTCTGCGGTCAACAGTCCACAGTCGTTGAAATATTTAATCTTATAAATTATTTCGGTTGCATCACAATCAGCGGAATCAGCATTTCTTCTAACGAAATACCACCATGCTGAAATGTATTTTTATAATAACTCACATAATGGTTGTAATTATTCGGATACGCGAAAAAATCTTCGTTTCCGGCAAAAATATAGGTTGAACTTACATTCGGACTGGGCAAGCCAATTTGCCTGGGATCTGGTATCTCATAAACCTCCTTGCGGTTATAACTCAGATTCTTACCTACTTTATAGCGCAAATTCACGTTGGTATTTTTATCACCTATGACTTTGACAGGATTCTTTACCTGAATAGTTCCATGGTCTGTAGTCAGAATTACTTTATACCCCCTACGGGCAATGGCTTTCAGCAATTCAAGTGTACCTGAGTGTTTGAACCACGAAACCGTCAGCGAACGGTAAGCATCTTCATCATTAGCTAATTCGCGCATCATCTTGGATTCCGTGCGTGAATGAGAAAGCATGTCGATGAAATTCAACACGCAAACATTTAACTGGTTATTTTCCAGTTGGGGCAATCTTTCAATCAGTTTCTCACAATAAGACGATTCATTCACTTTATGATATGAGAAAGCATAATTTTTTCTGAAGCGTTGCAACTGCGTCTGAATCAAATCCTTTTCATTCAGGTTTTTCCCTTCTTCCTCCTCTTCATCGACCCATAAATCCGGAAACATCTGCTGAATTTGTACGGGCATCAGTCCTGAGAAGATTGCATTTCGTGCATACTGCGTTGCGGTTGGTAAAATACTCGAATAAAGCCCTTCTTCGGTGAAAGTATAATATTCATTCAACATTTCACGAATCATTTTCCACTGGTCGAAACGGAAGTTATCAATCAGCACAAAAAACACTTTTTCTCCGTCATCCAACAAGGGGAAAACCTTGGTTTTGAAAATATCCGGACTTAACAAAGGTCTGTCAGCCTGATTCTTAAACCAATCGATATAATTTTTCTTAATGAATTTATTGAAAGTGCTGTTGGCTTCTGTTTTCTGCATACGTAGCATCTCGTCCATACCGCTGTCTGTTTCGGACAATTCCAGTTCCCAGTAAACCAACTTCTTATACACCTCCACCCAGTCATCATAGGTCAGCGAATCATTGATCTGCATGCCGATTCGTCCGAACTCAGAGCGATACGTCGAAGTAGTATGTTCAGTCTGAATCTCTTTCTTATGAATATTCTTTTTCAACGTCAGCAAAATCTGACTGGGATTTACCGGTTTCGTGAGATAATCAGCAATTTTACTACCGATGGCCATGTTCATGAGGTTTTCCTCCTCACTTTTCGTAATCATGACCAGGGGCACATTCGGGTGAATCTCCTTAATCAACGGAATGGTCTCCAACCCGCTCAAACCAGGCATATTTTCATCTAAAAAGATGATGTCAAAACTTTCTTTTTTACACAAATCCACCGCGTCTTTGCCATTGGATGCCGTAATCACCTCATATCCCTTTTCTTCCAGAAAAAGCACATAGACTTTCAGCAAGTCAATTTCATCATCTGCCCATAAAATCCTGTCTTTCTTCATCTTATTCTATTTTTATATTTTCTTCGTCATTAGCACTTTCTTCACCATGCTTTTTCTCCGACCCCATTTCTGTCCGGTACATCAGGTAGTCATCCAGCGTAAACCCTGATTTTGTCAACGCGTAATTATGTTCAGAAATAACCAATGGGAATGTCTTCAACTCCTTCATCAGCTTCACAATCTCTGCATCTTCGGCGATGGTTTCCAGATACCAGGCGGCATCCGTATAATTATCAAAATCGAAAACTGACAAGACATTTCTTGATGCGTCAATCTTACTGATATTCAATTCAAAATCATTCAGCAAAAAGCGCGAGAAATTGAAAACAGCCAACTGAAACTGAAGCGCGTACAATGACTCTTCGGGCTCTGATGATATCAGCATAACCCTGTGTTTGGTTTGCTTATCCGGACTGAAAGCCAGCGTAATGCTATCCCCATTTTCAACTTTAACCTCCACTTCGCGGCGCGCCAAAATAGTGCCGTGCGTGGTGCCCTGTTGTGCCTCCCTACCCTGTTTAATCAACGCAAGCATATCTTTCGAAATGGAGCTCACATCACTGGTTGGAAAAGCATCCAACAACTCAGTCAATGCTATTTCAAATTGTTCCGGCTGCTCCGTTTTACCAATACTGAGTGCTTTCAGGAAAAGAAATTTCGGCATCAGGGTACTCATCGGGTATTTTTCCGCCACATACTGAACCTGATTGAATACTGTCTGAAAGTCATTTTTATTGAACGCTTCGTATGCCTTTTGGTAGAGTGAATCCTGCTCGGTAAACATTTGTTGCTTAGTCTCAATATAATTCGGGTCGGCGAGCAACTGTGCATAGCGGTTATCGGGATAACCAGATATTAACTTTTCTCTTACAGATTCCGCCTCCGTGAACTGAGCCAGCCGGATGTGCATCAGATACGATTGATACAAGGCATCCGGAACCAACTCATATGCTCCGAAACGTTCCATATATTCCCTGAAAGTGGCAATCGACAAGGGTAAATCTTCCAGTTTATCTTTGTAAATCATCCCCATGTTAAATAAGGCTTCAGCCCAAAGCTGACTTGAACGGGCGAGCTGCTCCTGGGTAACCGGAATCTGTCTTAGATAGTACGCCGGATTTTTATTATCGGCAAGTGCTTCTCCCTGTTGCTGAACTTCGCCATCAGCTAATTCTCCGGTTTCAGTCACCGGAATTGAATCATTAGGCAAAGTACCGGTTGCCGGCTGACTATTGACCGGTTCATCAGCAAAAAGCACAGCTGATTTATTAACGCGCCTCCAGTTATCTTCCAGTTTTCTTCTTCCCCAACGGGATTGAAATTCCGTTTGTCCGGTTCGAATCAAGTTTGGATTATAGAAATACCATTCACCCTGGGGATTTCGACCTCCTATCATCGGCATAGCAGCCACCTGACCGGCGCGTTCCTGATTTGCTTCCTGCAATTGCATCATTTTTTCCTCTTTCTCAGCAGCCAGTTTTTCTTCCTTTTCCAAATTGGCAATATAGGCATTGATACTCTTCAGCCTGTCTGCTTCCGACATCGCCGAAAGTCTTTGCAAGCTGTCCTGTAAAACCACGACATCATGTTGCACAACCAACTCCGAAAGCAACTCGGCTCTTTTAAATACACGCGGGTAGTCCGGATGATCCAGACTAATTATCTTCGACGCTTCATCATAACTTGGCTGCGCCTTCACATACGCTTTCTGTACATAATACAGGTCACCCATCAATATCAACGCCACTGCCTTATCAATACCATTACGCGTACTGTTATCCACCGCTTCATGAAGATACACAAGTGCTTTTAGCGTATCTTTTTCATGCAGATAGGATTTTCCAACTGTATAATACAATTGATCCAAATAATCCCTGTTGTTGAAGTTTTTGGTCATTTTCAACAACTCACGACGGGTATCCTGCATATTATCCAAAAATAATCCAGCCCTGCTGATGGTTGCATTAAAAGCCATTTCATAAGACGGATTTTTCTTAATCAGCGCGGAATAAGCAGCATGAGCTTTTCGTTTATCCCCGGTTTGTTCATACAATTGTGCCAGCAAATAAGAAAATCTTATTTTCAGTGTCTTATCTTTTTCCATAGACAATGCCATTTCCAGGAATGGAATGGCTTCTCTGTATTGAGTTTTCTTCAACAATAAATCAGCGTAAACAGATGCATACAATCCTATATTATCACCTCTTAAATTCTTCTGATTCAACTTACTTAACATATCCTCCGCTTCATAAATCCATCCCATTTCAGCATAGGAACGAACCACCCATAACTGGCAAGTCACGCCAAGATCCTCATTTTCTTTGAAATGACGCGCAATGTAGTTGAAAGTCCCCACTGCGCCGAGAAAATCAGCTTTGTGAAACTCAGCCTTTGCCAGCAACAACCAAACTTCATGCATAAAAGGATTATATTCCTCTTTATTCATGAATTCCCGGTATCCCTTTTTGCCTGCCTTGCGGCGATTATACTCCGGTTTGATTTTAATCGAGCGGGTTTTGATGGCTTTACGGCATTTCTCAATGGTTCTGTTCAGCTGACTGGTACCGGCAGCAGCACTCTCATGATTACTGATGGGATACATTGGGATAACCTGACCAAAATCATCTTTATTGGCTTCATGAATAGCTTTAATTGCATCATCATAGCTAACCTTCCCGTTGAAATGAACATTGAAACGCGTATTCACCGACTGAACAGTCCGGGTGGTCCAGGTGTTCTTATTCATGGAACATCCCGACATTACGAGCAGTAATGCCAGTATCCAGTATATATGCAGGTGTTTTTGCTTCAAGATTATGTTGATTATACCATTTTCAGTAACCGGATTTTACATGCTTCTAAAACTGAAAAATAGCTTTTCTATTGTATTTTTAACGTACAAAAATAGCTAATTTCAACTACAATTGCGTAATTTTGCGGGGAATTTAATTTAATATAACCACAAAAGGCACAAAAGAAAAATTTTAAATTAATGATTGTAAGGAAATGTTATGCTAACTTACATTTTCACTATTCGTTATTTGCTTCTTGAATTTCCTTATGTGCCTTTTGTGGTTTAAGAATCTATAAAAATGTGGGTACTTATTATACTTTTAATTGCGGGAGCAGGGCTATTGATGCTGTTCACCTATCTTAACCGGAAAAAGAAAACAGAAGAGGTTGAGATTAACTACGAGATGGATGAAGAATGTTGCGGCGCGCATGAGGTATGCGACAAAGACTCCCTCTTAAACCCGGATTGTGAAGTCGTTTATTATGACGATGAGGAACTGGATGAACTTTCAGGAGTAAGCCCTTCTTCTTTTACTGAAAATCAGAAGAATCAGCTTGCGGATATTTTCTATACCCTGAAAGAAAGTGATGTAGCCGGATGGCTTCGCAGTCTGCAACTCCGAAAAATAGAACTCCCTGAAGACATCAAAGAAGAAGCACTGATGATTGTCAGGGAAAGAAGAACAGTTAAAGTCTGATAGCTATTGTAAGCGTTTAGTCTGCCTTCTGAAAAAATAAATCAGCACTGTTACCAATACCATACTGATGATACCGGCAAAATACGTTTCCGATTTCCCAATATTTTCCAGATCCAGGGCTTGTTGTGCAGCGTCACCTTTGAAATAGTAATACAACACCGCAGCAGCATTGTTGGTAAAATGTGCTGCCACCGGCACCCAGATATTACCAGTCCACAAAAACAGATACCCAAGCAAAGCCCCCATCAGCATGCGGGGAATAAATCCAAAAAACTGAAAGTGAATGGCACTGAAAATGATGGCTGTAATCCATACCGCAGCATGCGCTTTGACTTTATTTTGCAATATCTGTTGCAAGATTCCCCGAAAAAAAAGCTCTTCGCCAATAGCCGGAATAATGGCTATCAACCCAAGGTTCACCAGTAAACCGCCTACAGTATCAACCTCCAGCATCCTGAGCGTAAGGTCTTCCGCTCTCTCTTCCATATCAATCAACTGATTTTCAAGCCACGACAATGAATCAGGAAAATGAATGGTATGGTTTATTTCTCCCAATAAATTTATGGCCGGCACAGCAGATAGCATGATAATAATAGCCAGCAGCACATCTTTAGATAAAGGTTCACGATTTATCTGAAGGTACTGAAGAGGCTTTTCACCCCAAAAGTAAGCCAACAAAAATGGTGGGATTACAAACAGCCCTAGTGATTGCATAAACTGGGCCAGCTTAATAGAACTGATATCCGACAGGTCTCCGTTTGTTATCCAAAGCGAAATCATGGAAAAAAGCAACATGAAAAACAATGAGGCTCCTGCTAATTGGAGGATTTTCGAACCTAAACCGGAATGACTGAAAATGCCTTTAACTTTCATAAATACACTATTGCTACTATTGAGTATTTTACACTCTTATTACACCTCAAGCGTTCTAAACCATAATATATAAAACTAAAAAACTCCTGTCATCACCCGGACAACAGAAGTTTAATTCCTGAATCAGAAAGTTTGTTAAGCTTTTGGTCTGGCTTCTTTAACTACCATGGTACGACCGTCCAGGTCAGCTCCGTTCAGTTCTGCAATAGCCTTTTCGCCACCTGCATCATCCATTTCCACGAAAGCAAAACCTTTTGATTTGTTGGTTTCACGGTCTTTGATGATTTTGCATGATTGTACCTGACCGTATTCGGCCATAACCCCTTGCAGGTCATTTTCACGGACTCTGTAACTTAAGTTACCTACATAAATGTTCATAAAAAATAAAAAAATAAAATGAATAAAATAAACCTTTTAAGAACAGCATAAACAAACGTATTGGTTAAAACAAAACCTGCCCTTTGGTAAGAGTCGGAAATAACCTTGCGATATTTTACGCATCATTCTCAGCGACAAAGGAAAACAAATATTTTCGAATATGCAAAAAAATCGAAAAATATTTTAATTACAAAGCTGTGAATGTTATAATTAAGGCGTTAAGACCGGGTTTGCCCGTCACCTTTTATAATCCATTTATAAGAACAAAGCTCTTCCAGCGCCATCGGTCCACGTGCATGCATTTTCTGTGTGCTGATGCCGATTTCAGCACCGAGACCAAACTGTGCCCCATCTGTAAATGCGGTTGAAACATTGGTGTAAACGCAGGCTGCATCCACCATCTTATCGAAATACTGGATATTTTGGTCATTTTCGCTGATGATGCATTCACTGTGTTTGGAGCTATTAACGGAAATGTGTTCAACGGCTTCCGTAACTGACGAGATGGTTTTAACCGACATTTTATAGTCTAAAAACTCTGTTCCAAAACTTTCCGCGACAGCATGCTCAAGGTACGGATATGTGTCTTTTAAAACAGCATAAGATGCCTCATCTGCATAAATTATCACCTTCTTCTCTGCTAATTTTGCACATAAAACGGGTAAATCCTTCAATCTGGAAGCATGTATCACCAGACAATCCAACGCATTACAAACACTTACACGCCTCGTTTTGGCATTAAAGATGATTGATTTCCCTTTTTCAATATCTCCAAATTCATCAAAGTAGGTATGACAAATGCCGGCACCGGTTTCAATCACAGGGATTCGGGAGTTATCGCGGACAAATTCAATCAATCCCTTCCCTCCCCGCGGAATAATCAAATCCACATATCCTACCGCATTCATCAAATCAGCTGTAGCTTCTCTTCCTGCAGGAAGCAGTGTCACGATATTTTTATCCAATCCATGTTTTTCCAACACTTGCTGAATTAACTCCACGATGGCTTTATTTGAATTATACGCATCTGTTCCGCCTTTCAACACACAAGCATTGCCCGATTTCAGACAAAGTGAAAACACATCAAAACTGACATTCGGACGGGCTTCATATATAATTCCAATCACCCCGAAAGGCACACTAACCTTGGTGATTTTCATACCATTGGGACGCTCAGTTTCCATTTTCACCTTTCCAAGCGGTGAAGACAGACTTGCCACATTGCGAATGTCGGCTGCGATGCCTTCGATACGTTCTTTGCTTAACAACAAACGGTCGTACATCGGGTTTGATTGATCCATCATGGACAAATCCTTAGCATTTTCTGTCAGGATATGACCGGTATTGGCAACAGCAGCATCAGCAAGATCCAGTAATATCTGATTAATGGTGTCGTCGGTCACTAAATTTAATGTGCGCGAAGCGTTGAGGGAGTTTTGTTTCCAGTTCATAATACTTTATTTAAACCATATAAGTCATATGAGTAACATATTAGTTTATTCTAAATACAGATAATCACAATGTATTATCGGTTTTTGATTTTTTTTACCGATTAGTTCGTGGGCCTTTTCACTGTCGTACTGCACTTTACCAACCCCCAGCGATTTCCCGCTTTCATCAATAATCTTTACGATATCATCCTTTTCAAATTCTCCTGAAATAGCAGTAACACCTACAGGAAGCAAACTGACAGCTTTTTCTCCCGTCAGCGCTTTGGCAGCATTTTCATTTACATGTATCTCGCCTTTGGCAAAACCCTGGCTGTGCGCTATCCATTTCTTCACTGAAGATACGGTATCAGATGAAGCTACAAAGTGTGTACAAACCACATCCGATTTTTCATCCAATAACTGGGTCAGAATATTATCCTTTTTGCCATTGGCAATATAAACTTCTATTCCTTCATCGGCAATTTTACGTGCTATGGATGTCTTGGTTGCCATGCCACCTCTCCCGAAAGATGATTTCGAGGATTGAATAAAATCAGACACATCTTCGCCTTTCCTGATTTGCCGTATTACTTTTGAATTTGAATCATCGGGCGAACCATTGAAAATTCCATCAATATTACTCAGGATAATCAACGCTTCCATATCCATCATCGATGCAATCAAGCCTGAAAGTTCATCGTTATCCGTAAACATCAACTCCGAAACAGAAACCGTATCGTTTTCATTAACAACAGGAATAACCTTACTATCCAGCATCACCTGCATGCAGTTTCTTTGATTGAGATAATGCCGGCGGCTACTGAAGTTCTCTTTCATGGTGAGAACCTGTCCAACAGTTATTCCGTGCTCCCGAAACAAATCCCAGTAATGATTAATCAATTTTGCCTGTCCGACTGCCGAGAAAAGTTGGCGTTGATCCACCACGTCCATTTTCTTCGACACCCCCATGATACTTCTTCCTGAAGCCACTGCACCGGATGAAATCAGCACGATTTCCACGCCTTTTTTGTGCAACGCGGCAATTTGATCTACCAAAGCCGACATCCGCGTAATATCAAGCGTGCCATCTGGTCTGGTCAGAACATTGCTTCCTATCTTTACTGCTATCTTTTTGTATTTCATATTTAAATATACCATATAAGTCAAAGTAAGCTACATATAAGTTATGATTGCTTTTTACCTTATAATTTATTATTGTTGTCCGATAAACTTTTATTTTTTCCCGAGCAATATTGATTATTATCTAAAAAGCTTATTTGACTTATATGGTTAAAAATTATTATTCATTATAAACCACATGCAGCACAGTTGTACCAACAGCAAACAAAGTTTCTTTATCAATATTGCTCATATTGTCGTTTACTGTATGCCAGTAATCTCCAAAACCTTTATCACTTTGCGGGTCATACTGTATAATATTAGCACTGGGAATTCCTGCAATTTGATTTATATACAAATGATCATCCGTAACAGAGCCTCCAGACCTGTTAATAAAATACTTCTCAAAACCCAAATTTGCTGCTGAATTCCAAATTTCATCGACTACATTACGTGCGTAATAGTCTGATATTTGTTCCCTGTAGAACTTTGATCCCTTTGCGCCAACCATGTCCAGTAAAATTCCAAACTTTGCCTGATAACCTTGCACATGCGGATTTTTTGCCCAATACTGGGAACCCAGACACCAGGAGTCAGTCGCATTTCCCCTGTAATTCTCAGGTGCTCCGTAATCTTCTGCATCGAAAAATATTATATCCACACCCAGACGGGGCGATTGTAAACCGATCTGACGCGCAATTTCAAGTAATACACCTACACCACTTGCACCATCATTGGCACCCAATACAGGTTTGTTGTAATTTCTTGGGTCAGGGTCATGATCCGACCAGGGTCGGCTATCCCAATGCGCAAAAAGTAAAATCCGCTGTGAAGAACCGGGATTAAAAGACCCTATAATATTAACAGCATCCAGCACATCCCCGTTGAAAGCTGTTAGTTTTACCTTTTGCTCGGTTACTTCAGCCCCAAAACTCCGGAGCGATGCTGTCAGGTATTCAGCACAAGCCTTGTGAGCAAGTGTATTAGGCACCCTCGGACCAAAGTCAACCTGTTTTTGTATAAATTGAAATGCCGAGTCGGAGGAAAATACAGGGACATCAACTGTACTTTCATTTGAAGTAAGTGGCTTTGCCTGCTGTTTACAAGAAAAAAGCGAGGCAATTATGATTAATAAATAAAATTTTCTTATCATTGCATGTTGATTTTGCCGAACAAAGATACAGCTTTTTTGCAAAACAATATATTTAGTGTTTTTTATCAAAAAAGTATGTTTTTGAGCATAAAACGCAAAAAACAGGTTGTAAAACATATTTTTTCATTTGTTTTGAAACAAAATTCAGCTTTTCTTTGCAAGCGTTAACTAAACAACACAATCTTTTTTATACCTTAAAAAAACTAATACCTATTTACAACGCGGGACTTTGTGAAAAGTCCCGCGTTGTTTTTATGTCATCCCGAGCATAGCGAGGGATCTCCCCAAAAATTTGATTCACCCTCCCTTTTCTGCACATTATCAAAATTTTGTGCAGGTTTTAGTTGGTTGTTCAACAAAAACTGCTATTTTTGTGCGGGTTTTTTACAAACCGGTTGACTAACTCCTTTTAAGCGAAATCGGAGCCTGTTCTATTAATACAAATAATTTTATTTATTAACCATAATAATACGCAAAATGAGTTTTAATATTGTTGTGCTTGCAAAACAAGTGCCCGATACGCGTAATGTTGGGAAAGATGCCATGAAAGCCGACGGAACGGTTAACCGTGCCGCGCTTCCTGCTATCTATAATCCGGAGGATCTCAACGCACTCGAACAGGCACTTCGTTTAAAATCAAAAGTTGAAGGCGCACAGGTTCATGTGCTGACAATGGGACCTGCCCGTGCTGCCGAAATTATCCGTGAAAGTATGTACCGCGGAGCCGACGGAGGTTATCTGTTGAGCGGACGTGAATTTGCAGGTTCGGATACCCTCGCTACTTCTTATGCCCTTGCTGCTGCCATCCGTAAAATTGGCAAAGTAGACGTAATCGTCTGTGGTCGTCAGGCAATTGACGGAGATACCGCCCAGGTTGGACCGCAGGTTGCCGAAAAACTGGGACTTCCACAAATTACCTACGCGGAAGAAATTCTTGATTTATCGAAAGGAAAAATTACTGTGAAACGTCGCCTTGAAAGAGGTGTTGAGGTCGTTAAAGGCGCACTGCCCATGGTTGTTACCGTGAATGGTTCTGCTGCTAATTGCCGTCCACGTCACGCCAAACTTACCCTGAAATATAAGAATGCCAAAACGGTTAGTGAGCGTCAGGCATCTTCTACCGATTATACTGATTTGTACGAAACACACCCATACCTCAATATTGCTGAGTGGGGAGCTTCCGATATTGAACACGAAGCACAGTGGCTCGGACTATCCGGTTCGCCTACCAAGGTTAAACAAATCGAAAGCGTCGTGTTTACGGCCAAAGAAAGTAAACGTTTAACGCCTGCTGATGGTGAAATCGAAGAGTTAATTAAAGAACTTATTGCTAACCACACGATCGGATAATCTCATGAACAACATATTTGTATATTTAGAAATTGAAGACGGCATCGTAGCTGATGTTAGTCTGGAGCTGCTGACCAAAGGCCGCACATTAGCCGACAAGCAGCAATGTAAATTAGAAGCTGTTGCAGCAGGTTATCAGTTGGATAAAATCGGGGAGCAGGTTTTTCCTTATGGCGTTGACACTTTGTATCTGGCTGATGACAAGCGCTTATCACCTTATACAACACTGCCACACACCTCTATATTGGTGAATCTTTTCAAAGAAGAGAAACCTCAGATTGCCCTGATGGGAGCAACTTCTATCGGTCGCGATTTGGGTCCGAGGGTTTCATCTGCCTTGTTCAGTGGATTAACTGCCGACTGTACGGCTCTTGAAATCGGAGCATACGAAGATAAAAAAGCAGGTAAAGTTTACAACGACCTGTTGTACCAGATTCGTCCTGCTTTCGGAGGCAACATCGTGGCTACCATTGTGAACCCGGACTGCCGTCCGCAAATGGCTACCGTACGCGAGGGTGTAATGAAAAAAGAAATACGCAATGCGAAACATGTAGGTAAGACTGTGAAATTAGATATTTCAAAATATGTCTCCGACACCGATTTCGTGATTGAAGTTATTGAGCGTCACATGGAAAAATCGAAAGTAAACCTGAAAGCGGCACCTATCATCGTGGCTGGAGGTTACGGTATGGGAAGCGCAGAAAACTTCAAAATGCTGTATGATCTGGCAGGCGTGCTGGGTGGCGAAGTTGGAGCCTCACGTGCAGCAGTTGACTCAGGCATGGCTGAACACGAAAGACAAATCGGTCAGACTGGCACAACGGTTCGTCCGAAACTCTACATAGCCTGTGGTATTTCCGGACAGATACAGCACATCGCCGGGATGCAGGAAAGCGCCATGATTATCGCCATCAACAATGATCCGGATGCCCCGATCAATGCCATTGCCGATTATGTGATTACGGGTAACGTAGAAGAGGTTGTCCCCAAAATGATTAAGTACTACAAGAAAAACAGCAAATAAGATGAACTACTACAATAATAATCCGGCATTAAAATTCCAGCTTTCGCATCCGTTGATGCAAAAGATTGTTGCCCTGAAGGAGCAGAATTTTGTTGAGAAAGATCAATACGATTACGCACCGCGTGATTTTGAAGATGCCATTGATAACTACGAAAGAGTATTGGAGATCATCGGTGAAATTTGTGCCGAAATCATTGCTCCGAATGCTGAAAGCGTGGACCATGAAGGTCCGCAGGTAATCAACAACCGGGTGAAATATGCCCGTGGCACCCAGGAAAACCACGATGCACTGGCGCAAGCCGGCTTATACGGCATGTCGCTGCCACGTCAGTATGGCGGTCTAAATTTCTCCATGATTCCTTACATCATGGGTGGTGAAATGGTTTCACGTGCCGATGCGGGCTTTGCCAATATCTGGGGCTTACAGGACTGCGCCGAAACCATCGCCGAATTCGCTGATGAAAGCATCAAGGCTGAATTCCTGCCCCGTGTTTGTCTGGGAGAAACCTGTTCAATGGACCTGACCGAACCGGATGCCGGTTCCGACTTACAGGCCGTGCAACTCAAAGCCACGTACAACGAACATGATGGAGTTTGGTACCTGAATGGTGTAAAACGCTTTATCACCAATGGTGATGCGCAGATTAAATTAGTACTCGCCCGTTCGGAAGAAGGTTCAACCGATGGACGTGGTTTGTCGTATTTCGTGGCTGACAATAACTTTGACCACACGATTAAAGTGCGTCGCATTGAAAACAAATTAGGTATCAAAGGATCGCCGACCTGCGAACTTGTATTTACCAATACGCCGGCCAAATTAGTAGGAACACGCCGCATGGGTCTGATTAAATATGTGATGTCGCTGATGAATGGCGCTCGTTTGGGTGTTGGAGCACAATCGGTTGGAGTTTCTCAGGCTGCCTACGATGAAGCCATCGCTTATGCCCGCGAACGCAAACAATTCGGTAAAGCAATCATCGAATTCCCAGCTGTGTACGAAATGGTTTCGCTTATGAAAGCGAAACTGGATGCTACGCGCGCCTTGTTGTACGAAACCACCCGTTTCGTCGATGTTTACAAAGCTTATGAAGCTATCGAAGCCTCCCGCAAACTCACACCGGAAGAACGTGCTGACTATAAAGAATATCAGAAACTGGCCGATGCCTTCACGCCGATTCTGAAAATGTTCTCCAGTGAATTTGCCAACCAAAATGCTTACGATAGCATTCAGGTGCACGGCGGTTCTGGTTTCATGAAAGACTACGCCTGCGAACGCATCTATCGCGATGCCCGTATCCTGACGATTTACGAGGGAACCTCCCAATTGCAGACTGTCGCGGCCATCCGCCACGTCACCACCGGCAACTACCTCAAACAAATCAGGTACTACGAGGCTCAGCAAATTAATCCTGAGTTTCATTCTTTGCGGAAAAAACTGATTTCCATGACAACTTTGCTGGAAAACTCGACAAACCGTGTTACTGAAAGCAAAAATCCGGAATACATCGACTTCCAGGCGCGTCGTTTGGTTGAAATGGCCGGTCACATCATCATGACCTACCTGCTCATCATTGATGCCAGTCGCGATGACATGTTCCGCAAATCAGCAGAAGTTTACCAGCGTTATGCAGAAGTCGAAGTCAGGAAACATGCTACCTTCATCAAGAATTTTGATGTGGAGCAAGTGGACAAGTATAAGATAGCGTAAAGCGGAGAGCGAAAAACTAATAGTGAATAGCTAAAGACACAAACAAATAGTTTTGTTTGGCACAAATTCAGGTAATACTCAAACTGGTGCTGCTTCCGCTGAGTTTTAAAATAAACAACAACCGTCAGAAACTCGTGTCGAACTCGCTTCACGATTAAGGTCACTCGTTTTCTGACGGTTGTTGTGTTTATTTACCAGCTTGCCTCTCCGCCTCCAACTGCGCCCGCGATTTACTCTGTGTCACGATATATACGCCCGAAAACACCAGTACTGCCGCCAGTGCCTGCTGATAGCCGAACTTATCGATACCCACGAGGACAGCCACCAAAGAAGCCATGATGGGCTGCACGTAATTGTACATACTCAGGGTGGTTGGACGAACAGCCTTTTGCCCGATAGGCAATAAAATATAACTCAGGAAAGTAGCTAATACGATTACATAAGCAATCGCATACCAGGTAGAATTCGTTAAAGCAGCAAAATTCACTTCTTCAAGCAGAGAATAACTGAAAGGTAATCCGGTAATGGTGGCAAACAGGAACATCCATTTCATGACGGTGACCGGATGGTATTTGACAATCAGATTTTTGAAAAGGGTAAGATAGGTTGCAAACGATATTACAGCCAGAAAAACAATGATATTACCCAGCATATTGCCATTTCCGGCATCAGCAGACTGACTGCTGAAAACAATAATCAAAGCTCCCGAAGCTCCCACCATTACTCCGATTGCTTTCAGTTGTGTAATGGGTTCTTTCAGGAATATTGCCGATAATATCATCGTTACGATGGGCAACATCGTCACTACAATGGAGGCATCAATCGAGGAAGTCATGGACAAGCCCACGAAGAACGGCAGCTGATTGAGCGTCAGTCCGAATACTGATGCAAAGAACAACAACAGCACATCCTTAGGCGGTACACGCTCACGCTTAATGAAAAGCGAAGCCAGCCAGAACAACACCATGGCACCCGAGAAACGGAAAAATGTAAGTACCATCGGATGCAGAATCTCGGGCATCAACATCCGGGCGACCGGATTATTGACTCCGAAAAATATATTAGTCAGTAACAAGGCAAGATGTCCTGTTAGTTTCTTTTTATTCACAAGTTTTCGTTTTGAGGCGTAAAGGTAGTTATTTTTAGTGGTTAGTGGTTAGTGGTTAGTGGTTAATGCTTAGTTAACTTTTACTGATGTCATCGTGAGTGAACCACCGACCGGGTGGTCATTAAACAGGGTGATTGCCTCATCCTTTTCTTTGAGTGCCAGCACATAGAGCAAGGGTAAAAAATGTTCGGGTGTCGGGACGGCCAGCTGAAACGCCTTGCCCTGAGCATGGTAATCAATCAAAGCCTGATGGTTATCGTTCAGGATGAAATCATTCATGCCCGTTCTGGCTTCCTGTGCCCAGTCAAAAGCATAATCTACTTTGTTCAGGTTGCGCCAGTCAACCATCCGCAGGTTGTGCACCATGTTTCCACTGCCGATAATCAGCACCCCTTTTCGCCGCAACGTGGTCAGTTCCTTTGCGAGCTCATAATGGTCCTTTGGCTTTTTGTGCACATCCAAACTCAGTTGTACTACCGGCACATTAGCTCCGGGGTACAAATGTTTGATTACACTCCAGGCCCCGTGATCGAGTCCCCAGTCGTAATCGAGCTTCACCGGCGTTTGTTGTACTGTATCCTTTGTTGATGTAGCCAGCGACGGACTTCCCGGTGCGGGGTAATGCACTTCATACAATTCCCGGGGGAATCCTCCGAAATCATGGATGGTACGGGGATTCTCCATGGCAGTAACCTGCGTACCCCTTGTTTCCCAATGGGCAGAAACACACAGAATAGCGTTGGGCTGCGGAAGTTCTTTTGCCATCGCCCTAAAACCACGTACAAACTGATTTTCCTCAATCGCGTTCATGGGGTTTCCATGACCGAGGAAAAGAAGGGGCATTTTTTCAGTTGAATGGAGGGATGAGAATGGAGTTGACATGTTATGAATGTTGATTATGTTTATAATAACAACAGAAGAAAGCGCTGAAAGTTTATAAACTAAATCTTAATCCAACCAATCCATCAATAGTTTATTCCGGTTTTCTGTAAAAGTCATTCAATGAATGTGTGTAATGACTGTAATCAATCTTATATCGTCTCTGAAAAACCCGTGGTTCTTTATGGCCGAGGGGGACCAATGTTATTTTCGTCATCCCATTGATTCTTCTAAAATTACCTGAATCAAGTGTTTGCTGGTCAAAGAGCATATCAAAATAGAATAAATACTTTCCTACCCAATTTATGTAGTTTTCAGAATCCACCTTCGTCAGTTCTCCTTCTTTATTAATCAGCTTTAAGTTGATATTCTTATTGTAAATTTCCTTTTGAAATTCGACACCATTAAGCGGGTTTCCGTTCAAAGTCGGGATGATATTAAACTGCGGATCTATGAAAATCCATTTGTTTAACTCACCCGAATACACTTCTGTAACAACATGTCCGGCACCACGCCTCACTTTCTCCACATCTCTGGTTTTCAAGCCAATCGTTCTGGCCGGAATGCCAATACTGTTAAGAGCTGTTGTTGCAACAATACCATACTCAACACAGCGAAATTGTTTTCCTTCATGTGCCTCTTTTAATATGGTTAGCGCATCCTGTTTTGTGGGTGTATTGCTTCCATTGTGTGCCCACTGTTTACTCGTCCAGTCTAAAACAGATTTAATTTTCTCAAAATCAGTGTTATCTTCGGCGACTAAATTTTCCAACTCATATTTTTCACGTAATGTCTTTAAGTATTCATTGCCCGTAGTGTCCAAATAATAGAACTCAAAAAGCGAATTCGGCGGTTCCTGTGAGAAAGCAATTGCTTTCAGTTGTGAGGATGGACTAACGTGGATAAATTGATAAAAAGAAGAGCAGCTGCTTAAGAAAACGCCGCTAATGATGATTAGAACGATTTTTAATTTCATACTTGTTTAATATGTCTGATTGTTATAAAAACTTGTTATTCTGTTTTTGCGATTCCCTCAAAAACCACCTAAAATCTTTTCACTTGCATTTCAATAAAAATCCATTCCGCTCATTATCGATTAGATTCACCAACAAGCTCAACTGATTTTCTTCTTTGCAAACTTAAAAATAAATTTCGATAAATTTAACATTCAGCAATAATTTTCTTTCATTTCTAATTACTTAGCTGAATAATAGCTACATAAAGAAGTATAATTTACTGATAAAGTGTTGGTTCTATTTTAGTTAATGGTGTTGAATGCAAAATCAGGACCTGGCTGAAGACAGAACAGGACTTGGCTGAAGACAGATGGGCATCTATTGTCAGCGAGATGGGCATCTAACTTAAATTAGATGCCCATCTATAAAAACCCGGTCGGCTTACCCAAAAAAAACCGATCGGGTCAAACTTTTAAGGTCAGGTTGTCAGACATTTACAGTCAATTTACTTTTTCATAATTTTTTGAATTGTTTGACTGGCTTTGATTCCGGCTTTTACAACATATAATCCTGTTGGAAGCGCAGCCATATCAACATCATTATTACCTTCCTGCAATGCTTGTTGCATTTTTAATTGTCCCTGCATATTATAAACTGAAACAAGTTGTCCGGATGCTTCACGTGCACATTTTACTGTAACAATACCGTTATCCTGATTCGAACTGATTTGAATTGAATGTACCCCATGTGTCTTCTCAATTCCGGTATACGTATCTTCCCATACTTTTACATTATCGAAATAGTCAACCGAATAACCTGCATTACCGCCATTCAGGAGCACTGCGTTGTATTTCAAAAAATTGCCGGCAAGGGTCATATTAGTGCCTTTCTGAACATCATCAATCCATATATCCATGGTATTCATGACGGCATTATATTTAATTTTCACTTTGTACCACTGATTTTTATTATAAGATTGAAGGGTAGTACCTGCTGCATAAATTGAACCTGATTCGCTAAAACCAACTGAGGCGTAACCGTTACTCCAACTTGAGATGTCATTGTTATTAAAGCCAATCATTGCATGCGGATAGCCGGTCATAAATACAGTACCCTCATGAGAAACTTTTACATTTAACTCCAACCATACAATATCAGGTGTCGAAGCCAACAGGAATTCTGCATTTGCTGAATTGCTTGGTGCTCCTTCGAGTTTCAGGGAATTGGTTCCTGATACAAATTCGGAATTTGTTACCACCTGCAGATCACTTCCTGCACCGGGATAACGCAACATCCAATTTGAAGGGAATGTACCAACTGTGTACGAATCAAAATCTTCATCAAGCAAATACGAACTTTGACAAATTGCCCTATTACCTATGAGCATAAAAACAGTCAGGAGAATAAATGTAATTCTTTTCATTTTTTAATGGTGTTTATTATTGTTTGTTTATAATGAATGTGCTGGATGGAAGTCTGACCCGGGGAGAAATGGATACCCTATAACAAGTCAACACAAACGCTGCAAAAGTATGTATAATGGAAAAAACGAACGTTTCATTTTCACAAAACCTAATGTGCTGTTTTTACAATTTCGCTCTTTTAGCTTCTCATTCAGTATTTTCTGTTTATGTTGTTCTACAATGTAAACCATCACCCCTGGACTCACAGAAGTGCGGTTGAGACCTTAGTAGCACCTCCTATTTTGCTTTCACGGTTACAAGGTGGGTTACATACCCGATTAATCGTGGTAAAAAACGGTAACCTTGCTTGTTTTACAAGGTAGTTCAGGCAGGAAGTTTTATTTTTGTACATATTTGAAAAACGATAAAAATACCATGAAGAAAAGACTATTGACCATTTTTACCGGTAGCCTGATGTGCGCCCTCTTGCTGGCTCAGCCAACAGCACAAAAAAAAGGAAAAGCCTACCTTGTTTCCAACGCGCATTTCGACACCCAGTGGAACTGGGATGTGCAACGTTCCATCAGTGATTACATTCCGAAAACCATGCGTCAGAACCTGATGTTAATGGATAAATACCCAAACTACATTTTCAACTTCGAGGGTGGAATCAAATACGCCTGGATGAAAGAGTATTTTCCACTGGAATATGAATTAGTAAAAAAACGCATCGCTGAAGGGCGCTGGCATGTGACCGGCAGCACATGGGATGCCACTGATGCCAATATCCCTTCGCCTGAATCAACTACCCGCAACATCCTCTACGGTCAGCATTACTACCGCGATGAGTTCGGTGTGCAAGGCACAGACATTTTTCTGCCCGACTGCTTCGGATTTGGTTATACCCTCCCCTCTATGGCGGCTCACTCGGGACTTATCGGTTTCTCCACACAAAAACTGCAATGGCGACATAAACCTTTTCACGGGGATAGTAAGATTCCGTTCGAAATCGGTTTGTGGGAAGGCGTTGACGGTTCGCGTGTCATGCTGGTTGCCGACGGAAAGTCATACGTTACGAAGTGGAAAGATGAAGATTTAAGCAAAAACCCCCAACTGCTGGATTATGTAGGTGAGAGTCCGATTAAGTCGGTATATCACTACTATGGAACCGGCGATACGGGTGGCGCTCCTACCATCGAATCGGTAAGGGCGGTCGAAAAAGGATTGGCAGGAAACGGTCCGGTTGAGATTATCAGCGCCACAAGCGACCAGTTGTACAAAGATTTTCTGCCTTTCGAGAATCATCCCGAACTGCCTTTATTCAAAGGGGAATTGCTGATGGATGTACACGCGACCGGCTGCTACACTTCTCAGGCCGCGATGAAACGCTACAACCGGCTGAATGAATTACTGGGCGATGCAGCTGAGCGCTCGGCTGTGGTTGCCGACTGGCTGGGTGCAGTGGAGTATCCCGGGCAAACGCTGACGGAAGCATGGAAACGTTTCATCTGGCACCAGTTTCACGACGACCTTACCGGTACCAGCACGCCCCGTGCCTATGAATTTTCGTGGAATGATGAGCTGATTTCGCTTAAACAGTTCGGCAATGTACTGACCACTTCAACCGGCGCTGTTTCCCGCGCACTGAACACCAATGTGAAAGGATTGCCGCTCGTGCTGTTCAATCCGCTGGTAATCCCGGTTGCTGAAAATATCGAAATTGAAGTCCCCGCGAGCAAAGCAACCGACCGTTTTATCGTGTATGATGAGAACGGTAAAGCACTCCCAACACAGACAGGTTCCTATACCAATGGCAAACTGACTTTAGTGGTAACGGCAAAACTACCTTCGTGCGGTTACGTGGTTTACGACATCAGAAAAGGAAAACCGGGCAGCAAGTCTACCATAAAAATAAATAACAACTCCATCGAAAACAGCGTGTATCGTGTATCCCTTGATGTCAACGGCGATATCGCGTCCATCTTCGACAAGCAAAACAACCGTGAGTTGGTGAAAAGCGGACAAGCCATCCGCCTGGCTTTGTTTCCGGAGAATGAGTCTTTCGCCTGGCCGGCATGGGAAATCCTGAAAAAGACGATGGATAAAGCCCCCGTTTCTATTACTGAAAATATAAAAATATCAGTAGCTGAACAGGGTGCTGTGCGCGGATCGTTGCGCGTGGAAAGAACCTACGGCAAATCAAATTTCGTTCAGTATATCCGTCTGCATGAAGGAGCACAAGCCGACAGAATCGACATTGTGAACGAAATCGACTGGCAAACAACCAACGCGCTACTCAAGGCGGAATTTCCGCTGAGCGTTTCGAATCCCGAAGCAACATACGATCTGGGACTGGGCGCTATCAAACGGGGCAACAACACCGATATAGCTTACGAAATTTTTGCGCAACAGTGGGCTGACCTGACCGACAAGAAAGGAGATTACGGGGTGGCAGTACTTAACGATTGTAAATACGGCTGGGACAAACCCAACGACAATACCATACGTCTGACGTTGTTACATACCCCAAAAACAAGAGGTGGATATGCTTATCAGGACAAACAGGATTTTGGCAAGCATATTTTCACTTATTCTATCGTCGGACACACCAAGGATTATGTAAGCGCAGGTATCGTTCATAAAGCCGAACAGCTCAATCAACAGCCTAAATCGTACATCGCTGCAACTAAACAGGCTGGCGAGTTGGGCAGCAGCTTCTCATTCCTGCAAAACAACAATACCAATGTGCTGATAAAAGCCATCAAACAGGCTGAAAAATCGGATGAATATGTGATTCGGCTCTACGAAAGTTCCGGACAAAACAAGCAGGCTGCTACCCTCACTTTCCCGGCTCAAATCCTTTCGGCCAAGGAACTGAACGGAGTTGAGGACGAAATCGGAACGGCACAGTTTGAAGGGAATAAACTGAAAATCGACATCAAGGCCTTCGGGGTGAAAACGTTCAAGGTAAAATTAGCCAATGCGGGCAAAGCAAGTCTGAACAAAGTTTCTACCGCCGCTCTGTCATTGCCTTTCGACACCAAGTCAACGACCTATAATGCATTCCGCAACACAGCAAATTTCGATGGAAAAGGTAATTCATTCGCGGCTGAACTTTTCCCTGAAACAATAGATTTCAAAGGAATACGCTTCGAACTGGCGGGCGCCGATGAACCCAATGCCCTGAAATGCCGTGGTCAGGTGATCGATCTGCCGCAGGGAAATTTCAATAGCGTTTACTTGCTGACAGCTTCTACCGGGACCGATATGAAAGCTACTTTCACGGTCAATCAGCAAAAACAGGAAGTGGTAGTTCCGTCTTACACCGGCTTTATCGGTCAGTGGGGTCATACCGGACAAACCGAATCTTATCTGAAACCTGCTGATATAGCTTTCGTGGGAACACACCGGCATTCGATGAGTGAAAACAAGGACTTGCCCTATGAGTTCACCTATATGTTCGCCGTAACAGTTGATCTGCCAAAAGGAGCCAAACAACTGGTACTGCCCGAGAACTCAAAAATTGTTATCTTTGCAGCAACGGCAGTTCAGGATGAAAACAATGGATTAATGTCTGCTACAGACATACTGAAAGTAGCCCTTCCTGAACCTGAAATTTCGGAAGCTGAATTGGCAAAATATAACCTGCTTTTCGGAAAACCCGTAATTGAAAAAACAGGACAAGTGAACCGGAGTGAAAGAGCAGAGCATGCTACCGACGAGGATGTAAGCACGAAATGGTGCGACAACGGGAGTAGCAGCCCGAAATACATCGTCGTTGACCTCGGGGTTGAAAGAACTCTGCGCGGCTGGTCGGTGTTCCATGCCGGACTGGAAGGCAGTGAATTCATCACCCGTGATTTTGACTTGCAGGTAAAACTGAAACAAGATGAGGAATGGCGCACAGTAGATAGCGTGACCGGCAATAAAAGTCTCGAAACCGACCGTAAGTTGCCGGGCGAAGTGAAAGCCCGCTATGTAAAACTGAATATCATCAAAGGAGAGCAGAATTTTGGTAATGTCGCGCGGATTTATGATTTTCAGGTGTATTAAACTTTCTGAACCACAAAAGGCACAAAAGGAAGACTAAGGAATCACAAAAGAACTAATAGCGAATAGTGAATCGCGAATAGCGAATAACGGAAGTGATGCCCCCCTCTATTAATTCTTAATTTATAATTTATAATTTTCACTTTTGTGTTTCCTTAGTCTTCCTTTTGTGCCTTTTGTGGTTAAAAATTCTAATTTAAACAATCAAATCTAACATACAACATGAACAAAAAAACCTCAATTCTATCATTCGTTTTTGCACTTGCTGCAACGACCATGGTAAGCGCCGGCATCACCACGGAGCTGGCGAGCGACAACACCAAAGTTTATATCTCGCAACGTCCGAAGCCGGCCAAGCGCCTTTTCCGTTCGGATGCAGTGGAAATGAAGATAGCGGAAGTAACCAAACAGCTTACCAACGCCCGTTTGCGCTGGATGTTTGAAAACTGTTACCCGAATACCATTGATACTACCGTTCGCTATTATACTACAGAAGATGGCGACGATGACACGGTGGTGTACACCGGAGACATCCACGCCATGTGGTTGCGCGACTCGGGTGCACAGGTATTTCCTTACATCAAATTAGCCAATGACGATCCGAAATTGCAGAAGATGTTGCGCGGGGTCATTCTCCGTCAGTTCAAAAGTATCATCATCGACCCGTATGCCAACGCATTCCTCGACCCGCACGACCCCAATCCCGACCACCACTGGATGAGTGATAAAACCGACATGAAGTTGGAACTCCACGAACGTAAGTGGGAAATTGATTCCTTGTGCTACGTGATTCGCTTAGCTTATGAATACTGGAAAGAAACAGGCGACGCCTCCATCTTTGGCAAAGAATGGGAACAAGCCATCGCGCTCATCGTGCAGACTTTCAGGGAACAGCAGAAAAAAGACGGTCACGGGCCATACACCTTCCTGCGTGTCACCGATCGCCAGCTCGACACCATGTCCAACAACGGCAAGGGTAATCCCGTGAAGCCGGTCGGACTGATTGCTTCAGCTTTCCGTCCTTCTGACGATGCCACAACTTTCCAGTTCCTGATTCCGTCGAACTTCTTCGCGGTGACTTCCCTCCGCAAAGCTGCCGAAATCCTGAACACGGTTAATAACGACAAAGCAAGAGCGGTTCAATGTACATCCTTAGCCGGCGAAGTTGAAACCGCTCTAAAGAAATATGCCGTTTACAAACATCCGAAGTATGGAAAGATTTACGCTTTCGAAGTAGATGGTTTCGGCAATCAATTGCTGATGGACGATGCCAACGTACCGAGCCTGCTGGCCATGTCGTACCTCGGCGATGTAAAATCAACCGATAAGATTTACCAGAACACCCGCAAGTTCGTTTGGAGTGAAGACAATCCCTACTTCTTCAAAGGAAAAGCAGGCGAAGGCATCGGCGGTCCGCACATTGGTTACGACATGATCTGGCCCATGAGTATCATGATGAAAGCCTTTACCAGCAAAGACGACAAAGAAATTAAATGGTGCATCGAGACCCTGATGAAGACTGATGCCGGCACCGGCTTCATGCACGAGTCCTTCCACAAAGACGATCCGAACAACTACACCCGTTCATGGTTTGCCTGGCAGAACACCCTTTTCGGGGAGCTGATTATCAAATTAATTGACGAAGGAAAACTCGGGTTGCTGAATAGCATCCAATAAACCAACATTGCAAACCGGAATTAATCAATCAACCAGGTTGAAAATTCCGGTTTGCTTTGTTTACGTGTAATCTATCTTACGATAATCACATTCCAAATATCAACGGAAACCCAACTGTTACAAAAATCACCCAGAGCATGTACACCGGTAAGTAGCCGGCAATTGTATGTTCGACTGTTTTAAGTTCTTTTCCTTTAAACGCGACCTTAAACAAATCAATCATAATCAGCACCAAATTTCCGAAGATTAAAAGATTAGACCCTAAAACCGCCGTCCTGTTCGGTGTAAATCCAAATTCACCCAGACGGTAAACTATGGCTGATAAAGCAATCAAATCGACCACCAGGGTAACAATGGACAAAGCAAAGAGTATTAACACCTTCAGACTATAACTTTGGTTAGCTGTGAGTCCGGAAACAGAAAACACTACAATTGCCATTACGCCCAAAAGCATCAGGTTGAAAACAAGCAGAAAATCGCGATCATTATACAGATCTTTGCCTGTTACAAGAATACTTATCAAAAAGATAACCAGGGTAATAAGCACCAGCGGACTAAAAATGCCGGCAATAACCGGAGCAACTTTGCTTGTTATCGATGGGAAGTTTTTAACGATATAAGTCGCCACGATAGGCGAAACAACCAAGCCGGGTATGATGATATAATCGAAATAAAAACGCTCGATATTCAAATCAATAGCCGAAAACAATCCCAGCGTAACCGCGGTCAGCATTCCTCCGGCAATCAGGATGATGGCGATAAGGATAGCAATGTCGCCATTGTACCTGATATACTCCATTCGTTTCAGTTTATCTTTTGTATCGAAGTCAATGTAAATTAATCCGTACAGGCACCACAAGACTAAAGGCAGGTGGATACAGACCAACAGGATTGAATCAGATTCTCTTGTGGCTGGCAATAAATTAACAAAAACAGCTGACAACAAAAAGATTACAGCTGAAGTAATCAGATTTTTGATTTTTATTTGATTACCGGTAAGAAAAGAAAACGCTGACAATCCCGTTAAAACAATCAATCCGGTATTCTTTTCAAAAAACAGATAATCATTAGGATTAAAACCCAGGACCTGCGGAAGTTTAATCAAAAAGCCGACCACCACGCAGGTAATAATCAGAAAATAAATATCGGTTTTCCGTACACCTGATTTTGATTCACGAAGTGTATCTGGTTCCAACCGGGCTTTCCAAAAGCCGGCTATTTGATGATGTGCTATTTCAGGGTAAATATCTGAAAATGCCTTTACAAATTTCTTCTTATCCGATCTGTACAACTTCTCAAGTTGCACGGGATTGTCCATGTTTTCCTTAATCCGTGTTTCCATCACTTTAATTTAAGAATGCCGTTGAGTTATTGTTTTATTTTCACTAAACTTTTCTATATTAAACGATTGAAACAAGTGGATATTGTATTTTATTTATTGTCGATCTGATGACGACTTCTCACCCATCTTTTTAATTATTGCCCTCAACAAATCATTTTGTTCTTTTTTTAAAGTTATAAACTTATTTACCCAGGTGTAAATCAAATAAAGTACACCGGCAAAAATTGCCAAATAAAATACCACGACTAAAATTGCGTAAATTGAAGCTGTTAATCCCATGAGTTTAAATTTTTTAAGTTTATTTTGTTTGTGTTTGTATCCATATTAAATACTTGTATCTTTTGCGAAAGTTTCACACTATAGGTTTTTCTTTGTGCTCCCGATCCGATACTAACCATTTCGAGGATATCCTCGAAATGGTCTGCTACCTGTTGACCACTATTGGCACAAGCTTCTTTTGCCCGTTCGATTACAGGTAAAAAATGTCTGTACTCGGATGTATTTTATTTTGCCATAATCAACATCCTTCGACCCACTATGACTGAAAACACAATCCAGGGAATCAATGATATCAATGAGAAAATCAAACCTATTGTCCCTGCAGTCGAAGGTATAATCATAAATATCCCGGCTATCAATCCCCATACTGCTGCTGCTTTCCCGAATTCAACGGATTTAAACATCGTTTTGGCAATTATAATCAGCGCAATGGCATTAAAAACATAATAAACATCAAAAGCAGTCCCCTTATATCTCAAAATCAAGCCATGTCCGATAGCAATCAATTGTTGTTTTAATTCAATTGATTCAGTTTGAAAATACTGTTTACTGACAGCCAGCATTTCAAATCCAATCGATGACACATAGTAAATGGCAATGCCTATAAGTCCGAGAACCAACGCAATCAACATACCGGAGAAATCAACTTTTCTCATCGAGGCAAATAGTCCCAGATAAAACACGACTAAAAATCCATTATTGAAATAGTATAATAAATCGAGGCTTAGCAGTCCCAACAGCCAATTATCATGAAACAATTGTATGAAACCAATTGAATCTTCCGGAGGTGGAAATAATGAAAACACCACAACCTGCACAGGAATGATCAACACAATTATTAGTGCTGAGATACCAGCGATTTTGTACAGTTTTTTCCAGTTGAAATCAGTATTCATAAGGTAATCTTTTAAAATAGTTTCAATGTAATCCACTCCACCTGCCGCATAGCTTCCGTTTGAACTATCCGGAAATTCCGGATAACTGAAATTTTATCTATCTCATTATTATTCATGTGAATCTGGAGTCGAGATATAGACTTGTTTTTCACCGTCAGTGAAACGTCAGCAATAAAGTTCTTTGTACAGAAATGATAGTTTTATTTCAGTCGCCTTGTATACAGCAGACTTATATATTACTATTCTTACCATAATACCTATTCTTTCAACCTTCAACTAATCGGGTCCCTGCTAAGAGGGAATACGGTTCAACCGATGCTTGCTTGCGGGGTCGTGCCGACCGTAGGAAGACTAAGTGTTATGGGGCGTATTTTATTCGTTTAAAGTCATTTTCATTAATTTCAAAAAATCTCATAGGGTACAAATCCCTAATTTTGATAGAAACGCTGTCATCCATTAATTCATAATCAGAGTCGCCAAATTTGATTTTCGAATATTCTCTCCGAACTGAATAATAAGCATTCCGGATATTATAGAGTTCTTTTACATATCTTTCATAGTTCATTTTGTCATCAAAATAAACTTTTACATTAAGTTCGTTTTTCTTTTGGGAAATCTTATCCTTTAATAATTGGAATAATTGATTAGAAGAAATTTCTTTTCCGTTCAACAAAATTTTGTCATTTGTAATTTGGCAAATCAATGCCTCATAGTTGTTTTCAGGAATCAAATCCAAAATTGATTCAGATTCAGTAATGTGTGGAAGTCTTACATTAATCCCTTCTAATTGGTTTTTATTGTTTTGTGTAATGTAAGTGACAAAATAATTTTGGGATTTTATTAGCTCCCTCTTAATTTCTTGCAACTTTGATAAACTAACATTTCTGTCACAGTAAATTAAAGTGTAAATTATTTCATATTCACCATCTGTTCTAAACTGACTTGCTAAATCCTTAATAGCTGTTTTTCTTCCATTATAATAAAGGTTTCCATGAGAGTCATAATAAATTGAATT
>JAYFPG010000049.1:0-20697 GCA_034928085.1 Paludibacter sp.
CCACACAGGGAAGTGTAAAGCACCAAGACCTTAAACCCTCGGATGAATCACCACCGGCTGTGCATATTCGTAAATATTTGGTTTCTTGAGCAGACGGACGGTACCACCATAACAAGTGGTTATTTTCAGTTGATAAGTCCCAGCCACGAGCTCATCCGGCAGTATCAGCAACAGCGACTGTGGGAAATTATCAACGATATAATTCATGGGAACCTGTATCACCTTTTTCGTTTCAGCATGGATAAAAAACACCCCGCAAGCCGGATGTTCACCCGCTATTTTGAGGTGATTGCCAAAAATCTTCACCATCGACCTTTCAGTTAGCTCCGCACCCTGCTGGTTAGGCAGTCCGACACCCATGATACCTTTGTACACATTTTTATGGCGACCCAGTTCGATTTTAGTTTGCTCACCGGCTTTCTGCAGTTTTTTCCCGGGTATCGCCGAAATCACCACCTTGTTAATATCGTGATCAATCTCGTGGGCGCTGTTGGTCCCCGTGATCATCGCCCGCAGATACACCAACCCGGCATCCACATTGTAACCATCCGCCGCCAGTTCCATAGCCGTCTCGTGAAAATTGTTAATCAGAATTTCAATAGTTTCCTTACCAAGTGAGCCCCGGTCATTCATCCGGTCAATCACATCACGCATGCTCAACCGTCCTTTGTGCACCGCCACCGGCATAAACATATCCTTCATCGACTTGAATGGCTTCTGCCTGAAATAGGCTCTGATTGTTTTCTTCATATTATAAGTTAAAAGGGTTTGGGAATTTGAGTGCAAAGATGGGAAAAATTTGTGGAAGGTTGTATCGAATAAAGCAATATTAAATGTATGTTATAGTCTTAGCCTCCTAATTAACTATGTTAATTTGTAGAATCAATTTATAATACAAATTTTGGGTAAGGACGAAGTTTTGAAGACAAAAATCTGCGCAGAATGATGCAATTTGATCATATTTTTGACAATGAGCAAATTGTCGTATCGCTGATACGACAATTGAGCTGAAGCCATTCGATAGGGCCTTCTGCAATTAAAGAAGAAATCAAATACAATTCACTCATACAACTGTGTGTCAAAGTACGTTGGAGCGCACTATAACCAATGTGCGTCTAGAACTAAAACTATATGTATGATTTCAAGGTCAACTCAAAAGAAAAAAGTCGTAAAATCCAAAAATTAATGTATTTTTGTGCAAACGTAAAAAATATCATGACTCAGAAAGCAAAACCATTTATCAAGTGGGTTGGTGGCAAGACACAACTCATAGAAACCATTGAAAAATTATTACCGGAAGACTTTGGAAATCAACATAACATAACATACATAGAACCCTTTGTTGGAGGAGGAGCCGTATTATTCTGGATTTTGCAAAAATATCCGAATATAAAAAAAGCGGTAATCAACGATATAAATCCGGATTTAACAACTGCTTATAAAACAATAAAAACAAATCCAAAAGGATTAATAAAAGCACTTCGCTCGATTCAGAATGAGTATTTACCACTTACAGAGAGTGATCGAAAGGCATATTATTTATCAAAACGAGAGAAATTCAACACAAAATCACTCGAACCTGTTGAAAACACAGCATTATTTATTTTTCTAAATAGAACCTGTTTTAATGGACTTTACAGAGTAAACAGCAAAGGACTTTTTAATGTACCATTTGGGAAGTATGCAAATCCAACAATTTGCGATGAACAAACGATATTGGCTGATAGCGAATTACTACAGAAAGTGGAGATTCTGACCGGTGATTTTGAAGCAACATTAAAACATGCTGGTGAAAATAGTTTCTTTTATTTTGACCCACCCTATAAACCGTTGAGTGAGACCTCCAGTTTCAATTCATATTCAAAAGAGGATTTTAATGATAACGAGCAAATCAGACTTGGCAGATTTTGTCAAAGAATTGACATGCTTGGTCATCGTTTTATTTTAAGTAATTCTGATGTAAAAGGGAAAAATCCGCACGACAACTTTTTTGATGACTTATATAATGAGTTCGAAATAAACCGCGTTTATGCCACTAGAATGGTCAATGCAAAAGCTGATAAAAGAGGTAAACTTACAGAGTTATTAATCACAAATGGAAGCTATGAAAAAACTGTCAAAATTGCTTGAATTACCAAGCGATGATAAACTATTCGAGTATATACAATATAGCTTTAGAGACAAAATTACTACCTGGGATTACTTTGTAAACTGGAAGAAGGTTTTTGACAAGGTAAAACCAATTGAAAAAGAATTAAACCTGCTTAATTATTTAATCGGAAAAGAAAATATTGAGCACGAAACAGCATTGCTTATCAAGCAATACCCCGGAGTTATAAAAGCGATTCCTTACTTGATAGCCTGCCGCGAAAAATCGTTTGATGTACTTATAGACATCAAACAGTTTATTTCCAAACGTTTTGATTTTTCTTTAAAAACACCAACCGACGACCAAATCAATGATTTGGCATCATTTGTTCTCCAAGCCGGATTAGCCGATATTCTCCGTAACAAACAAGTAAAGAATTTGGTTGACTACGCCATTGGGGTCGAAGTAGGATTGGATAGCAATGGAAGAAAGAACCGTGGTGGCACTATGATGGAAGGCATTGTAGAAGTATTTGTTGATGAATACTGCCAACAAAGTGGTGCTGAATATCTGACGCAAGCCACTGCGGCAAAAATCAAAGCCAAATGGGGTATTCAAATCGAAGTAGATAAATCGTCACGCATCATTGACTTCGCGATTAATAAGAACGGCAAACTCTACCTCGTCGAGGTAAATTTCTATAGTGGGCCTGGTTCAAAACTAAAATCGACAGCTACAGAATACTGCGAAATGTATAACCGTTACCACAGACAGGGCATTGAATTTATTTGGGTTACTGATGGTGCTGGATGGCAAACTACATTAAAGCCATTGAGGGAGTATTTTGACATATCGGATTATCTGGTGAATTTGGAAATGTTGAGAAATGGTGTATTAGAAAAAATAATATAATTATCTGTAAGGCATCCCATACCCCGGAGGGGTAATATCTTCATAACTGTATGTCAGCGAAGCGTAGCTTACGGTCAGAAAGCCCCCTTGTATATACAACCCCGTAGGGGTCAGTCATAAGTCTGTGTCTATGAAATATCGTTTAATTAAAAACACGTTAAAGAAATGCATATTATGAATGGAGTGGATATAATCCCAAACATGAATGTCAAAAATAGTGTACTTCTAGCCACATTCCCAATAAATGGAAGTTTTGTTTTAGGTGTTTATCAAGGGACATTATCTGAGTTTGATTTACTATTAAAGTATAGACAGAGAATTGATGGTAAATGGAGTCGAATTCGAACACCAAAACATATACATTGGGCAGTTGATATTTTAATAAAACAACATGCTGAGAATCAAACGACAGAAGAGTTCCTTGATTTTTTAATTAAAATGTGGGATGAACAGATAATACCTATAAAAAGCAATGCAGAAAGAGACACATTACTCAACGAAAAAACATTGCTTGACTCTGTGGAAAAAGATGCTCTAAATTATTCTAAATTAGCTAATAAAGGGGAGTATAGTATTAAATTTCTAATACTTATGGCAAAACTACTTATGATTCAAGAAAAAACGAACTATGAACAGGCATACATGTTTAGAAATTTACTTGGTCAATTAAAGGAACATAAAGATTTATTTAAAATAATATCTACAGCAACTCATTCATAAATTGCGACTTACAACAACATCAACTCAGAAATCGTAACATTCAACCCATTTGCTATTATCTGTATGTTAATCAAGGATGGATTTCGTTCCCCCCTTTCAACCATACCGATGTAATTTTTATGCAGTCCTGTTTTTTGAGCGAACTGTTCCTGTGTAAGTTTGTTTTTTGTACGTAGCTCTTTTACTCTGCTGCCAAATTGTGTTAAAATATCATTTCCCATGCAAATAAAGACACTTATTGTGTGTTATTAAAAATGATTATTATTATCTTTGCACAAAAGTAATAAATTAACTCTTTTAACCAATTAAAAACATTAAATATGAGATTTGATAGACACGGTACAAGGAAGATTAACGGAAAGATAAACTCCTTAGCTGATTATCTGGAAGTAACAAATGATTTACAAATTTGGGATTATATGGGTCTTAAAGTTGAGATAGATCCCACGGTAGATTACAATAACAATAATGTTCTCGTTAGGTGGACAGATACTCTTGAAGGGTTCAACGACAGAATTATTGTTAAATCAATAGATGAGTTTAATCAACATTTTACTAAAATTGAATTATGATTAAACCTTTTTTCAAATCAACTGACAAAGAATTTACACTTTTACAAGGTGATAGTGTTGAACTTTTAAATCAATTTGATTTTAAGTTCGATATGATTTTTGCAGATCCACCCTATTTCCTGTCGAACAATGGGATTTCAGTACAGAGCGGTAAAATGGTAAGTGTAAACAAGGGTGAATGGGACAAATCGCAAGGCTTTGAGAAAGATAATGAATTTAACTTCAATTGGCTAAAAGCCTGTCATAGTCACCTCACCGACAATGGTACAATCTGGATAAGTGGAACTTTTCACAACATATTTTCTGTTGCTCAGATGCTGACAGAATTAGGATTTAAGATTTTAAACTGCATTACCTGGGCAAAAACGAATCCACCACCGAATCTTTCATGCAGATATTTCACTCATTCCACAGAGTTTATTATTTGGGCACGTAAATCAAAGAAATCCTCACATTATTACAACTATGAATTAATGAAGGAAATCAATGGCGGCACTCAGATGAAAGATGTTTGGCATTTGCCTGCAATCGCACGGTGGGAGAAATCGTGTGGAAAACACCCTACTCAAAAGCCTTTAGCCTTGCTTACACGAATTATTCTTGCTTCAACCAAACAGAACGCCTGGATCTTAGACCCGTTTACAGGTAGTAGTACAACCGGAATAGCAGCTAATCTTTTAAACAGAAAATTCCTTGGCATTGACAGAGAAGAAGAGTTTCTGACAATATCAAAAAACAGAAAATTAGAAATTGAAAACCCACAAATTTACGGTGGCTACAAAAACAAACTACGTGGATTTGACAATAGAAACCAACTGGAAATGTTTTTGGCAAGTGAACCGGTTGTTGAATATGAAAGAAAGCTTAGTTTTAATAAAGCAACCTAAGAACTTTCATTGAAAAGAAGCGTATGAAAACGAGTAATCAAAATTTGATGACACTGGAAGAATTCAAAGTGAAAAACTACGGTAAACGAGGGTCTAAAAAGCGTGAAGAATTAGAGCAAGGATATGAAAATTTCAAAATTGGCGCATTGCTTCATCAGGCAAGGCTTCAAAAAGGCATGACACAGGAGGAACTTGCAACAAAAGTTGGCACAACAAAATCATACATTTCCAAGATTGAGAACAACACTAAAGAAGCCCGCATTTCGACACTTCAAAAAATAATTGAACTGGGACTTGGTGGGCATTTGGAGCTTTCAATCAAACTGTGATGCATTTTGAAAGGCTTAAAACCTTATGCAAAGAACCAGCCTAAGCACCCATGCATTAATTGAATTTCTCAAAGCCAACAGGTACCAGTATTTTGATGTTTCGTTATTACTACATCACGGTTTACTGGCAACACATACTATATCGTTCAGAAAGGTTCATATTTGGGATGAAGGAATTGACAACACAACCCTAAAATGGCAGTCGGATGAGTTTTTGGAGCATTATGAAAATGCGGTTTGGGTTATAATTTGAAGTTGTTTTGTAATACACATTGAAAAGGAGGTTGCTTCGCTTTGCTCGCAATGACAGGAGGTTGCCACGTCGGCTTCGCCTCCTCGCAATGACGGGGTCATCGCACCCAATAAACACCCGTCGCCCAAAACCTGCACAACCATCATCTTTTTGCAGCGACGGGCGCTATGGTCCCCCGAACCCGTCGCTGCAAATCACTCAATAAGTTCGCAAAAGCCCGCGCGACAAAACACTGACCCCAATCAACGCACCGTCATTGCGAGGAGCTCACAAAGTGAGCGACGTGGCAACCCCCTCAAAAATCGCACTTGGTTATTTGCCCGTCATTGCGAGGAGGCGAAGCCGACGTGGCAACCCCCTCTAAAATCATAATTGACAAACAAAAAAATTAAAAACAAGAGATCAATACATTTTTCGTATCATAATCAAATATATTCGTATCAAATCGTATCATTTCATACTTGTAAATTCAAATCTTAATCGTATCTTTGCGTATCAAATCGTATCAAAATGGAAAACAGAGTATATAATTTCAAACTGAATATCAATTGGAAACTGATCAACCTAATCAGTGAAATCGATCGTTTTGATGCAAATTGGACTGCCATTGAACGAAAAGAAGGACAAAGAAACCTCAAAGACTTGAAAAGCATTGCTACTGTACGAAGTGTAGGGGCATCAAACCGCATTGAAGGTAACACAATGAGCAATGAAGAAGTGGATGTGTTGCTTAAAAAAATTGATATTACAAAACTTAACGACAGAGATTCACAAGAAGTCGTCGGTTATTTTGAAGTCTTGGATTTGATTTCAGAATCTTACAGAAACATCCAACTTACCGAAAATCATATTAAAAGTTTACACAACAGTTTGATGAAATATTGTGATAAAGACCAATGGCATAAAGGTGATTATAAAGTACATAGTAACGCTGTTGAAGCCTCATTTCCGGACGGATCGAGACAAATCATTTTTCAAACTACCGAAGCGGGATTTGCCACCGAAGATGCAATCAGGCAATTGCTCAATTGGTATAATACAGAAAAGGAAGTTCACCCGTTAGTTAAAGTAGCATCCTTTGTCTATGATTTTTTAAGCGTTCACCCATTTCAGGATGGAAACGGTAGATTAAGTCGTTTGATTTCAACTTTTTTGTTGCTAAAAAACGGATATAAATGGATTCAGTATGTGAGTTTTGAACACGAAATCGAAAACCGAAAAAATGAATACTATCAGGCGCTTAGGAGTTGTCAGGCACAACGCCCCAACGAAGATGTGACCGTTTGGATACAGTTCTTTTTGAGTTGCTTGTCAAATATTCAATCGCAACTATTGGTAAAATTGAATCGAAGCGGTTTGGAAACACAACTTTCACCAAAGGAAAAATCAATTTATACAATTATTCAAAACCGACCCAATATTCAATCTAGTGAAATCTCCGAAAAATTGGCAATACCTGCACCAACCGTTAAACGGATTTTGTCTGTGTTGCTTAACAAAGGATTGATTGAAAAAGAAGGAAGCGGACGCAATGTGAGTTACACGATACTATAAAAACTACCAGCTGATATTTATTCCGATGAAAATAAACCGACAGCTGAATTGGAAAACTTGCACAACCATCATGCCCCACCACTACGCCATACAAATCACCGACCACTCCGACAAGAACTCATGCATCCGGGCCATCCTGAAAGGCGATTATGCTGACTTATTCCCGGAACTGACAAACAAAAAAGGCCTGCTGTTTTCAACTATCACGCTACGGAAATTAATACAAGAAGAATATCAGCATGAGCAAATGACCTTGTCGGCAATGGCCGAAAAAGACATCCTGACCAAATCGAGCGGGGAACAAATGAAGGTGCTGTTTACTTACCTTTTATCGCTCCAACCTGATTTTATGATACTTGATAATCCGTTCGATTGTCTGGATGTTGCTTCGGTGAAAGCGATGAAAGAGAAACTGCAAAGCCTCTCGGCAAGCATGCAGTTTATCCAGATCTTCAATCGAAAAGCTGATATCTTGCCTTTTATTACACAGGTAATAGAGGTGGAAAACAACCAGTTCTCCACCATCCTGTCCCTTGCTGAATACCATGCAAAGCAAACTGAAACCGCGACAACCAATGTTTATCAAATACCTGCCAGTCCGCATGCATACGATAGCATACCCGAAGTCCTCATAGAAATGAAGGATGTAAGCGTGTCGTACCATGAAAAAAAGGTGTTGCGAAACATTAATTGGAAAATTCAACGGGGCGAGTTCTGGCAGTTGGTGGGTCCCAATGGCTCTGGTAAGACGACCCTGTTATCGATGATTTATGGCAACAACACCAAGGCATACGGACAAGAGATTTACATCTTCGGCAGAAAGAAAGGTTCGGGAGAGAGCGTGTGGGACATCAAAGAGAAAATCGGCTATTTTGCGCCGACCTTAACGGACTTCTTCAGCAGAAGGAATACGCTGTTGCAAATGGTGGTATCGGGACTGTACGACACGGTCGGACTCTATCAAAAACCCTCTTATCTTGAAAAGAAAACAGCAGAGGAATGGTTGCAGGTTATTGGATTATCGGATGAAAAAGATGCTCCCTTTCAGCAGATATCGCTGGTAAAACAGCGCATGGTACTAATCGCCCGCGCGATGATAAAACACCCTCCTATCCTCATTCTCGATGAGCCTTCGACCGGTCTGAACGACCAAAGCGCGGCACTGCTTTCCCAACTGATCAATAAAATTGCCAAGGAAACCAACACAGCCATCCTGTATGTATCGCACAGAAAAGAGCCGGGTTTGTCGCCTGAACAGGTATTGGAATTGCATGTAACGGAAGAAGGGTCGGTGGGAGTTACGAAATTTTTTGATAGCTTTGCAGGGTGATTAACCTGCGTTTATGATGCAAACAATCGGACAATTCAACGACAGCTACCCTCCCATCATCGATGGTGTAGCCATAACGGTGCAGCAATACGCCCGCTGTCTGCACAACAAGGGCGAACAGGTCTGCGTGGTGACACCCAAAGCACCTGATTACATCGATCAGGATCCGTTTCCGGTGTATCGTTATCCATCCGTGCCGCTGAAGAACAGGGAACCATACCGCCTCGGGTTGCCGGATATCGACCTGACATTTCAGTCCAAACTTGAAAACATCCCGTTCTCATTGGTTCATGCCCATTGTCCGTTTACTTCGGGACTGCTGGCGCTGAAAATTGCACGCGACAGGAAAATTCCTTTGATAGCCTCTTTTCACTCTAAATACAAAGATAATTTCGAACAATCGCTACATTCCAAAGCCATCATCAAACTGATGCTACTGGAACTGGTCTATTTCTACAACCAGGCTGATGAGGTATGGATTCCGCAGGAAGCGGTGGAAGACACCCTGCGGGAATACGGTTACAAGGGCAAAGTGGTGGTGATGAACAACGGGAATGATTTCAGCACGGACACCGAACCTGAACTGCTCCAAAAAATCGCCCGGCTGAAACTGCGCATACCGGAAGATGAATTGGTATTTCTGTATGTCGGTCAGCTGGTCTGGGAGAAAAACCTCCGGCTTATCCTCGAAGGACTGGCACAATGCAACCAACCATTCAGGATGTATTTCGTGGGAACCGGCTATGCCGCGGAAGACATGAAAGCCCTTGCCTCTAAATTGAATATCAGTGACAAAGTGTTTTTTACCGGCATGATATCCGACCGGGCCGTGTTGCGCGATTATTACGCGGCAGCCGATTTATTTCTCTTTCCATCGTTGTACGACACCTGGGCATTGGTTGCCCGGGAAGCCGCTGCCCTTTACACTCCTTCAGTCATGGTACGTGGCGCAACCGCCGCCAGTCAACTTATCGATAATTACAACGGGTTCTTAGTCAACGACAACCCCGTTTCGCTGGCATTAAAACTGAAGGAATTAGCACTTCGACCTGAACTTTTGAGAAGAACCGGTCTGCAAGCTGCACGAACACTGACCAAATCGTGGGAGCAGATTGCAGAAGAGGTGTTGGAGCGGTATCAGCAATTGATAAAGATGAAAAGATAAAACCACCCTTTCAATTAAACAACTGAAATAAGTCGCTGACCAATTTCATGTATAGCAGCAACAATTTTTTCACGCTTATCAGAGCGGGCTGTGCGTATCCCGGACATGTAATGATATAATTGTTTTTCATTAATTCCCGTAACGCGAGAAATAGCTGCTCTGGTAAGAGTTCCATCTAAAAGATGCAGTAAAGCACGTGTAGTAAGTTCGAATTCAAGTTTATATTCACCTTGCAGACATGCTGGAACCTCATTGACATCAAGTCCTTCTTTGTGAAATTCAAGTGCAGAAGTATAAGCCTCTTTTATTGCTTCATAGCTGCCGGCCGTAGCTACACAGCCGGGTACCTGATCGGATACAGCTCCGTAGTTATCCAACCAATCTACTGTAACTTTGATAATTTCCATAATTTATATTTTATTGCTTGGAGAATTTTACCATTCTGCTTGTTTGAAAATACTGCTTAACAAAAACTGCGACATTACTTCGTTCGGCTTTCCATTGACTGTAACCGTCCCTTTTTTAGTTGGATGTTTGAATTGCCGGTGACTGCCTTTTTGCCGGTCGAGATACCATCCATCATCTTGAAGCATCTTAATAACAGTTTTTGTTTTTAATTTTTCCATAGTTGTTATAGTTAAGCAGGGGCAAAGATATAATTAATTATACCATTATGCAAGTTTTGGATAAAAAACTAACAATTTTATTTCACTATTTATACCTGACTATTTGTGGATGAACTGACGACCTCATTACAAAATTGTTACAATTTCTTAAAATAATTTACTGTTTGATTTTGGAATGTAACAATAATGAATTAATTTTGAGCCCGATTATAAGAAAATCAAAAAAACACAACAACGATCGGAGTTTCTTTAATAAATATGAAGACACAAAACAAGATTGGCACCATGAAAATGATGAATGGTAACGAAGCAGTTGCCAGAGGTGCATTTGAAGCAGGCGTGAAAGTTGCTTCCGGTTTCCCGGGCACCCCTTCCACAGAAGTAATGGATTATACGAAGCATAATTACGCTGATATTTATTGCGAGTGGTCAACAAATGAAAAAGTCGGTTTAGAAGTAGCCATTGGCGCTTCGTTTGCAGGTTATCGGAGCTTTGCGGTAATGAAAACCGTGGGGTTGCACGTGGCTGCAGATGCATTGGGTGGCGCTGCCGGCAGTCAAATCAATGGCGGACTGGTACTGGTGGTTGGCGATGATGTTGGCCGTATCGCGGGTGATGACTATAATGATGTGCGTCATTATGGAAATATGTTTAACATCCCGGTATTGGAGCCAAGTGACAGTCAGGAGGCCAAAGACCTGATGATTAAGGCATTCGAGATTAGCGAAGAATACACGACTCCGGTTATTCTTAAAATAACATCGGTTATCTGCAAAACTACCAGTGGGGTTACCATTGATGAAAATTACACTTATCAGGTCAAATGCAGACAAAAATATCCGGTGAGTTTCAGCAAGGTTATCATGACAACCATGATGATGAATGCAAAAGGCTCCGAGCATCCGAAGCTGACCAAATGTTTTAATGATTTCCCGGCGCACATGAAGCGTCTTGCTGAAGACTGCAACGACTTCGACATCAACAGACTGGAGTTGAATGGCAAAAAGATTGGGGTTGTCACAGCCGGCACACCATATTATTATACGAAAGAAGTTTTACCCGATGCATCGATATTGAAAGTGGGCATGGTAATGCCACTTCCTGAGAAGTTAATCCGGAAATTGGCCGAACATGTAGAGCAACTCTATGTGATTGAAGACGGTCATGACATCATGGAAAAGAACATCAAGGATTTGGGCGTTCCGGTAATTGGGAAAGAATTGTTCCCCAAGTTCCCCGAGATGACACGTTTTACGCCGGATATCATTGAGGAGAAACTCGTTCCGGATGCACCCAAAAGGGAAATGATGGAAGGCATTCCTTTCAGATTGCCGGTAAGTTGTGCCGGATGCTCTCACCTTTTCATATCGCAAATACTACGCAATCATAAAATCAAGGCTGCTGCCGATGTTACCTGTGGCTTAATTGGTTGCTTCCCGCACATGGAATCCTATTCGCTGCAAAAATGCATGGGGTCGAGCATCGCGCTGGCACATGGTTATAACGTGGCAACCGACCACAAGGAGAATTTTGTGGCTATGATTGGTGACGGTGGTTTTTGGGCTACCGGCATCAATGGACTGATGAACCTGATTTTCAATGACAGTCAGTCCACAACGATTATTGTTGACAATAGTTGTCTGGCCATGACGGGTGGTCAGCACATTGCATCAAGCGATTTCGGGTTTAATTACAAACCTGAAAATAAATTAGAAATCGCCAAAGTTTGCGAAGCCATTGGTGTAAAAGATATTGTAACGGTAGATGCGTATGAATTTGAGGACCTGGAAAAGGCTATTTTGAACGCGGTAAATTCAAATACAAATTCAGTAGTCATCGTTCAGAAACCCTGTGTTACGAGATTTAAACTGCCCAAAAGTGATCCTTATCATATCGATCAGGATCTTTGCACCCAATGCCGGAAATGTATCAATATAGGTTGTTTGGCCATAGAAAGCAAAAAAACGGCAGACGGAAAAGTCGAGATTGTTATCAACGAAGATTTATGTGTGGGCTGTGGATTATGTTCAACAGCATGTAAGTTTGACGCCATAATTTTATAAAAATGCAGGATACAGGAAAAAATATAATCATAGCTGGTGTAGGTGGACAAGGAATTCTCCTTTTCAGCAACCTTTTAAGCAAGTATTACATGAAACTTGGTTATGAGTTGAAAATATCGGATGTAATCGGGTTGGGACAACGTGGTGGAGGTGTTGAAAGTCATTTTCGCTATTCAACAAAACCGGTGTTGTCGCCTTTTATCAAAGCCGGTGATGTGGATTACCTTTTATCGTTTGAACAAACCGAAACACTCCGGTACCTGCATTGTCTGAAAGAGGATGGCATCGTTTTTTCAAGCACTTTCGAGTTATCCACTTCCAGTGTAAACACCCGGCTGGAAAAGGACATGCCCGAATCAAAAACTGAATTGATAAAAAAATCGGGCAAGAAGACATTTATCATTGATCCGGAAGAGAACAAAAGTCCTGATTTTGACATCAGCAAAATGATGAACATCGTTATGCTCGCCATCTATGCCGAATTCAGAGGCTATTCGCATGAGGAGATGATGCAGATAGTACGTGAAAGTGTGCCTGAGAAGTTTGTTTCAGGAAATCTGAAAGCCTACGAAAAAGGCATATCGATTGCAAAATCTCAACTTGCAGCAGTATAGTCAGCAATGTGAATCAGGAGTAGAGAACAAACATGAATTTACCTGAAGGTGTCATACTATTAGATAGTTTGGGTGATTTACAACCTGATAATGTGAGTCCGATACTTGTGTGCGCATCCCATTGCGGCGACAATGGAACTTTTGCCCGAAAGTTAAAGAACTGTCATGTAAAAGCCGTTTTCCTCAACAATGCCGGGATTGGAAAAAATCAGGCAGGTATCAGTGGTCTGGTGCATTACGAGGCTGAAAATATCCTGGCCTGTGCTGTTGACTGCAACAGTGCAGAAATTGGCGTTGCCCGCGACACCTGGGAAAGTGGAATTATTAGTCATGTGAATAATCTGGCTGAAAAATCCGGCATACAAACCGGCGATACGGTACAAGAAGCCGTTTCCAAAATAATCAATCTGATTGGTCTGCCTTCTTCTATTCAAATAAATAAGCATTCTGAATCTGCTGTAATTGAAAAGCAAGAAAGCAGCAGCAAGGTTGACCTGCCAAAACAAACTCAAACACAAATTGAAGGAGTGAGTATCACGGTCACTGACAGCATCACTTTCTTAAACGAGAACAATGCAGGAGATATCGTCGTGTGTGGCTCACATGGGGGCGTAAGCGCAGGGCATTATGCTCAGAAACACAGTCTTAAAGCCGTATTTTTCAACGATGCCGGAATCGGTAAAAACAATGCCGGAATCAAAGGTCTTGATGGACTGAATGATGCCGGAATCATCGCGTGCACTGTAGATTGCATGAGTGCGGAAATATTCAACGGCCAGGACACCCTTGAGAATGGAATTATCACCGTATGTAATCAATTAGCAAAAGCAAGAAACATCCGGAAAATGATGACCGTTAAAGAAGCCCTCAAATTAATGTAAGGAAAAATATATTAGATTCTTCGCTACGCTCAGAATGACAGTTCTTTGTCATCTCGCAATGAGAAATCTATATAATCTTATCCCAAACCTGCGGTTAATAATAACTCCTCCATTTCCTGCTGTACGTTCTTAGCTTCTGCTCTTGCCGCTTCAGCGAAATCTTTTCCGGAAGATGCATAGATAATCTGACGGGAAGAATTAACCAGCAAGCCGCAAGTCGAGTTCAAGCCGTATTTGGCTACTTCCTGCAGACTGCCACCCTGTGCCCCGACACCGGGAACCAACAGAAAATGATCCGGGATGATTTGTCTGATTTCTGTCAGCATATCCGCTTTGGTAGCGCCCACCACGTACATCAGGTTATCGCTTGTACCCCACTGTTGGGATGTTTTGAGGACTTTTTCGAACAACTTCTCCCCGCTTTCCGCATCCTGCATAAACTGAAAATCAAAAGCCCCTTTGTTGGAAGTGAGCGCCAGCAAGATCACCCATTTATTTTCGTAAGTCAGAAACGGAGTAACTGAGTCCTCACCCATATAAGGTGCAACAGTTACCGCGTCGAACTCCATATTACCAAAGAATGTGCGGGCATACATGGCCGAAGTATTACCAATGTCTCCTCTTTTTGCATCTGCAATAATAAACTGATCGGGATAGTTATCGCGGATATAACCGACGGTACGTTCCAACGCCTCCCATCCCGGCAAACCCAGGCTTTCGTAAAAAGCCAGGTTGGGTTTATAGGCCACACACAAATCAGCCGTAGCATCAATAATCGCTTTGTTGAAGGTGAAGATGCTGTCGTTTTCTTCATCAAATAAAAACTCCGGGATTTTCTTAATGTCTGTATCCAATCCTACGCAGAGAAAGGATTTCTTGCGTTGGATATTTTCAAATAATTGCGCTCTGTTCATATCAATTTATCGATTTCCTATTTATATCCCAATTTTATTTTGTGAATGCGATAAAGCAACCCCCGTCATTGCGAGAAGCGAAGCGACGAAGCAACCTCATCAAACCCGCATTAGGCCAATCGTTTATAATTCGCTCTCCTTCAACCTCTCCGCATTTTCCGCCACAATCAACTGGTCGATGGCTGATTGGATATCGCCGTTCATGAAGGCCGACAAGTTGTAAATGGTATAATTGATGCGGTGATCGGTGATTCGTCCCTGCGGATAATTATACGTCCTGATTTTGGCGGAGCGGTCACCGGTAGAAACCATAGTCTTACGCTTCGAACCAATTTCATCTAAATACTTTTGGTGTTCGATGGCGTAGATACGCGACCGTAGCTCGACCATGGCCTTGGCCTTGTTCTTATGCTGCGACTTCTCATCCTGACATTGCACAGTGATGCCAGTGGGGATATGCACCAGCCTGATGGCAGAATAGGTCGTGTTTACGGACTGCCCGCCGGCACCCGACGAACAGAAAGTATCTACCCGCACATCCGATTCTTTCAGTTCGATATCGAACTCCTCGGCCTCAGGCAAGACTGCCACTGTGGCTGCTGAGGTATGCACACGTCCCTGCGTTTCTGTCTGCGGAACCCGCTGCACCCTGTGTACGCCCGATTCATATTTCAGTGTACCATACACCTGTTGACCCGATACCGTGAAGATGATTTCCTTATATCCTCCTATTGTGCCTTCTGAAACGCTTGTCACTTCGACTTTCCAGCCTTTCGACTCGCAATAGCGGGTATACATCTTGAATAAATCACCCGCGAAAATAGCCGCCTCATCACCACCGGTTCCACCCCTTATCTCGACAATGGCATTCTTACCATCCTCCGGGTCGGCCGGAATCAACAACAATTTAATCGCCTCCTCCATTTGTGGAATCTTCGGTTCAATCGCTTCGATTTCAGCTTTAGCCATTTCCCTCATTTCCGGATCCGATTCGATATCTAATATCTCTTTTGCTTCTGCCAGATGCGACAACGCTAATTTATATTCATCACGGGCAGCAAGAATTCGTTCCAGATCATGATACTCCTTGTTCAGTTTCACAAAGCGTTTCTGATCTGAGATGACGGAAGGATCGGTAATCAAGGTCGATATCTCGTCAAATTTATGCTGTAATGCGTCTAATTTCTCTATTAATGAAGTCTCTGCCATGTATTATGCTTTGCAATTTAAAAAGCGGTGCAAAAGTACCATATTTTTGCGTGATATGAAAATAATAGTTGATAGTGGTTAGTGGTCAGTTATTCACTAACAACTAACAACTAACCACTGACCACTATTAATTTGCTTTCACATATTCATCATGCAACTTCAACGCATACTCCATACAGCGGGGATTATCTGCATCCGCCAGCTTCGGGTTTAGCTTTGGGATTTTCAATTGCATCCCGACAGCAATATCATCAGGAGAATCCAGCAAATCACGATTAGCCTCGAATATATACACCCAAAACTCTTTCACTCCATAGTGACGTTCCGCGATACGGGTAAGGCGACTACCCGGTATAACTTTCTCGGTTGCGATAAACTCCCTGTAAACACGGGGTTGATCGAACAAAACCTGCAACTCATCAACAGGCTCTGTCGGTTCGGTAACCACTTCCTGTGTTAGCGTATCCTGCTGTAATACCATTGTATCAGTCAATAAATTATCGGCAGGTATTTCCTCCGGCATTACAAATTGATTTTCAGGCACCTGAACAATTTCATTTCTGAATCGATTTGAATCGATATATTTTTTCATTAATGAAAACACATCAAAATCGATCAGGATATACACAAGAAAACCTCCCAACATGATTCCTACAAACAAAAAATCTAGTTTCCGACCAGGTGTTCTGGTGACTGAGCTCTTCCCCAGGCTCTCAGGACGAAACTCGTCTGCTTCCTGTATTCTTCTTTTTCTATTGACTGCCTTTTCTGCTTTTTGTTTCTCTTTTTCATTTACCAGAGTTTCTTCAACAGGAAGTTCCGGCACACTGACTGCTGATTCTTCGACGACCTGAGCAACTTCTTCGCCTATGACATCACCAGCAACTTCTTCCTGCATTTCAGTCTCCTTAACTTTATCCGATTCAACTTTTTCTTTCTCAATGATTTCAGGTTTCTCTTCCCTTTTTTCATCCTGACCCTCTTCTGGTTTTTCTTCAACTTCTCCCGGAACAATCATTTCAATCGGGGTTTCAACTTCAAGCGGAACTTCAGTCGATACCGGCTCAGAAGACTGTGTGGTAGTTACATCTATTGCGGCATCCTTCGTTTTGTCTTCCTGCTTATCGTTTAATGCATTGATTTCCGATAAGATATCCTTAATCTCACTGGCTTGCTCATTAAAAAACTTCAATGGCATTTGATCCGCATCAGTTGTTTCCTCTGAAGCATTTTCAGTGGGCTCTTCACCATCATCCAGTAATACTGGTTGCAAATGGGCATACGGCTCATTGGCAAGTTCTTTCAACTCCGCATCAGGAGTAAATACAACCTTATGATATCCATCGATAACGATTTCAGCGCCGGTGTTGACATCCACACTTTTACGGGGCTCATTCCATTGTAGCTTGAAAGTCCCCAATCCATTAATCTTGACACTGTCCTGCGACATCAGCGTTTCCTCAATTGTAGCCAGCAGGACTTTCAGAAAATCATCCGACAGCTTTTTACTTACAGTAACCTGTTGCGATAACAGCTCAACAATCTCAGCAGCATTCATTTTCTCTTTACTCATGGCGCAGGATGTCTTTAAGTTTCATTTTCAATGTTGTACTCTGCCGAAAGTTAACCACTTGTTTAGGTGGTATCAGGGTGCGTACCTGCGTAGCCGGATGCACCGAAAGCCGTTCCTCCTTCCTTTTGAATTCGAAAGAACCAAAGCCCTGAAAACTCACCATATTTCCGGCAACCAACTGTGATTTAAGAATTTCTACCGTTGCCTGTAACATCCTGTCAACCTCATTCTCCGGCTGATTCAGCTTTGAAGCAACAGCAGCAACTAATCCTTTGTGTTTCATATTATTTTAAATTAAATGTCTACAGTCTGCGGTCTGGGGTCCGGAGACTGAAGACTGTAGACTGTAGACTTATATTATCTCCCGTACAAATCAAATTCAGCAGCATCCACGATTTCCGCCTGATAAAACTCACCCACTTTAACGCCTTTTGTATCAACCGGAATAAGCACTTCCGGATCAACCTCAGGCGAATCGAATTCAGTCCGACCCACGAAAAATTCCCCGTCTTTCTTGTCGATGATTACTTTCATGGTGGAACCTACTTTTGCCTGGTTTATTTCAGTTGATATTTCCTGCTGAAGCGACATGATTTCATCCATCCTTTGTTGTTTTACTTCTTCGGGAATATCATCCTGATAATGCTTGTGTGCATACGTACTTTCTTCGTGTGAATAAGTAAATGCACCCAGGCGCTCGAACCGGGCAAAACGTAAAAACTCCTTCAATTCGTCAATATCTTCTTCTGTTTCACCCGGATGACCGACTAACATGGTCGTCCTGAGATGGATGCCGGGAACCTCCTCCCTGATGCGCCTGATTAACTCGTAGGTTTGCGCTTTTGTGAAATTGCGGCGCATGATACCCAACATGTGATCACTGACATGCTGTAAAGCTATATCAAGATAACGGCACACATTCTCCCTTTCACGCATGACTTTCAGTATTTCATACGGAAAATGAGCAGGATAGGCATAGTGTAAGCGCAGCCATTCCACGCCGGGAATATCTGATAAACGTTCCAGCAGTTCCGCTAATTTTTGTGATTTATAGCGATCAATGCCATAATACGACAAATCCTGGGCAATCAGATGAAACTCCTTGACACCTTTGCCAACAAGCATTTCAACTTCCTTTTCCAGGTCATCCATCGAACGGGAACGGTGTTTTCCCGTTATCAAAGGGATGGCACAATAAGAGCATGTCCGGTTGCAGCCTTCTGATATCTTCAGGTAAGCATAATGTGCCGGAGTAGTTAGTGAACGTTCCAACCTGAGATCGGCCCGGTATTCCTGTCCCAGATCAGTCAGTATTTCATTGTAATTGAACTTTCCGAAATACTTATCTACTTCCGGAATTTCCTTTTGCAGATCAGTCATGTATCGTTCTGACAAACAACCCATCACATACAGTTTATCAATTTTCCGGCGCTTCTTCAGGTCGGCCAACTGCAAAATGGTGTTTATACTTTCTTCTTTGGCATCACCAATGAATCCACAGGTATTCACAATAACCACTTCACCATCCGGCTTCTCCGCATCGTGACTTACCTTGTAACCCAGCGCATCAAACTGACGCATCAACTGCTCTGAATCCACCAGATTTTTAGAGCAACCCATCGTGATGATATCAACTTTTCCTTTTTTCATCATTCAAATAAAGAACCGACAAATGCTTCCCTGTCGAACACCTGCAAGTGTTCCATTCCTTCACCCAACCCGATGTATTTCACCGGAATTTTAAACTGGTCGGAAATTCCTATCACCACACCACCTTTGGCTGTACCATCCAGTTTTGTAATGGCCAACGCATTTACATCCGTCGCTTTGGTAAACTGCTTGGCCTGTTCGAACGCATTTTGTCCGGTCGAGCCATCCAACACCAGCAACACTTCCTGCGGAGCACCCGGAATTACTTTCTGCATCACGTTCCGTATTTTGGTAAGCTCGTTCATCAGGTTCACCTTGTTGTGCAGACGGCCAGCCGTATCGATAATCACCACATCGGCATTATTGGCTTTGGCAGAAGCAACCGTATCGTAGGCAACCGAAGCCGGGTCGGCTCCCATTTTTTGCTTAATAACTGGTACGCCTACACGTTCTCCCCATATAACCAACTGGTCGACCGCCGCTGCTCTGAAAGTATCGGCAGCCCCAAGATAAACCGACTTTCCGGCTTTCTTAAACTGATGTGCCAACTTCCCGATGGTGGTTGTCTTGCCTACACCATTCACGCCCACAACCATAATCACATAGGGCTTTGAAGGTAACTCCGACTCGAAACCAGCCACAACACCAGCATTATTCTCTGCAAGCAAAGCCGCGATTTCTTCTTTCAGAATCACATTCAATTCACTTGTATTGATGTATTTATCGCGGGCAACACGTTGTTCAATTCTTTCGATGATGCGCAGTGTCGTTTCTACCCCTACATCAGAAGTAATAAGCACCTCCTCCAGATTGTCGAGCACTTCATCGTCGACCTTCGATTTACCGACTACTGCCCTTGATATTTTTGAGAAAACACTTTCCTTGGTTTTCGATAAACCCTGATCAAGCGTTTCTTTCTTTTCCTTACTAAAAAAACTGAATAAACCCATTTATATCATTGTTTTTGTGTACTGTAACTAATTAATAGTGGTTAGTGGATAGTGGATAGTGAATAGTTATTTGTTTAAAAGTTTTATGGTTTAAATGGTTTAAATGGTTAGCAACACTTTTCACTGACCACTAACCACTATCCACTAAAAAAATCCCTGTCACAAAATTAAGCATTTTTTCCATATCCGGAAACAAAAAATCCCCCCATTCAAATAAATGAGAGGATTACTATTATTGACAGACAAAGTGAAACGGGTTATTTTGCCAAATGTTCTTTCACTTTATCGTTATGTACCATTTCTTCCTGAAAAATATACGCACCGGTTTTTGGTGATTTTACCATCTTGATGACTTTCGCATAAGAACGACCTTCACCCTTTTGCATCGATGCAACCGCTTTCTTT
>JAYFPG010000020.1:0-39077 GCA_034928085.1 Paludibacter sp.
CAAAATGAAACGTGGTGGACATGACCCTGAAAAAGTATTCGCGGCCTACAATGCAGCGGTTAATCATAAAGGTCAGCCAACTGTAATCCTTGCCAATACAATCAAAGGATACGGACTCGGCGAAAGCGGTGAAGGAAAAAATATTACCCATCAGCAGAAAAAGCTGAATGAAGATGAACTGAAAGATTTCCGTACCCGTTTTGGAATTCCAATCTCTGATGATGAGGTTTCCAAAGCGCCTTTCTATAAATTGCCGGAGGATTCTCCTGAGATGCAATACCTGCGCAAACGCCGGGAAGATTTGGGAGGTTATGTGCCGGAGAGACGTGTGGATCTTCGTCCGATTAAGACACCGCCTGAAGATGTTTTCGCGGAATTCTATGCCGGGTCAGAAGGTCGTGAGCTTTCAACGACCATGGCATTTGTGCGTATCTTGTCAAAACTATTGAAAGATAAGGAGATTGGAAAACTGATTGTGCCGATTGTCCCCGACGAAGCCCGTACTTTCGGTATGGAAGCGATGTTCCGTCAACTTGGTATTTATTCGCACGTGGGTCAGTTATACGAACCGGTCGATAAAGAATTACTTTTATATTATAAAGAAGCAAAGGATGGGCAGATTCTCGAAGAAGGTATTACCGAAGCGGGAGCCATGTCATCATTCATCAGTGCGGGTACGGCTTATGCTACGCACGGGCTGAACATGATGCCTTTCTTTGTCTATTATTCGATGTTTGGGTTGCAACGTGTGGGTGACCTGGTATGGGCTGCTGCCGATATGTGTGCCAAAGGTTTCCTGGTCGGAGGAACTGCCGGGCGTACGACACTGGCGGGTGAAGGACTGCAACATCAGGATGGTAACAGTCATTTGCTGGCTTATCCGGTACCAAGTCTGGTTACCTACGATCCTGCTTTTGCTTACGAACTGGCCGTTATCATCCGCGATGGTATCCGTCGTATGTACGAAGAACAGGAGAATGTTTTCTACTATATAACCATCATGAATGAAAACTATCCGATGCCTCCGATGCCGGGTGACGTGAAAGCAGGTATTCTGAAAGGAATGTACCTGTATCAGCAGGCAAAAGAAAATAAGTCGGGTCTGACAGCGAATTTGCTGGGAAGTGGCTCCATCATGAATGAAGTGCTGAAAGCTGCTGAGATTCTCGAAGATAAATACGGTGTTTCGTCGAATGTGTACAGCGTGACCAGCTACAAAGAACTACGCAGGGAAGCGATGGATGTGGAAAGACACAACCTTTTGCATCCTGATAAAGAAAAAGTACCTTATGTATCAACTTTGATTGATAATGATGGTGTAATCGTGGCTGCTTCGGATTATGTGAAAACATTGCCTGATTCAATTTCCAAATGGTTGCCGAATCGCCTGCATGCCTTGGGAACAGATGGTTTTGGTCGCAGTGAAGGACGAAATGAATTGCGCGATTTCTTCGAAGTGGATGCTAAACACGTGGCGTTTACAACCCTGTATGCTTTGTACAAAGACGGTAAATATAAATTAGCCGATTTGAAAAAGGCGATGAAAGAATTGGGCATCAATCCGGATAAATTGAATCCGATGCACGTGTAATAAGCGGAAAACGGAAATATGTAGAGACGCGCTATTAGCGCGTCTACCCACAGAAATGCATCAATAATTATTAATTTAGAGATAAGTAAAAAAATATCATAATGAAACAATTTGTTATACCTGAATTGGGTGAAAACATCCAGTCAGCAACAATAGTTAAAGTGCTGATTAAACCGGGCGATATTGTACAGCAGGAACAATCGGTACTTGAACTGGAAACCGACAAGGCGACTATCGAAGTGCCTTCCGATGTAAGGGGAAAGGTAGTGGAGGTGAAAGTGAATGAGGGTGACCAGGTAGAAATCGGTCAGCTTGTTTTTACCGTAGATGCCGACGGTGCCGCTGCTCCAGCTCATGAAGAAAAAAAGGAAGTTCTGCCTGCTCCGGTGGTTGAAACTGCTGCTCAAGCAGAAACTCCTGCCCCTGCTCCTTCGGAAGCTCCTGCCCCTGCTCCGGTTGTTGAAGAGCTGGTTGCTGCACCCGCTGCGGTTGCTCCGGCAGCAAATACCCCGGCAGCAGGGCCGAAAGCAATAGCGGTTGAAAATCAGCCGCCTATTCTCCAGAATGCCGCTCCGGCAGCTCCATCGGTTCGCCGTTTGGCTCGGGAGATTGGTGTAGATGTGAACCAGGTAAAAGGAACGGGTCCGGGTGGAAGAATTCTGTTGGATGACGTGAAGTTGCACAGCAAGTTAATGCATCAGCAACGAAACGAAGCTCAACATATACGTGCAGAACAGCATCAGCAGCCACTGCCTGATTTCTCAAAATATGGAGATGTAGAAACCGTAGCGATGTCGAATATCCGTCAGAAAACTGCGGAACACCTGAGTCATGCCTGGCATACGATTCCGCATGTAACGCAGTTTGATAAAGCAGATATCACGCAGTTGGAAGAATTCCGCAAGAGTTACGCGAAAACGGCTGAGAAATTTGGTGTGAAACTGACCGTGACAGCCATTTTAGTGAAGGTTATCAGCTCTGCCATGAAGACTTTCCCGCAGTTTAACGCGAGTGTGGACATGCAGAATAAAACCATTGTTTACAAAAAGTATTTCAATATCGGTATCGCCGTGGATACTGAATTTGGTTTGATTGTGCCGGTGATTAAAAATGCCGATCGCATGAATATCATCGAGATATCGAGAGAAATCAATGCATTGGCTGAAAAGGCAAGAAATAAAAAGGTGGGTGTGGCCGACTTACAGGGTGGCTGTTTTACGATTACCAACCTGGGTGGTATCGGCGGAACTTCGTTTACACCCATTGTTAATTCTCCGGAAGTCGCTATCTTAGGGGTCTCAAAAGGCAGTATCGAGCCGGTGTACATCAATGGTAAATTCGAACCCAGACTGATGTTGCCCTTGTCGTTGTCCTACGATCACCGCATCATCGATGGAGCCGATGGAATTCGTTTCCTGAGGTGGGTGATAGAGGCGCTCGAAAATCCAATGAAATTGATCATTGAAGGATAATATATTGTTCTGATAACAATGGTTATACGAGATGCGATATCTCGCGTCGAAATCGCTACGCGATTAAGGTCGCTCGATTATCGCATCTCGTAATAGAACTTTTTGGGTTCGGAAAATTGTAAATAGTAAATCATCAAATTGTAAATACACAATATGAGTAAAAATATAGTAGTAATCGGGGGAGGCCCCGGCGGATATGCAGCCGCGTTTTATGCTTCCGACCTGGGCATGAATGTGACGCTGGTGGATATGGAGAAGAATCCCGGCGGCGTTTGTTTGTACCGTGGATGTATTCCATCGAAAGCCTTGTTGCATGTCGCGAAACTAATCAATGAAAGTAAGGAGGCTAAAAGCTGGGGTGTTGATTTCGGGGAACCGAAAATCGATCTGGACAAGCTTCGTTCGTATAAGGACAAAGTAGTTCGGAAACTAACAGGCGGACTTGGCTTGCTTTCGAAACAAAGAAATATCAATTATGTGCAGGGTCGCGCTTCTTTTGTTTCTTCGAATGCCATTGAAGTGAAGAAAGAAGACGGCAGTACAGAGCAAATTACCTTTGACAAGGCCATTATTGCCACCGGTTCGGTTATCGCGACAATCCCTTCGCTACAGATTGAAAGTAAACGCTTGCTGAATTCTACCTCAGCACTTAATTTGCCTGCTATCCCAAAATCTTTGTTGGTCGTGGGTGGCGGTTACATCGGGCTGGAACTGGGTTCTGTTTATGCAGCATTGGGCTCTCAGGTTTCGGTAGTTGAGTTTATGGATCGTTTGTTGCCGGGTGCCGATCAGGATTTGGTTTCTCATCTACAAAAAAGACTTTCCAAAGCTTTTGATAAAATCATGTTGCAATCGAAAGTGGTCGAAATCAAAGAAGAAGGCGAGGAGTTGGTCGTGAAAATCGAGAACAAAGACAAGCAAATCGAGGAACATCGTTATGACTACGTGCTGATGTCGATTGGTCGCAAGCCGCAAACAGCGGGTCTCGGACTTGAAAACACCAAGGTGAAAGTCAACGAACGGGGTTGGATTGTGGCTGATAAGTCACTTAAAACAGACGATGACAGCATTTATGCCATTGGCGATATCGTGGGTGAACCGATGTTGGCGCACAAAGCTTCGCATGAAGCACGAGTGGCGGTCGATGCCATTTCCGGTAAAAAAGTGGCTTTTGAACCCCTTGCCATTCCTGCGGTGGTGTTTACAGACCCTGAAATTGCCTGGGCGGGTATTACCGAAAATCAGGCCACGGAGAGGGGAATCAAATTCGAAACGGCTAAATTTCCCTGGGCAGCCAGCGGTCGTGCTACCTCCCTTGATAGGAGCGATGGCGTGACCAAAATTATTGTCGACCCCGACACAGAACGGGTGTTGGGCATTGGTATCAGCGGTCCGGGAGCAGGCGAACTCATTGCAGAAGCTACCTTGGCCATCGAGATGGGTGCTACGATCAAGGACTTAGCGCTGACCATCCACCCGCATCCGACTTTATCGGAAACGGTGATGGAAGCAGCCGAGTTGTTCTACGGACATTCATCACACCTTTATAAACCGAATAAGAATTAATTTTCAACAGGCATAACTTCCGTCTCTTCCGGGGCGGAAGTTGTTGTTTGTGTAGTGTCCACACTTGTTGTATCCACTGGTATATAGGTGTGGCATTTGTATTTACGGGTGATGGTCTCTTTGGGTTTCTCCGGAAATTTGCCCCTGTAATGTTTGAAATGTTCATCTTTCAGCACTTTCTCCATAAACAAACCGAAAATGGGCAGGGCGGTGCGACTTCCTTCTCCCAGTTGGCCGGTTCTGAAATGTACACTCCTTTGCTCGCCTCCAACCCAGGCGCCTCCAATCAGGTTTTTGGTTACCCCTACAAACCACGCGTCGGAATGATTGGAAGACGTTCCTGTTTTTCCTCCGAAATTGGTGTTATAATTGAATATGTCCCATTCCCACAAAGCCTGTGTAGTTCCTCCGGGCTCGGTCATGCCTCCTTTCAACATTTCGGTCATAAGCCAGGCTGTTTCGTATGGTATCACTCTTTTTGATTGATTGTCAGCTTTGTAGATTACATGTCCGTCGGCATCCTCGATGCGGGTGACGAGTACAGGTTCATTATGAATTCCTTCATTGACGACTGTTCCAAATGAATTAACCAATTCCAGCAGGGAAACATCCGATGCTCCGAGACTGGTTGAAGGTTTGTCTTCCAGCTTGGTTTTGATTCCCAGTAAGTGGGCTGTCTGTATAACGGCTTCTATCCCGACCTCTTTGGCAAGTTGAACGGCAATTGTGTTGATGGATTTCGCAAAAGCATATTTGAGTGTCACATTGCCACGGTATGTATAATCTACATTGTTGGGTTGCCAGCTTTTCGGTTCCCCGTTTTCCATGTAATCCCATTTTACCGGTTGGTCGGTACGGTAGTCGCAGGGTGCCAAACCATGCATCATGGCAGCGGTATAAACAAAGAGTTTGAAAGTAGAGCCCGGTTGGCGTTTCGACTGTGCCACTTTATCATATTGCCAGAAATTAAAATTGATGTCGCCAACCCAGGCTTTTACTTCGCCCGTATTAGGTTCCATAGCAACAAAGCCGGTGTGCATGAAGTGATTCATGTACCGGATTGAATCCATGACACTTAACGTAGTGTCTTTAGCTCCTGTCTTGTAGTCAAACACCTTGGTTTTTCGGGGGATATTCAGGTAATGAAAAATAGAATCTTCATTTTCTCCGAATTTTCTCTGCAAAGCACTATACGATTTTGTTTTTCTGGCAATATTCTCAACGAAATCCTGAATTTCTACTTTATTTTCATCGCGCCAGGGGTTTTGTCCGCGCCAGTGATCAAAAAATCGTCTTTGAACGGCTTTCATCTGCTTTTCCACAGCTTCTTCCGCATAATGTTGCAATCTCGAATCAAGTGCTACGTGGATCTTCAACCCGTCGGCGTAAATATCATGGCCGCTTTGTTTTTCCCAGTCTTCCAGGTACTTGGCAAGATACGCCCTGAAATGTAACGCGATACCGTCGTAGTTTTCTTCTCTCTCATAGTTAAGCCGAATGGGGATGTTTTTCAGGGAGTCACATACCTCCTGTGAGAAAACTCCATGTTCAACCAGATTTTGCAAAACCACATTGCGTCTTTTCTTTGATTGTTCCGGGTTTTGTATGGGACTGTAATAGGTTGTAGCTTTTAGTAGCCCAATCAGGGTGGCACTTTGTTCGTAATTCAATTCCGAAGGTTTTGACCTGAAATAGGTTTTAGCAGCCGTGTAAATTCCGAATGAATTACTACCGAAGTCAACCGTGTTCAGGTATTTGGTAAGAATCTCTTCCTTGGAATAAAACAGCTCAATTTTCACCGCGGTTATCCATTCTTTCATCTTCATGATGATTAACCGAAGTCCAGGAATTTGCCCCAGTAAGCCCCTGGAATACTGATTCCGGGTTTTGTACATATTCTTAACCAATTGCTGGGTAATGGTGCTGGCTCCTCTCGGGTTACCCTTCAGCACATCTTTCATGGCTGCAAAAACACCATGAAAATCTATCCCGAAATTCTTATAGAATCGTTGATCTTCAGTGTAAATAAGCGTTTCAATCAGCTTGGGAGAGATTTCCTCAAATTCAACCGGAATTCTGTTTTCAGTATAATACTTGCCAATAACCTGGTTGTCGGCGCTTATAATCAGGGATGCTTCGTTCTGATTGGGATTACCAATGCTCCTCAATCCCGGAGATTTACCAAACAACCACAGGAAGTTGATGTCGACGAGGAATAAAAAAAACAGGAATAATATGGTTCCGGTAACGACTATGTTGACCAGCCTGGAATACCACGGCAAGGTTTTAAAACGAGCCAACCGTTTTTTTCTCCATTCAATGAATTGAAACCACCGTTTTTTGATGAGTTCCCAAATTACAGGCATTTTTTTCTGCAAAAAAGCAGCAAGATTCCTGAGCAGCGATACCAGTTTATCCCACATATAGTTGGAAAGAATTTGGCTGCAAAGTTAATGGAAAAGATTTGAATTATAGCAGGAGAGACTATTTTCCTGATTTTTTATTTTTTGTTATCCGTTGCACTTCTTTTAACAGGAGAGGAAACGCCGGTTCTGTCATGCCATGCCCATATCCGTCAAGTTCATATAACCTTGTATCTTTGTGCCCTGCCACCTTCATCATCCTCATCAGATAAGCATTTTCTTCGTATCTCCCCAGTAATTCAAGTTCCCTGTCGCCCGTAATCAATAAAAGAGGAGGAGCGTCGGGACGAACATGATAAAGAGGGGCGTATTGATCCACAACAGGTTGCTTTTCCGGAATGCCAAGCTCCTTACGGCGTGTAAAATGAGTTATCGTCTGACCACTGAAAGGAACCAAACCGGCTATATCATCTGCGTTTTTACCCAATTTCCCGAGCCATGACTTGTCGAGACCTATCATAGCTGTCAAATAGCCTCCGGCAGAATGACCCGAGACGAAGATTAATGACGGATCTCCACCATACAAAGCGATGTTTTCGAAAACCCAACTCACAGCGGCGGCAGCATCTTCAATGCATTGCTGAACATTGGCTTTGGGAGAAAGCCGGTAGTTGACACCAATAATCCCGATGCCTTTTTCCTTTAATGCCTCAGGAATTTCTTTTTGTCCGCCGGTCAGTCCTCCACCATGAAACCATACCACTGTCGGATAATTTTTCTTATTTTCAGGGTAATAGATGTCCAATACGCACCGTTCGCGGATATAGGCATCATTCCGGGAGATTTCTTCGGAATAATAAGGAATGTCACTTTTGATGGTGTAGTTTGTTTCTTGTGCGGCAAGTGTCAGACCGACGATACTGAATAGATAATAAAACAGGATTTTCTTCATGATATTACTTGTCTGTTATTCTTTTTTAATTAAAGGAATTTACTCATTTTATTTACTAAAATCTTTTCTTTACTGATATAGCGGTCGTACACAAATAAAACAGTAATGGCAATTATCAGCGCAATAAATCCGGCTAAACCGGGCATACCTACTGTCAAATCGTTACCGCCTTCAATCAACATAATGGAGATGCCATTGGTTGCATTCATGGTGCCATGCAGTACGGCTGCGGCAATAACCGATTTCGATTTTATGGTGATGTATAAAAAGATGACCGATAATAAGATACACAGAATTGTCATCATGAATACGCCTGCTACCGGATGTTCGGGATAGTTATGTCCCATTAATATCATCGGTGCATGCCAGATACCCCAGATAAAACCGATGAGGATGGATGCTTTCATGAAGTTCATGTCTTTGAATTGCTTCAACAGGAATCCTCTCCATCCCAGTTCTTCTCCAAAACCGGCGATGGCGTTGACAGTGATGCCGGCAAACAGGCCCTGCATCAGGGTAATCCAAACAGGATGTAGCGGGAGCGATTCTACGGAAGCTCTCATCTGTTCCGCCTGCTCCGGGGTCATCATGGATTCGAAACGACTGAACATACCCGACATATCGGGACTGTACATCACATCCGGAAATAATAAACTGATGCCGAAGGTTACAAATGCAAGGACAGGTATGATCAACCAGGCGACAAAAAACCACTTGTTGATTTTAAATGAAATCATTAATTCGGAAGCAATTTTCTCCCTGTGAATCAGTTTTTTTACAATAAGCACAGCAATTGTCGGAATAAACATATAGATTATCCCTAAAATCATAAATCCGGTACGGTCTTGACTTCCTCCACCAGTAAGTTTATATATTCCTGCCAGTAAAAAACTAATGGTAAATGTCAGGATTAAAAACAGCGTTGTTTGATTAATCTTTTTCATACGATTGATATTTAGCCCCCTAACCCCAAAAGGGAAAAAAGGAATTAGTTTGTATTTTTATTTCCTTGTATCCAGGTTATTTATTCTGAGATGCTCGTTAGTCATATCTTATTTTAGCTGAGATAGTGTGATATTATGAAGTATATTTACTCTGGGTCAGCTCCTTTGTTTTTCTTCGAAATCCTGCCGCTTTTCTTCAATGCCTGATCGAGTATGTACAGAATCTGCCCGTTGGTGCTGCGGAACTCGTCTGCAGCCCACTTTTCAATGGCATCCATGGTTTGGGCATCAATGCGCAGGACAAAACTTTTATTTTTATTTTCTTTTGCCAAGCCAATCGGGTTTTATTGGTGTAAAGTCCCGGTGTTCAATACCGGTTGTGCATTCTCCTCGCTGCAAAGTACCACCAGCAGGTTGCTCACCATAGCGGCTTTTTTATCTTCGTCCAGGTCGATAATTCCTTCTTCGGACAATTTGTTCAGCGCCATTTTGACCATACCGACTGCACCGTCTACAATTTTCTCACGGGCAGCAATAATGGCATCAGCCTGCTGACGACGCAACATCACGGCTGCAATTTCAGGAGCATAGGCTAAATAGTTGATACGAGCCTCAAGTACTTCAATACCCGCGATTGTTAGTCTTTCGTTAATTTGATTCTCAAGAATTTCATTGATTTCTGTTCCGCCCGAACGGAGTGTGAGTTCAGAATCATCTGTTCCTGCTCCATGATCGTAGGCATACATTCCTGCTACATTACGCAATGCGGCATCCGACTGAATCTTCACAAAGTTCTCGTAAGCTTTCATCTTCTGGTTGACATTATCGGTTGCAGGTGTGCCGGGAATTGTTGATGACATGGAGGCATTATCGATGTCGAATGAGGCTTTGTAAGTATCGGTAACCCGCCATACCACTACCATCCCGATCATGATGGGATTTCCAGTCTTGTCGTTGACCTTGATAGGGTCGGCGTCTAAGTTGCGGGCGCGCAAGGTGAGTTTCTTCTTGGTGTAAAATGGATTTACCCAGAAGAAACCGTTTTCTTTTACTGTTCCTTCATATTTTCCGAAGAAAATCATGACACGGGCTTCGTTAGGCTCAATTTGCATAAATCCGCCCCAGAATAAACAGTTGAGGATGAAGAGGAGCGATAATACAATCATGATGATGGTCGTTGCAGCAGTGGTAAGTCCGGCATCTACAGCCCAGCTGAATACTCCGATAATAGCTGCCATAAACAGAAAGTTGAAAATCAGCATAGGGATTCCCGCTAATTTTACACCACTAAAAATTTCTTCTTTTGTCTTCATAACAATGTTTTTTAATATGATATTAAAATGATATCACAAAGATTCAGAAAATTATTTGTAACTACCAAATAATTAGTGAAATATTTTTTAAGTAAAGTGAGTATTTAACAATTCCTGTCTTTGCCTCCAATCCACCTTTTGAATTCGGCCATTTTATCGATGCTGACGAATACACCGTTCTCGATTCTGGGATTCACATCCACTTTCAGCCGACTGCCCGAATGGATATGGATTTCCTGTATGGCGTTGATGTTTAACAATATCTGGCGATTGATGCGAAAGAATGAATCCGGGTCAATTTCTAATGCCAGTTTATTCAGGCTGACATCGAGTGGGTAAACCGATTTATTCCATAAATAAGCGCTTGTGAATCCTTCTTCGCTGATGAAGTAAGCAACATCGTTAATCGTGAACGTTTTGATTTTGTTCCCTATCGAAACAGAAAAACGCTCCCGGAATTTCTTTTCTTTATTCACCAATAATCCGTAAAGTGATTCCAGATCAAAGCTTTTCTGTTGTTTGCCGGTCATATCTTCATACTTTTTGAGCGCGGCAGCAAGTTCTTCCTGTACAATGGGTTTCAGCAGATAATCGATGCTTTTGAGTTTGAATGCTTTGATGGCGTATTCATCGAAGGCTGTGGTGAAAATAACCGGACTGTCAATGTCAACCTGTTCGAAGATGGCAAAACTCAGGTCGTCTTCCAAATGAATGTCTAAGAAAATCAGGTCGGGTTCGGGATTGTTACGAAACCACTTCACCGATTCTTCTACCGATTCCAGTTCTGCAACTATATTGATATCCGGATTATATTCAAGGATCATCTTTTTTAATCTCATGGCGGCAAAGGCCTCATCTTCTATGATAACTACTCTCATATACTTCAAATTTAAGTTAGTTTAAATTTTTGTTTAACTGATGATATGTTTATCGGCTTTCAGCAATGGGAGCCGGGCAATAAAATGTGTATCTGTTTTGGTGAAAACAGGCGTATGATCGGTAATCAGGGCGTACCTGCGGGTTATGTTTTCCAATCCCACGCCTGTAGATGCCATAATGGTTTCTCTGGCTTTCAGGTTGTTTGAGATAATCAGGTTGCCGTTTTCATCTGTGTAGATGTTGATTAAAAGTGGACTTGTTTTTGAATAGGTGTTATGCTTGATGGCATTTTCAATGAGCATCTGAACAGCTATTGGCAGTACCCGGTATTCAGCATATTTGCTGTCGATGTCAATCTCCACGATAATTTTTCCTGAGAAGCGAATGTTAATCAGGAAAAGATAGGCATTGAGAAAATCCATTTCTGTACTGAGTGAAACCAAATCTTTCTCTTTGTTTTCGAGTACATAGCGATAAACTTTCGATAGTTTCTCGGTAAATGTTTCTGCTAAATCCGGATCTGCTTTAATCAGGGAGGTCAGCACATTCAGGCTGTTGAATAAAAAATGCGGATTTACCTGCTGTTTCAGGACTTCAAACTGCGATTGTAAATTCTCCTTCTGAAGTTTAAGTACCTGGGTATTGGCACGTGTCAACTCTTCAGCCTGCTTTTCTACCTCCTGTTCCAGTTTGGCTGTCATTAGCTTCTCCTTCTCAATCAGTTTCTGCGTATACTTGTTTTTTTGTTCTTCAATCTTTACCCGGGCACGTAATTTAATTTTTGCTGAAGCTTCAGCAACCTGTTTTTCGATGAATTTCTCGAGAGAAAGCTGTAAGTAAATACATAAGAAACCAATAAAAAGAATGTAGGCGCTTTTGAATATATGTGAAAGTGGAGAGGTGGAAAGTGTCTGTAAATAATAAAGCTCATTTTGGCTGTATGCATAAAAATAGTTGGAATTAAAAAGTAGCACAGTGAGAGCAACCATGAAAATCAGCAATGGCCTGTTGAGCCTGAAGGTATAGAGTACAAAAATAATAGGGTAGAGCAGGATGGTTGCCGCCGCTGTAACGGCAATGTAATCGAATTGTGTGGTCAGGTAGTACAAATGAAAGGTAATGATGCCCAGGTCGATGATGGCGCTGATATAGCCCAGAAAGGGCGGATCGTATTTCTTGTTCACCGCGATTGCAAGTCCGATATTGCAGCATAAATAGATGCTTATAAGCACAAAAGCATGCGTGGACTCTGCTTTATAACCCGAAATAACCTGAAGTGATGTGGTCATCAATAGTAGAATGATGAATACCCATCTGAAGTTAACACTCATACGGGACCCTTTGAGGCGTTCATCCTGTAGTATTGCGTCAGGGATTTTGATTGTTGAATCTGTCATAATTTTCAAAACTGATTACACAAAAATAACCATTTTATTTTTACATACAGCTGTTTTTTTGATGAATGGGCTGAATTGGTCCATGAAAGGCCGCGGTTTATTTGTGAAAGACGTTTCCCAGAATTTAAACAAACAGTAGCGGTTTTTATGATATGGTGTTTTTCAACGCCGAAAATAAGGCAATGATGACCTCAAACCGGTTATCTGTCAATTTTTATTTGAACGAGTTCCCCTCAGGTTCTACATTTGTCGTTGAAATTTAAAAAATAAAAATATGACAGTAGCAAAAATTGTTTTGGGGGCAACACTGATCTTCACGCTGATTTTTTTTGTATTTGTGGTGTACTATGGAGGTCTGAAAACAATCAAAGTTGAAGTCAGAGAAGAAGGGGGTGAAACAGTTGTTTATGAATCTATCCTTGGCGATTACCGCAAGACCGGTCTCAGCATGGATCAGGTGTACAATTATCTTTTAAAAGAAAAGAAAATTGAAACCTTCAGGGGGTTTGGTATTTATTATGATAACCCGAAGGAGACTCCTAAAAGTCAGTTGCGCTCTGAAGCTGGCTGTATTGTTGAGAAGCAGGATACCGGATCACTCGCCGGACTGCCCTGTGAAATGAAAGTGAAAACCTTGCCCGTTAGAAAATGTATGGTGACTGAATTCCCTTATCTGGGTAAGTTGTCGGTTATTTTTAGCCTGATGAAGGTATATCCTGCACTGGAAAAATATGCCTATAAGCATGGTTTTGCCCAGGATGGAGCAGTAACAGAGATTTATGATATACCAGCCAGAAAAATTTATTTCAGAAAAGAGTTGCTGAAATGAGGCAATACAGTCAACCGGTGTCGCAATGTGTTTGTCTGATGTAAGATTATGATTTGTTTTGCGTCCATAGAAATATAAATCCAATTTGCGGGTTTATTACGTCTAATATAAAAACACATAATCATGAAAATTCCAAACATCATTAACATTACATCAACCGGGATTGTCAGCATGATGATATTTATGCTATGTTCCGTGAATATCCATGCAGCTAAAGATATCATCGTGGATCACAATCAGAAAGCGATAACCATAATGGCAAATTTTGTGACTTTTGCGCCCATGAAATTAACACTCTATGATGCAGCTGATTTATGGAATGCGCAAAGTGGTAAGTATTTATACCAGATTCAGTCGGGTGACTCGACTTGTTTCTATACCGTCAATTTTTCAATATTGGTGAATGAAGATCCGGAGAATGACATGGCGCTCAATTTTGTTACCATCATCCCTGATGATAATAAATTCTGTAAAGCCAGAAAAAGAAATGGACGGAGAGCAGACTCTGATGTTTATGACGAACCCGCGGGGATTGCAGATGGTAAAGTTATCGCGATAAATGAACGCTACAAAAACAATAAATATGTGCTTGCTCATGAAATGGGGCACAACCTGGGACTAACACACAGTGAAGGTTTGATGCATACCCATACCGGAAGTAAAAGCATAACGATTTTTAATGTCAGCGAATCACTTGTACAATTGCAGGAGTGCTTTGTGGAGAAAACAAATACCTTAAGAAAAAAAATAGAATTGGGCATTGTGCCGGATAAAATCAGTTATGTTGGTGTTGTGGCAAATCACGAAGTACCAATTATTTCTTAAAATTGATTGATAGGTTAGTTTTAACAAATATTTTTTTTGAATTAAATCCAAACCGGCAGCCTGTTACGTCTAAAATATAAAAACCGATGTAATATTATTCTTTTTGAATCGTCATTAAAACAACAATTAAAATTTCAAATCATGAAAACTAATCAATATTTATTTAAATTATCAGTTTTTACTGTGCTATTGCTTTTTGCCCATATTAATGTATTCAGTGCCGGCAAAATTGAAGCTCAATTGAAGGATAATCAGACTTTGGTTGTGGATTTTTTTAATGCCGATACCGTGTTGATTATTGTGCCTGAGGCATGTGAATTGAGTGCGATTGATAAAACGGACATTGAGAACGCAATTTTTTGGGAAAATGATCAGTCTCGTCCTGCTTATGTATATAAATCGGAATCCGAGATAACAAAAAAGGATTTCAACAAACACATGCTTTTTTATGGTTGCCTGCAACAATTTCAGCGTAAACAGTTTTTCGGTATCCCGTTAAAGAAAGGAAAGAAAGGGTTTCGCTTCGAAAACAAAGAGTTTGACCAACCAACTGATGCGTTCTTTTATGTGAATCAGAAGGCCGACAGGATGTACTTGTGTAAAAATAACATGAATGCCCGTCATCAGTTTTTTAGCATGGGTGGTACTCCTTATCCGATGCATATTTTCAGTGATGATAAAATTGTCGTAACCGGTGTAATGTAATCTTTACTTAAATCATATTTTCTATCAAATTCAATTATTAAATGAAAAAAAAATCTCCCGTTCGATTATTAATAGCAGCTGCATTCGTTTTATTCACAAATATTTTTCCTGCCAACGCTGAGATTGAAATGGCCGTCATCAAAGGTAAAGTAGTAAATGAAAATAATCAACCTGTAGAATACGCTACTGCAGTGTTGGTTAGTTCCAAAACGGGTGAAGTTATCAAAGGTGAAGTGTGTAATGAAAAAGGTGAGTTCAATATCAGCAAGGTTAATAAAGGTGAATATATATTGTCGGTAAGCATGGTTGGTTATAAAAAATACGATACCGAAAAGCTGGTAGTTGATGGCAGATTGAATGTAATCGAAAAAAACATTACCCTGAATGAACATACTGAAATGCTGAAAGCCGTTGAAGTGGTTGCTAAAAAGGAATTCATCGAGCAGACTGTTGATAAAACGGTTATAAATCCGGAAGCCTCTATTACTTCAGCTTCAGAAAATGTATATGAGATTTTGCGGAAATTGCCGGGTGTGAGTATCGATAACAACGATAATATCACGTTGAAGGGTATGCAGGGTGTTCGGGTTATGGTTGATGATAAGCCGACCTATTTATCAGCAGAACAGTTAGCTTCCTGGTTGAAAAGTATGCAGGGGAAAGATGTGGAACGCATTGAGATTATTGAGAATCCTTCTGCAAAATATGATGCTGAAGGAAATTCGGGAATCATCAACATCAAGACAAAACATACCAGAGCTCCGGGTTTTAACGGAACTGTGAATGGCGGACTGAATATCGCCAGTAAAGTTGGCTGGAACGGAGGTGTAAATCTCAATATGAATTATGGGAAACTGAATCTGTATGGTAACTATTCTAATTATCACTGGGAGGGATGGAGCTCGATGGATGCTGTCCGCCGCTTTACCGGAACTGAATTGCAGGGCGCCTCTCAGGTGATTAAAAATACTGAAACTTATGATGGTAGTTCGCATAATTACAAAGCTGGCGCTGACTATTTCATTGCCAAGAATCATGTTATAAGCGTGATGACCCGTGGGAATTTTGGGTTCAATTACGGTGCAATGAATAACAGAACATCGTTTACGGATAAATATGATCAGGTTGATTCAATTTTGATTACCACATCAACCGGAAACAACAATTGGGAAAGCGCTACATATAATCTGAATTATAAATGGGATATCGATACCACTGGGCAGTCCTTATTGCTCGATGTGGATTATGCCCGTTTCGGATTTACAAGTTCGAATAATCAGGATGGGAAATATTATGATGCCAATGAAGTGGAGCTGAATCATGGTTTGATTGTGGTCACTTCCCAGGGGAATGACATCAGTATATTATCGTCAAAACTGGACTATGTGTTACCGGTGAATAAAATGCTGAATCTCGAATCGGGACTGAAGTTTAGCTCTGTCACAACGGATAGTTATATTGATATGGATGGATTCTTAACCCAACATGATAATTTTATTTATGAAGAAAATATCCTGGCTGCTTATCTCAATGCCCGTACACAGCTCAATAAAACAACCCTGCAACTCGGGTTGCGGCTCGAAAATACATACTCCAGTGGCAATTCGGTTGTGACAAATCAGGTAAACGATACTACTTACCTTAAATTATTTCCTTCTTTCTTCGTGCAACAGCAACTGAACAAGGATAATAACCTGAATTTCCGGTATAGTTACCGCATTGGCCGACCCAGTTATCACCATTTGAATCCATTCATGTGGATGGTTGACCCTTATACATTCAACAAAGGGAATCCAAACCTGAAACCCCAGTTCACGCATACTGCCGGCTTAAGCCATAGTTATAAAAACAAGTTGATTTCGAATTTGGGTGTCAATTATACGATGGGACTTTTTACCCAGATAATCAGGCAGGATGATGTTTCACGGACGGTATATCAAACCATGGAGAATCTGCACAACTCGTTAGACTTAACGCTTTCAGAAACCCTCCAGTTTCAGCCGTTTAAATGGTGGAGATTTAATGGAACCGTTACGGGCATGTATAAAACCATTCAAATGGATGAACAGAATTTAATTCCGTTGAGCAGATTTGGTTTCTTAGCCAATATGAGTAATAATTTCTCTCTTCCCTGGAAGTTGGATCTTGAAATGAGTGGCAGGTACAGTTCAGAACAGTTGGTAAGTAATATTATCATACGACCCAGTTACTCCATCGATTTGGGAATCCAACGGAAGGTGTTAAAGGATCAGGGTACAATTAAGGTGTCGGTGAGCGATATTTTTAATACGGCAAATGGTGGTGCATATGCGAAATACGATAACGTGGATATTGAGGTGATGAACAAATGGGAGTCGCGCAGGTTAAATATATCGTTTAATTATCGTTTCGGTAAAGATGATTTTAAAACCAGAGCCAATCGTTCAACTTCCTCGAGTGAAGAAGAAAACCGGAGTTCAAAATAATTTACCATCTCTATATATAGAAGAATGATCCGGAAGATATTGACTTAAAGGATGTTCTTCAACTCCATCAGCCTGCTGATCTTATAGGTCGCGGGCTGATTTTCTTTGTGGTGACCATTGAGCGGGAAGTAAACCTGATCGATACCTGCATTTTGTGCGCCACGGATATCAGCCTCGTAGGAATCGCCAATCATGATGGCTTCATGGGCTGATGCACCATTGAGTTTTAAAGCATGTTCGAAGATTTTGGGGTCTGGTTTCAAAGCCCCGGCTTCTTCTGAAAGTACAATGTGGGCGAAATAATGCCCGATGTCACTACTGTTGATTTTCTTATATTGAACTTCCCTGAAACCGTTTGAAATGAGGGTCAGGGGGTATTTATTGTGGAGATAATCCAGTATTTCTAACGCGTCAGCCATCAACGCTGTTTTCGTTGGCAGAATTTCAAGATACTGATGTCCGATTTCCTCAGCTAATTGAAGGTCATCGACCCCCATGCGGGCAAGCGGATACCTGAATCGCTCTGCCATTAAAAATTCACGGGTGATTTCACCTTTACCGTATGCCTCCCAAAGTTCAATATTCTTACGCGCATAGATGGTGAAGAACTCATCGAAACTACTGAAGTGGGTTTTTAAATCGCCATCATCGAACATTTGCTGCAGCGAGAGTCGTGCATTGGTGTGGAAGTCCCAAATAGTATCGTCTAAATCGATAAAAACGTATTTGTACATGCAATAAATTAATCTACTTCAATCACCAGATATTTACTCACACTCCAGAATTCTCTGGTGTCGGTAATCAACAGGGTGAAGGTATCATTTTCTTTTTCCAGCGTATAGGATGATTTTGGGTGTGTACTCAAAATCTTAGCCCTGGATGAATACAAGGGAATAGATTTGGTTTTGCGGGCATCGATACGCACGAAGTAACTTTTGTTAAAATCGCTTTCGAGCACCCGTCCCGGTCTGAACCAACCCTCTGAGGTGATTATGTTTTGTTCTTTTAATTCTTTTCTTGTTCCGAACACATACCAGGCCGTGTGTATGGTTTCATCCTGTTCTTTGATTTTGGTAATATGCTCTTCTTTTTCCGTCTCCAGCGCTTCGATGTTGCCACTTAAGCCGTCAATATCTTCATTCAGTTGTGTAATCAGCGAATCTTTTTTTACCAGTTCATCTTCCAGCGCTTTCACTTTGAGCGCTTCTTCTTCCAGCGCTTTGGTGAGACGGGTAATCGTGCGTTCTAATTCGGCAAACTTGAAATTACTTTTGCTGAGTTTGCTTTTCAGTGAATTGATTTCTTCCCGGTTGGCCTTCAGCATTTCATTGATGAAAGTCAGGTCGTCATTAATTTTATTGCGGTTGTCAACATCACTCTCTTCCCCGAGTGGTTGCAGGGAGATTAATTTCTCGGCATTTTTTATTTTTTCTATATTTTGCTCTATCATGTTGATGGTGGCAAAATAGCTCTCCATCTCGGTTTTCATGGCTTCTTTCTCACGCGCAAGCGAGTCACGTTCGGCCTGAAGTGACTGATAATCACCCGATCGGTTGTTGCAGGCAAGCATTACGAGGGTGAGTACTGAGAGAAAGAAAAGTTTAGTTTTCATATTTTTTGTCCGCAGACATGTTTATAATTAATAATTACACCTTAAAAAAACACCTTGAAAATATTGTTTTATTTCCGATGCAAAATTAGCGTTAATATTCTAATCCTGCAACAATTAACACAATTTCTCCTTTGGGTGGATGCTGGGTATAATATTCGGCAAGTCCGGCAAGTGTTCCGCGTTTTGTTTCTTCATGAAATTTCGATATTTCACGTGAGACGGAAGCTCTTCTTTCCGGTCCAAAAACCTCCCCTAATTGGGTCAGCGTTTTCACCAACCTGAAGGGTGATTCATAGAAAACCATTGTCCGGGTTTCACTTGCAAGTGACTGTATGCGTGTTTGCCGACCTTTTTTCTGTGGTAAAAATCCTTCGAAGCAAAAACGATCGTTTGGCAGTCCCGAGGCCACCAACGCGGGGACAAAAGCAGTCGCTCCGGGCAAACATTCCACTTCAATGTCGTTTTCCACGCAAGCCCTTACAACTAAAAAGCCCGGGTCTGATATGGCAGGAGTACCGGCATCAGAAATCAGCGCGATGATTTGCCCGGCTTTCAATCGTTGCACAATGCCCTCCACTGTTTTATGTTCGTTGAACTTATGATGCGAAACCATGGGCGTTTTAATTTCGAAATGCTTTAGCAGGAAACCACTGGTACGCGTGTCTTCTGCCAGGATGAGATCAGCTTCCTTCAATACCCGGATAGCCCGCAGGGTCATGTCCTCTAAGTTTCCGATGGGAGTTGGTACAACGAATAGTTTCATATTCAGAATTTACGTTTGATAATTTGGTAGAAATCCTCTGCCGCAGCGCTGCCTTCTTCCCAGCCGTATTTCGATTGCAGGAAACTGATTACCTCCTCGTAAGTGGCCAGCTTGTTGATGTAGCTGAGCGTTTTATTCATTTCCTCCCCGTTGTTTTTAAACAATTCGCGCTGGAACCTGAAGCGGTCGCCGAGACTGATGGCCTGCCGGATGTCATCGACTTTCTTACTCCCGATGGCAGCGTTGAGGCCTCCGTTTTCAGCTCTTGACATCATATCGTTGCGGGACATTCCGTTGCCTGAAATTTTCTCGGCAAGGGTTATTTTCTTTTCAACTGTTTCTGTCGTGGTGATAATTTTCGCTGTGTCAGTTGTTGCTGTCTCTTCTTTTTCAATGGTTTCCGTAAATTCAACTGTAATTACATCTTCGGTAATTTCAATTTCATCACTTTTGTCATCTATGACTGCTGCTTTATCTACCGCAACATGCTCGGGGGCTTCGTTTTCTTCATCTTCGTCCTTTTCTTCTTCTTCTTCTATCTCTTCGTTTTCAATAATTATATCATCCTCATCCTCTTCTTCTTCCTCCTCTTCATTTTCTGAAAATTCCTCTTCATCAAAAGCATTTTCTTCTTCATCGTCCATAACATCGCTTTCAGCAGGATGAATCTTTTCCTCTTCAGTAGTTTCTATATTACTTTCAGGCATTTCTGTTTCGATCGTTTCGACTGTTTCAGCTTTGTCGATGTTAGCGGTCATGTCCGGTGCGACAGACATTTTTTCAACTATCTGCTGAATTTCTTCCGGTTTCAGGTTGCCTAACTGGTTGATATACGACCAGATATCGTCGGTTTTGTTTTTTGCCAGGTTGATGATGGCTGCCGGATAGGAATTCATTTCCATAAAACCTTCAGTCAGCATAATGAGTTCGTCGATATTTTTCCGGATTAACGTAACAAGAAGTTCTCTGTTCATATCTTTTTAAAAAAAGAGGTAATACAACGGTTGATTTTTTATATTTTTGCGAATGTAAAGCTGTTAAGAGTGCAAAAACGCTGTAAAGTTAATGATTTCAACAGAATAAATAATCAAAAAAATCGCTAAAAATCAAGAATTACCATGATCTATTCAGAGCAGAACCGGTTGTCGGCACAAAAGAGGGGGAGTATTGAAGTAATCTGTGGATCCATGTTCTCCGGAAAAACGGAAGAACTCATCCGCAGGTTGAAAAGAGCGCAGTTTGCCAAACAATCCGTCGAAATTTTCAAACCTAAAATTGACACCCGCTACTCTGAAGATGAGGTGGTTTCGCACGATAAAAACTCCATCCGCTCCACGCCTGTTGAGTCTTCGGGCAGTATCCTGCTGATGTCGAACGATGTGGATGTAATCGGGATTGACGAAGCCCAGTTTTTTGATGAAGGTCTGGTCGAAGTTTGTAATACGCTTGCTGATCAGGGCATCCGGGTCATCGTTGCCGGATTGGATATGGATTACCGCGGGGTGCCCTTTGGTCCCATGCCCGGACTTTGCGCCATTGCCGAAGATGTGTATAAAGTCCACGCGATTTGTGTGCGTTGTGGTTCCTTAGCGTATGTCTCGCACCGTTTGGTGGATAGCGACAAGAGGGTGTTGCTAGGCGAAACGCTCGAATACGAACCTATTTGCCGGGATTGCTTCAGGGAAGCGGGGGTGAGATAGACTTCAGCAAACCCTCACAGGCATCTTCGAGTAAGTCAATTACATATTCGAATCCAGCAGCGCCACCGTAATAAGGGTCGGGAACCTCGGTAGCCTGCATATTCACACAAAAATCCGTCATCCGGCGGATTTTTGCTTTTTGTTCCGGTGTTTGTGCCAGGTTGTTCAATCCCCGGATGTTTTGGTCATCCATCCCGATAATCAGGTCGAACTTATCGAAATCAGCCTTTGTTACTTGACGCGATCGGTGCGTAAGGTTGTATTCACGACGGGAGGCATGCGCCCGCATGCGACTGTCGGCTAACTCACCCTGGTGATAACCGATTAGCCCGGCAGAATCAACCTGAAACTGTTGGTGTATTCCTTCTCTGAAAAGGATTTTCTTAAAAACCCCTTCAGCCATGGGGGAGCGGCAGATGTTGCCTAAGCAAACGAATAATATGGAGGATGGGTGCATGATGTTTTAGCGAATAGTGAATAACTAATAGCGAATAACAAATATAGTGGATAAAAGTTAGATAACAAAACTCCACTGTAGAAGATCCTGTTGAATTCGTGACGAAAGCTTACGTCATACCATAATGTAACGTTTCGTCAAGGCTGTTTGCTTACCGGATAGGGTATAGCAGCATGAAGAATACGTTGAATAAGAGAAAATAATAAAAACTTTTCTGCAAATAAACAGATTTGTTTACTTTTTGTATCTTTGTTGAAAATTTATTGACGCAATGGACCCAAATATAGATATAATCAAAGGGATTCATCCCGGTTTAATTCTGGAAAGAGAATTGAAAAAAAGAAATTTGCCGAAAGGATTATTTGCGCTCTCCATCAATGAGTTTCCTCAAACCATTACTGCCATAACTAAGGGAAAGCGCCGAATGAATCCCGCTTTGTCATTGAAAATAGAGCAAGCCCTTGGTTTGGAAGATGGTTTCTTTATGGTACTTCAGGCATACAACGATATTGCACAGGAGAAAAGAAAATTGTCCGAAAATAACCGCCCCAATTTATCTGTTTTTCGTTCGGTTGTATTTTGGGACACAGATTTTAATCGGATTGACTGGGAAAAGAACAGAACATCTGTAATTCGACGGGTTTTTGAACGTGGAAACGAACAGGAAATTAAGGAGATTGTTCATTTCTATGGAAAAGAGGTGGTGTTGAAATGTCTTGAAAAGGGAGCTTCAACAAGTAAAATTATTTCAGCCAATATGAACATGTACTTAAGATAGTATGGATAAAGCTTTATACTATAATACAGTTAGTCCGTTGTTGCTTTCCACGCTTCAGGATTTGATGAGAAATGCAGCTTTCAATGATTTCCGTTTAGTAGGAGGCACTTCTTTGAGTTTACAATTAGGACATCGCCAGTCGATTGACATTGATTTGTTCACAGATAGTTTGTATGGTACTGTTGATTTTAAAACAATAGACGACTATCTTAGAAAACACTATGCCTATGTGGATACATTTGAGACTGACATTATAGGGATGGGTAAATCTTATTATGTTGGAAAGTCAAAGAACGACAGTATTAAGTTGGATTTGTTCTACACAGACTCATTTATTCGTCCATTTTTATTGAAAGATGAATTACGATTGGCTACTTTGGAAGAAATCGTTGCGATGAAGATAGATGTAATATTAAGAGGTGGAAGGAAAAAGGATTTTTGGGATATACATGAATTAATGGATGTCTTTTCAATTGAACAAATGATTAGTCTACATAAGGAACGTTATCTGTATGCTCATAACAAACATGAAATAATTGCGCAACTTGCTAATTTTGAGCATGCTGATAGTGACTTTGATCCGATTTGTCTGCGTGATAAATACTGGGAAATAATAAAGTTAGATTTGTTTGAAGCGATTCAAAGAATAGTTTAATTCAATAGAATTTTGATATTCACTCTCTTGGTTCGGCGTAGCCTCCAGGCTACGTCGTGTTAAAAGTAAGTCTCCAGACTTATGGAAATCAACATCTGCCTTATCGTACGCATCAACGGTTTGTTTTTACTTTCTACCAGCCGGAGACCGGTTTCTAGCAAGACGTAGTCTGGAGACTAAGCCGAACAAAATATGCCTTCTGCAAAAGCTTTCCGCTCTCCGCTCTCCGCTATTAATTATCCACTAACCACTAACCACTATTTACTCTCCGCTTGCGCACCCGCTTCTCCGCTCCCCAACACCCATCTTTTGTAATAGGAAATAATCAGGGTGGTTAACGGCAGGGCGATGATCATGCCAATGATGCCCATCAGGGAGCCCCAAACGGACAATGACAGGAGGATGACAGCCGGTTTCAGTCCGGTTACTTTGCCCATGATTTTTGGGACCAGCACCAAATCCTGGAACGACTGAACAATCAGGAATACAATCAGTACGCTGAGTAAAACGCCTCCCAATGAATGGCCGGGTTCGGAAGCTTTCAGGATGAAGAGGAACATGCCCGGCACGATGGCGACGGTTTGCAGGTAAGGCACCAGATTGAGGATGCCGACAAATATACCGAATACGATGGCCATCGGAAGCCCGATAATCAGAAATCCAATCGTGAATAGAATGCCCACGATCAGGGCAATCAGTGCTTGTCCCCTGAAATAGCGGTTCATCCCCGCTTCGATGTCATCGAAAATGCCGGTGACAAGTCCGCGGTAGTTTTTAGGAATAATTTGTGGTATCGAGTCCGTTATCTTCTCATAATCTTTCAGGATGAAAATCAGGTAAAGCAAAATGATGACGATAACCATCAAACCGAGCACAAAGCTGAGCGACCCGTTGAGTAGACTCCAAAGTTGCGGGGCTACTTTCCGGACAACCTCCATGATGTTCGGGTTGCTAATCAGCGCCACCACATCAATGCTGGAAAAGTATTCCACGATGGCATTCTGCCAGGCAATCGGCAATACGCTGTCGACATTGAAATTCTGGGTGAAATTCTGAACCAGTATGGATACCTTCGATACTTCTTTTGAAATCTGGGGGATGAGTAACATGATGACCCCGGTGATGCTACCGAAAAACAGGAGCAGGGTTGTGATGATGGAAAGAATGCGACTTTTAAACTTCAGTTTATATTGAAAGAATTTTACAATCGGATGCAGCAGATAAGCAATCAGCCATCCGATGAAGAAAGGAGTGAGTACAGCACTCAGTCTTTTAAACAAAAGGAAAATCAATACGATGATGGTAAGCCCGATGAGTAGTCTGACTACTTTGTCGAATGTGTAAGGCGTTTTAAATTCAATCATATCGTGGTGTTTTTGAAGTTCACTCATTCCAAATTTGCCAGGCAGCGATGGCTTGTCCGTGTAGCATTTCGAGACCATTGACCGTTACAGCACCTTTTTCTTTCCCTTTTTTCATAAACAGCGTTTCTTCCGGATGATAAATGACGTCGTAAAGTAAGTGTTTCGATGTCAGCAGATGATAGGGTATATCGGGACAAGCTTCTGTTTTGGGATGCATGCCTAAGGGCGTTGTGTTAACGATTAATAGATTTTCTGCTATTATCTCCTCATTCAAATCAGCATAACTGATGATGCCCTCTGAAGCATTCCGGGAGACATACCTTGTTTGCAGCCCCAGTTTATTCAGGGTGTACCAAACCGCTTTCGAGGCGCCGCCGGTACCCAAAATCAGCGCCTTTTTATGATTTGGTTGGAGAAATGGTTTGATGGCGTTTTCAAATCCGATGGCATCCGAATTGTACCCTTTCAGCTTAGTTTTACCCTTTTCCCGTATAAATTTTATAACATTCACAGCCCCGATTTCAGAAGCCGTTGCATGCAGCTCATCTAAAAAAGGAATCACTTGTTGTTTGTAGGGAATCGTTACGTTGAGGCCTGTCAGTTCTACCCGGTTTATCAAGTCCGGAAAAGCATCGATATTTCCCAGCGGGTATAAATCGTATTGCGCCTCAATGCCTTCTTCTTTGAAATAAGCCGAGAAATAGCGCTGCGAAAACGAGTGCCCCAAGGGATAACCGATTAAACCGAAATATCTCATTTTTTATGCTTTTTACGGATGAATTTGTAGATGTAAAATGCACCTACGATTAATACAATACCCAGAATACCATATCCAATTTCATGGGAATACAGGTCGATTAAGTCGGACTGTCCCTGAGCAATGTATCCCAGAAAAGCCAGGATGGTGTTCCAGATACCAGCCCCCAAAAAGGTAAACAGGCCGAATGTGAGTAGGTTCATCTTTGCCAGTCCGGCCGGAAGTGAAATGAGCTGCCGGATGCCGGGGATCAACCTGCCAATGAAAGTGGCCGTTTTTCCATGGGTTTGAAAATAATCTTCCGCTTTCTGTACCTTTTCGGAACTCAGCAGCAACAAATGACCGATTTTACTGTCGGCAAACTTATGCAAGAGCGGTCGGCCGAGGAAGTAAGCCAGCGCATAGTTGATGTACGCACCCAATAAGGCTCCCAGGGTACCGAAAAGCACGACCAAAAATATATTGAGGTGACTGCCTTCTTTACTCGCGATATAAGCTGCAGGCGGAATAACGACTTCGGAAGGAAAAGGAATAAACGAGCTTTCAACCGTCATCAACAGGGTGATGGTGAAGTAATTCATATTCTGCTCGTACCAGTACTCAACCTGCTTGATGATAGATAAATTCTCAGGTTCTGCCGACTCGGCGGCAAATAAACCCAAACTAAAAATGCTCAAAAAAATGATGGCAAATATTTTTTTCATTATTTAAATTGATGTTGTTGTTTGTTGTTGTAGAGACGCACGATCGTGCGTCTCTACTTTCTATTCAGGACACAATTCCAAAAACAATTTCAACGCGTCTAAGTTTTCGTTTGTTGCTTTTTTTAACGATTCCTGCGATGCGAGGTAGTCTCCGGTATGATGATAGGCCACTGCCATGAACAGGTGAATATTCTCCAGTTCGTGGTGTTCATCACATTGCAGCGCCTCCTTGTAATACTTCAATGCCAGTTCGAACTCGGCCTGTTCCATGAAGATGTTGCCAATAGCCATCAGCGTGTCCGGTTGATTGGCATCGAGATTAATGGAATTCAAATAAGCAATCAGTGCCCCGGCTGTATCGTCAATGCCGGTCAGTGCTTCCGCCAGATAAACCCAGGCGTCCGGAGCCGTGTCGTTCAACTTGATAGCCCGTTCGAGTAGAGGAATACTTTCTGCGAACAATTCCTGCTCAAGCATGCAAATGGCTATGCCCGTCAACGCTTCGAAATTTTCTTCGTTTTCGGCTAATGACTTTTGGTAATACACGATGGCTTCCGTATATTGCTCCATCCTTTCATAACATTCTCCGATGAAAAGATAGGTTTGCCAGTTTTCAGCTGCCATGGCCTCGTAAGTTTGATATTCTTCCAACGCCTCCTGATATTGTTGCAGCTGAAAATGTGTATGCGCCTTTTGCAGGCAGGACAAGGAATCCTCGGGACGAATCACCCGTGCGTAATCGTAGGCTTCCAGCGCTTGTTGGAAATCTTGTCTGGTAAAGTGGATCTGCCCCAAATTAAACCAGGCCTCGGCAGCATAAGGGTCTCTCCGGATTATCTTATTATAGGTGGCAATTGCCTTCTCAATTTCATCAATCTGCTCATAACAAAAAGCCAGTTCGAAAAGCAGTTCTTCGTTTAAGGGGTTGAATATCTCGCCGATGCGGAGGTATTTGTAGGCCGAAACGGTATCAAACTGTGCCAGAAAAATATAGGCTATATCAAGGCATACATTGTCAACGTCACTTTTCTCCGATTCAATCAGCTTTTCACACAAGGCATGGGCTTCTTTACTTCTTTCGAGTCTGATCAGCGCGTCGATTTTAAGGAGCATGACTTCATAATCTCCCTGTTCGCTCAACGATTCGAGTATGTTGAATGCTTTTTTCGTGTCGCCGGTGGCCAGGTATATTTTGGCTCTCTTCGACATCAGCGCAGAGCTGTTAGGATGCAGCCTGAAGCCAAACTCCAGTGCTTTGGAACTTTCCCGGGTGCGGCCTTTTCGCAGGTAATAATCAACGATACTTTCCATTTCTTCCACATCAAAATAGCCTGAAACGCCTCTGTTGGAAAGGAAAGCCTCGTATCGTTTTACAATCTCGCCGGAGTCATCTTCCGGACTATAAGGTAGTTTGCGACTCATGTTCCACGTTTTTTGCAAAAATACGGTATTAATTGTAATAAAATAAACACTTTAAGTGAAAAGTTATTAACAATAGCGAATAGCGAATAGTGAATAGCGAATAGCGGAGAACGGAAAGCGGAAAACGGAAAACGTAGGGGCGCAATGCTTGCGCCCTAATCCAATCAATAGCCCCGGGTTTTAGCCCGGGGATTCGAATTATTAATCGGTTATAGGACAAAAATGAATAAATTCATGTAAATTTGCGGGAAAGATTATGATTTATGAAATTTGACCGTTTATTCAGGTTCTGTCCGGTATGTGGATCTGATGATTTTGTGCAGCACAACGTGAAGTCGAAGCGTTGTAACCGTTGCGGTTTCATCATGTATGTCAACCCCTCAGCAGCAGTAGGAGCCTTTATTCTTAATCCGAGGGGCGAGCTGTTGGTTTGTGTGCGGGGTAATGAACCTTCAAAAGGGAAATGGGACCTGCCGGGCGGGTTTGTCGATGATAATGAAAAGGCTGAACAGGCAGTTGCCCGGGAAATTCAGGAAGAGTTAGGCATGAAAGTTGATGCAGGAACTTGTCTTTTTACTGAACCGAATGAATATACCTACAGCGGTTGGACCTTGCCCACGCTCGATATATTCTTTCTTTTTGAAGTGGGGGAGGTAAATCCGGTGCCGGCTGATGATGTGGCCGACTGTTTTTTTGTGCCACTCAATGAGGTCGATGTCAGCAACTTCGGATTTTTATCCATGCAGCGGGCTGTGACGAGATTAAAGGCTGAATATAATAGAATATGATACAATGACAAGATAAAAGATACGCGTATGAAGAATTTTTTATTATCCATGCTCCTTGTTTGCGGATTTTCTGTTGGCTATGCCCAACAGACATTGGTTTTTACAAATTCCGATTTGCTGTTTAAACAAGGCCGGGAATTGTACGACCAGCGTAAATATGTAGCTTCTTACCGGAGTTTTGAGTCTTTTCTCAATTCGGCTGAAAATATACAGGCAGGTCAGCGGCATGAGGCTGAATATTATATGGTAGCAAATGCTTACGAACTTCGACAAGAGAACGCGTTCATGCTGATTCAGAATTTCCTGAAGAAACATCCGTATACGACCTTCCTCGATAAGGTGAATAGCATGCTCGGAACGCTGTTATACGAAGAAAAGAACTATGTGGCGGCACTGGATTATTTCAATCAGGTGAACCCGAATCGTTTCGGACAGCGGGAACAAATCATTTTTCTGTTTTGTAAAGGATATGCGCTCCTCGAAACCGGCGCTTTTCATCAGGCACTCGATATTTTCAAAGACTTAAAACAAAAAGACTCTGATTACAAGGAAGCTGCGACCTATTATTATGCCTACGCCGAATATACCCTGCATAATTACAACGCGGCATTGCCCGATTTTATGGGACTGGAAAACAGTGAACGATACAAAGAAAAAGTAGCTTACTATCTGTTTCAGATATACTATCATTTAGGAGATTTGAATGAAATGAATAAATGGGGCGATTTTATCATGACGAATTACCCCAATCACCCCGAAAATGCCGAGATTTACCGTATCAAAGGGGAAGTGGCTTATGTCGCCAATAATTTTGAAGAGGCAATTGCTTACCTGAAAAGGTATGAAAGTCTTTCGCAACAGGTGTTACGAAAAGATTTGTATATCCTTGGTATTGCACATATCCGTACCAACAGGTTTAATTCCGCGATTCCGTATTTGCAGCGGGTTACCACAGAAGTGGATGAGATTACGGAAAACGCCTATTTACACCTGGGTAATGCTTTTATTAAGATCAAGGATAAAGTCAATGCCCGCCTCGCTTTTGAAGCTGCTTTGCGAACGAGTTTCAACAAACAGGTGCGCGAAGAAGCTTTGCTGAATTACGCGTTGACAACTTATGAAACAACGGCTGCCTTCGGGGAGTCAATCAGCGCTTTCGAACAGTTCCTGAATGAATTCCCCAATTCCAGGGAAGCTAATAAGGTGAAAAGTTACCTGGCGCTCGAATATATGTCGACCAACAATTACGAAGTAGCTTATCAGTCAATTCAGCGCATCGCGCAACCCAACGATAAAATCCTGGAAGCGAAACAGTATATCTTGTATCAATTGGGTACTGAAGCCTTTGCGCAGCAGAACTTCAACAAGGCAGTCGATTATTTCACGCTTTCGATTCAGACGCTACCCGTGGGAAATTATGTGGCTGAAAGTTATTACTGGCGCTCCGAAAGTTATTACCGCTTAGGTATGCACGATAACAGCATCAACGACTTGAAGACCTATTTCAATACTTCCAACGTGAGAAACAGTAAAAATTATGTGGCGGCACATTACAGCATGGGTTATGCCTATTTCTCGCAACAACGTTTTTCCTTAGCCAAAGACTTCTTTACACAATACACCAATCTGGAGCGGAATAAAACTTCTGACATTTTTGCGGATGCCCTGAACCGCATCGGTGATTGCTATTATTATGAAAGGGATTTTCGCAATGCCGAGATATTCTATGCCCGGTCGACCAACCTGAGTCCGAATACCGGAGATTACGCGTTGTTCCAAAGTGGATATGTGGCCGGATTGCAAAAGAAATATACAACTAAAATTTCCCGGCTGAATGATTTGGTCGATACCTACCCGAATTCAGAATATGTGGATGACGCGCTGTATGAAATCGGACGGGCTTACATCATGCTTGGGAATGAAAATGAAGCTCTGAGTACCTATCGCCGCCTGTTGGTGCTGTTGCCCAATACGCAGGTCGCCCGTGTTGCCGCCCTCGAAATCGGTATGATTTACCAGAATCAGGAAAAATCCACTGAAGCGATATCTGCCTATAAATCGGTTATCTCAAATTATCCGGGTTCGGTTGAGGCTTTCACCGCGTTGCAAAGTCTGGAGGGCATCTACATCGAACTGAATGACGTCCCGACTTACCTGGCTTATGCCCGTACCCTCGACATGAAAGTGTCGGGCATCAGTGTAAGCCACGAAGACTCTATCAGTTATATCGCTGCTGAAAAGCAATATATGAATGGCTCTTATCCGCAAGCAATCAATGGTTTCAGTATGTATCTTAAAAACTATTGCAGTGGTGGTAGGTATTGTACCAGCGCTCAGTACTATCTTGCCGACAGCTATTACCGTTCAAAAGACTTTGCATCGGCGCTGACTGAGTATCAGCAATTGCTGAAGATCCAAGGAAATCAGTATATCGAAGAAGCGCTGATGCGTTCAGCAGAGATAACGTATGATCAAAAGAATTATGAGGCATCACTCGACTTTTTCGAACGCTTCGAGAAGATTGCACAGTCTTCTGAGAAAAAGAATATCGCTCGATTGGGAATTCTACGTTGCAGTTATCAGCTTAATAATTACCAGCGCACTATCAATATAGTAAACGAAATCGTCGCGGATCCCAAATCGAACACAGATATCCTGAATGAAGCAAAATACAACAGGGCCAAGGCTTATATCGCGACCAACCAGTCGAATTTGGCTTTGGAAGATTTGAAAATGCTATCGAAGGATACCCGTACAGCCGTTGGGGCAGAGTCGAAGTATTTGTTGGCATTTGTCTATTATCAGCAGGGAAGTCTGGCTACGGCAGAAAAAGAGGTGCTTGATTTCGCCCAGAAAAATACACCCTTTCAGTATTGGTTGGCACGCGGGTTTGTGTTGTTGTCCGATATTTATATTGCTCAGAACAATGACTTCCAGGCCAAGCAATACCTGTTGAGTTTACAGCGGAACTACAAGACCGGCGACGATATTCAGGAAATGATTAGTACGCGCCTGAGTGCTATATCCAAACGAGAGAAATCAAAAGTTATCAATTAATCCGACAGTCCTTTTTCGGTTCAACTAAAAGCCAAACGAAATATGACAACCATTCAAAAATATCTGACCACCGTGTTTGCAGTTTTACTGCTAAACACCGTTGTTGCACAGGAACAAACCGACAGAAACGTAACCATAGAAAGAGAATTTCAGCCTGTAGTACAGGGTGCCGGTAAGATTACCATGCTTCCTGAAGTCTTTCAGGTGAATACGGCCAAGGAACGGGTTGACTATTCCGAAATCTACCAGCCGCTTCCTTTCGAAAAAAATATTGTTACACTTTCGGCCGAAGAGGTGTTGCATCAGCGCAGAAAGGAATCGAAAGAAGCCTTCATCCGCCTCGGTGCAGGTAATTACTGGAACACCCTGGGTGACATCGCTCTGCCGGTTATCAAAAATGATAAAAACAGGCTCGACCTGTTGCTGAAACATACGGGTACTTTTGGAGAAAAGAAACATGCTTTCAGTCAGGCTAAACTGGGATACAATCACTATTTCAACAGTTATGATTTGTACGCCGGACTGGGATTTTCGCATCAGTATTTCAATTATTACGGGAATAACTTTTATGGATTAAATGGTGATACCCTGAATTTGAAAACTTTTTCTTCTACATTCCCCGTATCACAGCCTGATTACAAAGAGCAGAACTTAGAACGGATTACGCGTTCAGCACAAACAGTAAAACTAGACGAACTGGCAAACAGTCCGCTTTTCGATATGCTTTGGCGCTACAACGCGCATGTGGGTATCCGTTCGCTGCCCAATGCTACCGGTAAAAAATACAATGCTGAAATGGCTTTTGATGTGTTTCGGTCGGACAATGGTTTACAGGAGAGCATCCTGAAAATGAAATATGGTTTCAGTAATCCCCTTGGAGAAAACAGGTTCGGGATGGACTTCGAATTATCAAATTTGTTTTATCAGGAAGCTGATACCGCAAAGATAAACTTCTGGGATTATTACGCGGTGTTTTCCATGAATCCCTATTTCCTGATGGAACGGGATAACTGGTTTCTGCGTGCCGGCGTGAAAACTGCCTTTTCTTTTATCCATGGCAGACCCTTTAATCCGACCCCCGATATAACTGCCGAATGGCGGGTATTGCCGAAAGTGCTGTCGGTTTACGGTGGTATCACCGGCGATTTCAGTCTTTCTACACTCAGTAGTATTTATGAGGAAAATCCTTATGTATTCTCAGATCTACGTGTAAAAGATACCTATACGCCAATTAATACCTATTTCGGTTTTAAACTGAAACCGTTGCACAACCTGTTGCTGGATGCCTTTATGGATTACAGGTATATTGTTGATCAGTATTTTTATGAAAATAAGGGCTATTTAAAAATAGGTGTTTTTAGTGATCAGGCCTATTTGTTTACTAATCGTTTCAATGCCGTATATAGTGATGCCGGGTTGTTTAGAATAGGAGTAAGGGCAAATTACAACTTTAAAAACACTGTTAACATCCAGTTGAAGGGTGTTTATAATTCCTGGGATGTAAAAACGCAATTGCATGCATGGATGAAACCTAAACTCGAAGCAGATGTTAGTGCAGATGTCAGGATCAATAAAAACCTGACCGCATCAGCCCAGTTGTTCTACGAAGGCGAAAGATATGCTAAACTGGGTAACAAACCCTTCAAGATGGATCCAAAAGTAGATGTAAACCTGGGTGCAACCTATACGTTCAACCGGACTTTATCGGCATTCGCGAAACTTAACAATCTGCTCAATAGCAAATATCAGCAGTTCTATGGTTACGAAGTGCAGGGCATTAATTTCATGCTTGGAGGAGCGGTTTCCTTTTAAAAGCGGAAAGCGGAAAGCGGAAAATGGATAGTGAATAGTGAATAACTATTAATGCCTGAAAAACAATTAGCTTTCCGTTTTCCGCTTTTAGCTATTGAACTGTTATCTCACGCAGCAACCTGTCCGCTTCCCCGATTTTATCCATGATGAAAAGCATGTAACGCACATCTACGTTGATGGTGCGTTGCAGTTCGGGTTCGAAAACGATGTCGCCGCTCATGGCTTCCCAGTTACCGTCGAACGCCAACCCCAGGAGTTCACCATTGGCATTGAAAATCGGGCTACCCGAATTGCCTCCGGTAATATCGTTGTTGCTCAGGAAGTTCACGATTAACTCGCCGGTTTCAGCATCTGCATACGTACCAAAGTCGCGGTTGTTGATTGCGTCTTTGAGCTTAGCCGGCACATCGAATTCCATGTCTCCCGGAATTTCTTTTTCCAGAATACCTTTGGTGGTGGTGTAGTAATTGTAAGTAACCGCATCTGCAGGTTTGTACCCATCAATCGATCCGTATGTCATGCGCATGGTGAAGTTGGCATCCGGATAACGTTTCGTTCCCTTAGCTAAGTTGATTTCTTTCAATCCAGCTTCCAGTAAGCGGGTGGCATAATCGATGGAATCACGGCTCTTCGCATAGTTGTCGTTGTCCAGTTTATTCAGCATATCTTCAACCGCATGGAGATAAATCAGTGCCGGATCATTCTTTAGGTTGATTTTCTTTATTTTGAGTTTTTTGCTGAATTTCTCCCAATCAGAGAAACTTGATTTCTGAAAAACAGATTGCGCATAGCGTGTATAATCACCTTTGAATTTCGTATCAATCTCGCGATAGATAGCGGGAAGATAGGCTTTGCTCACGTACTTTCTGTAGGTTTCCAGCATGACTGCAAAAGTAGCCACATCCACTTCAGCATAATAGTCTTCGTATTTCTCTTTCGCACTTTTCAGAATAGAGTCCGTTGTAATATTTTGCAAAAGGAGTTTTTCCAGTTCACCGGCAATGCGTGGCATCTCAACACCGGTTAGCAGCGCTTCCCGCAGGTAGCTCATCGCGTGCCGGGTCGGAAAACTTGCTTTGTAATTTCTTTCAAGCACAGGTAGTACCTGACCGTATGTTGTTTTTCTTTCCGGAGATTCATTCACCCATTTAGCAAAATCAAGTTCAGCAGCCTTTTTACGCTCCATGATGCCCAGCTTTTGGATGGCTTTGTTCATGCCGATACTGTTTTTCCAGTAGTTCGAACTGCGTGCGTATTTACCGGCATAAGCGATGTTGATGGCTTCGTTTTCTTTCATAAACGAGCGCCAAACCGTTTGCTTTTCACCACGCACATCAATACGTGCCCGATTGGTGGCTTCGGTACGATTGTAGAGTCCGTAGGAAGTGATGTAACGCGAAGTACTTCCCGGGTTGCCCAGGATCATCGCGAAATCGCCGGCTTTGTACCCTTTTGTCGAAACCGGGATTACTTTCTTTGGCACATAGGGAATGTTTGTTTCAGCATATTCAGCCGGTTTACCTGTTGAGTCGGCATAAACACGAAAGACAGAGAAATCGCCCGTGTGCCTTGGCCACATCCAGTTGTCGGTATCACCGCCAAATTTCCCGATCGAAGAAGGAGGTGTAAAAGCCAGCCGGATATCCTTAAACTCTTCCATCACGAAAACGTAAAATTCGTTGTCGCTGTAGAAAGACTCCACGTCAACTAAGTAGTCGTTGTCTTTGCTGAATTCTTCTTTAATAACGCTTATAACAGAATCCTGCTTTTGTTTGATGATTGTATAGTCATTTACACCTTTTAAAGCCGACATGATACGGTCGGTTACATCCGTGATGCTGACCAAAAATTTCACCGTTAATCCAGGAGCTGGTATTTCGTCTGATAATTCCTTCGCGGTAAAGCCATTTTTAAGATAATTGTGTTCAACAGAACTCAGTTCCTGTATGGCGCCATATCCACAATGGTGGTTGGTAAAGATGAGTCCCTGGTTGGAAACAACCACCCCTGTACATCCGCCGCCGAAAACAATTACCGCATCTTTCAGACTGATGCTTTCTTCGCTGTAAATCTCCTTAGCAGTCAGCGCACAACCCTTATTGTGCATCTTTTGTATGTTCAGCCTTTCGATGAGTGGCAACATCCACATGCCTTCATCCGCTTTGATGCCCGTGTAAATGATTAGCGACAGCATCAGTAAAATTATTTTCTTCATATTGAAATGGGGCGTTTGTATGAAATTGGTATAATTAAACACAAAGATAGGGTTTTCCCCTCAATATTTTTCACAAGTTGGATATAAGTTTTGCTAATTTTATTTATCTTTGGATCAAATTTATGCATTTAAAACTTTCTATTCTATCAATCTCAAAATTAATCTCATGAAGACAAAAATTTTATCCGTTATCAATGTATTCCTCCTGCTCGGAATCGTAAGTATGAGCATGGTATCGTGCAAATCAAAACAAAAAGTTGTAAATACCGAAGATCTTGGTGAGGTCGAGTTAATTATTCCATGTTCAGGTCCCGATTACCAAAGTAATTCAAAGGTGCTCCGTTATTCAGCTCTGGGAGAAAGCATGGACCAGATGACTGCAAAAAAGAAAGCCATGAGCGAAGCCCGTGCCGGTTTGGCGGCCTCACTCAGTACGTTGGTTAAAGGTGTTACCGATAATTATGTTAAATCGGGAAATTTCAACAATGCCGAAGAGTTGATGACCAGGTATGAAGGACTGACCAGAGAGGTGATTGATCAGAGTATAAACGGGTCCACGGTTATTTGTGAGAAAGCTACAGTTACCAAAGCGCGTACTTACAAATACTACGTATGCCTTGAACTGGGTTCCAACGATATTTTTGAACAAATCAACAAAAAAGCGACGAGCAACGAGATGCTTAAAGTAGATTATAACTACGAAAAGTTCAAAAAGACTTTCGAAGAAGAAATGAGCAAATTAGGTAAATAAATTTCAACTTTCCTATATACAGGGTGTTTGAATCAGTTAGATTCAGACACCCTGCCTTATGGTTGATAATAGCTGTATTGACAAATGATTCGTTCCAATGCTAAACTACTCATATTCTTACTGTCGGGTTTTGTTTTGCTGATGCTGGCCGGTTGCGCCTCAAAAAGATATGTGCGCCAGGCTGTTAAGTATGAACAGGCTGAGATGTACCGTCAGGCTGTGGATAATTATGTTTTTTCGCTTCGGAAGAAGTTTGAAAAAAATGATGATGCCCGAATCGGACTGATGCGTGCAGCGAAAAGATACGGTGACGAGCTGGAGTCGAAAATAAACGATGCATATACGGCACTGCAGGATAATCTGGTTGTGACATATTTCCTTGAATTGCAGAACCTGCAGCAAAAGGCGGCGGAATTTAAGGTTGATTTTGACGTCAGTCATAAAGCCCGGGGACAATTTGACGAGGCGAAAATCCGCCATTTACGGGTAACCTATACAAAAGCACAGGAAGCGCTCGACAAAGAACAGTTCAGCGAGGCAGAAAGGCTGTTTCAGGAGGTAATGAGCATTGACCGGAATTATGAACGTGCCATCGAGTTGCATGCTTTTGCCGTTTGTGAACCGATATACAGAGAGGGACGCAAGTATTTTGATGGCAGGTTGTATCGTTCCGCTTATTTTGCTTTTGGACGTTTGTTGAAAGTCAATCCGACATACAAAGATGCCGCGTCCCTGCAAAAAGAAGCCCTGCAATATGCTGTGCTTACCGTTGCCATTCAGCCTTTTAAGCAGGCTTATACTTACCCTTTTCTGGCCTCGGAAATTGAACAAATGACTAAACAGGAGTTTGCTAAACAAAACGATCCTTTGCTGAAGGTAGTATCAACCGACTACACACGGCGGATGCTGGAGGAGCAACGGCTTGCCCTGCAACATAATTTGCCATTCGATGCCAGCCTGGTCATTCCCATCAGAATGTTTTTGTCGGGTGACATCAAAAAGTCGGCTTACATTGTTTCGAAAATCAACAAAACGGAACGAAAGGCATTTCTGCGTTATGAAGACAGAAACAGGCAGCAAAAATTCAAAAAAGTGTATTATCTCGAATGTTCACAAACAGCTCATGCAACTATTCAGTTCGGTTATGAATTTATCAGGGTCGAAAATTCCATTGTAGTTGCAGCGGATGTAATTGGGAAAAACTATACGGACAAGGTCGTTTACGCGAGCAGCGAATATGACTCCCGGGATTTATTTCCGGGTGATTGGGGTGATGGAAAGAGAGATACTATGTATACAGATCAGGCGCGTTTAAACTCAATGAGACAATTGTTTGATGCCCGGTCGGTGCTAACGGACAAAGCATCTTTTGAGCAAAACTTTGCATCGGTTGTTGCTCTGGAGATGTTTAAAAAAATCAGATCATATGATCCCGAGAAATAAATTTTCGTTCAATATTTTAGTTTATTGTCTCGCTTTGGTGCTGTTGATGCAAAGTGCGAATACGCATGCATGTTTCAGAAAGAAAATAGTTCCTGATTGGGTGAATACCCAGCTTTCTGACCCGGAGTATTTTATTGGTATTGGCTCTGCACCCATCTATAAAAAACAAAACACCCATATCGAAAGAGCCCGTAAGGATGCGCTCAACGAACTGGCATCCGAGATATCGGTACAACTTTTTTCTTCCAATGTATTGGTGACATTGGTAAGAAATGATAAAATAAAAGATGAATTTAACTCGCTGATTCGTTCGCGGGTTTCTACCGAACTGGATGGATATGAGTTGGTGGCAACCTATGCCGATAAGAAAAACTACTGGGTCTACTACCGCTTGTTGAAACGGAAATATTACGAACAACAACAACTGAAGCGACAGGCGGCAGTGCAAAATGCGGCATCTTATTTTAAACTCGCAGCAGATGCTGAAAAAAATATAGATTTGAAACAGGCGTTGGTAAATTATGCCAAAACAGTCGATGCCGTCAAACTCTATTTGAATGAAAATATTGTCGCATCAATCGACAACAAAGAAGAAAATCTGGTTGTTCAGTCCTTTGCCCGGCTGAATGCTATATTATCTTCGCTGAAAATTGAACCATCGCATCCTGAAATTCAGGTGATCTCATCCGGAGAAATTAACCGTGATAAACTCACTTTTCGCCTGATGGATGCAGATGGTAAGCTTGTGTCAGGATTCCCATTGTTGGCGCATTATTCTGAAAGGGCCATCCAACCGGCTAATATAGTGACAAATGAAAGAGGAGAGGTGCATTTTTCGATAGGTAAGATACGTTCCTTCAATCAAGAAGAAATATTTAGGGTAATGCCAGATGTAAATGCCATTTTAGTTGAGTCATCTGCCGATTTTGTCGTTCGAAAAGCCATACTTGACATGTCTGTTAACACACTTTCAGTCCCGATTTATATTAAGAAACCAACCATACGATTTGTAATAAAGGAGAGCAATATGGGAGTTGACCTTTTAGACGGGCTGGTCAGAAAGGCCTTTACTAACCTGGGTAAATCGGGAGGATATTTATCCGAAAATAAGCTGGAGGATTATATCTGTATTGTTGAAACAGAAACCAAACGGCAAAGTTTTAATAGCGGAATTTATACAAGTCTCCTCACAGGTACTATTGTTGTGACAGATAACAATAACCAAATTAAGTACATTACTGAAATCACACCGGTAAAAGGCATGCAGTTAAGTCCCGAAAAAGCGGGCATTGAAGCATACCATGCATTTGTTCAACAAATCAATAACCGATATTTCAGGGAAATAGAAGAAGCCATACTAAAATAATTTAATTGATTTGCCTGTTTTTTTTCAAAACTTTTTTGAGAATTCAAAATTAATAGTATCTTTGCACCGCTTTAGAAGTAAAGATCTTGATGTAAAATATCGGGCGTTTAGCTCAGCTGGTTCAGAGCATCT
>JAYFPG010000079.1:0-28491 GCA_034928085.1 Paludibacter sp.
TCATATTGAAGATTATCGAAAAGTATTGGAATCCTATTCTCAGCCGCTGTTGGATTTTATAGTTTGGGATGTCACGAAAAACAACAATGTGGAGGTGTTAAACGAAACGATGGATTTCTATCGATACTTCGATGCCACCAAGCAAGCCGAATTCTTATACGACTGCGTGAACGATACGATCCGGAATATTATTCCTGATGAAATCAATTATTTGATTCAATACGACGAATTTAAACGGTATCTGGATGATGAATTTGAAATGCCTGATCATACCGTAGCATTGTTAGTCAAATTCCTGGAACAAAACAAAGGAAAGTTATCAAAACGTGCAAAAGAAAAAGAATTCTCCAATCTGACAGATAAAGAAACAACTGATATTGAAGAAAATTATAAATTGATAATGTCAAATATATGACCTCTCAACCCTAATAACTCCTCGAAAATACCCTGCCCTATCGGGCTAAAACAACAGGATACTCCGATTGATTCCAAATCCTGGTTTGGCTTCTGAATGAAACATCTGATGATATTATTTTAACGTGAGTTCGATATAAGAAAAATTGAAAATGGCTAGCATAATTCCGAGATAATTATTATCCTTATAGTATTGAAATACAGATAAATAACTAAATTAATCACAATGCTAACCACTGACGAAATTACTGAAATTTTTTATTTATGCGATGATTTTTCAAAAGAATTTGACAAATCATACAGAAAACATATTTTGGTTGTCGAGAGCGGCAAAAAGACCAGAAACAAGCCAAACAGGCTGTCACACAGTGAAGTAATGACAATTTTGATCACTTTCCATTTGGGAGGATTCAGAAATCTGAAACATTACAATGTGTTTTATGTAATGCAACATCTAAATGGGGAGTTTCCACATTTGGTTTCCTATAATCGATTTGTTGAGTTACAACAGCAAGCTGTTTTTCCTCTGGTTATTTTTCTTAAATTGTGCAGGATGGGTCAATGTACCGGAATCAGTTTTGTTGACTCAACCACCAGCAGGACAGAATTTATCTGCGTAAAAGAGCCATCATTGAGACAGTCAATGATGAACTCAAAAACATTTGCCAGATAGAACACACAAGGCATCAGTCTTTTACTAATTTCATTTCAAATCTTGTGGCTGCACTGCTCGCTTACAGTTTTATGCCTAAGAAACCATCAATTAAGGTTGAATTTGTGGATCAAAATCAACTCGTTTTATTTTAATTTTATATAGAACTCACGTTAAGTTATTATACATCTGAAGACCAAACAAAACATGAGCTATTCTAACATACTCATCGAATATGGGACATCTTTCTCGAGGATACCACGTTTTTTATTCGGGATGCTATCCATCTTGAAATTTATGTTAGCCCCTTTTTTAAGTTGGTTATAATCCAGATAATTAGCCTGATGTTTTCTTCCGTTAACTGTCATTGATTGAATATAGCGGTTTGTCGCATTATTACCGGTGGCTGTAATGCTAATCTTTATCCTGTTAGATAGTTTTATTGTAGCCTTATTGACCAGGGGCGAACCGATGACATATTGATCAGTTCCGGGACATACCGGATAAAAGCCCAGGGCTGAAAAAACATACCAGGCTGAAGTTTGTCCGTTATCTTCATCTCCACAGTAGCCGTCCGGCGTTGGTCTGTACATTCTGTTCATGGTTTCTCTTACCCAATATTGAGTCTTCCACGGTTCTCCTCCATAGTTATACAGATAGATCATGTGCTGTATCGGCTGATTACCGTGCGCGTAATTACCCATATTCATGATTTGCATCTCTCTGATTTCATGGATGGTGAATCCATAATAACTGTTATCAAAAACGGGAGGCACCGCAAATACCGAATCAAGCATGGAAACAAATTTTTCACGACCTCCCATGAGTTTTTTAAGTCCTTCAATATCATGAAATACCGACCATGTATAATGCCAGCTATTCCCTTCTGTAAAAGCATCTCCCCATTTCAGAGGGTTGAAAGGAGCCTGGAAGTCACCTTCTTTATTTCGTCCACGCATCAGTCCTGAACTTTTATCAAAAAGATTACTGTAATTTTTACTCCGTGTACGGTATAACTCTGTTTCTTCTGCGGGACGATTCAGTTTTTTAGCAACCTGATAAATACACCAGTCGTTGTAAGCATATTCCAATGTACGGGCTGCATTTTCCTTAATTTCCACATTATAGGGAACATAACCCAGCGTATTATAGTATTCGTAACCCAACCGGCCTGTAGATGATACTTCCGGATGAACATCATTAGCCGTTTTAATCATGGCTTCATAAAGAGACAAATGAAGAGAATCGGGTGTAATATCTTTCAAAATCGCGTCAGCAATAACTGAAGCTGAATTATTTCCTACCATACAATCACGATGTCCGGGAGATGCCCATTCTGGCATGAAACCGCTTTCCAGATAAGTATTCATCAAACCTTGTTGTATTTTGATGTTTTCATCCGGATAAACAAGATTAAGCAGGGGAAATAAAGCCCTGAAAGTATCCCAAAAACCTGTGTCTGTATACATGTAGCCAGATCTGATTTCACCATTGTAGGGACTATAATGTACAATCTCCCCGGTACTGTTGATTTCATAAAATTTTCGCGGGAATAAAGTTGAACGATAGAGACAACTGTAAAATGTTCGTTTTACATCCAGGTCTGCTTCTATATCAATTTTACTCAACACCTCATTCCATCGTTTACGCCCCTGCTCTTTTATGGTATCGAATGATTTATCTCCTAACTCTTTCAGGTTAAGTTCTGCTTGTTCATAACTAATAAAGGAAGAAGCAACCCTGAGGTGCACCTTTTGACCTTTCCGGGTTTTAAAATCGATGACAGCACCAACATGATTATCAGCGACTTCCTTAGCGGCAATTATTTTGTTACCGGTCCACACACGATACTCAGCAAAGGGTTGATCAAAAATGATGACAAAGTAGTTCCTAAAGTTATCAGGTACCCCTCCACTATTACGGGTGGTATAACCGATAATCTTATTTTCCGAAGGAATAACTTTAACAAACGATCCCTTATCAAAAGCATCAATGACAATGCGTGAAGAATCGTTTTCAGGAAATGTCATCCTGAAAATAGCAGCTCTTTCAGTCGGAGCAATTTCAGTAAAAATATCATGATCAGCTAAATATACACTGTAATAATGAGGCTTTGCCAGTTCGCTTTTATGAGAAAACCAACTCTCACGCTGCTTTTCCGTAATTTTGTTTCCTGTAACCGGCATAATGGAAAACTGACCGTAATCATTGATCCACGGACTGGGTTGATGAGTTTGCTTGAAACCGTTAATTTGGTAGTGGTTATAATTATATACCCAACCATCTCCCATCTTGTTGGTTTGAGGAGTCCAGCAGTTCATACCCCAAGGCATACCAATCACAGGATAAGTATTCCCGGTTGACAATTTAAATTCCGACTGACTGCCCATAAGAGGATTTACATAATCAACAAAATCACTGGCAGTAATTAGCCGAACAACAAAAAAGAAAAGAATGAAGAGCTTGATTATTCTCATATTGAAATTTATTTTTTTGATTCAGAAGAATGTGTTTATAAATGAGATTTATGATGATAAAAATTATTTATGATATAAAAAACACATACTCAATTATTGAATATGGCTTTTGTCATAAACCTGCTGCGTAATAGTCCGCACAAAATTGTTCTTATGTTTAAGAAATTTATTCAGTTTTTTTGTGATGTGATTGTTTTTTAAATGCTCCTGATTGATACATTTATAAACATAAATTAAGGACGAGGCCGATATTTCCTGTTTGTCAAATTGATTCAATAAATACAAAACAATGTTCTCATCAACATGATCCAACTGCGATAATCTACGCATAATTTGAAATCTGCGCATGACATCCGAGTTCCTGAATAAACGGTAAAACTCTTGCTGTACATCCGGCTGTTTTAACATTTCAGGATTCAGATAATCCAGTGCTAACAGGGCTAATTCTTCATATTCATTTGAGAGAAAACGAAAAACTGTCAAATCAAACCATTTTTGTTGTTGAGGATGTTCAATCAAATACCGTACTGCCCATTTACGATATAAAAAATTATTACTATTGAGCAATTTGTTCAGATAAGTACTATCACAACGTGATTGAATGATATCATATATTTTAGTTCGTGTGTTACCGTAAACGGTATGCCATAAACTATAACAAGTATATGCAGCTCCTTCCACAAGTTGCTCTTTATAAGCAGGCTGTGTAGCACCTGATCGTCCATCGAGACTTTCATTGAAGACCAAATCTTCCTGAGAAATATGCTTAATAAACGATAATGAATCCCTGAGAATCCGGTCTAATTTCCGGTAATCATCCGAGCTGAAAGCATCATGATCAGTTTTGGTAAGTTCTTCATCATTGTATAGCTGAAAGCCGAGATAATCACCTGTTCCGTCCCAAAACAGCCATAACCGGGCAATTCTGCATTCTCCCGTCAAACAAACTACTTTCCTCACAGACCTTCCAAACCATACCGGAAGTCCATCATCTCCCTGTAACTCCACTATTTCTTTTACCGAAAGGCTATCCTCCTGGTCATGAAACGAATGCGTATGCACAGTCCCTTTCATGGAAAGGTAATTTCCCGGTATTGCCGCGACCTGCAATACACAAAACAATACCATTATAGTTATTAGCAGAAAGTTAATGTTCGTTTTTTTCATTGATATATTGAGAAAACAGTACAAAATTATTTTCCTTTGACAATAGCGCTGACAACATTCGGCGCAATCAGTTCCAACGCTGCTTTACGGGTAGGGTGTACTCCATCCCCTGCATACTTTTTTAATGCCGGAACACCTTGCTCTTCCGCTATTCTTTTGAGTTCTAAAGATTCGTCGATCCAAATCAGATTGAATAATGTTGCCAGTTCTTCATAAATTTTATTATATGCCTGCATGGTAGGTCTGCTTTCTGCATTCTTGCCGAGAGGATATCCGCAGGGAGTATGCAGAAAAACCTCACATTCAGGGAATGCTTCTTTAATCTGCAATATCAGTTTCTCCGTATTTGCCCTGCATTGTTCTATTGAAATGCCAAAACGCTGAACCGCATCGTTGGTCGCAAATTCAATTATGACGGCATCCGGCCTTCTGGATAATACGCTGTCGGAAAGATTGGCCAGCGCCCATTTAGAGTTTTGGCCTGACCTTCCTGAGTTATACACGGTAAGCTTGTCATCGAACATCCGATTCAACTGATTACCAACTTCCTCCACCCACAAAACACCATTTGGAGCCATACTTGAGATGCTGGTACCGTAAACCACCAATGTCTGTGCTTTACCTTTTTTCAGGTTCTGTGCCAGTTTGGATTGTGCACTCAAGCTGCACGTTGTTAACATGGCAACTACAACAACAAAAATTATATGCTTCATATAAAGATTAATTTTCAGATCACGGATATTACATTTCAGGATGAAGTCGCTTAATATTTAATTCAACGTTATTTGATTCCCATTGCCTTTAAGAATCCGGGCACAATTACTTCATAAGCTGCTTTTTTACTTGGAAGAATCCCATCTCCCTGGTAAGACCTGAACACTTTTTCGCCTTCAATTTCATATATATCTTTGAATTCCTTTGAAAAGTCGACCAACAATACATTTCTTTTTTTCGCCACTTCCCGGTATGAATCATTAAACGCCTTTATCTCAGGCCGGGTTGTAGCCGCATTCCCTATTGGAAATTCGCTCATAATGTACATAATAACAATCGCCTCCGGATTTTGTTTTTTTAAATTATCAATCATGTATTCAGCACATTTACCAGAATACCATGGCCAAAAATTAAACCGTTCAACACAATCATTCTCACAAAACCCGAAAATCAAGATATCCGGTTTCTTGCTTAGAACCGAATCTTTAAAGTTTTCTGTTGCCCAGAAAGAGTTTACTCCGCTTTTAGAAATATTATAACAAGTAAGCTTTCCGGGATAACGCTTATCTAATCGTCCGAATAATTCATCAACCCATATACGGGTGCTTGTTGTTGCCGCAACGCTGGCTCCATATACAACTATTGTTTGCTGTTCCGGTTTTTTCAGTTTTGCAGCGACATTTTTCTGCCCGGCAAGTATCCCGGGATAAAGTACAATCAATAAAGCAAAAGTTTTTATAAAGGATTTTATATTCATTTTTTCCAGGGCTTATTGTTTACATTCATATTTACATTACCATACCAGTCAAAAAGACCTTTTTTCTCCAGTTTGTTCTGCAGTGATCTTACATCCAGGTTACGGACTCCGGTTTTATTTAGCGCAGCCATTGCGGCAGCAGTTCCTGCCGCCTCTCCTATCGTACCACATATCGGTTGAACCCGATACGAGCTCATTGCTAATCTCGTCCCACTGATTATCCTGCCGGCAGTCAGCAGTCCTTCCGTATTCACGGGAATGAGCGAACGGTAAGGAATACCGTAAGGTCCTACACTTTGCTTGATTTTCTCATCGACTTTCATTCCCCATGGATCCAGGGAGTACCATGCGTCTGCTACATGGTCGTCAGGAAAAACACCTTTAAGGACATCATCTACTGTAATAACATATTCTCCCCGTATTCGCCGGCATTCGCGGACACCAATTTTTGGAGCAATATGCGAAGTATATCCTGCTTTTTGTAAAGCTTCAAATTTAGGTTTCAGCTTAATAAGTGCTTCCTGCTGTGCCTGGGCAACCTGTATCGGGTCTGTTGTATCAGCAACTGGTACAGTGGAGCCCCAGTGCAGATAAATACCGGCATCTTTCCTTACAGCCTCTTCGGGAGTCTGATGTGTTTCCCATTTTGCATCATCATACAACAATACACCGGTTTTAAATGCTTCTCTTGGAAATTCGGTATTACTTCTTGTTCTTTGACTGATAAACATTTGCGTACAGGGTTGTACCCTACCGTCACTTTTTTCCAGCCCGATACTTTCGTTGAAGTCTTTCTTTGCATCGCTTCCGTAGAAGAAGTCACAGCCTGCTTTTGCCGCAATTAAACCGGTTCCAGTCGCATCAATTGTCACCGGCGCTTCCACTTTCTGATACAATTCATTTCTCATCATGACAACTCCGGTAACTGTATTCCGGTTTCCTTTTGTCGTAACCAGCGTATCTACCACACGGCATCCGCACATCAGTGTCAGATTTTTTTCTGCTGCCATCATCTTATTCCAGACCATAGAATATGAAGAGGGCATCCACCAGTGATTCTTGTTATCCCAGGCATAATTACCAAAAGTAGAAGACGGGGTTATACCCAACGAATGGTTTTTGTTCAATTCTCTCACAGTTTCCAGGTATATTCCTGTTCTGGGAGCTCCACACATAAAAGTAACGAACATGTCAACCGGCGCTCCACCCGGAGCCCAGTCTTCTTCCAGCAGTATAACCTTTGCTCCTTCCCGCGCAGCTGCTATTGCGGCAGGAACTCCGGAAGGACCTGCACCAACAACGATCACATCGGCTTTAAGTGTCGGCAGGTAATTTCTTTTTATATCGTCTTTCTTTATACTTTGTTGTGCAATCAGTGGAATATTGGCGAGGCTAAGTCCGGCGATCCCCACTCCTGCTTTTTTTAAGAAATTTCTTCGGTTTAATGACATAATGATGTTATTTATGATTTGCTTCCTGTTTTTCTAAATCCGTTGAATAATCCGTTGGCATTTAAATTTGCCTGTAATTCTTTGATATCAATCGATCGCACACCGGTTTTGTACATGACCGACAATGCTGCAGCAGTTCCCGCCGCTTCACCGATGTTGGAACAGATGGGTTGAACTCTCAATGAACTGTGGGCTATACGCGTAGCACTGATAATACGCCCGGCAAGCAACAATCCTTCAGTATTAACCGGGATGAGGCTCCTGTAGGGAATTCCGTATGGAGGAACACGTTTTAGTTTTTCGTCGATTTTCATTCCCCAAACATCGAAGTAATAGCTGGCATCTGCTATTTTATCATCATGCTGAACTCCGTTGGATAAATCTCGTTGAGTTAATACATATTCGCCTTTGATTCGTCGTACCTCACGAACACCAATTTTTGGAGCAATATGGGTAGCATACCCCGCTTCATGTAATATTTGCATGTTTTCCTCCAGTCCTTCCAGCGCTTTTCGCTGTGCCTCAGCGACCAAAAGAGAATCCCGTGTATCTTTGCAATAAACAGTTTTTCCCCAATGCAAATAAATACCGGCATCCCTCTTTATCATGGCTTCTTTATCTGCCGCCCTTACCCAGTCGTACTGATCTTCAACACCACTGCTTCCTTTCATTTTGTCGACAGGTAATACCGCATGACGTTTAATACGTTGGGTTATAAACATCAGGGTACAAGGCTGTATCTTACCGTCAGCAACCTCAATACCAATTTCTTCGTTAAAGTCGCTCTTCGCCTCACTACCAAACATGTATTCACAGCCTGCCATAGCAGCTACAATACCGGTTCCGGTAGCATCAATGGTGACACTTGCCTCAATATCCTGCAATTCACCATTACGCATAATCCTGACTCCCTGTACAATGTTCCGGTTTCCTTTATGAGTCACAATTGTATCTACAACCGGAGCCCCACAAAGCAAAGTGATATTTTTTTCAGCAGCAATCGCTTGATAAATCACCTGGGCGTAATCTCCCGGCATCCACCAATGATTCTTACCATCCTGACCGGCATTGCCAAAAGTATCACACGCCTCACCTCCGATGGTATGAAAGTCATTCAGTTTTTTCACCATCCGCTGAAAAGCACCAACCCTCGGTCCGCCACAGATATACGTGACATACATATCTACGGGGGCTCCTCCGGGCATATTGTCTTCTTCAACCAAAATAACTTTTGACCCGTTACGGGCAGCTGCTAATGCTGCCGGCACACCACCGGGGCCTGCACCAACCACCACTACATCGCATTGCAGTTTCGGATGAGTCGAAATGATTGACTTTGCTTTTTTGGTGTCTTGTGCAGACAAAATTGCAGGAGAAAGTGCTCCAAATGCCAGTCCGGCCCCTGCTTTTTTTAGAAAAGATCTTCTGCTGAAACTCATTATAATATCTTTTAAAGTGAAATATTCAATTGATTGGCTGAATGCCTATGTTTTTTATCTTCATAGGTTGTAAACACAAATGATACGCTTTCATGTATCATTTGTGTTTTGCCTGAAAATTAGTACTTGATTATTTTATGTACGGATTTATTGCCATCCTTGTCGTAACAATGCACAAAATAGGCTCCTGATGGTAAGGCAGACACATTGATTCTACCATTACTAACTTTCGTTTGTATTATGCTATTTCCGGTCAGATTAATAACTGAAAGATAATCTGCATCTGTATAAAGTTCGTTATAACATGGATTGGGATATAATTTGATTGAATTATCCATGAAATTTTCTTTTACCGTTGTCGGACCTGTATATTCCTTATAAATTTTCAGGTTACGCATGTAGATACAAGTTGTTTCAATTTCATTCCGGGTATGCGAGAGGGTAAGTTTCGATGCAGCTGTTCCTCCAACAATCTCAGTATCATAGGCAACCCAGGCTCCCGGAGCAATAGGACTTCCACCATTATCTGTTTTAGGATCAAATATCCATTGAATTTCCCCATTGTCAATAGACATGTTGAGCTTTGTACCTACATCTACCGTTGTCATATACAATTCAATATACATTTTTGTTTTGTAATCACCGGAGGAACTTAAATCCATATCGTTAGTAGTTATTTTGCCTACTTTAATATTACCGCTCGTTGCACCAAAGCGAACCGCTTTTCCATAAGCGTTTGTAGAAGTTCCCTGGGCATACATATACTGAGAAAATGCAGGATTGGCACCAATTGCAGTTGTCCAGTTGTGAGGAGCTGTTGCCACAGACATTTCTGTAGACGCATTTGTTGTAAAAGGGGAACAATCAAGTGAAAGCAGAATATTTGGTGTCTTGTATACTGTAATGTCGTTTACATATATATTACCTGCTTCTTCTACTCTGCTGTGTTCAAATGATAAACTTGATGCTGATGTACCTGAAGCAGTGATATCATATTCGAAGATGTAATAAGAAGCACCAAAAGTTGCAGCACTGATAGTACCAATGGTATTTCCATTCAGTTTTACAGTTAATGACCCTGTTTTGTTAGAGCCTGCAGTAGCTGAAATACGTACTTTTGTAGTCTTTCCTGTTGAAGGAGACAGATCTAATGCAGGTGTTGTAGCAAGTCCTGTTCCAGTTGTTGTAGAACCGAATTGTACAGCTTGTTTAATGTGCGGTACGCTGGTGATATTAGCCGGAAAACAATTGTATGACGTCCATTGAACACCTGTTGCTGCGACCCAGTTATTGGGCTCTGTTCCTACCGACATTTCAGAAGTACCGGTTCCTGTAACATTGAATCCTGAAACATTAATTTTAAGAATAACTGTTTCAATGCCATTTGCCTCTGCCAGTGGAGTGGCTGCATTTATCTGAGATGTTAATATTGAAACTAACATCATCACAATGAGAAAGTTAATTTTTTTCATAATAATACAATTTTTAAGCGTTAAACATTCATTTTATTTATTAATTTTTACAATGGCAAACTGATTCATATAAATAAATCCTTTATTATCTGTGCTGGAATGTTCGATAGTAATCTCCGAGATGTTTTTCCCGTTTTTTATTTCAAATTCGAACGGGTAATATTCACGTCCGAAACTACGTCCATTATTACCATCTGAGGCAGCAATAGTTCCGATTGATTTACCATCCACTCTGATGTCTAGTTTTCCGCTTTTATCAGCTCCTGAGCTTACTGATATGCGAAGAACAACCTTTTGATTTTTCGTTTTTGAAAGATCTACTGATGCTAACGTTGCTTTACCATCTCCACTTTTCAATGATCCGAAACGAACTGCTTTTCCCAGAAAACTCATGTTTCCTTCAGTTACCGATTGAGCAAAAACACTGGTCGACTGCCAATTGAGGTCACAAACTGATTGCCAGTTATGAGGAGCATTTGATTCAGACATATCTTTTGATGCAGATACCTGAAAAATCGAACAATCAAGATTCAATACAATTTCTTCGGTTTGTGCCTGAAGCGAAAGACCAAGAATAAAAAAAACAAGTAAGACTAATTCTTTTCTCATAAAACTAAATTTTTAATATAAAACATTTATAATTATTTCTTTAAGAATACTTTATGTATTGATATCTCATTCGACTGAATAACCTTTATCAACACCAACCCACAATCAACACCATTCAGATAAAAACCGGAATTATCTTTCGCAACAATTTTCTTTATCAGCTTACCTTCCATAGTAAAAGCTTCGATGGTTGCCTTGCCTGATAATCCTTGTATATTAATATATCCATTTCTGTTTTCAGTAATTATCAATGACTGTTTCTGATTCGTATGAACAGAAGTAAGTTTCATTCTCCTGAAAACCCTGAATTTGTTCATGTAAATATATTCTCCTGATACAGAGCGGGAGTGGGTTAATGTAATTGTAGATTGACTTGAAACAACAGATGCTGGAATTATATATTCGAAATCATACATCCTGGCTCCAAAGCTGGTTCCGTTCGCACCACTATCGCCGTCTTTGGAAGCACTGATGGTATCAATCACGAAATTGTCAATTTTTACTTCGAGCATTCCTCCTTTTGTGCTGCCGCATCCGACCGATAATTGTAAAACAACATCTTGCTGTTCCGATGGCCTGAGATCCAGTTTTGGTGTTGTGGCTTTCCCTGTATTGGATAAAGCCGAAGCACCAAAACGTATGGCTTTACCGATATAAGGCAACGTGGTGATATCTTGTGCATAACAATACTGCGATTCCCATTGATGACCTGATGCTGAAAGCCAGTTGTTATATCCCTGAGCCAACATCATTTCGGTAGATGAAGTTGTGAAGTTAGCAAAGTTAATTCCGAGAGAATCAGGATACGACACCGGCTCTTCCTCAGCAGGAATGTAGTTATTTATGACATTCAAAGTTTCATCCGGATAATACTTCATGCGTAATCTCCACAACAACTCTTCTATCGATACAATTTCAAAATTATTGTTCAATAAATCTTTTGACCACACGGCCGGGCTTACTCCCCTGACTGCACCCTCATCAGCTGCAACAGCATCACTGATTATACCATTAGCATCCTTTTTAAAGTAGGACCAGGCATGAACAATGGTCCAGTCAAGCAAAGTGGCACTGGTTTGTGAAGCTGAATTGTTAAGTAAATTTGCAATTGTCGCGGGATTACCTGAATTGCTGACATTTAATCCGGCCCACATTTGATACTTTGCCGTAAAAACAGGAATATGCACTCCATGTTTGTTAGTAACCCAAAAAACACTGCCACTTCCTCCGTTATAGGGAACATATTGCACAGCAATGATTCCTACCAGATTTTCAATGGAATCGGCATATATTTGATAGGCAGCTTTAGCAGCATCACTGCTTAAACTGTTACGCGTAATGAATCCGAAAACACGACTGCCTGTCGATTTCATTTTTTTGTTGACCATACCGGCAAATTGCCTGTGTATAGTTGAAGCCTCACTTCCTCTTGATGAAGCATATAAATCGGGATATTGATAAGCTCCACCAAACTCAATGATGTTTCCCGGCGTTTTCGACGATTGTTCTACGTAGTACTTCCACGCATCTGGTACCATTTGAGAAAGATTAACCGGGCAACTGGTCCAGTTCATAGGGAGATTATTGATATCAGGATTCGCCCAATACTCAACGTTCAATGGCAAACTGGTTGCTTGTATCATCATATTATCGCCATCGCTCATCACAAAAGCATGATAATCTTTTCCGGTACTAAAATCCAATAATTTGGGATTGACATTACGTACTTTAACCGGCGTAACCGCATTGGCACCTGCAGATAATACCGGGAGGTTTACGATGCTTGCACCTGTTGTTAACATGCCATAGCGAGTAGCTATTTCCACATGGGTTCCTTCGTCCCCGGCATTCCATCCTACAACGGGACTGTTGGGATCCATCCAGGACAAGACTGATTTATAAAAATCATCGGTACCCCAATACACCATACATCCATGGGCAATAGCCATATCCCTCTGTTTGTAGTCATCAGGAGGCAGTGTTACAATCATGGTTTTATTCAACCATGATTTGACTGTATTGAACCATTCGGCAGTGTAGGATGAGAGGCTGTTTAACGGACGTGCATCAAATTTGAGGGTAAGTCCGTATGAAATTGCTATCGCTTCCATCGACTCTTCCACCAGTATCGCGTCGTAACGGGAAGCATAAAGGGTAGCAAAGTTAACAGAATAATTTCCCGCATCCTCTTTATAAAGTACATATCCTTTGATGATATTTTTGTTTTTATATTGCGCTACCAGTGACCACAAGTCGGTCTCTCCCCTATCGACAACACCTGTCCTTTGCAACCATTTGCTGAGAAAATAATTATAGGCAGTCCCGGTTACGTTGGTCCAGATAAGCTCATTATTAGTTCCGTCATTTACTCCCTTAGCCGCCAATCCTGAAATTGACTGAACTAAGTTACGTTCTTTTAAATTAGCCGGCCTGATTCGCACAATTTGAGCAGGTAGCTTTTGTTCCGGCCACCAGCTTTCCTTTACAGCTGAAAACGCCGACATAGAGACAAGCATCAAGCTGAGAATCAAATAGATTTTATATGTTCGTATTTTCTTCATTATGCGATAATCAAATATTGACCAGTTTTTGATATGAAATTCCTGATTGTCCTGTAACCTTGACCAATAACAGATTTTTATGCGTATTTTTCACCTTAATTTTCTCAACTGATGATGATGTTTTTAATGTGTGTAATAAGGAACCGGCAACATTATACACTTGAATGATTGCATTATCTCCTGCATTTTTAACAATCAAATTATCATCTGTGTCAATGTAGCAGACTATTGGTTCTGATGTATTTTGTACAGTTTCGTTAGGAACTTTCGCTCTGTGAAATATCTTAAACTGATTTATGTAAATATATTCCCCCGAAATATTTCGTGAATGAACCAGTGAAATGACGGACCGGTTTGTTGCAATATCACTTGGGAGAACAAAATCGAATGTGTACATCTTAGCACCAAAAGTTGTTCCGTTTTCACCACTATCACCATTTGCTTTGGCATCAATTCTTGCAAAAATCGTATCATCAACTTTCAAATCCAAAACACCTCCTTTGGTGTTACCACAACCTGCTGAAATCCTCAACACGACTTCCTCATCGTAATTGGCTTTCAAATTGAGGATAGACGTTGTTGCAAAACCTGTATTCTCCTGCGTGGAAGCTCCAAATCGTAGCGATTTCCCGATATAAGGAAGAGAAGTCACATCCTGAGCATAACAATATTGAGATGTCCAGAAATTTTTTGAAGCACTATACCAGTTATTCGGATGTGAGGCTAAGCTCATATCGGTAGTAGATGAACTGAAATTTGAAAAATCAATTTCAAGTGAATCCGGATAGGTGAATAAAGAGTCTGCACTATCCGGGGTATAAGTTCTGATAACCTCGGCTGTTTCCTGCGGATAGTGTTTCTTGCGTAATCTCCAGAGTAATTCTTCGATAGAAACAGTATTCATGTTATTCATCATGGACTTCGACCACATGGATGGTGTCACCCCGCGTAAAGCACCTTCTTCTGTCGATTCTGCGTCACGGATTACTCCATTTGTTTCTTTTTTATAATAAGACCAAGCATGTACAATTGTCCAGTCAAGCATTTCTTCGGAAGTTGATGTAGCAGTATTGACACTATTTGCGATGGTCACGGGGCCACCCATATCAACATACTTGCTGTTTTCGTTATGCAAATAATATTTTGCCGTTAAAACCGGTATGTGCTTGCCATCCTTGTTAGTAAACCAGTAAATTGCACCATTACCTCCATTATAAGGAACATATTGGATTGCGATAATACCTACCAATCCGTCAATTGAATCCGCAAAAATCTGATACATTTTTTTAGCCTCATCGCTGTCAATATCCCTTGTTAAACAACCAAACACCTTAACTCCAGTTAATTTTAATTTTTTGTTTATCATCCCGGCATATTCCCGTCTTACTGTTTCTGTCGACGAACTCCGCGATAAGCCGTACAAATCGGGATAGAGTCCTCCGCTGAATTCGGTCAGACTACCGGGTGTAGGTGCAGATTGTGCTGTGAATAAGTTCCATGCATCAGGAACCATTTGAATAAGATTAGCCGGACAACTAGCCCAACACATTGGCAGGTTATGAATATCCTGATTTGCCCTGTATTCATCTGCAAGCGCCATTCCGGTTGCCTGAATCATCATGTTACCCCCATCACTCATAACATACGACAAGTAATTCTTTTTTGCAAAAAAGTCAATCTCTCTTGGATTTACGTTGTTGACTCTTGCAACAGGAAGTTGTCTTGATCCGGCAGAAAGTATTGAAAGATTTACAATCGTTGCACCGGTGGTAAACTGACCATATTCAGAACATGCATTGATGGCAGTACCCTCATCACCTTCATTCCAACCCACAACCGGACTGTTAGGTTCCATCCAGCCTAAAACAGATTTATAGAAATCATCAACACCCCAGTATACCATACAGTTGTGCGCAATGGCCATTTCGCGCTGACGGTAATCAGTAGGTGCAATGGTAACAATCATTTTATTATTCAAACTGGTTTTTAGCGTGTTAAACCAGGTTTGTGTGTAAGAGGCTTTTGTACTGAACAAACGAGCATCAAATTTTAATGTCAACCCTCGTGAAATTGCAGTTGCTTCGAGACTTTCTTCTATTAAAACTGCATCATATAACGAAGCATAAATGGTGGCAAAATTGACGGAATAATCACCTTCTTTATATAATATATATCCTTTAATAATGCCTTTGTTTATATATCGATCGACTAAATTCCATAAACTGATATTACCTTTATCCTGAACTGAAGTACGGGCTAACCATTTGTTTAAATAATAATTATAAGCAGCCCCCGAAACAGATGTCCAGATAAGTTCATTGTTTAAACCTGCATTTACCGATCTGGCGGCTAGTCCGGATATGGATTGCACCAGATTTCTTTCAGCTAAATTTGCCGGAGATACACGAAGTATCTGTGCAGGAAGTTTTTGTTCCGGCCACCAATATTCTTTTGAAGCAGAAATGCCTGTTGAAATACTTAATAGCAATAGAAGGCTGATAATATGTTTATTGCATACTTTCATAAACAATTGCTGCATCAATAATTTGGGTTCTGATACATCCCGGCTTTGTTCCGTGAATTATCAATTTCATATTGCGGAACTGGTAATAAATAATTTTTTTCAGGGTCGAAATAAATTTTAATACTATTTGTATTAGTATCCAAATTACGTATGGCTGTATAGGTTTCAACTGTTCCTGTACGAATCAGGTCATGCCGGCGCCAAAACTCAAAACAAAGTTCTCGTGATCTTTCCTTCATTAATTGATCAAAAGTCAGTGTTTCTGCAGTATAATCATTGAATCCGGGAGTTTCTGCTTCTGTCAGGGGTGTCACATTGTCTGCTTTCAGACCGCGTGCTCTCTGAACCACCTGATTAACAGCCGAAAGTCCCTTGTTGGTAACAACACCGTTATTCAATGCCATATCAGCTTCAGCAAACATTAACAAAACGTCGGCATATCGCAGCGCAATGATGTTGTTGGGGCAATTGGAATAGATAAACGGCATTTCCTCTTTCCATGAATTTCCCCAACGGTACTTGGTAATTGATGTTTTATTGAACAAGTTACTGTTACCGTTATCGAAAAGGGATGAAGACGCTGAGATACCTGCTGTTCCAATAATATGCTGGCATTTAACTGGTTTACCAGTACTTTTATCAAATACAACAAGTGAATCCATTAAATTCCAATTTTTTCTTTGATCGAACATCATTGTTGGGTCACGTTCAGCATAGTATGTTCTAAATGAAGGTAGCCCTTTTAATTGACACTGTCCAGCCCATGAGTTGTATCTCCAACCTCCGGCGAATCCACTATATCCGGAGCTTATAAGTCCCATGTCTTTTGACCATTGAGTGCCGTAAGGTTCAATTGAACTAAACTGTATTTCCCAGATACTTTCAGTATTCTTGTTTTTATTTTCAATACGGAATAAATCCCCGTACACAGGCATCAACTCACGATTACTTTCCTGTATAACATATTCCAGTTCATTGTATGCCCACTGGTAAAGCGTATCAACAGGTTGTGATATATCCGAATATCCGGCAACTTTGGCAGTTTTTTTGGCTGAAGCCATTGTCAGGTAGACTTTTCCTAACAAAGTTTTTGCTGCCCAATAATTAGCATGCCCATCTTTTATCTCTGTAGGAAGATACCCATCTGTTGATGCAAATTTTAAATCCTCTATAATTAAACTGTAAATTTCATTTAAAGGGCTTCTTCCTATGGTATAATTAAATGACGTTGTCCGGCTCGTAATTTTAGGCACATCACCAAAATATTGTACCAACTGAAAATAGGACCATGCTCTCAGAAATTTTGCTTCCGCAAGACATAAATTCCGATCACTATCTGTGATATTACTTATTTCCGGAGCAAAGTCAATTACCACATTACAACGTTCAATTACCTTGTAATACCTTGCCCAAAGCTCCTGGACACATCCTTCCGTAGAAGTATAGGCATATTTATCAACTACATTGCGCACATTATTACTATTGGCAGTTGAAAAATAAAAGCCCATTTCATCAGTACCCAACAGAGGCAGGAACAATGGTGTATTGGTATTAACCACAAACAAATCAATAGTTGCCTGGTATGCCCCTACAACACCTGCTTTGAGCGAAGGACCGTTGATAAAATAATTCTGTGCTGTGTACTGAGATTTTGGTTCTTCTGTCAAAAAATCAGAACAGGAAGTCAATGTCCAACTCAGGACAAAACTCAACAATATGAAGGATAATTTGATTGTTTTCATGATTCTGTTTTTATACAAATTACAATAAATTATAAGGTAAGATTGACACCAAAAGATATGGCTCTGTTTCGTGGATAAGAGCCAAAATCCAGACTTGGCATAAAATCTCCGATTCCACCCTGACGGGTGTTTACTTCGGGATCATAACCATAATATCTGGTTAGAACAAAAAGATTTTTGGCTGTTGCAAACACCCTGACTCCTTCTATCTTAACTTGAGATAACCACTTTTTTGGTATTGAATATGCAAGGGTCAGGTCACTGAAACGCAGAAAAGACCCATCCTCGAGAAAAGTAGAAAGCAGGTAGTTTTCAGGGCCACCTCCATTCATACGGAATGTTCCATCAGGATTACCTTCATCGACTACTGTTCCATCACCGCTGTACAGAGTGGGTGTCCATGCATCCATTAAACGACGGGTTTGGTTATAAGAATCTCGTCCGGCTTCGAGCGTGGCCAGGTTAGCATTAAAAATCTTACTCCCGTAGCTGAACTGAAAGATTGTGCTGATTGAGAAACCTTTATAATCACCATTTAACCCGAATCCTCCTGAGAATAAAGGTTCTCCGCTTCCAAGTACCATTTTGTCGTCAGTGGTAATCTTGTTGTCTCCCGTATTATCAAAAAACTTATGATCTCCGGGACGCAAATTTGCCTTTTTCACTGAAAGTGACTCATATTCATCTGGAAGCGCATTAATTTCCTCCTGACTCTTAAAGACACCTTCTACCTGATATCCATACCATTGCCCCAGACTACCGCCGTTTCTGATTGTAACAATACTACCAGATCCGGGAACAACCTTGGGATCAAACAATAATTCTTCGCCAGGCACATCAAGAACCAGTGATGTGTTAAAACCAATATTGAAATTAAAACCGACACCCCACCTATGGGTTCTAACAATTTGATAATCCAATGTAGCTTCAATCCCTTCGTTTTGAATAGAGCCAATATTAGCCCATGCTCTTGTATATCCGGAATAGAGAGGGGCATTCATTTGCAGCAATAAATCCCGTGTAGTCTTGCGGTAAGCATCTACAGTCAAAGACAAACGGTTATTTAAAAAACCCATGTCTATACCTGCACCAAACTGAGAAGTCGTTTCCCATTTCAGATCATCGTTTTGTGGACGGTCGAGCACTACACCGTAAGACGGGTTGGTACCATCCATGGGAGCAAAGGCAGTGGACAAGGTAGAAAGAGTCTGGAATGCCGGTATAGCGGTATTTCCACTCAGTCCCCAATTTAACCTCAGTTTCAAATTATCGAACAGATTCAGTTCTTTAACAAATGATTCCTCGCTAATACGCCAGGCAGTAGCAATTGAAGGGAAATAACCCCATTTATGCTGAGGTCCGAATCGCGATGACCCATCGGCACGCATCGTGAAAGTAAGCAAATAGCGATCAGTATAATTGTAGTTTACCCGCCCGAGTAAAGAAGCCATAGTATACGGATTTTTATCAGACGACGATCGGGGAATAACAGCTACTGTCCCTTGTCCCAGGTCATTGGACCCGAGGGTTTCCACATCAAAACTCTGACTCTCCGCAAGTAACCAGTTGTCGTTATAACTTTCAAAGATAGCGCCTATCATAGCGTCAATCCTATGTGCATTCTTAAACCTGTTTTTATAATACAAAAGATTTTCATTTGTCAGCCGGTTTGTCTCGGTTCGTTCTTCGATAGCACGTCCATTTTGTTTGATGCCCTGTGAAACATCTTTTGGATAATACGTATTATTACGGTTCGTGTTATTCACCATTGAACCGGTAATGCGTAACATCCAGTTTTTATTAAAATTATAATCGAGTGATATCTTCGACACAAGTCCGTTTCTGAATCTGTCTTTGGTAATATACTTAGCCTGATAATACGGATTTGTGGTAAAATCACTTGTAGCATCATCATCAGCCGAACCGGCATCAGCATCTGTAAATGGTTTTGTGGGTGGTTGTCTTAACATGGAATTCGTCACACCATCGGATGTTCCAGTAGCAACGCCATTGTAAAAAGCCCTTGAGTATGAAATATTAGTCATCAACCTGGCTTTAGGTGATAGTATGTGTTCATAGTTCATACGTCCCGAAAATCTTTCATAACCGCTGTTGATTATAATTCCTTCCTGATTCACATAATTACCCATGATAGCATACTTACCAGCTTTGCTGCCTCCTGAAAGATTGACCCTGTATTCCTGTACCAAAGCATCCTGCAACATTAATCTTTGCCAGTCTGTATTGGTAGAATCTGCGTAATTCTGCCAGTTTTTATATGATGAAGTGTTAGACAACACCCAATAGTTGGCGTTTGGCTCAGGTGAATCCCTGTATACTGTATACAAATCAGGATTAGCATGTTCGGCATTTAGTCCTGTTGCATAAGGTCTGTAAATCCAACTGGTCTGATAACGCATGCGGGCCCATTCTGAAGAGTTCATCAGGTCGTATAACCTTGTTGCAGATTGAACACCAACATTAGAGTAAACCTCAATTTTTGTTTTCCCTTCAACACCTCGCTTCGTGGTGATTTGAATGACCCCGTTCGCTCCTCTGGATCCGTAAATTGCCGTTCCGGATGCATCTTTTAAAATCTCGATTGACTCAACATCACCCGGACTTATATCTTTTGCATCTTCACAGATAATCCCATCAATAACATAAATAGGAGTACTGGATGCATTTACCGAACTGGCTCCGCGAATGCGGATGGTAAAATCTGACCCGGGTGCTCCGTCGTCTTGAGTAATTGACATGCCGGCGGCCTGACCTTTAAGGGCATCTTCCAGTGAAGTTACAATACGATTCGACATGGCATCTTTTCCAACAGAAGAAACAGAGCCTGTCAGATCCGATTTAGCAACTGTTCCGTAGCCAATTACAACCACATCGTCGAGCAAGCGTTGTTCTTCTGTCAGGATTATATCTAACTTCCGACGACTGCCCACTTTGTGCTCCTGCTTGCTCATCCCCAGATAAGAGAAGGAAAGAACAGCATTTTCATTCGGGACTTTAATACGGTATGCACCTTTTAAATCTGTGATAGTACCACTTTGTGTTCCGGAAAGAATGACATTTACCCCAACAACCGGATCGCCGTTGTCGTCCGTTACCACACCGGAAACTTCAAAGTTACTTTGTGCAGAAAGTGTGATTGCACAGAGTGAAAATAAAATAAGAAGCAAACTTTTCAGGTTTTTTATTCCTGCAATAAATACTGAAAACTTCTTTTTCATGATATTTTAATTTAATGTTGGTATTTCGTTTTTTAGTTTAAAACCGACGAATTATTTGTAAAGTCTCTTCTGGATGTTTTTCCATCCTGAATCTCCATAATAGTTCTTCAATATTCACCAGCTTTACATCCTGATTTAATAATTCCGCGCTCCACTTCAAGGGTGTAACACCCCGACGACTTTCAGGTAGTTTGGTTTCACTTGCCAGTATTTCATTCTCGTTTCCCTTTTTGAAACTTGACCAGGCATGCACAATAGTCCATCCATAAGCAGATTGTCCGCTTTTGCTGTCCTGATTTATATACCTACTTATCTTGTCCGGATTGCCTGAACCTTTTTGATTCAGATTTCCCCAAACCTGATATTTTGCTGTCATAACTGGTATTGATTCATTTCTTTTGTTCTTTTCCCATAAAACATCTCCGTGTCCTCCATTATAAGGAGCATATTGTACAGCAATCATCCCTGCTAAAGGGTCAATTTCTTCGGCAAATATCCGGTAAGCCCTTTTTGCATACGGACTATAAAGGTCTTTACAAATAAATCCAAACACCCGTATTCCTGTTTCATTCATTCTTTTGTTGATGATTTTAGACAGTTCCCTCAGTAATGCCTCCGGATTAGAACGTTTTAATCCGAAAAGGTCTGGATAATAATAGCCTCCGCCGTATTCTACCAATCCGGTATTCTTTGTTTGTCTTTCAACAATGGTTTCCCATACATCCGGAGCAGCCATCGATAAATTTACCGCGCAGGTTGTGAACGTCATCGCTAACTCACTGTTATACTTGCTACTCCAGTATTCGGGACTGAAAATAAAATTACTGAATGACCATTGCATATTGTCTCCGTCACTCATGACGAAAGAATGATAATTCTTTTTTTCTTTCCAGTTAATGGATGACAAATCGATGGAAGATGCACGTTTCAATGTGTTTTTTTTCTTGCTGCAACTAATCAAAGGCAAGTTGTAACACCAGTCAGATGCTGTATTAATCATACCCCAATATGAACAAGGAGCTATGTGGTCAAACTCAGGACCTTCATTCCATCCAATAACCGGCGACAATGGATTCATCCATGACAATACGACATTTAGCAAAGAATCAACACCATAATGAACCATGGCTTTGTGGGCTATGGCATAATCCCGGTTATTGGGCGTTTTAGGGTTAGCCAATACAAGCAAGCCCGGATTCAACTTTGAGGATATCTTCCTGAAAGAATTTATAGTATATCCACCTGATTTTGTAACATCCGACAATTTCCTGAGACCAATACGAATTGCATCTTCTTCCTGCAGAACATCTATCATCACAGCTTTTAACAACCCACATTCTACTGTTGCCTGGTTGACTGAAGCATTTCCTTTTTTCTGATCATAAAGAACATAACCTTTTATTATTGATTTTTTTTTGTATCGTTTTATCAATTTCCACACACTGCTTTCTCCTGCTATAATGGCTCCCGTTCTACCTACCAATGCTTTCAGATAAGTTTCGTATCCTTCCACATCGGTGTGAAGCCATATACCTTCATCGGTCAGACTTTCATTTAAAGCCTGTGCAACAACTCCCGAAAGAGATTGTGCCAGGTTTGCTTCTGCCCGGTTAAATGTGCAAACAAAAATTTTTTTGGGAGCTTGCTGATTTGGCCACCAATTGTGTTGGTCTGGTTTAATCCCGGCTATTGAAGATGTCGTGATGATGACCAGTTGAATAGTTACAAAAAAACGAATAAAGCAGTTTCTCATTTCGCGATTGGCATTATAATTACTGCAAATGTAATCTCCTACCATCCCTACATGGGTTAATTTTCAGGTTAACTGGAAAATTAATTGCAGAAAAAACCATCTTATTGAGAATTTGTTAATCAACCTCAACCTTCAATTTGTGTATAAAATACAATCGGAATCGGACAGCTAAATAATTCTATGAGGGGGGTAAAATAAAATGCAAACAAATATACCGCTTTTTTCTCCAACCACAAAAAGATGAATAAGCTTTGGCCTTTATGCATGTTTCATAAGTTTAATTATCTTTGCATACTGTTTAGTTGATAATTTACGACAGCTTAAGTCAACAAATAAATTATCAAACGTAAATAATTTCAAGGATGATTTTATGAAAAAAATAAGCCTGGCTTTACTGATTTTTTTCATCAGTTGCATAAAGATATTTGCAGATTCGTCATACGGAGTAAGTTTCTCAACCCGTATGCCCAAGACCTATATTATCCTTTTCCCTGAACATAATTTCCGTACTCCTGATGTTTTAACGCTCAGTTTTGACATGTATATCAGTCAGCCTCTTTCTATCGGTCAGGTACTCATGATTCAATACGGGGAGTCTTCAATTCTGAGTCTTACTTATATCGGAAAAGATCCTGAAAATTGTAATTTCGTACTGAACCCGGTCTCTGACAAGAAGAAATACATTGAAATTCCATTTGATGCCGGCAGGGCTGTTAAAGGCAACTGGTTTTCATTAAGTATGGAGATATCGTTAAAAAAACGTACCGCCACTGTTATGCTCGACGGAAAATCTTATGTCTTGGCAAATCTTGATTTTCCCGAAACATCAGACTATAACATCTTTTTCGGACCTCATAATGCTGGCTTGTCGGATGTGATTTCAATGGCAATTGCCAATGTGGTAGTCAGTGAAAACGGCCAGGTAAAACATGTATTTCCACTCAATGAAAGTAAAGGGGAACTGGCTGCGGATACGCTCTCGCCTGTCGTCGCTGAAGTTAAATTTCCGGAATGGCTGATTAACAAACACCATTACTGGCATCATTCAGGCACCTACCGTGCATATAAAACATCCGGAATCACATATGATGCCAAACGAAATAACCTGATCATTGTCGACAGAGATTCTATCAGATTGATTGGCATGCAAAATCCGAACTATGTAAGCTCTCCTATTGACAAAAGTATAATCGGATTCTCCGGAGAAGCTGTTTACGACAGCATACGTGATAATATATTATTCTATAACATGTACGACGGGGATGGAATTACCACTCCTTTTATCGTAAAAATGAATAGGAATGGTAAGGTTTCAGATTACAGGACATACGAATTTCACAATCCACTTCACCATCACGCTACTGTATTTAACGAACCCGACAATCATTTATACGTTTTTGGCGGTTATGGGAACTATAGCTTTTCTGATAAATTATTGCTTTTTAATTTTGAACGGGAAAAATGGGACACATTATCTTTAAAAGGAGATCTCATTGCACCTCGCATGCATACAGTGGCAGGTTCAGCCGGTGAACCCGGTTTGTATTATATTTACGGAGGGGTAGGTAACGAAACAGGCAAGCAGGAACTTGGAAAAGAATTTTATTCTGATCTTTATCTGCTTAACACAAAAACACGTTCTGTAAAAAAGATATGGTCACATCCAAATGAAGATACCTATCTTGTTCCGAAACGAAATCTGGTGTATGACAAGAAACTACAAAAAGCTTATGTGTTGTGTTCCAACCGCAACAACTTAAAGATTGCTTTGTATGCAATTGATGTAAAAACAGGAGAACAAAGTCAGGTTTCCAACGAAACGCTTGTAAACACAAACTGCATCAATTCTACGGCATATTTATTTTATAATCCTGATGTAAAACAATTTTACATGGCAGTGAAACAAGGTGAGGATAGCAGTGAGTATGCAGCCATTGAAGTTTTCACACTAAATTACCCCCCTATTCATGCAGATCAACTGAATAAAAACACTGAGGACACGGAAGCTTCTGTTTCAAAACTCTTTATTTTGTCTGCAGTCATCGCAATGCTATTAATTGCTTCTTTGATTTATTTTCGACGTCGTTTTATAAAGAAACAAAAGTTGGCTCAAACAGAAGCATCAGAAACAAAAACAATTGATTATGACTTAGTTAATGACGAATTGTTTGAAACAAGGAATAACTCAATCTATATTTTCGGAGAATTTACGGTAATCAACAGAGACGGAATTAATATTTCTACGCGCTTCAGTTCTAAAATCAAACAATTATTTGTCTTTGTACTGTTGAATACACAACGATATGCCGAAGGTGTTTCAACCGAGAAACTTTCATTAACGATCTGGAGTAATAAAGATGTTTCAGAAGCAAAAAATATACGTGGCGTTACCATTAACCATTTAAGAACCCTTTTAAAGGAACTGGACGGAATATCACTGGATTATATAGATGAAAAGTGGATATTATCCATTGAAGATCCTTGTTTCTGTGATTATAAAGAAACGATTAAATTGTACAAACAGGCTATTTCGTTATCTGTTATACAACAATTAATTCCAATTCTGAAAAGAGGTCCGTTGTTGCCGGCCTTTTATCAATATGATTGGTTCGAAAATTTAAAAATTGAATTCGATGAATTCCTGATTGGGATGTTGGAAGTTGGACAACCCTTGATGGCGGAAAGCAAATTATGGAATGAAATTATCCTGACTTCTAACATAATATTCTCTTTTGATCGTTTGAATGAACTTGCTTTACAGTATAAATTAACCGCCCTTGTGAAACTAGGCAAGCCGGAAGCCGCACAAAAAGTTTACGATCGTTTTTGCAAGGAATACCTTATTTGTTACAATGAAAAATACGGCAAAAAGATTGCAGAATTATTTGTTTAAACGTAAGCCCCTGATAAACTACACTAAACTTTCAAACAGTGTAACACACTACAGGTAGTCTATCATCCACCTTTTCCAAAATCGCCCTGATAGCATAGCTTTAATTGCTGGGTTATCAGTTACCAATCAGGTAGGCATTGAAGGCAATACAAAAATCGGTATTAAATTAGATACGTTTATATTGATACATATAATCGTTTATTTATCTTTGCAAATATGTTTGCACTTGTCGACTGTAATAATTTCTATGCTTCCTGCGAACGGGTATTTAACCCCTTGCTAAATGGCAAACCCATTGTTGTACTGAGCAATAACGATGGGTGCGTGATTGCACGTTCCAACGAAGCCAAGGCATTGGGTATCCCCATGGGGGCTCCGGCATTTGAACACAAACGGCTATTTGAGCAACATAAGGTACAGGTGTTCTCAGCCAACTTTGCATTGTATGGCGACATGAGCAACCGGGTGATGAATATCCTTTCGACCTATACACCCAATCAGGAGATTTACAGCATCGATGAGTGTTTTCTGGATTTGTCAGGTCTTTTGACAGACTTGCACCCCTATGGCATCAACATGAGAACACAGGTGCTGCAATGGACAGGCATTCCCGTATCAGTAGGGATAGCCCCCACGAAGTCACTTGCTAAGTTAGCCAATAAAATTGCTAAAAAGTTTCCGGAACGAACAAAGGGTTGTTATGTAATTGATTCGGAAGAAAAACGAGTGAAAGCGTTAAAATGGTTGCCCGTGGAAGACATCTGGGGCGTGGGACGGCAGTATGCTAAAAAGCTGCAGGCTATGGGAGTCAATACGGCATTCGATTTTTGTCAGTTGGATAATCAGTGGGTAAAAAAACACATGACCATCGTGGGCGCACGCTTACAGGACGACCTGAATGGCAAGGCCGTTATTGCCATGGAAGCGCTGGAAAAGAAACAAAGCATTGCTACTACCCGAACATTTGAGTCCGATTACAAAAGTTACAATCAACTCAGGGAACGAATAAGCACCTTTGCATCCTCCTGTGCCGAAAAACTCCGGAAACAACAATCGCTCTGTAATGCCATCGAAGTGTTTGTCGCCTCCAACCGTTTCAGGGAAGAGCATGAGCAGTACGGCAGAAGTGTACATGTCAAACTACCCTTCCCCACAGATTCAACCATCGAAATCATTCAGTTTGCCACGGCAGGACTAAAATCGATATTTAAAGATAACATTGGATATAAACGGGCCGGGGTAATCCTGATGGATTTTGTTCCTAAAAACGAGTATCAGCCTACCTTGTTTTACAGCAGCAATCCCAAACACCGCTCGCTCATGGATGCCATGGATAAACTCAATGCCCGGTTTGGAGATAAAGTGAGGGTTTCAACGCTGGACAAGGAAACACATAAGATGAGGCAGGAACGATTGTCTAAGAAATTCACCACCAATATCAACGACATCATCAAAGTAAAGCCATGAAGAAGCAAACATCCATACATCCGGCAGAACAGGATTCGAAAATAAGGATTCAGTTCGTGGGTGCAGTTAAGGCCGGGTTCCCCTCGCCTGCCAGTGACTTTTTACGGGAAACGATTGATTTGAATAAATACGTCACCGCGCATCCCGATGCTACTTACTATGCCAGGGTGGATGGTTCCTCAATGTCGAATGAATTTGAAGATGGCGATTTGCTGGTCATCGACAGGAGTATCCCGTATGCCGATGGTCGCGTTGTGGTTTGCTTCGTGGATGGCGAATTTACCGTGAAGCGGGTTAAAATACAAAAGGATAAATGTCTGCTTATTCCAACAAATACCGACTTCCCGGTGTTAGAAATCAAGGAGGGACAGGAATTGCAAATCTGGGGTGTGGTATCGCATGTAATCAAAAAGTTGTAAAAAATGTGTTTTACAGTCAGTGTTAAGACAGAGAAAATTGAGAAAATCGGCAAAGTATATGGCGAGATTTTCCGGTCGGAACTTGAAATCAACTTTCAGGACACAGCAGCTTATACACCTTATTATTTTGTCAGCGGCTTTTCTTTCCCTAAACTACCCGTCATCATACTGGATGAAATAGCACTTTTCAACTGGGGATTGATACCCGATTGGATACATGACAATGAGAAAGCCATGCAGCACCGCAACAACACACTGAATGCGGTGAGTGAAACCATTTTCGAAAAAGCTTCCTTCAAAGCTTCCATCCTGGACAAACGATGTATCATACCCGTTACCGGTTTCTTCGAGTGGAAAACAGTGGGAAAGGAGAAAATACCCTATTTCATTCAACCGTCCGACAGTGAATTTTTCTCCTTAGCAGGAGTTTATAATATATGGCACGACAAGCAATCCAATAAACAAATTAAGACATTCTCCATCCTGACTACGCCTGCTAACGCGTTAATGTCGGAGATACACAATACAAAAAAAAGAATGCCCCTGATTATTAATCATGGTCAGGAACCGCAATGGGTCAAACCAAATGCATCAGCAGCATCCATTCAATCTATGTTTCAACCTTATAATGACAGGCAAATGGAAGCTTATACCATCTCAAAAATGGCGAATAATTCTCGTAACAATCGCAATGTACCCGAAATACTTACCCCTGTAGATAATAACAATCAAAGTCAGTTA
>JAYFPG010000041.1:0-13372 GCA_034928085.1 Paludibacter sp.
TCTATCTCGCTGAAATTGTACTCCATAATATTTCTTTAAAAAAATAAACGTGCAAAATTAATTAAAATATTTGATTATTTTTGCAGGTCAAATCTATTTTAGGACTTAAATGCCTCATTTAAAAAGCGCAATAGAATTTCACGTGCCGGAGCCAACCCTGAGAAGGTTACCCTGGTATCTTGCTTATGCCAAATTAGTGCTGAAGCAGGGAGAGTCGTATCTTTCCTCAACACAGATAGCCAGGAATATTTCGGTTGATGCTTCGATGGTAGCCAAAGATTTATCGTATGTGAAAATATCCGGTAAAACCCGCGTTGGTTATGATGTGAGAGAATTAGTTGCTGTATTAGAGGGTTTCCTGGGTTTTACCAATTCCCATCAGGCCTATCTTTTCGGTGTTGGAAGTCTCGGGGGCGCTTTGATGCATGATAACGGACTGGAGCAATTCGGACTGGAGATTATGGCCGGATTTGATGTGAAATATGAATTGTCGGGGACTTCGATCAATCACATCCCCATTCATCATATCGACCGGTTTGTTGAGCTTCAGAAACAGACAGGGGTAAATATCGGGATATTGACTGTTCCGGTTGATAAAGCACAGGAAGTTTCGGAAGTAATGGTGGCAGGCGGTATCAAGGCAATCTGGAATTTTACCCCTTACAGAATTGTTGTTCCGGAAAATATTGTGGTGCAAAATACATCCATATATGCACATCTGGCTGTTATGTTCAATCGTCTGAATGCCCTGAAAGAATTACACATTTAATTGTTTACTGCATGAAAATTCTGGCAATCGGACAAAATTACGTCGAGCATAATAAAGAGCTAAACAGCAAAAATCCTACAGAACCTGTTGTTTTTATGAAACCGGATACGGCATTGTTAAAGAATAATAAGCCGTTTTTTATTCCGGATTTTACGGATGAGTTACATTATGAAACAGAATTGATTATTAAAATCAACAGGTTAGGGAAAAATATCGCGAAAAAATATGCCCACCGGTATTATGCTGAAATTGGTCTTGGTGTTGATTTTACAGCACGTGATGTGCAGCGAAAATTAAAGTCGAACGGACATCCGTGGGAAATTAGCAAAGCCTTCGACAACTCAGCAGTAATTGGAAACTTTATACCGGTTTCTGAAATAAATGATGTTCAGAATATTGAATTTCATTTAAATATCAATGGAAAAACAGTTCAGCAAGGCAATTCAAAAGACATGATCTTCCCTGTGGATGAATTAATTGCCTACACAAGCAAATTCTTTACGCTGAAAATCGGGGATATTTTATTTACAGGAACTCCGGTGGGGGTAGGAAAGGTACAGGTTGGAGACCGGCTCGAAGGTTACATTTTTGATCAGAGAATGTTTGATTTTAAGATTAAATAATGTTATCATTCTATAAACACTACAACAAACAATTATAGTTTACGTTTATACGAAACCGGTGAAATAATATTAATTCATATTTTAACAATGAGAAACTCCCGTAACATATTTATTCTGGTTTTAGTAAACCTGCTGGCATTTGCCAGTCTTTTGGAGGTTTATGGAAGTTTACACTCCTATCAAGAGGTTTCCGTACTTGATAAGGGGGGGGTTGTGAAGATTCGTATCAAAGATTCCGGAGTGTACAAATTGACTTATGAGGATTTGTCTGCAATGGGTTTAAATCCTCAGAAAGTAAAGATTTATGGTTATGGAGGTGCATTGTTGAATCAGAGTTTTCTTCAGCCAAAAATTGATGATTTACCTGAACTGGCCATTCACATGGAAACAGGCGCAGATGGTGTTTTTAATGCTGGTGATTATGTGCTGTTTTATGCTCAGGGAGTCAATTCATGGAATTATGACACGAACCGTGCTATGTACACGCACACGCTGAATCATTATTCAAATTATGGATATTACTTCGTTACTTCGGGTGACAGTGATGTAAGAAGAATTGAAGAGATTGAAGTCAACCTGCCTGGTGGTTCTACATACAATGAAGTTAATGAGTTTACTGACTTTGCAGTTTATGAAAAGGAATTAGTAAGTATAGCCAGTTCCGGAAAGGATTTTTATGGCGAGACCTTTAGTGATATGCTTTCACTGAATATCAACTTTAGTTTTCCAAATATTGTTAAAAATGCAAATGCGGTCAGGGTAAGGCTGGATGTTGCCGCGACAGCAACTGAGATTTCAAATTTCCAGTTAAGTTTGGGCGACGCGCAAATCAGGTCTTTATCGGTTGCAAAGAAAACTGAGAACGATTTGTATGAGAAAGCACGCGCTGCTAATGGAATATTTACATATACTTCTGAACAGGATTTGTTGAATTTCAATTTAACGTATTCAAAACCCTCAGCATCTTCAAAGGGATATCTGAATTATGTAGAAGTCAATGCCCGACGGTCATTGGTTATGTCCGGTGGAGCGATGCGGTTTCAATATCCTGATTTAATTGGGAATGATACCTATAGTAAATTTAACCTCACGAATGCAGGTACAAATGTTCAGATATGGGATATTTCAGATCATGTAAACATTAAGCGCATTGCCACCTCTGCGAATAATGGTACACTTAGTTTTTACGGCAATAACAGAACAGCAAAAACATACCTGGCGATTGATCCCGGTGCGACTTCTTCTTTTTTAAAACCAGAAATAGTCGGAAGTGTTCCCAAACAAAATTTACACGGGATGTTGCAAACTGATATGGTAATTATTGCGCATCCGAATTTTTTGCAGCAAGCACAGAGGCTCGCAAAAGCACACAACGACATGGGTGAAATCACTGTTGAAGCAGTAACGACCGAACAGGTCTACAACGAATTTTCGTCGGGAACGCCTGATGCAACTGCCTATCGCTGGATGTTGAAAATGTTGTATGACAGAGCAACACAATCCGGAGATATTACAAAACGTCCAAAATATTTGTTGTTGTTTGGTAGAGGTTCGTTTGATAACCGTAAAGTGTTGGCTGCCTCAAGCGAGAGTTATGTGCTTACATATCAAACAGAAAATTCATTGGTTGAAACACTTTCATATCTGACTGATGACTATTTTACATTCCTTGAAGATACTGAAGGAACACAAATCCCATCACATTCAATGGATATTGGTGTTGGGAGATTTCCCGTTTCAACTGTTCAGGAAGCTACTGATGTCGTTACCAAAACGATTAATTACATGAAGAATGAGAATCGGGGTATCTGGAAAAATCAGATTTGTTATCTGGCTGATGATGGTGATGGATTTTTACACATGGAACAGGCCGACAGTGTTGCTTCAATGATTGGTAGGGCAAACCCATCCATGCAGATAACTAAAATTTATCTCGATGCCTATCAACAGGAAATAAATGCCAGTGGTGAGTCATATCCTGTTGCCCGTGCTCAATTTCATAATCTGTTGAGGAATGGAATGTTTATGCTTGATTTTGTGGGACATGCAGGTGCTACTGGCTGGACAAATGAGCAGATACTTTCGACAGCGGATGTGAAAAATCTGTCAAACAAAAGTTTACCATTATGGGTTGCTGCTACTTGTAACTTCCTTCAGTTTGACTTGCCAACAGTTTCTGCAGGGGAGCAAGTTCTTTTAAACCCTGTCGGTGGAGGAATTGGTATTATCTCGGCGACCCGTCCGGTATATGCATCACAAAACAGATACATTAATCAGTGGATTAATCATTTCTTATTTTACAAAGAAAACGGGAAGAATTTGAGGATAGGTGATGTGATTGCAAGAGCAAAAAATAACCTTGGTAATGAGATAAATAAGTTGTCATATGTGTATATGGGCGACCCTGCTGTCAGATTGACTTATCCAAATGAGTATAAGGTCGTCGTTGAGAAAATAAATGATAGTGATGTTCAGAGTAACGATACGCTCAGAGCACTTTCAGTGGCAAAATTTGCAGGATATATCTCAGATAGTGACGGAAATAAAGTAGATGGTTTTAACGGGTTCTTAAATGCAACTGTTTTTGATAAAGTTCAACGAATTTCCAGTTTGAAGAATCATGGAGAGTCTAAAACTTTTAATTTTAATGATCGACAGAATAAGTTGTTTTCCGGAGTAGCTGAGGTCGTTAATGGAAACTTTGAACTCACCTTCATGTTGCCTAAGGATATTAAATACAATTATGGCAGCGGAAGAGTTAATTTTTATGCTTCTTGTGATGATAATGGCTATGAAGCCCAGGGATATTATGAGAATTTTATAATTGGTGGTTCAAACCCCGATTTATTCTACGAAACGGAAGGTCCTGAAATTAATATGTATCTGAATACCGCAGATTTTATATCTGGTGATAAGGTAAATGAAACGCCCTTGTTTATCGCTCAAGTTAGTGACATTAATGGCATTAATCAGGTCGGTAGTGGTATCGGACATGATATATTGCTGGTGATTGATGAGGACCCAGGTAAATCCTATGTGCTGAATGATTATTATAAGTCGGCAATGAATGATTATTCTCAGGGGACAGTCAGATTTAAATTGCCAGACTTACGTACCGGAAAGCATACACTAACGTTCAGGGTTTGGGACTTGTTGAATAATTCATCTGTTCAGACAATTGAATTTGAAGTGGTAAAAGGATTGGAACCCGAAATTTTCAGTGTTAATAATTATCCTAATCCGGTTAGGTCATATACAAAATTTGTGGTGGAACATGATCGTCCTGAATCTGTAATGAACACGCAGGTTGATATTTACGATCTTTCCGGCCGTCAGGTATGGACTTTCAAACAATCCACCCTCGATGAAATAAACTGGGATGTAAGTGACATGACAGGTAGAAGACTTTCAACAGGAGTCTATCTGTATCGTATATCTATTCAAACAAATTCGAAAGTAGTTCGTTCAGGAATAAATAAACTGATAGTTGTTGAATAAGATTGGCAGCAATACAATAAAACCATTATTTTTCGTTTAAAAATATTAATCATACAAGTCTGTATTAAGACATAAAAATTAAGAAAGATTATAGCAATGAGAAAAAATTCATTTTTAATCATCCTTTTGTTTGCAATATCGTTTATCGCGTATTCACAAGAAGAAGTTCAGATTAATCCGGTAGGTTATACAGTGCCATCACTGACTATTTCTCCTGATGCCAGAGGGGCTGGTATGGGAGATTTGGGGGCTGCAACATCAGCAGATGTTAATTCTCAATTCTGGAATCCTGCCAAATATGTATTTGCCGAGAGTGATGCAGGGCTGTCATTTTCATTTACACCCTGGTTACGTCAGTTGGTAGATGATATTAATCTCACCTATCTCACAGGTTATTGGAAGTTCGATCAAAGACGTGCCCTGAGTGCCTCGTTAAGATATTTTTCTTTGGGCGAAATTGTCATGACAGATTATAATGGAGATCCCTATGCAACTGCATTTCCCAATGAGTTTGCATTTGATTTGGCATATTCACAGAAGTTGTTCGAGAATTTTTCGGCAGCAGCAGCTTTAAGGTTAATATATTCTGATTTAAATAACGGGATAAATCTTTCAAACAGTGGTTCCGAAATTTATCCGGGTGTAGCTGTAGCTGCTGATGTTGCCATGTATTACCGGACTCCGGTGCAAATGTATACTGGTGATGGAACTTTTGCTCTTGGACTGAATGTTTCTAATATTGGCTCAAAAATTTCTTATGACGAGTTTGCATCCAGTTATTTTATTCCGACAAACCTGCGCTTGGGTACTTCTTTCGATTATCCGATCGATGATTATCAGCGGTTGTCTTTCAGCGCTGATGCTTATAAAATGTTGGTGCCAACCATTGACTACACCAAAACAGCTGAGAATGTAAATTACTACAATGACATGACTTCATTGCAGGGGATTTTTTCATCTTTCGGTGATGCCCCTGGTGGTGTGAAAGAAGAGTTACAGGAAATTGCCTGGTCGGTAGGTGCTGAATATGTGTATAACAACCAGTTCTCTGTAAGAGCCGGATATTTTAATGAGCATCAGAATAAGGGTAACCGTAAGTTTTTTACCGCGGGAGCCGGATTTAAACTTAATATGTTCCAACTCGATGCTTCTTATGTAATTTCAGTAGCGCAGACGAACCCACTGGATCAGACATTGCGTTTCTCATTGTCCTTTGACTTGTTCGGATTGCAGAATCTGATGAGATAAAATTGTTGTTTCATTTTTTGTTATAACCGATGAATATTCGTGTAGGTTTTGGTTACGATGTGCATCAGTTTGCTCATTCAAGGGATTTATGGCTTGGTGGTGTTAAAATTGAACATGCTGTCGGCCTTCTCGGTCATTCTGATGCTGATGTATTGATTCATGCCCTGTGTGATGCCTTGTTGGGTGCAGCTAATCTGCGTGATATCGGATTCCACTTTCCGGATACTGCCGCAGAATTTAAGAATGTGGATAGTAAAATCCTCCTGAAGCAAACCATGCAATTGTTGCGTTCAAAAGGTTATGAGTTTGGGAATGCTGATTGTACTATCTGTGCTGAAAAACCAAAAATTAATCCACATATTCCTGCAATGCAGGCCTGTCTGGCAGAAGTGATGAATATATCTACAGATAAAATTTCCATAAAAGCGACAACTTCTGAGAAAATGGGCTTTGTCGGTCGTGCAGAAGGCATGGCTGCTTATGCAACAGTACTCATCTTCACTAACACCACTAACCACTAACCACTAACCACTATCCACTATATCTATATTGCTATAAAAACATTCGATAGCATTTTATGTCTTTTTTTTGATGAAACAATTTAACTTTGCATGCGTAAGAAACAGTTAAATTTTTAATCAAAACAAAATAATATGTCAGTATTAGTAGGTAAAAAAGCCCCGGTATTTAACACCAAAGCAGTTGTTAACGGGGGTGAAATTGTAGAGAATTTTTCGCTTAAACAATACGAAGGCGAAAAGTATGTGGTGTTTTTCTTTTATCCGGCGGATTTTACATTTGTATGTCCAACCGAATTAATTGCTTTTCAGGATAAGATAGCTGAATTTGAATCGCGTAACGTTGTCGTTGTTGGTGCATCAACAGATTCGGAATTCTCACATTGGAAATGGCTTCAGACGCCAACAAATGAAGGAGGGATACAAGGCGTAAAATATCCGATTATTGTGGACCAGACTCTTGCCATTTCAAAGGCTTATGATGTGTTGGCAGGTGAGGAAACCTATGATGAAGAAGGAAATGAAATTTTTGTTGGAGAAGCAAAGGCTTACCGCGGTTTATTCCTGATTGATAAAAACGGCGTGGTTCGCCACCAGGTTGTGAATGATATGCCGCTTGGACGTAGTGTGGATGAGGTGATTCGTTTGATTGATGCACTTCAGTTTACGGAAGAATATGGTGAAGTTTGTCCTGCAAACTGGAAGAAAGGTGATAAAGCATTGAAACCAACGCAGGACGGTATTTCAAGTTACCTGTCAGGTCACTAATCCCGTATTAAACTTAATTTTAAAAAGGTTGCGATTGATATATTGCAACCTTTTCCTTTTTGTACCTGTTTACAAATGCATGAAGAAATAAATTATTTATACATTTTGCGTTGTTTTTTTAAAGATTGGATTGTGTAAATATCTCAGATTAATTGTATTTTTGCACCCGTTACTGTTTGTTATACAAAAACCGAATAACTATGTTGGTAAAAACGTTTGGAGCCGCGGTGCAGGGCATATCTGCCACAATTGTGACCATAGAGGTGAATGTAAGTCAGGGGATACGTTTCTTAATTGTTGGTTTACCCGATAATGCAGTCAGGGAAAGTCATGAAAGAATAGCCTCAGCTCTTTCCTTTTCAGGCAAACGACTACCCAGGATGCAGGTGGTTATCAATATGGCGCCAGCAGATATCAGGAAAGAAGGATCTGCCTATGATTTGCCTCTGGCCATAGGTATAATGGCTGCATCGAACCAGATAAAGACAGATTTACTCGAGAAGTTTGTCATGATGGGGGAGTTGTCGTTGGATGGAGGAATGAAACCAATTAAAGGAGCATTACCCATCGCCGTTAAAGCAAGGGAAGCCGGTTTTAAAGGATTACTTGTGCCTTATCAAAATGCGAAAGAAGCTGCAGTAGTGGCTGGATTAGATGTGTATGGCGTAAAAGATATTACAGAGGTGATTGCTTTTTTGAATGATGAGTCTGTTATGCAGCCAATAAAACTGAATGCAGAAGAAATGTTTAATGAGGCACGTGATCAGGTTGAAATTGACTTCTCAGACGTGAAAGGACAGGAGAATGTAAAGCGGGCGCTGGAAGTTGCTGCGGCAGGTTCGCATAATATTATTTTAGTCGGACCACCCGGAGCCGGAAAATCGATGATGGCAAAACGGTTGCCCACAGTTATGCCACCGATGACACTGGAAGAGGCACTCGAAACGACCAAAATACACTCAGTTGCCGGAAATACAGGTAATAATTCTGCATTGGTTTCGCAACGTCCGTTTCGCAGTCCGCATCATACAATTTCAGATGTGGCGTTAGTAGGAGGAGGCGCTTTTCCACAACCCGGTGAAATTTCGCTGGCACACAACGGAGTCTTGTTTCTGGATGAACTGCCTGAATTTAAAAGATCTGTGCTTGAAGTGATGCGGCAGCCTTTGGAGGATAGGAAAATCTCGATCTCCAGGGCAAAATTTTCGGTCGACTATCCGGCAAGTTTTATGTTGGTTGCGTCGATGAATCCTTGCCCCTGTGGTTATTATAATCATCCGGAAAAGGCGTGTGTCTGCGGTTCTGGTGTTGTTCAAAAGTATCTGAGCAGGATATCCGGACCCTTGTTGGACAGAATTGATATACATATTGAAATAGTTCCGGTTCCCTTTGAGAAATTATCAGAACAAAGAGAAGCAGAAAAAAGTGAAGAAATCAGGAATCGGGTTATCAAAGCCAGGCAGATTCAGGAAATGCGGTTCAGGGAGATTGAAGGGGTTTATTGCAATGCGCAAATGTCTTCAAAATTGCAACGAAAATTTGCCGTTCCGGATAAATCTGGTGCTGAATTGCTCAGAAATGCAATGAAAAGATTAAATTTGTCGGCTCGTGCGTATGACCGGATATTAAAAGTCTCCAGAACCATTGCAGACCTGGATGGTTCTGAACAAATTTGTTCACATCATATAGCGGAAGCGATTAATTACAGAAATCTCGACCGTGAAGGTTGGGCCGGATAGCCGGATAATTTATTTAATTGTTATAAATGAAATATTTTTTTATTGCCGGAGAAGCTTCCGGAGATTTACACGGATCTTCTCTGATTGAAGAATTGAAAAAGCTGGATGCTACTTGCGAAATACGTTTCTTTGGTGGAGACCAGATGCGTGCGGCCAGTGGGGTAAAACCAATTAAGCATATTCGTGAAATGGCATTTATGGGGTTTTGGGCTGTGTTGAAGAATCTTTCAACCATCCTCAAGAATATGCGGGTATGTAAAAAAGCCATCCTTGATTTTCAGCCGGATGTGGTAGTCATGATTGACTATCCCGGCTTTAATTTACGTATGGCCAGATTTGTACGTAAAAAGACTGGAATTCCGGTTTATTATTATATATCTCCTTCGGTTTGGGCGTGGAAATCGCATCGGGTTAAACAAATTAAACGTGATGTAACACAGATGCTCGCGATTATTCCTTTTGAAAAGGAATTTTATGCTTCTCATAAGTATGACGTTAAATACGTTGGTAATCCATCGGTTGATTCTGTAAATGAGTATCTTGACAAAACGGAAGAGACAAGTTACTTTAAGAAAAAATATTTCTTGTCCGATAAACCCATTATTGCATTGCTTCCGGGTAGTCGTAAACAAGAGATTGCTGCTTGTCTCCCTAAAATGATTGCTGCTGCCAGGAAATTCCCCGATTATCAGATTGTTATTTCAGGTGTTAACTCGGTGCACACAGCATTCTATCATGAGTTTATGGATGGAAACAGTTATCCGGTTATTAAACATCATCCGTATCAATTAATCTTTCATGCCGATCTGGCTGTTGTAAATTCGGGTACAGCAACCTTGGAAACAGCCCTTATTGGAACTCCACAGGTGGTGGTATACCATGTCATGTTGGGCAGATTAGCTTATTGGGCTAAAGAGATGATAATAAAGACAAAATATATATCTTTGGTAAATATCCTGTCTGAAAAGCAAGTCGTGAAGGAATTGTTTGCTCATTTATTTACTACGGACAACCTGATTGATGAAATGACAAGGATTTTAAGGGATGATCAATATAGAAATGAGATGATCGCTTCCTATAAAGTGCTGAGGGATAAACTGGGTGAACCCGGTACGGCCAGAAGGGCTGCAACATGCATTTATCAACATAAAAAAGTATAATCGATATCGTGTATATAATGATGAAATCAAACCACAACTCGCATCTTACAAGTCTTGTTCTGCTTGCTGTTTTATTTAGTATCTTCACTTTATCTGCTCAGGATGAAAGAGCTCAAATCCCGCCATTATTACAACGGTCTTATTTCGAAGTAAATCTTGGATATATAAATTATCCGTTTGGACAAGCCCAGATGGAGCCGGGATATACACTTGAAAGCGTTAATGTGCCTAACATGGCGGTGCGTCTTGTGTTATGGGGTTACGATTTTAATGATTATCTGGCTGCACAAATTACTTATATGAGACCGGTTGGCTGGGTGAAATATCGATATAAAGTTGATGGGAGTGATGTTTTTGATACGAAGTCGGTCTGGACGAATGTTGGTGGTTTCACCTTGAAAGGCAAATTACCAATTGGTGATAAGTTCTCTGTCTATGGTGAAGGTGGTTTGGGGATAATCACCCGGGCTGGTTTTGAAGATGCATCGGGAAGTCCGGTGGTAAAAGATGCGAATTTTGCTACTTTCCTGTTTGGTGCAGGACTAAAATATCATATCAACAAAAAATGGGCATTACAGCTCATCAGTAATTATTCTCCGGCTTCTGCAAAGAGGAATCAACCGCCAACATCTTTTATCGGTACGGGCTTTTCCTATAATTTCATTCCTTATACTGAAAAACAGATTCAGAAAACAGCGGATGGAGGTATGATTCATCCGAAACAGTGGTTTCAAGTCGGATACACCAGTAACTTGTTGGGTTATGGTGTAAACAACTTTGTGTCGAATAAGTATTTCCCGATTTTCTGGGGCGGCATGGCGCATGTGAAACAAGGTCTGTCGCTTAATTATCAGCGGAATGTTTTTCACAGCGCAAAGTTTTTCGCACTCGATTGGGGGATTAATGCATCTGTATGGCAAACTACCGGCATGCATGGAAATACAACCGGACCTGAAGAGCAGTTCTTTACATTCTCGCTGTTTCCGGTTTTCAGATTGAATTTCCTGCAGACAGAACTTTTTGATGCCTATTTTTATTACACGGTTGCTGCTCCGACATTTATATCGAAGAAAATAATCGACGGTTACGATACCGGAGAGAATTTTACTTTTATGGATAATATGGGTGCCGGAGTCTTCTTTGGAGATGACAGGAGATATAATGCAGAACTGAAAATCGGACATTATTCAAATGGAAATATTTTCCCCAATAATGACGCTGTAAAAATCCCATTATCTCTGAATTTGGGATATGCTTTTTAGCCGGAAATCATCCGGCAATGAAGCCTCCACCCAATACTTTGCCGTCACGATAGAAGACAGCTGTTTGTCCGGGGGCAATTGATTCAAGCGGTTCAGCCAGTTCAACCCTGAGCAAATGGTTGCTGATGATACTTATTTTACTCAGCGTATTCTGTTTGCGGTATCGGATACGGGTGATGGTATCGAACTCTTCAGAAAACAGACTTGGGTCAATTAATCTGTAATGCGCAACCAGGAAATTTGTTTTGTATAAACTCTTGAGGGGAGCCAATACAATTTTATTGTCTTCAGGCAGGATTTCCTTTACAAAAACCGCTCGGTTAAGGTGTATTCCCAGTCCGCGTCGCTGACCTATCGTATAAAGGGGAAACCCTGCATGTTTACCAAGGACTTTTCCTGATTCGTCGACAAAGTCACCCGGGAAGATATATTCTTCGGGACTGATTAACTGTGATTTCAGAAAGGGACGGTAATCTCCATTACAAAAACAGGCACCTAAACTGTCTTTCTTTTCAGATATCTTATGAAAACCATACTCAGCTGCCAGTTTTCTTACCGCTGTCTTGTGTAAATCGCCAAGAGGGAAGAGGATGTTGGCTAATTGCTCCTGTTGGAGTCCCCACAGAAAAAATGACTGATCTTTATCTCTATCCGGTGCTTCACCGATGAAGTGTTTTCCGTTTTCAAGAAGAATGCGTGCGTAATGACCCATGGCTACTTTGTCGCACTCCAACCTTTCCGCTTCTTCAAAAATAAGTTTCCATTTCAGTTCATTGTTGCATTTTGCGCAGGGAAAAGGAGTCTTTCCGGCTAAATACTCCTGTACGAAATAATCGATAATTTTCTCTTTGAAAACAATACGTGCATCATAAACATGATGTGGAATACCGGTTTTATGGCATACTGATTCAGCATCTTTAATATGTTCTGTAGTGCTTTTATCACCTTCATAAAAACGAAAAGTTATTCCCTGTACGTCATATCCCTGGCGTAATAAAAGCATGGCGGCCACCGATGAATCAGTGCCGCCACTCATGCCTAACAATACTTTTTGTCTTTTATTCAATCGCTGTATAATGTCAAGACGAATTAAAAAGGCAGGCCAGATCCTTCGTCAGCCGGCGAAGCGTCAAATACCGGAGGAACCGGAGGGGGAGGAGCTCCAAATGAACTGGCAACTGAATCGACTGTTTCGCCGCTAACAGCAGCTTTTTCAACTTTCCAGGCGCGGATTGAGGTAAACCAACGTCCGTTCCACTCGCGGCTTTCTATATCAAAACTCACGTTCACCTGATCATCGATGGCAATCGGAAACTGATCAATTTTATTTCCGAATAGGTTAAAGCATACTTTTTTGGGGTATTGTTCCTGTGTTTCTAATACATAATCCTGTGAGCGCCAGGGACCGTTTTTACCTTCACCTGTTTGTAACGGTAATACTGCAATAATTTTTCCTGAAATTTCCATTATTTAAAATTTTTGAATGCAAATATACATGAATTTTCCCGAACACCACAGACGTGAACTAAATTGATTTTTCGTATTTCAAAGATAAAATAAATATGAAATAATAAACTTTCTCAAATGTCAGGAAATTAGTTTCTTACAATTTGTCAACTGTGGATTGCAAAATGAAAATAATCAACATTTATTTTTGTCAACCCGATAGAAATTAGTAAATTTGCAGCCGAATTTGTAAACTCAATTTTAAATACATAATAAAAATGATTAAAGTAGGTATCAATGGTTTTGGCCGCATCGGACGTTTGGTTTTCCGTGCAGCTCAG
>JAYFPG010000012.1:0-4548 GCA_034928085.1 Paludibacter sp.
GAAATGGGTTCCTGTTCCGTCTTTTAAAAGCTATCCCCGGTTGCCGGAAACAGATATCGTGTTCTTTCAACCTCATTTTGTGGAATTTGTGTTTGAATTTGAGCCTGTGAAAACGAAAGCCATTCGCATTATAGGTGATACGAAGGTACAGCAGCACTGGCATAAATACACCAAAAATGTTTCTGCCTTTACTTCTATAACAGAATTAAGTGTTTATAAAAAATAAATCGTTGATCATGAAGATGAAAATTATCAGTATATTTTTATTTACGATGTGTTTGGTTGCATGCAACAAAGTCACAACGGAAGTTCCGGAAAGCCTGTCGATCTCAAAGGACACTTTGATGGATAAAATCAAAGGAGGTTGGGCCGGTCAGACCATCGGAGTTGTTTTCGGAGCGCCCACAGAATTTAAATTTCAGGGAACTACTGTTCAGGATTATCAACCTGTTCCCTGGTCGGAAGGCTATGTAAAATACTGGTGGGATAAAAAACCGGGACTGTTTGATGATATCTACAATGATCTAACTTTTGTACAGACATTTGAGGAAGCAGGACTGGACTGTCCGGTCGATACGCTTGCCAACCGTTTTGCATGGGCCGAATATCATTTGGCACATGCCAACCAAGCTGCCCGTTACAACATAAGAAATGGAATTATGCCTCCTGCATCCGGACATTGGTTGAATAATCCGCATGCTGATGACCTTGATTTTCAGATAGAAGCTGATTTTATCGGGCTGATGTCACCGGGCATGATTAATCAGACCATGGAAATTGCCGGTAAAGTGGGGCACATTATGAATAGTGGCGATGGTTTTTATGGTGGCGCTTTCGTGTCTGCTCTATATTCAAATGCGTTTCTCTCGAAAGATATTCCTTATGTTGTTGCTCAGTCACTCGCTGTAATCCCTGCTGAAAGTCAGTTCTACCAGTGTATAGCCGATGTAATCAGGTGGCATAAACAATATCCGGAAGATTGGGAACAATGCTGGTTTGAATTGCATAAGAAATGGAACAAGGATGTGGGTTGCCCGAAAGGAGTTTTCCTGAGTTTTAATATTGATGCCAAAATTAATGCTGCATATATCGCGCTGGCTTTGTTGTACGGAGAAGGCGATTTCTCTCAATCACTTGATATTGCAACCCGTTGCGGACAGGACTCGGATTGTAACCCGGGCTCGGTTGGAGGTGTTCTGGGTGTCATGTACGGCTACTCCAATATTCCTGAGTTCTGGTTGAAGCCATTGCAGGAAATTGAAAATCTGAACTTCGAAGGAACAACAGTTTCACTTCAAAAGGCTTATGACCTGAGTAACAAACACGCACTGGCACTCATTGAGAAAAACGGAGGGCTAATATCGGCACAAGAAATTGAAATCAAGACACAACAACCGATTGTATTACCACTTGAACAGAATTTCGAAAATACAATCGCTGTTTTTCGTGAAAGAAAAGATTGCTTTGTAACTGATAATTACACTTTTGATTTCAATGGAAATGGATTCGTTGTCTATGGGAATCTGGTTTCAACAAAGAGTATCACACCTGATTATATTCACCGTGTATCCATCCGTCATATTGGCTCGGAGGTTTTTGGGCTGGCTGAACTGACTGATGAATATGTTGCTGAGTTAGAAGTATGGATTGACGGGAAATTGGATCAAACGGTGAAAATGCCCATGAAGAATACGTCCAGGCGATTGGAGCCGGCATGGAAATACCAGCTTCCCGAAGGAAAACATCAAGTCACCCTGAAGTGGCTTAACAGAGACGAAAATTATTTGATCAGGATTAATGATATTATTTATTATTCTGAGAATCCTGTTCCACATCAGTTTTATCATAATTAATTGAATATCATGAGAAAAAGTATAATGTATTGCCTTGTAGCGTTAATCGTAAGCGCTTGTAGTACTGATAAACAAAATTCCGGCAAACTTAATTACGATACTGCACTAACTATCCCCATGGATGTGCTAAAAGACAAAATAAAAGGCGGATGGGCAGGACAAACCATTGGTTGTACTTATGGTGGACCGACTGAATTCAAATACCGGGGAGCCATTATACATGATCGTACGCCGATTATATGGTATGATGATTATGCTAAGGAGACCTTTGAATTGGATCCCGGTTTGTATGATGATGTTTATATGGACCTTACTTTCGTGGAAGTAATTGAGAAATACGGAATTGATGCGCATGTTGATTCTTTTGCGCTTGCTTTTGCAAATGCTGATTATAAGTTGTGGCATGCCAATCAGGCAGCACGTTACAATATTCTGAACGGTATCATGCCACCGGCTTCGGGTCATTGGATTAACAATCCGCATGCCGATGATATTGATTTTCAGATAGAAGCTGATTTTGCAGGAATGATGACACCCGGTATGGTGAATGCGGGTTCTGAAATATGTGATAAGGTGGGACATATTATGAATTATGGAGATGGATGGTATGGGGGAATATATATGTCGGCGCTTTATAGCCTTGCTTTTGTTTCCGATGATATTCCTTTTGTTGTTTCGGAAGCATTAAAAACAATTCCGGCAAAAAGTAAATTCAGAAAATGTATTGAAGATGTAATTAAATTACACAAACAATACCCTGATGACTGGAAAAAAGCCTGGATTGATCTGGAAATAAACCATGGTTTTGAAATAGGTTGTCCCGAAGGTGTTTTCAATGCTTTTAATATTGATGCAACCCTGAATTCAGCTTATGTAGTCCTGGGTTTACTTTACGGTGAGGGGGATTTCTTCAAAACGATGGATATTGCCACCCGCGCCGGTCAGGATTCGGATTGTAACCCGGCTTCAGCAGCAGGCATCCTCGGAGTAATGTATGGATACAGTGCAATTCCTGACTACTGGAAACCAGCTATGGAGAAAGTTGAAGATCTCGATTTTCCATATACAAGTATTTCACTTCGTAAAATTTATGATATAAATCTCAAAAACATCAAGGAAATGGTATCAAGAAACGGAGGGGAAGTTCATGACGATGCAGTGGCGATTAAGCTTCAGAAACCAACAGAAGTAAGATGGGAAGAATCGTTTACCGGTCATTATCCTGCTGAGCGAAGAGTCATAAATAAAGAATTCAAATGTGAGCCCATTGTTATTGATTTCAAGGGAAACGGTGTTGTGCTGATGGGAAATATCAAGCAAATTTCAGCTGATAATTCAAATTATATTGCAAAACTTGAGGCTTATATCGATGGAAAACCGGTTGAATCTTTCTCAATGCCTTTTGACTATATCAAGCGTAAATATGATATCTTTCATAAATATCAGCTGGAAAATACAAATCACCGGTTGGAAATCAAATGGCTGAATCCACATCCGGCTTATGCTATTCAGACGAAAGATGTTGTTATATACAGTGATACAGAACTGTTAGTAAAACGCCCTTATTGATGATATGAGGAATCACCTGACATATAATCTGCTGATGAAGGTGCTGATTTTGATCGGTACCGGATATTTCATGGGTTGTAAACCGGTGATTCCTGTTGATGAAGATCCTTTTGTCCGGTTTTCCGGAAGTGTCGATTATCACAGTCAGACGCTGAATCGTCCGCTTCGCTATTCGGTTTATCTTCCTGCCGGCTACAATAAGGAAAACAAGTCATATCCGACAGTTTATCTGTTGCACGGATTTGGCGATAATGAAACTTCCTGGATGAACGGAGGTAAAATAGACAGGATAATCAAAGAACTGGAAGAAAAGGGTGAAATAGAACCGATGATTTATGTGATGCCACAGGGATATAACAGTTACTATGTGAACCGTTTTAATGGCACCCTGAATTATATGGACATGTTTGTCGAAGAATTTGTTCCGATGATCGATTCGCTTTATCGTACTAAAAAGACACCCGGACAAAGAGCTGTCGTCGGCTATTCAATGGGTGGTTACGGGGCATTGATTCTGCCGGTAAAGAATCCGGATGTGTTTTCGGTTTCTGTTCCGCTGAGCATGTCATTCCGCACAGACGAGCAGTATATGGTTGAATCTCAATCGGCTTTTGACGCGCAGTGGGGATCCATCTTCGGGGCTAAGGGCAGTACGGGTGAGAACAGATTGACAGATTATTTCAAAATGCACAGTCCGTTTCATTTCTTTGTGGATGAAGCTGCCGATAAATTTTCTGCTGTCCGTTTTTTCATCGATTGTGGTGATGATGAGGAATCTCTGTCTTTTACCAACAATGAGATGCATGCGCTTATGCGTTCGAAAAACATCGCCCATGAATACAGAGTCCGTAACGGTGCACATAACTGGGACTACTGGCTGAAATCCATGCGGGAAGCATTGATTTTTATACAAACCAACTTTGATGGAGTTGCTTATGCTGATGACCCTGCTTTCAATCTTTCTACCGGATTTTCGGGAAATATTGAACAGCTTAATTTTAATGGTAAAACACTGAATGTCGTTTTACCGTCGGGATATTCAACTTCGTCAGCAACTTATCCGGTTATGTATTTCATGCATCATACCCTCCAAAACAGACTTGATGAAACAAAAAACATAATGTCC
>JAYFPG010000095.1:0-8937 GCA_034928085.1 Paludibacter sp.
ACTTGAACCCGCGACCTCTTCCTTACCAAGGAAGTGCTCTACCCCTGAGCTACAACAGCAAGAGAGCGGAAGACGGGGCTCAAACCCGCGACCCTCAGCTTGGAAGGCTAATGCTCTATCAACTGAGCTACTTCCGCAAAAAAAATACTACTGCACTTTCACTCAGTTGATAGAGCATCTTATTGTCTATCTTTTGGCAACTGAGCTACTTCCGCAAACTAATTTACTATTTTTTCATTTACGATTTACCATTTAAACAGTACATCGTAAATTGTAAAATTGTAAATCTCGTGGGCAGTGAAGGATTCGAACCTCCGAAGTCGAAAGACAGCTGAGTTACAGTCAGCCCCAGTTGGCCACTTTGGTAACTGCCCATTTCATATTCTACAGAAGAATGCTCTTCATCCTTCACCTTACAGTTTTCACTGCTTTGAGCCTCTTGTCGGATTCGAACCAACGACCCCGAGATTACAAATCACGTGCTCTGGCCAGCTGAGCTAAAGAGGCAATGTGTTAATAATTAGCGATTTTAATCGAATAAAAAGCCGTTTAAACACTCCTATTTAAACGGCTTGCAAATGTACGAAATTATTTTGGATTACAAAACAATTCCTTCCAATTTTTTATTTTTTACTTAGTTTTTCCTTAAACTTTACGATTTGCTTCTCTAAAGCCTCTACCGATAAATCAACGGCTTCTTCAAAAGTATCACAAACCTTCGATGCGAAAAACTCGGCTGATGGAACGGATATCTTAATCTCAGCTTCCTTGTTGGTTGCCGTCTCGGGTTTCACTACCTTTAAATAGACCTCTACATTCAAAATCTCATCAAACAAGCGGGTCAGCTTTTTAGTTTTCTTTTCAACATAGGATTCCAACGCTTTGGTTGCATCAAAATTAATGGACTGAACTCTGAGTTTCATAACTACCTCCTTCTTTATTTGGCTCTGGGATGAGCCCGTTTATATATATTGTATAGCTCTCCAAAACCGGTATGGGTATACACCTGCGTTGCCGCAAGCGAACTGTGACCCAACAATTCTTTGACTGCATTTATGTCTGCTCCGCCATCCAGCAGACCGGTGGCAAAACTGTGACGCATAACATGGGGACTGATTTTCGGAAGGGAACTGACCTGCGACATCATGTTGTGTACAATATTATATACAAGCTTCGGATACATTTTTTCTCCGGACGGTCTTACAAATAAATTCTGTGCTGCGGCGGCAACATAATCGTCTCTTTTATGTATGTAATCTGAAATTTTCGCACACAACCCCTGATCCAGCGGAATGATGCGTTGTTTGTTACGCTTGCCTGTCACCTTCATCTCCCCGTTCACCAAATCAACATCCTGATCGCGGATGCCAATTAACTCCGACAACCTGATTCCAGTCATGTAAAAAACCTCCAGTATCAACAAATCTCTCATACGCACAAAATCGTCAACAGGAACAAAAGGATTATCCAAAACCTGACTCACTTCTCTTTGTTTGAAAAACACCGGAAGCGGCTTTTTTGTTTTGGGAAGCACAATTTTTAACGTTGGATTTGTCGCGACAAGACCATGCCTGAGCAGGTATTTCCAGCAGGATTTAAGCGAAGATATTTTACGGGATATGCTGCGCGCGGATATCCCCTGCTGCATCAACGCCATGATCCATTGCTGAATATTCGACGGAGTAACATTTTCAGGGTTGAAGTGCTGGTCTTCAACTCCCAAAAACAAAAAAAACTGGTTCAGATCGTTTTTATATGACAAAACAGTATGAGAGGAATAATTCTTCTCATACTGTAAATATTGCAGAAAACCGTTAACCATAACCTCGTTCCAATTCTGCAACGAAAATAGAATAAATTAATCAGAAATACAAATTATCCGCAGATAATTTAACGCTGTTTATTATTCTTGTCCGAGCTGCATTTTTTGTACGTAAACCGCGTGCATTTTTTGCTCACGCTTTACCACAGAAGGTTTATCGAAACACTGACGACGACGGAGTTCTTTTACAACACCTGTTTTTTCAAATTTACGTTTGAATTTTTTCAACGCTCTTTCAATGTTTTCGCCTTCTTTAACAGGAACTACGATCATAATTATTAACTATTTATATGTATTAATTCGTTATTTTGAAATTCGGACTGCAAAGATAGAGAAGTTTTTTTAATCAACAAAAGAATCAGATGTTTTTTTTTACCTGATAGATGTTTTTTATCTTTGCGTTTTAAAATGCAACAATGAAATTATACTGGCAACTATTCATTACCTTCTTCAGAATCGGTTTTTTCACCATCGGGGGTGGCTATGCCATGATTCCGCTGATTGAAAAAGAGGTTGTAGACAGAAGGAAGTGGATTGTGGCAAGGGAATTTATCGACATGCTCGCGATGGCTCAGTCGGCCCCCGGCGTGATGGCAATCAATACCTCCATTTTCGTGGGCTATAAATTAAAAGGTACGAAAGGGAGTATAGCCGCCGCTGTCGGATGCGCTTTACCTTCTTTTATTATTATTGTGTTGATTGCCACTTTTTTTGTTGACATGCGCGAAAACCCGACCGTCAACCGCATTTTCAAGGGAATCCGCCCGGCCGTGGTTGCGCTTATTGCAGCGCCTTTGTGGAGAATGGCTAAATCAGCCAATATAAATTACAAAACGATTTTTATTCCCATCGCTGTAATTTTGCTTATCTGGATCGTAAAGGTGCCGCCTGCCTATGTGGTGGGACTGTCGATTTTAGGCGGGTTGGCGTTTGGGACGTTTAAGAAGCGGTAGTTATTTAGTGGTTAGTGGTTAGTGGAGAGCGGAGAACGAATAGCGATTAGCATGTTTGATATATCAATAGCTCCGGGTTTTAACCCGGAGATTTAAAATGAATTATCAGCGAAAAATTAAAAAAGAAAAATGATCAATTACAATCAAATTCCTTCTCCTTGCTTTGTGCTGGACGAGGTGAAATTTCGCAACAACCTGGAGCTGATTCGCTCGGTTAAGGATCAGGCTGGTATTGAAATTATATTGGCTTTCAAGGCTTTTGCCATGTGGAGTGCATTCCCCATCGTTCGGGAGTATATCCCCTGCTCTACTGCCAGTTCTTTGGCTGAGGCCCGGTTGGCTTTTGAGGAAATGGGAAGTCCGGCACATACTTACGCTCCGGCTTATTCAGACAAAGAGTTTGATGAGATCATGCAGTACAGCAGTCACATCACCTTCAACTCGCTTGCTCAGTTTGAGAAGTTTTATCCCCGCACACAATTTTATAATATTTCCTGCGGACTGCGCATCAATCCGGAGTTTTCAGATGTAGGAACGGATTTATACAATCCCTGCTCGCCCGGCTCAAGATTAGGAATCATCGCTGAAAAGCTGGGAGAAAAATTACCAACAGGTGTGGAAGGCTTGCACTTTCACACCCTCTGCGAAAGCAATTCCTTCGATTTGGAAAGAACCTTGCTGGTTGTTGAACAGAAATTCGGTCACCTGTTCAGTCAGATTAAATGGCTGAACATGGGCGGCGGTCACCTGATGACCCGCGAGGGATACAACACCGAACACCTGATACAGGTACTCAAGGCTTTCAAAGCGAAACACCCGCATCTGCAACTCATATTAGAACCCGGCAGCGCTTTTGCCTGGAGAACAGGTGATTTGGTGGCTACTGTGCTGGATATCGTTGAAAACAAAGGGGTAAAAACGGCCATGCTGGATGTCTCTTTCTCCTGTCACATGCCCGACTGTCTCGAAATGCCTTATAAACCAGCCATCACGGGAGCCACCGATGCTGTTGCCGGCAAACCGACCTATCGCATGGGCGGCAACAGTTGCCTGGCCGGCGACTTCTATGGCGACTGGTCATTCGAGCAGCCCCTACAACCCGGCGACCGCATTATCTTCGAAGACATGATTCATTATACCATGGTGAAGACGACCATGTTTAATGGTGTAAGTCACCCCTCGATTGGCATCTGGACAAAAGATAATGAATTCAGGCTGGTCAGGGAGTTTGGGTATGAGGATTATAAGGGGAGGTTGTCGTGAAACCTCAGGCACTTTTCGAAAAAGTCCCTACAATTTGATCCACACATTAATATCTTACTAAACATACACCGCTGATGTAATGAGATTATACATCAGCGGTGTAGTATTTGCATATCGGACTTATTTGCAGATTCAATTAATGTAAACTTTCAGATTCTTTTTTCAACAACTCATTCAGAGAACTCTCCAAATTATACGCATCCAAACCTTTATTCATTATTTCACCTTCCCGATTAACATATTCATAGTGGGGAATCCCATTAAACCTGAACAATTCACGCATCCTGATAAAATCATCTTTTGTCAGGCGATGGCTATACACAAGTCCCTGCTCTGCTACATATTGCTTGTATGTATCCTCAGGTGTATCTTGACTACAGATAAAAAGAAAAGCGATATTGCTGTCGTTTTTTAGTTTTTCCCGCAATGGTTTGCTTTGCTTGATTCCGGCGATACAAGGGCCACATGAAGACTCCCAAAAGTCAACTACAATGTATTTTCCTTTGAAAGGCGCTATCATTTCACGGAATAATTTTCCAGCTATTGTTTCAGGTAAATCATAAGAGCTTTTGTTGTTCTCAGGAAATGTTTGAACAAATATTCTTCTGGCTTCATTAATAACAAAAGGATTCTGAATGTCTTTTACCGTTACACCAAGTATTGCTTCAGCATCTTCTTTTTGTGGTATATTTTTAAAAATAAACTTCAATCTGCGTACTTTTGCAATGTCGTATATCAGATTTGGTTTGGAAAGATGTAATACATTTGTAAAAACAGAGTCGAGTAATTCAATTGCTTTAATCTCCTTTTCTTTTCGCTGCCCTTTTGATTGTGGCTCAATATATTTTTTGTTGTACAAATTTCTTTCAGCTTCATGCCTTTGGTAAAACGCCTCAACTATTTGTCTATTGGCTTCGTAATACTTAATTTTTTCTTTATTATCTTTTATCTGTTTCAATTTTTCTTCAATTGCTTTCATCTGTTCATCTTCTTCAGTCAGTTTGTCCTGATGTTCCTCTTTCAGGTACTGGAAAAATGATTTTTCAGGAGCAACATAAAACTGTGCGTGAACAGCAGTAAAAGGTCTGCAAAATTCAAAACGATTTATAAAATGATAAATATTATTAGAAATCAACAGAGACTGATCATTCAATGGCAATTGTTGTAAAAAATCATAATAATTATCGGGAACAGGAGATTTAAGAACCTGATTGCTTGAATCTTCCCGCAAAAACATTTCTCGATACATCAAATAATCAAACAGGTTGGCTCCGTATAATAGATGAGCATCAATTGTCATCCTGGCAACAGATTTTTCTGACAAATTATGTTCTATCGATTTTTGACGGACAAATGCTAGCCTTTCATCGAGCGTCTGCTGTTCGAAGGCTTTATACTCGTCCGGTTTCAAGGTTTTCATCCTCTTTTCTTTTTTCTTCCAATCATCCATTTTGAATTGAGTTAAATACAATTCGCTATTGACTTCGGATAACGGTCCTATAAACTCAATATTTTTAAATGTATATTGGACATTACGTAGCCGGTCAGCAAGTAAGAATTCTTCCCAATCAACAATCACCGCTAAAGTGTGTCCGGGTTCTAAATAAAAATTAAACGGTTTATCTATAATAAGCAAATAAAAGAAAGTAGGATATGACATTGGAATATCTGCTTCAAAACGTCCGTTGGGATAAATATTCAGCGTAATCGGGAAATCTTCACCTGTAATAACATTGTTATTATAGATTATTCCTGTACTGAAACCTAAACGGGGATCATAACCTTTAATGTATCCAACTAAACGACCGGGTTGAGAGTTAAAAAACAGATCGGAATTATAATCCGGCAATGCCTCCTTTACCTTCGCATTTTCAAGTTCTTTATTCAACCAAACACACACATCGGCAGGAACTTTCTTTCCAGCTCTTTCTTTGCCGGCATCTCTTTTGTCTAATGACACACCAAAAATGATTGTTTTATTGTCTTCCCCGTAGTTAATTTTTTTAACCGATTTATCCAAAGGTGGAAATATCAATACAAATAAAGAATCACCCGAAGCAGGCATATACATCTCTTTCTCTAATTCTCCTTTTTCAATTCCTGTAACCAGCAATTTCTCCTCACTGCCATCAGGCTGAATAAAGGTTGTTTTCGGGAACTTCACCCACCAATTAGGCAAGAAAGTAGTTTTCACATGCACACGCGTGGACGTGTTCGACAGTTCAATTTTGACTATATTCTCGATACCTGAATTTTTGACTTCATAAAATGGTTTGTCAATTACACGGCTTTTTCCAAGAACAGTTGTTAAACCAAGCAGCAAAAAGAAGATGGATAAGAATGTTTTTTTCATATTTTTGATTGTTATAATTTACGGCTACAAATAAAATAAAATAAATTTTGATATCACCATAAAAATCGATCTCAATTCTGTCTCAATTCTGATTGAATTCTGTCTCAATTCTGATTTTATGCTTATATTTGCAAGAAAATGATATAAAGGTTATAACTGCCACAATTATTTGAACTAAATCAATCTGTTAACTCCTATAAATCCACGGGAAGCATGAAATTAAGGCCCATTTATATCCAGACACTCATTGTTATCGTCATCATACTTGTTGCAGCCAACCAGATTGTCTGGATATCCAATATGTATACCCTCCACAAACGGGAGTTGATTGATTTGGCTAATCAATCAACTGAAAAAGTTATATTTATGGAACTTAATGAAAGGTCTGAACTAATGGGAGGTTATTCTGTGTACTCTTCAAACCTTTCAAATCCTAATGATACATCAAGATACTTTACAAAAAAAGTACGAACCGCAGATAGTACTTATGTTTTCACAATTGACAAACACGATCCTAATACAATGAATAAAATTATTCAGTTTGTACTCCAGAAAGATCGTCCCATCAACCTCGACAAACTAAACACCTTATTCAATATAGAACTATCGTCACGATATCCCATACAAAACACCTATTTTGACTATTTAAACCTTCAAACCGGACAACTCATCAACACGAACCGACCGGAGCATTTTTCATCCAACTTTGTCACAACCGACACCATTCACCTCGACATCATCAGTTCAATAGGCATTATCGGTTACATTGAAGTGCCGGATTGGATCATCCTGCGCAAAATGAGTTATCAACTTGTGCTTTCTATAGTACTAATCCTGATTGGCGTGGGAGGTATGGTATATTTAGGCAAAAGTTTCGTGGTGCAGTGGAGATTAGAGAAACACCGGCAAGCATCCATCAATGCCATGACCCACGAATTCAAACGTCCTATCTCCGGGGCAATGGCTATGGTGGCTGTCATCCCGTTTTACCTCGAAAAAAATGATTTAACTAAAGTATCCGACTACGCGAGCAATACCTTAGTTGAACTGAATAAGTTAACGGCATATACCGAAAGAATCCAGCAAATCAGCAATAATATAAAGGGATCTGTGGCGTTGAATAAAGAACAAATTGCCATCAGACCGTTTTTCGAATCTGTGCTACAGCGATATGCGCAGGATAATGAAGAAAAGAAGGTGGTTATCAATCTCGTTATCAACACTGTGAAATCTTTTATCACGGCTGACCTGCTGCATTTCTCCAATGTAATAGACAATCTGGTTGAGAATGCCATTAAATACTCTGATAATGAGGTTAACATTAACATTTCCGTAACCGACTTACAAAATGAACTTCAAATAGTGGTGGAAGATAATGGCATGGGAATTTCAGCCTACGACCTGAAATTTATTTTCGACCGGTTCTATCGCAGTAACCGCAAAGAGATGAAGAACAAAGCAGGTTTCGGTTTGGGATTGACTTATGTAAAATCGATCGTGGAAGAGCACGGAGGCACTATAACTGCCGAGAGTAAATTAAACGAGGGAAGTAAGTTTATACTGAAGATGGTTTAAGGAATAGACAACTAATAAGCTGATTAATGTAGCAAATGAAAAAGATACTGCTAATTGAAGATGATATTTTTTTAGGTCAGACATTACTGGACTTTTTTGCCAGCAATGATTTGTCTGTTTCCTGGGCAAAAGATGGCAATTCAGGTTTAAAATTATATAAGACTTTACATCCTGATTTGATTCTACTGGATGTGGCGCTTCCCGACATCGACGGTTTTGAGATAATTACTGAAATTCAGCAAACAGATACCTCAACCCCGGTAATTTTCATGACCGGAACTGAATTCAGTTGCGAACAACAAATCAAAGGGTTTCAGTTGGGCGCCATCAATTATTTAAAGAAACCTGTAGTACCACAGGTTGTATTAGCCCAGATAAACCAACTACTCTTCCCTCCACAAATAAAAAGATATACTTTCAACAACCTGAACATCAGTATCGACAATCAGGTTTTAACAATTGATAAGAATGAAATTGTCTTGAAAGAAAAAGAAGCTAAGTTATTAACGCTTCTGTTAGAGAATAAAAATCGTGTTTTATTGAGAGAAGACATCTTAACAGCTATTTGGAAAGACAATCAGCATTATTTGAATAATGCCCTTGATTCGAATTTGTCGAGTCTCCGGAAAGCACTCCAACCTTTTCCTCGCATAAAAATCGTGAGTATTTACGGAGGAGGGATAAAACTGGGGGCACTCTCCTATCCTAAACATGCATTCTGAAATAACCATATTTTCAACCTTATTTTATCTGAACTAAACAACCTTAGTAGCAAATGTTCAATCCATCCAGCCCAAACCTTATTTTCAACCTTATTTTCTTATATATAAATTCACTAGTGTCCCATTAAAAATTGGGACGAATTAAAAATTAAATAAATTTGGCTCATTAAGCCTAAAACGATCTTTGATATTTTGAAATTTAGTTCTATCGAAGAGGTCTCTAAGATGAGTTTTATCAGTTAATGATAT
>JAYFPG010000069.1:0-1726 GCA_034928085.1 Paludibacter sp.
TTTCGTATAGCAATTCCGGATTGGGATGCTCATTCACAGCTTGCAGGGTTTGATTACCTACCATGCCATCGACTTTCACTCCCAATACCTTTTGCGGAATGTTGATGCCGGCTTTGCCACTCATCCAAACCCAATCGACCAGCAAGTTGGCGATGGATTGATTCCGGATATGGTCGGCTTGCCACCTGTCCCAATAAAAGGGTTTCAGAAAGCAATAGATTACATCGTGTTCGTTCAGCGCTTTCAAATCGGCTATATTAACTAATCCGTCTTTGTTCTTGTCAAATTCCGCTTCTATCAGTCTTTTTAATGTTACACCCATGTGGGTGGGACCACCTGCATCAGCAGGGTCATGCACGAATAATCCTTCCCATTTTAAGATCAATGGGGCTAATTTTCTTATATCTGCCATCGCTCAAGCCCTCATTTTTACCTGGTGACTGATTTCGTCCAGCGTGTTCCTTTGTAGTTTCTGCAAATTCAGGATTTCATCCAACACGTTTTGTTGCCGTTCGATGATGCCATTGATGATGCGTACAAACCATTTCACGAAAAAGAAAAACAGACTGGTTGAAAGGATGATATAAGAAGCTGCCGCCACGATCAGGAAGCCGAAGTCGGCAACCGAGTTGCCGACTTCTTGCAGATTAAATGCTGTTTCCATGATTTTTAAATCAATCAAATGAATGATTATCTGAATCAAAACTGAATTACAGCATCTAAGGTTCCTGTCACCATTTCCTTGTTGTTTGGTGTCATGCAGCGAATCATTACCGTGTATTCACCTGGTTCAAGCGCCGGAATGGTCACGTGGATTTCAGATGGTCTGATCCCGGAATAAATTGAAGCACGGTATTCGACGGCAGGGTCGGCAACGGAAACGAAAAAGATTCCCTGTTTGGGGTCAGTTTTGTCAAATCGAAGATTAGTCCCCAAAACCCTTGCAGTTCCTCCGGGTATACCACTGGTATTGATTTCATCGGTTGCAGAATCAATAAACTGAAGAATCTCAGGAGAAGTTTTCGACGTTGACACTTTTACCGGATCAACAAATGCTTTCAAATATTGAATGCGTGTTCCGGCTGTTGCTGATACTTTAATCCTATGCCGTGTTGGGTCAAAAAAATCGAGCTTATCGATGAATACGCCCGGAATACTGGAACGAAAACGGAACAAGGGAGTGGTAACGAAATATCCTTTACCGAGATAGCGCAGAATTAACTGAGTCATTTTCTCAAAATAGGCCAGGGCCTGTGGTCGGGTTAAACCGGTACCTTCAGCAACGATATCATCCAATAACTCATCTAAATCTACTGTTTTTACACTTGAAACAATAGCAACACAGTTTTTTCCATCTTTTGACATACGATTGTCAATTAAACAATACTTTAACATAATTAGTTGGTTTTAAAAATTAATAATTAGATAAATGCAATCTACTTTTAGCATCTGATCAGAATGGGTGTTGATTACGATGCAAATGTAGGGGGTATTAAGCACATTAGATTGCACAATATTGTCCGATATGGGAACTATATTGACGAAGTGAGGGGAGGTTTTGGTAATTAAGAATTAAGAATTAAAAATTAAAAGAGGGTTAACTGACTTTGATTGTTATTATCTACAGGGGTAAGTATTTCGGGTACATTGCGATTGTTACGAGAATTATTCGCCATTTTTGAGATGGTATAAGCTTCCATTTGCCTGTCATTATAAGGTTGAAACA
>JAYFPG010000063.1:0-20470 GCA_034928085.1 Paludibacter sp.
GGGAGATATCTCCACTTCCCAAGCGAAATAACTTGATGGTTTGGAAGCAAGTCCCGAACCATGAGCTGTGATCCGGTAATTAACACCCGTGTAATAGGGTGGATCTACCATGGCGCTCCCACCAGCATTATAGACCACGATTGAGGGCGCTTTGGTACCTATCTGTATGCCGCTTTTGGTAACGGTAAATGTATGACCATATCTAGTGATATCAGCAGAAACAGAAGTAGATACAATGGATAACACTTTTGAGACAACAACCTGTTCTTTTCCTTGCTCTGAAACTATCCTCAATGGAAGACCTGTACGCCAATTTACTGTGGAACCCGCAGGCAAGTTGTTGATAATGTAAGTACCCTGATTACAGATGAGAGAGGTCCCGGTCACGAACATGCGATGAGGTACAACTGTTATAATTTTTGACAGCATTAAAGGAGTGTAGCAACCTGAAACGTGAACAGTTGCATTCAGCAGACACTGACCAGATTGTGTAAACATGATATTACCTGTAGCTTCCTGACTTCCAACATGACACACATTAGCTCCGCTCCATTCAATTGACTGTATACCTGATAAATTTATGTTGTTTAATGAAAAAGTCACATCCTCATACTGATAAACAGTTGTAACATTTGTTGTAATCGTAGGAAAAATAACACCCTGACATTCCGCAAAATCATACCAGGCTGAGACTTCACCCGATTTCTTTAGACGCACCTTCACCTTAGCATCTCCTCCTATCAGGCAAAAAGCTGGAGTGACACTTACGCTATTCAGGTTTAACGCTTCTAACGAATTTCCCAGCCCATTTATTTGCCAGCCAGTAGGGGCAGACCATTCATAAGTGATACCATTAAACAAACTTGTACTAAATGTTTTTGGGGAAAGATCACCGAATGTGATTGAAGCCGGATAGTTAGTGTAGCTAAAGCCCCTATCGGCAGTAAACGAGCTTGTCTCACTAAAACCAGTATATAAATCATTTACTCCTCTTACCTTAATAACACCATTGTTTACATAATCAGGGATTACGTTGATTTGTTTCACCCCCTGACCAGTTAAAAATGTCCCTGTCTGATTTTGTGTCGTTTTCCAACCAGTTGGTAATGTCCATTCGAAATACTTTACCTTCCTGTCCGTTATAACACCAAAAATCGTATCCTTTATCCCGGGATATATCATGTCATTCACAATAGCAGTAAATTGCTGTTTGTTACCGATAGATTGATTCGGATTTCCATTGAAATATAACACGGGAGTCTGACCTTTTAAAGAGGCGATTTTGTAATAAGATATTTCTCCAATGCCTTTTTTGAGAATAACATTAGCTGTATCATTTGGAGTTGCTAAAGAAATCTTAATTTTTGCATTTACATTAGATGTGTCTTTCCAGTTAACTAAAATAGGTGTAGCATTCTGAACCCTTTTTGTTGTTTTTCCATCTTCAAACTTTCCATTAGTAAGTTCGAGATCAAAATCTCCTATAGCAAATCCATTATAATTTGCGATATTGATAATAAATTGATAAGTCGTTCCTGGCTAAGCATAGTGCTTTTGTTCTTCTATTACAGTTTTAGGACTTGTTTGTACTAAATTATAGGTATAAGTGGTTTTTTCAGTAGCTGTAATCAACAGATTACATAAAATTGAAATTAATAAGAAAATCTTTTTCATGTTAGCATTGTTTAAAAGTTATAAAATAATCTGATGTCATAAACAAATCTGTTAGGAGTACCCGTGCTGGTAAAATTGTATTGGTTTGAATAATTGACATACAACTCATCATATTGACGGCTGTCTTCATACCAAATCCGACTAAGTCCTTTTATATCAATAAAGTTATAGGCTATATGATAAGCTAAAGCAGCTTCTAAAGTTATTTTTTGAAAAGAATACCTCAATCCTAATTGTGGTTTAGCTGACAGTATATTATTCACTATTTTTTGTTCTCTTTTGGTAATTGACAAAAACGCAAGCTGTTGATTATCTCCAATGATACTATTATAAATGAAATAATATTCAGATGTAATTTTTTGATGATAATATCCCAAATCACATCCGACAAAAGCTGATAAATTATTGGCAACTGAAACGCTATAATCATAACCCAATGAAAACCCATATAAGCTGTAGTGATTATCTAAGATCCGGTAAAATGAATTATAGCGTGGATACAACTCTTCTTTATGCATATTTTCGACATACTCTTCTAAAGAAGGAGTGAAGCTATAGGCAACTGGTTCTCCTGATATATTCTGTTTCCACACAATTGGGGTTCCTATGCGCAGGGTACTGTTCTCAGTAATTTTATATCTCAGATTTAATTCAAGCGGTTGTGTTGTTTGTCCTTGTGCTGTAAACTTCATATTGCTTAACAAAGTCACACCAATAGCAATCTCAGGTTTCTTTGAATAACAGTCGTAACACTGGGCATTAAGCCAGATTGGCAAAATTGCTAAAAAAAATAATGTTTGTTTTTTTTTCATACATCGTATTGTTTTATTAATTCCATGTTAAAATCACTTAATGACTTCAACAAAAATACATATTAAGTTTTATCAAAGTTTTATCAAAGTTTTATCAAGCAACAAACAACACACATATACATTTGATTTTGTATATTTTACAAAAGACATATATTAACCACCAATGTAAAAAAATATGCAATTTTACATATCGTTAACAATTTTAAACACACCTCTCAATCCTCATACCTTCAAATGTGCTTCAAGCAACAGTGTTTATAACACCATTCTGTATTCAATAAAACCATCAAGCTTATTTCAAGTTTTTTTTATTACATTTGCACCACATTTTTATTCATCTATCATGCAAAACACCGTCAACATCGCCCTGCAGATCCTGCCGGCATCCAAAGATAAACACCCGTACACCCTTGTGGATGAAGCCATCAGCATCATCGAAAACTCCGGATTGAAATACCGCGTAACGCCTTTTGAAACCGTGATGGAAGGAAGTTATGATGAAATCATGGAAGTGGTAAAAAAAGCGCAGGAAGCTTGCTATGCCGCTGGAGCAGACAGCCTGATGACTTACCTGAAAATCCAGAGTGCAAAAACTGATGTATGTATCGAGGATAAAATGGAAAAATACGATATCTGATTACATCTAAGCTGCTTACCATGCTGCATGTTTCTATCGTCATATATAAACATCTGTACAGCGAAACTGAATCGCTGATTCATGTTTTACGGGAATCGGAAGTCGTTGAAAAAATTTACATCATCGACAACTCACCTGTTCCTTCCTGTGATTTTAAGCAGGAGGGACTCACCTATATCTTCACAGGAAAAAATATCGGCTATGGTGCGGCACATAACATCGCGCTAAGGAAAACGATAGCTGCCAGCGTCCCCTATCATTTGGTTGTAAATCCCGATATTACCATGGATGCGCATATCCTGAAAGAAATGGTGGAATACCTGGAGCAAAACACGGACATCGGCCACCTGATGCCAAAAGTTGTTTATCCCTCGGGTGAGACACAATACTTATGCAAACTTATTCCTGCTCCTTCAGATTTGATTTTCAGAAGGTTTCTCCCGAAGAAGTGGACTGAAAAACACATGTGCCGGTTCGAAATGCATAATACAGGATACGATAAAATCATGGATGTGCCTTATCTTTCGGGTTGTTTCATGCTGCTCAGAACAGAAGCCCTTAAAAAGTCCGGTTTATTTGATGAACGTTTTTTCCTGTATCCGGAAGATATTGATCTAACACGCAGGATTGGAATTCATTACAGAACCGTTTTTTATCCCCGGGTTTCAGTCGTTCATCATCATGCGCAGGAATCTTATAAAAGTCTTTACATGATGCTTGTTCATAGCTGGAATTTGACAAAATACTTCAACAAATGGGGATGGATTTTTGATAAACAAAGAAAAGAAATCAATCAGCAACTTATAAAAAAATACAACTTATGAACTTCAGTTTTGTTGAAATTACAAGTGCTTTCATGGTGCTTTTTGCCATCATTGATATTTTAGGTTCAATACCTATCATCTTGAACATCAAAAAAAAGAACAACAAGATTTATGCTTTCTGGGCAAGTTTGATAGCCCTGCTGATATTGGTTTTGTTTTTATTTACAGGAGAAGGTATTCTGAAACTTTTTAGTGTTGATATTGAATCTTTCGCGGTTGCCGGTGCACTGATAATTTTTATCTTTGCCATCGAGATGATTTTAGATATTGAGATATTTCGCAATAACGGACCGAAAAGTAGTTCATCCTTTATCCCGTTGGCTTTTCCATTGATTGCGGGCCCGGGGTCATTTACTACCTTGCTGTCACTACGTGCCGAATATCAGATTGAAAATATTATTGTTGCCTTGGTATTGAACTTAGCCTTCGTGTACCTGGTGCTAAAATCGACCAATCGCATTGAAAGATTATTCGGAGAGGCAGGCATTTACATTCTACGTAAATTCTTCGGTATCATCCTGTTGGCAATCGCAGTAAAACTGTTTACCACAAATTTGAATCACCTGCTTCAATAGTGGAATGTTCCAAATGGACTTTCGATAATCAGCTCTTTTTGTCCGGATTGCTCTACATATCCGACAATTTGGGCTTCAATATTGAATGAACGGGAGATTTCGATGACCTGGCTTGCCTGTTCCGCTGGCAGGTAAATTTCCATGCGATGTCCCATATTGAACACTTTATACATCTCTTTCCAGTCGGTTTTAGATTCCTGCTGAATTAGCTGGAACAAAGGCGGAACAGGAAAGAGATTGTTTTTCACCACCCTGAGTTGATCGACAAAATGCAGAATTTTGGTTTGTGCTCCTCCTGAACAATGCACCATGCCATGAATAAACGGACGTAATTCGGCCAGTATTTTTTTGATGACCGGCGCATAGGTGCGTGTAGGCGAAAGCACTAATTTACCGGCATCCAAACCGGTCTCAGCAATCATATCAGTTAATTTACACGAACCTGAATACGCTAAATCTCCTGGAATATCAGGATTGTAGCTCTCCGGGTATTTTTCAGCCAGATAATTGGCGAATACATCATGACGGGCCGAGGTCAGTCCGTTGCTCCCCATCCCCCCGTTGTATTCCTTTTCATAAGTTGCTTGTCCCGATGAAGATAAACCGACAATCACGTCACCCGGACGGATATTCGCGTTGTCAATCACATCAGCACGTTTCATGCGACAAGTAACGGTGCTGTCGACAATGATGGTACGCACCAAATCGCCCACATCGGCCGTTTCACCTCCGGTGGGATAGATATTTACCCCCATGGCGGCAAGTTCATCGACCAATTCATTGGTTCCGTTGATAATGGCTGATATCACTTCTCCCGGAATCAGGTTTTTATTGCGACCAATGGTTGATGAAAGTAAGATATTATCCGTAGCGCCCACACAAAGCAAATCATCGATATTCATAATCAGCGCATCCTGTGCAATGCCCTTCCACACAGTCAAATCTCCGGTTTCCTTCCAATAGATATAAGCTAATGAAGATTTAGTGCCAGCCCCATCAGCATGCATGATATTGCAATACGCAGGATCATTACCCAAAAAATCAGGGACAATCTTGCAGAAAGCCTTAGGATAAAGTCCTTTATCAATGTTTTTGATTGCATTGTGTACATCTTCTTTCGATGCCGAAACTCCACGCTGATTGTATCTTTGATCACTCATATATAATTATTTAATAATTTTAAACCACAAAAGGCACAAAAGGAGGCAACTGAAAAAACAAATATTTATTCGTTGAACTACCAATTTATCCGCTCTCAGCTCTCAGCTCTCAGCTTTCAGTTCTCCGCTTGTTTCCCTCTTCCACTATCTTCAATCATCTTCCTGATTCTTTCATTCAAGGAATTCAGTTTCAGCAAGTCCTCCAAACTGATATGCATACGATAACACCAGAAGTTCCGGGGGTTCGCAGGCACATTAATCCGTTCTGCTTCCGGATTCTCATGGGCATATCTGCCATCAATAGCTAACCAATCCTGCCACGGTAAAATTACCAACATAGCATTCGATTCCAAATGCTGATTAATAATTCTCTCTGCAATCCACGGCTCACATTGCTCGGGAGCGACACCCTGTATTCCGAGCGCTTTGTTGTAAAAACGCTGTGTTATGTTTCTATCTTCCAGCCACCAGGCCCTGATTGGGTTCATGTCATGTGTTGAAGTTGTACAAACCGACCGGTAAGGAGCGTCCTGAGGCATGGCAAATTCATGGTGTGGTTTTTTCGGCATACGTTGAATCTCCAGGCTCAGAATTTCCAGTTTGTTCATCACATCAGGCACCGAATCGGGCACCATACCCAGATCCTCGCCGCAGACCAACATATCGGTTGAAGCAATCAATGCCGGTAATTTTTTCATTGCCTGTTCTTTCCAGAAAGCATTGTGCCGGTGGTAATAATAATCAACATAAATACCGTCCAGCAGACGACGGGTTTCGTCGGGTAAATCACGGAAAGTGGCCGAACTGTGCATCGATATCCGCGGATGGAATTTATCCGGCTGCCGGGTATCCCGTATGAAAAGAACTTCACAATGCAACATATACAAACCATCCCTTATCATTACCTCTTTGGTTCCGAAATTATAACCCAGTGAAGCAAAATAGGCTTCAACCTTTTTCTGGGTGTCAAATGCCGGTTTGAATTTATAATTTTGCCAACCGTCCTGATCAAAATACTCCCGAAGGACATCGGCTGTATATTTTCCGAAAGTTGCATGCAACACATGTTCTCTCAGGTAAGGCTTCAGAAAACGATTTTCGTCCCAGTACAACCCCTTCTGCTGTAACTCTTCCACCGTAAACGGAAGAGAAGGACTGAAACTGCCCGTCAATCCCCATACATCCTGTTGAGGTATTTCCCATATCCTGAAAAATCCGAGTATATGGTCAATCCGGTAAGCATCAAAATACTCCGCCAGTTTCTGAAAACGTTTAATCCACCAGCGGTAATTATCTTTTTCCATGAGTTCCCAGTTATAGGTAGGGAAACCCCAGTTTTGACCGGTTGCCGAAAAGTCATCCGGCGGTGCACCTGCCTGCATACTGGTATTGAACATCTCCGGTTCCATCCAGGCATCTACGCTGCGTGGACTCACCCCAATCGGGATATCCCCCTTAATGGTGATACCCTGACTGCGAGCATAATCATGCACTTCAGTCAGTTGTTTATTGAGATGAAACTGAACAAAATAAAACAGGGCAATTTCGTCATAAAAATCACTCCCGGGAGCAGCCAACTCTTCAATTTCAGCCGCATTGTATTGACTCTTTTCTGGCCATTTAGAAAACTCAGGAGTTCCGTATTTATCCCTCAGATAAGAAAAAACGGCATACGGAACAAGCCAGGATTTATTTTGCTGAAAAAAGAGTTTGTATGCTTCCGAACTGAAAAGTTTTTTAGATGAATTCTGATAAGCTTCTTTACAGAATTCCCATTTCACATTCATCACATTCTGATAATCCGAAAAGGATTTGGCATTCAGCGCTTTTTTTTGTTCGGCATAATATGCCTTGCGAACAGGATCCTTTATTTTCCCAACAGCATCCAGATGCAAATAAATTGGATGCAAGGCATACACAGAAACCGCATTATAAGGATAAGAATCATAATTACTGTGATACAGGATGGTATCGTTGATAGGGAGTGTTTGTATCATTTGCTGACCAGTCAGTTTTGCCCAGTCAATCATCAGTTTCAGATCATAAAACTCGCCGGTTCCGAAACTTTTTTTACTTCTCAGCGAAAAAACAGGGATAGCTACCCCGGCTCCTCTCCAGGAAGGAATGGTCCGCATAAAATTTTCATCAGTCACAACATGAAAACCTTCTCCCGAAAGTTTGTCAACTTTCCGGTTTGGTCCCCCACCCCATGCCAAGACTTCATCCGTAGCTGTATCAACAATAAGATATTTGTATTCCAACGGGAACTTTATCTTACCCGTTTCCATATAAACCGACCAAACCGGATAATTTGACTCATCAAGTCTGACTTTTCTGTTTACATCCCAGTTCCCCAGAAAATCCTGATTCCCAACAATGGCAAAGTGCCTTCCCGGTTCCAACTGTTGACAAAATAGTTGTAACTGAAAATTGCCACCAGCAAGCTGATCTGACTTTACGACTTCGCGTTTAAAATAACAATCCCTGAAAACTGTGGTTGAAAAAGAACTTTCTCCAAATGAATCCCGCCACGAATCGTGTAAAAACACCTGTTTTTGTTCTGAAGGTAAGTGAACTTCCCGCATCTCACCCGATTCACGGATAAATTTACCGGAAGTATCCAGTAGTTCGTATTGATAATGAAGGGAGCTAATCCGGTCATCAAAAGTGAGTTCTTTTTTCCAGTAAAAATGCTGATTGCAATGCATTTCATGGGAAACGACACGTATATCTCCGGATTCACCCGTTTCTTTCAGTAGTAATTGAATCTTACCACCCCATTGGGTTACAAAATGTATGTTGAATGTTATTAACATGTTATACTGTTTATTATGCCGGCAAAGTTACTAAAATAACAGGCATATTGACATGTATGTAAACCTAAAACCACTGAAACATCCGAAAACGTTTGCTTTAAAAACATCATCTTAAACGATGAAGGATGTCTAAAAGCCTGCGACTTAATAGACATCCTTCTTTGAGGTACTTGGCGGATTCGAACCGCCGTAGACGGTTTTGCAGACCGGTGCCTAACCACTCGGCCAAAGTACCCTTTGTTTTTGGTTTGCAAAGATAATGTAATTTTTTTATGTGACAAATAGAAAAATCCACTGTTTGATGTTTTACGGGGTGCAAAACAACAATAATACCGGTAATGAATTCAGAATCAATTACCGGTATTATTATCTCAATACAACAAAACATTGTTATTGTTGTTGTTTTGGCCCACGATGCTGACCCGGAACTTTTTGCATTAATTCTCTCTTGTATGATTTTTCAGCCAAGAGTAATCGATTGATAGTTTGTGCAGGTAAAATTTTCTTTAATTTTAAGTAATATCTTTGTTGAATCCGGGCATTATCCAACTCAAAGTTTACCATTGCATCGTTTATTGCTTCGTAATTTGTTCCTGACACTTCAGACTTTCGGCGATTATCCCTGAAAACATCCCTGTATTTTTCAAGCAAATCCCACAATTCAAGTTCTGTTTCCATAAACACTGGCTCAACCTTTTGTATATCTGTATCCGATAATTTCGATTTTTCAATTACAAAAGTCCATTTTTTATTGATTAAATCATCCTTAGAAAAGCGAGGACCTCTTTCCTGTCCAACTAATCCGCCAAAAAATAAAACCAAAACGCTTAACAAAAATATCTTTTTTTCCATAATAACATAATTTTTATTCAGACTATTCGTTTTCATCCGACTCAACCGGATAGTAGTCCAACACGACTGTTTGGTCTATCTGAGACATCACATACATTTCATACATTTCATACAAATCAGCATCCATCTTCCTGTTATTTTGATAAACAGCATAGAACACATTGCCCATGAGAAACAAGCCGACGAACATGGCTGCCAGATAGAACCAGGGCTTCAATAACTTTTTAGCTGAAAGTCTTTCTTTACCAATCTGTGTGTCTATTTCAGCAGCAAAACTTTCGAAATAGTTTTCAGGCACAGTAAAGGGATTTCTGTTGCCGGTTTCTTTCAATATTTTATGTAATTCTTTATCCATCATAATTTTAATACGTACATTTAGACTTTTAATATATCAAAAGGTTTAATTTCTGAAACGTTAAAGTGATTCATCTGCCGGATAATTGTTTAAGTTACTTTCTCTTCTGTCAGATATTTCTCTATTTTTTTTACGGCATGATGATACGATGCTTTCAATGCACCTACTGATGTTTCGAGGATATTTTCCATTTCTTCATAAGTGAGGTCGTCAAAATATTTCATATTAAATACCAGTCTTTGTTTTTCCGGTAGTGTAAGAATTGCTTGCTGAAGTTTCATTTCGGCTTCATTACCCGAAAAATAGGTATCAGCCTGTAACTGACCAACCAACAAGCCTTCCACATCATCAATTCCGGAGATATTACGCATCCTTTTGTTGGCCAGGAAAGTCAAGGTTTCATTTGTAGCAATGCGATACAACCAGGTCGACAGCTGCGACTCTCCCCTGAAACCGGCAAGACCATTCCAGGCTTTCATGAATGTGTTTTGCAACACATCGTTGGCATCCTCGTGCGATAACACCATCTTTCTGATGTGCCAATACAAACGTTCCTGATACAAACGTACCAGTTTGGAAAAAGCTTGTGCATTTGTTTTCGGATTGACCAATTGGCTCAAAATATTATGCTCTTCTATATCTGCCATTTATGTATTTTATGTCACATCAAATTGCTTAGACTATATTGCTTTTGAAAAGTTTAATCATAGTTGAATTAATCACGGAACAACTCCCTTAATCATCCTGTTGTTGCCTGCAATATCTTTTTTGATTTCAAGCTGTTGAAAGTTCATTTCCCTGAGCATCAGAAGACATGCATGCCCAAAATCACGATGAACTTCAAAAAACAGTTTTCCTCCTGCATGAAGATGACGTTTTGCAAATTCTGCTATTTTCCGGTAGAAAATCAAAGGATCGTCATCCGGGACAAACAAAGCAGCTTCCGGCTCAAAATTCTTTACATGGTCCGAAATTTCAGTTCGTTCGGCATAGGGAATATAGGGTGGATTGCTTACTATTACGTCATACCGGTTATCAGTATTATGCTCTTCTAAAACATCCATATAAAAGAAATCAACCGGATTTTCATTAAGTTCTGCGTTTTTGCGGGCAGTTTGCAAACTTTCCAACGACACATCACAAGCATGCACATCTGCCTGTGGCATAAAATATTTAAGAGCGATTGCAATACAGCCACTACCAGTACCTATATCTAAAATCACACTATTCTCTGCAGATTCTTTTATAATCCATTCAACCAACTCCTCCGTTTCGGGACGTGGAATCAATACCGACTGATCTACCCTGAAAATCAACCCGCAAAACTCAGTTTCACCCAATACATACTGTACTGGCATACCTGTTTTAAGCTTTTCAAGATAAAAATTCAACAAATCCCACTGATATGCAGAAAAAATTGTATTTTTGTTAACTAAAATTTCCGTAAAACTAAATCCGGTGATTTTTGATATGAGTAGCCGGACAATCGATTGCAGCTCATTTTCTGTATAATAAGCTGATAATTCAGACCGGATGTAATTAATGGCATTTTGCATGCATGCAAAGATAGGAAAAATGAATTACGAAGAAAAATACATGTATCGTTGTTTGCAACTGGCAACTTATGGTGCCGGCCATGTTGCTCCCAATCCGATGGTTGGTGCCGTGTTGGTTCACAATGACCGTATTATCGGTGAAGGTTATCATCACCGGTTCGGAGAATCACATGCCGAGCCAAATGCCATAAATACCGTAAAAGATACATCTTTACTAAAAGAATCAACACTCTATGTCAATCTGGAGCCCTGTTCCCATTTCGGCAAAACACCACCGTGTGCAAATCTCATCGTAGAAAAAGGCATTCCAAGGGTCGTAATCGGAACCCTGGACCCAAATCCGAAGGTTTCGGGCAAAGGGATAGAAATACTCCGGAACGCTGGCGTAGAAGTTATTACAGGAGTAGTAGAGGATGCCTGTGAGGAATTAAATAAACGTTTTTTCATCTGGCAAAAAGAAAAAAGACCTTACGTTCTGCTTAAATGGGCACAAACCAGAGATGGTTACATTGACAGGATCAGAACGAATGCAGATACGCCGCCTTTACTGATTTCCGATAAGATCACCAGACAATTAACCCACAAAGTCAGATCAGAAAATCAGGCAATCATGGTTAGCACCAATACCGTTTTTCTTGATAATCCATCCCTAACGGTCAGAAATTGGCCGGGCAAAAATCCAATTCGAATCATGCTTGATCGAACCGGCAGGATACCCCTGGATTATGTAATTTTTGATCAAACTGTTAAAACCCTTGTATTTACTGAAAACCCACGTGAGAATACGGATAAAATTAACTATATATTTCTGCGTTTTGATGACAAGATGCTTCATAACATGCTGAAAATAATTGCTTCACAGGGCATACATTCAGTTTTGGTTGAAGGTGGTTCAAGTTTATTAAACAGTTTTATTACAAGTGGGTTGTGGGATGAAGCACGTACAGAAGTTTCGGATACAACAATCGGTAACGGTGTCCCCGCCCCGGCAACGGGTACTGCCGCCGAAAACGTAAGCATAATCAACAAGCATTTGTATTTTATATATTATAACAGAAACAAAAAATTCTCTCATGAATAGCCTGCTGTTCATCATATTGGTTGTACTTTATTTCTATATGATTGTCAGCGCCATTTCGGTGTTGTTATTAGAAAACCGTAACCCTGTAAGATCCTTATCCTGGGTGCTGGTGTTGGTTTTGTTACCCGTAATTGGTATATTACTGTATTTTTTAATAGGTCAGAATTACAGAAAACAAAAAATAATTTCCAAGAAAAGCATCAAACATGAAACCAAGTTGCCTTATAAAGAGCTTAAACCTGATGCTTTCACGGAATTTATCACAAACCCCAATCACCTGAATATGATTAATTTATTGTACAAAAACAGTGATGCATCTGTTTATGCTTACAATAAAATTGATGTGCTGGCCGACGGTGAATCCACCTTCTCGGCTATGTTTGAAGCCATTAAAAACGCAGAAAACCATATTCACATCGAATTTTTTATTTTTGAAGACGACCGGATTTCTAACTTTTTGAGAGAATTACTCATTGAAAAAGCAAAAGCCGGGGTCAGGGTCAGGATGATATATGATTACCTGGGTAGTTTCGACCTGTCACGAAAATACCTCCGGACGCTTAAAGAGGCAGGTGTTTATGTGAGACCATTTTTACCATTAAGACTCAGACTCAGAAGAAGTAAAATTAATTTCAGAAATCACCGGAAAATTCTGATTGTGGACGGAAAATACGGTTTTACCGGCGGGTTGAATTTCGCAGACCGGTATATCTTTGGAAATACGCTGGGAAAATGGCGTGACACATTTGTCCGTTTTGAAGGAGCTGCTGTACACGGATTGCAATCGCTTTTTCTCACTGACTGGTACTTCGTTGAGCGCAAGTTGATTACAGACATAAAATACTATCCAAAGCCAAAGAAATACGATCAGAATCTCATTCAGATTGTCAGTAGCGGACCCGATTCCGACTGGGAATGTATTATGCAGGGCATTGCATCGGGAATCATGGCAGCTCATGATTATGTTTACCTCCATACACCTTATTTTGTACCTAATGATGTAATATTGAATGCTGTAATTATTGCTGCCCTGAGTGGAGTTAACATAAAACTGATGATCCCCAAAAAATCTGATTCAAAATTTTCAGATGCCTGTACTTTCAGTTACCTTGGCGAAATACTTGAGGCCGGTGTAAAGGTATATCAATACAAAGAAGGTTTTCTGCACAGCAAAGCAATTGTTATTGATAATTTCATTTCAATTGTTGGATCTGCCAATCTGGATGAAAGAAGTTTTAATCAGAACTTTGAGGCAAATGCTTTTATCTACGAAAAGAAAACTGCTGTTGAGCTCAAAAAATTATTTGAAAACGATATGCTGAATTGCCGTGAAATTACACTCGATGACTGGCATAACCGGAAAAGGATTCAAAAACTAAAGGAATCATTCGCTCGCCTTTTCAGTCCGATTATATAATGATATTCAGTATTTATTTTGTACTTTTGCATGCATCAAAATTCAGGTATTTATGCAGGAAAACATATTCAAATCCACCATGTTCAACGGGCTCATACTGGGCGTATTCTTCTCTGTTAACTTTTTGTTTACCAGTTCTAAAACGATTCCGTTAGTACTATTATCTTATATAGTAATAGCTTTCATTATTATTTTGATGTACCGGATGGCCAAACGTTACCGGGACATTGAATGCGGAGGATACATCGGATACTGGCGGGTTTTTAAGTATGTTGTGTTGACTTTTTTGTTTGCAGGAATTATTTCAACTGCATTTAAAATCATCTACACCAAATACATCAACCCTGATTTTCTTCCGGCACTTTTTGAAGAAAGTATGCGACAGGTTGAACAAAATCGTGGGATTTTTGAAAGTCTGAACCTGCCTTTAGATGATAAATACTACGAAGAACTTGAAAGACAGATGAAACCTGTTAACTACTCAATTCAAACCATTTGGATCAATGTCTTTTTGGGATCAATTTTAGGGTTGATACTGGCTGGTTTCGTAAAAAAACAAAAAGGAATTTTTGAGGAAGAAACACCCAATGAGGAACAATAATTATAATTACCATTTCCATGAACATATCCATAGTTGTACCCCTTTATAACGAAGAAGAATCATTACCCAAACTCCATGAGTGGATTGAAAGGGTTATGCATGAGAACAAATTTACTTACGAAATAATTTTTGTGAACGATGGAAGTACAGATCGTTCCTGGCAGGTAATTGAACAGTTGAAAGCCAAATATCCGAATGTCAGGGGCATTAAATTTCGCAATAATTATGGAAAGTCTCCTGCCTTGTATTGCGGATTTCAGGCAGCACTGGGAGATGTGGTTATCACCATGGATGCTGATTTACAGGATAGTCCCGATGAAATTCCTGAATTATACAGGATGATAACTGAAGAAGAATACGATTTGGTTTCCGGGTGGAAAAAGAAACGTTATGATTCTAAACTGGCTAAAAACCTACCCTCAAAAATTTACAATGCCACAGCGAGAAAAGTAACCGGATTGAAACTCCACGACATGAATTGTGGTTTAAAAGCCTATCGGAATGAGGTCATTAAAAACATCGAAGTATATGGAGAAATGCATCGTTACATTCCTTTTCTTGCAAAGAATGCAGGTTTTACAAGAATCGGAGAGAAAGTTGTAACGCACAGAAAACGCGAATTCGGCACCACTAAATTCGGTTTGAGCCGTTTCGTAAACGGGTATCTGGATTTGATGACACTCTGGTTTCTGTCAAAGTTTGGTAAAAAACCGATGCACTTCTTTGGTTTGTATGGCAGTTTGATGTTCTTACTTGGCTTAATTTCAGTCGTGGTAGTTGGGGCTGTTAAACTACATGCGATCATCAATCAAACAAGAGCTGCCCTGGTAACAGACAGCCCCTATTTTTACATCGCGCTGGTTGCGATGATCTTAGGCACTCAGTTGTTCATGACCGGATTTCTGGGTGAAATCGTGGCCAGAAATTCAACCGAAAGAAATAATTACAAAATTGAAAAAGAAATCTGATTCATTTTCAGGTTGCTTTACAAATAAACATTCGGCATATGGAAATTTTCAAATACATATTACCGGCATTTATCGTGATGATGACAGCTTATTTACTGTTTGACAAAATGTTATCCAACGAGGAAAAAAGAAGAAAATTTGAACTCACCAAAAAAGACCGTGCCTCTTTTGTCCCTTTACAACTCAGGGCTTACGAACGATTAATGCTGTTGCTCGAACGCAGTAACCCGGCTAATATGGTGCTTCAGATTATCAAACCGGGGATGTCCTGCATGGAATTTCAATCTCAGTTGACCAATCACATCAGAAAAGAATTTGAGCATAATTATGCCCAACAATTATATGTTAGTGATGAACTGTGGTCGGCCATAAAAAACACGCAGGATAATCTGATTAAACTGATAAACACAACCGCAATCCGTTTTAAAGCTGATGAACCAGCCATTCAACTGGCTGAGCAAATTATCCGCAAATATGCTGAAACAGATGACAATCCGACACAAATTGCCGTTGGTATTTTAAAAACAGAAGTAAGAAATCAGTTTCTCAGGTAAATATCCATGAAAATATTCATTACATCACTTACTTTCATCTTATTGTTTTTTTCCTCTTGCACACAAGAAGAAGCTTGCAGGGAAAATAAGCAGGTATTGTTCAGAAGTGGATTTTACATTTCAGGAACAGGTAACAACCTGAATGTCGACAGTATTACCGTATTTGGTCTGAATAATAATTCAATTGAGGTGGATTCATTATATAAAAATGTCAAAAATATTAATAAAATAGCTTTACCTTTGAACAACTCGACAGAAGAAAGCATTTTCGTTTTAAATATAAATGGAACACACGACACATTGAATATTCAGTATTCAAACAAAGAATATTTTATTTCATATTCTTGTGGGATGGTTATTACGCATCATGTTGATACGGTTTTAAGCACCAATCACATGATAAAAGGTTATAAAATTGTAAATCGCGATATAAACACGACAGATGTACAACATTTACAGATATTGCTTTAGTCTGCTGTTGGTGTGTTGCGTAACAACATTAACCGGGCAAAACGTAAAAACAGAAAAAAACGACAGTATTAGGAAGTTTGAACTTAATAGCTTACGGGTTGAAGTTGATATATCTCCTGTAATCACCACGTTTCTGAATCGAGGTGATGTTTATCAATTCGAGGGGGCTATTCAGGCTGAAATCAACAAGCGGTTTTATCCGGCCTTTGAAATTGGTTATGCCGGGGCTGACAAACTCACCACATCAGGAATAAACTATCAGGGGAATGCACTTTTTTATCGGTTAGGAATGGATTTTAATCTCATAAAGAATCAAACGATTGAAAATAAGTTTACGAATTATTTTCTGATAGGTGCCCGGTTAGGTCATACGAACTTTGATTATAATCTGCAGAATATTACCTTTGAGAATGAATATTGGGATACTAATTATCAAAAAAATTTCCGGGGAGAATCTTTTAATTTATGGTTTGAAATAACTGCAGGTATCAGGGTAGAAATCTATAAAAGAGTATATATCGGATGGACAGCACGAATCAAAAACCTCATAAACAAACCTGACCCGGGAGAATACAAACCCTTTTATATTCCCGGATTTGGCATCAACGGTGATGGATCTGTGTGGGCATTTAATTACATGTTAGGATATAAATTTTAATCAAAAATAAATAATAATGAATTCAATTGCAACTTTAAATCGGGCAGCAGATAACATTCGCATACTCGCTGCATCCATGGTTGAAAAAGCAAAATCAGGTCACCCCGGTGGCGCTATGGGAGGAGCAGACTTTATCAACGTGTTATATTCCGAGTTTTTGGTATATGATCCTGAGAATCCAACCTGGGCTGGTCGTGACCGGTTCTTTCTGGACCCGGGACACATGTCACCCATGTTGTATTCAGCATTGGCATGTACCGGGAAATACAACCTGGATGAGTTAGCACAGTTCCGTCAGTGGGGCTCTCCTACTCCGGGTCATCCTGAGGTAGATGTAAAACGCGGAGTTGAAAACACTTCCGGTCCGCTTGGCCAGGGACATGCCTATGCAGCTGGTGCAGCTATTGCTGCTAAGTTCCTGAGAGCACGTTTTGGGGATGTAATGGGACAAACCATATACTCATTCATCTCTGACGGAGGTATCCAGGAAGAGATTTCCCAGGGAACAGGACGAATTGCCGGTCACCTCGGACTTGACAACCTGATCATGTTTTATGATTCGAACGACATCCAGCTATCAACCAATACAGATGCTGTTACAAGTGAAGATGTCGCGATGAAATACAAAGCCTGGAACTGGCATGTAATTGAAATCGACGGGAATAATGCAGAACAAATCAGAAAAGCCCTGACCGAAGCAAAAGCCGAAAACTCGCGTCCAACCCTCATCATTGGCAAGACCATCATGGGTAAAGGAGCAAGAAAAGCTGATGGATCAAGTTATGAGCGCATGTGTGCAACCCATGGCATGCCACTCGGAGAAGCCGGCGCATCATTTGAAGAAAGCATCAAAAATCTTGGGGGTAATCCTGATAATCCATTTGTATTTTTTGAAGAAACCAAAGCCCTATATGCAAAACGCGCCGAAGAATTAGCCGTAATTATGGCAGAAAAATATGCTGAAGAAGAAAAATGGGCTAAATCGAATCCTGCTTTAGCCGAGAAATTGGCCTTGTTCTTCTCCGGTAAAACCAATATAAACTGGGAAGCAATTACTCAAAAGCCCAATCAGTCAACCAGGGCTGCATCAGCAACAGTGCTTTCCGAATTGGCAGTACAGGTAGAAAATATGATTGTCGCTTCTGCCGACTTATCCAATTCTGACAAAACAGATGGATTTTTAAAGAAAACTACTGCATTCACCAAAGGTGATTTCAGCGGCGCCTTTTTACAGGCAGGAGTTGCAGAGTTAACGATGGCCTGTTTATGTATTGGAATGAGTTTACATGGAGGAGTGATGCCAGCATGTGCAACATTCTTCGTATTCTCAGATTATATGAAACCTGCCATACGCATGGCAGCGCTGATGGAACAACCTGTAAAGTTTATCTGGACACATGATGCATTCAGGGTAGGAGAAGATGGACCGACCCACGAGCCGGTAGAACAGGAAGCTCAGATCCGTTTAATGGAGAAATTAAAGAACCACAATGGTCAAAATTCGATGCTGGTACTTCGTCCCGCTGATGTAGAGGAAACGACTGTAGCATGGAGAATGGCCATAGAAAACACCCATACACCTACCGGCTTAATCCTTTCACGTCAAAATATCAATGATCTTCCGGCTGTTAACTCACGTAAAGATGAAGCCAAACAAGCTGAAAAAGGAGCTTATGTGGTGAATTGTGATGGCAATCCCGATGTAATACTTTTAGCTTCCGGGTCAGAAGTATCGACCTTGAATGAAGGTGCTGCCTTGTTGCGTGCTGAAGGTATTAAAGTGCGCTTGGTGTCAGTTCCATCTGAAGGTTTATTCAGATCTCTACCGGTAGCATATCAGCAAAGCGTGTTGCCCTCCGGCGTCAAGATATTCGGACTAACAGCGGGTTTACCGGTAAATCTGGAAGGATTAGTTGGTGCTAACGGCAAAGTTTTTGGTCTGGAGTCGTTCGGTTTTTCTGCCCCCTATAAAGTGCTCGACGAGAAGCTTGGTTTCACGGGTCAAAACGTATATAATCAGGTTAAATCCATACTATCATAAATCATCAAAAACTATGGGTGAGCTGAAGATTATCAATCTGACACTCACCCATTATTATTTTCGCACATGAGAAAAATATATATACTAATACTTTTTGTGACTGTAATAAGCAATCTGTCAGCTCAAAATGCAAAAGCAACTTTAGAACTATACGGTTTTGTAAGAAATGATTTCTATTATAATTCACGCCAATGCGAAGAAGGAATTGATGGAGTTTTTCATTTTTACCCTAAGCCCATCAGATTAGATAATTCAGGGCAAGATGTGAATGCTGTTCCACAAGCCAACATGCTCAGTATTGCTACCCGGCTTGGACTCAATATTAAGGGGCAACCCATCTTAGGCGCACAATCATCAGGAAAAATTGAAGCTGATTTTGCCGGATATGGAGTTGCAAATTATGTTGTCAGAATACGTCAGGCATATATGCAACTTAAATGGGAAAAATCATCTTTACAAGTCGGTCAGACATGGCATCCCATGTGGGGATCTGTTATTCCGGTTACCGTTTCTTTGAATGCAGGAATGCCTTTTCAAACTTTTAACCGAAGTCCTCAAATTCGTATTACACATAATCTCCAAGAAAATCTCGCTTTGACCGGAGCTGCTGTATACCAAATGCAATATACCTCTTCCGGCCCAAAAGGGTTCTCACCCAATTATTTAAGGAACTCATTGATACCAGAGCTTTTCGGTGGATTTGAATATAAAGGTGAGCATTGGGTTACCGGAGCCGGAGTTGACTTGAAAGTAATCAAACCAGACGATAAAAGACTTTCTTCAATCTCTGCAATAGCATATTCACAGTTTACACAGAACAAATTTACTGCAAAAGCGAGGTTAACTGTGGGACAAAACCTAAGCGATCAACTACTTGCAAACGGATACGGTAAAACATTCAACAGTTCGACAGGAGAATACGGATACACTAATCAGAATATTCTATCAAGCTGGGTAAATCTTGTTTACGGTAAAAAATGGCAAATCAGTTTATTTGGAGGGTATGCTCAGAATTTGGGTAGCAGCATGCCACTTCATGATGATAACGGACAAATAACCATTTACAGCAGGGGATTCTACACCGACACCCAGGAAATGATTAACAGTATGTTCAGGGTCTCTCCAACCCTTATTTATAATCTGTCCAATTTCAGTTTTGGAGTTGAATATAATCTGACAGGTGTTACATACGGTACGATTCAAACAAACGGGAAAACGACACAAAACTACACAGTTAATAACCATAGGGTTATTGGCTCTGTAAGCTATTATTTCTAATAAACCCTATTAATTTCCTGCCCTGTAGCGCAAACTGTTACAGGGCATTTTCATTTCACTGATTTGGCTTATTTAGTAGCTGAAGAAAGGTCACTTGACGACCAACTTGTTTCCCAAACTTGATTCCTCAACATGCTTTT
>JAYFPG010000084.1:0-3125 GCA_034928085.1 Paludibacter sp.
TAATTACCGGATCACAGCTCATGGTTCGGGACTTGCTTCCAAACCATCAAGTTATTTCGCTTGGGAAGTGGAGATATCTCCCGGTCGTACGATCCTGTATAATGGTTATAGTATGCCTTTCTCAACAGATGTTTCTGGTTCCTATGTGTTTAAGTTGCGGTATTACAATCCTGATGAATGTGGTTGGAGTGATCAGGTTTCCCGGACGATTCATTTTGCCCAGGGTTCCGGTCGTTTTTCTCTATATCCTAATCCTGCCAGTGATTTGCTAACTGTCGGGCTGATTTCTGAAGATAACATGCAGGCATCTGCCGATGAAGAAGAAAGTTTGTTATTCCGAAACTCAGGCATAACAACTACCTCCCCATACCGTATTAGTTTGTGGCATGAGCGAAGTGGCTTGGTTCGTACTGTGGAAAGCACGGAGTCAGTTGTACAAATATCATTACAAGGCTTACCCAAGGGGATGTATTTTGTGCATGTCCAAAAAGAAGGAGAACCGGTTCAGAAACAGATATTGTGGGTGAGGTAAGATGCAACATCTTGCATGGAAAGTTCATCTTTAGAAATAAAAACAGAAAATAAACAGTGAATATTGTTTTTCTTGTTTTTTAACTTTACCACGTTTTAATCTTTAATTGACAACTTATACCCATGGAAATAACGACTCCACCATACAAACTCTTATGGGTACGGACACTGTAATTCCGTTTTAATCAATTGATATTATTCATCTTATAATTTAATATTTATGAAAACAAAGAAATTACTTTTAATGATGTCTTTCCTGTTTATAATCATGGGAATGGGGGGGTGTGAAGATAAGTCGAACGAATTAGTTTGGAAAATTTCTCCCGAAAGTAGACAGGCCGTCATACAGAATGAGGTGAAAGGAATTGTATTTAAATTTTGTTTGTTGAACGAAGATGGAGAACCTGCCACAGTTTTTAACGAAGGCGAGAATTTTTCATTTTATTTTTCAGTTACCAACAATCGTAATGAAAAGTTGTATTTTATTCCTAAGTTTGCCTATTCTAATGATGATAATTTTTGTCGAATTTTCAGTTTGAGTAATCAAGATTTTGGTAAACCTTATTTTTTTCGAGGTGTCGAACTTATTGGTATTGGAGCTTTCCCTTTTGAATCCAATGCATCTTGTGTATTTCAACAGCAATGGATAGATAATCGTAATTCGGCTTGGGAATGGGAACATGCTTTCTATGAGAGTCTTAATCGTGAGATCTTGGCAAAAGGTGACTATTACACGGAGTTCAAATATAATTTTGAATTTGTTTCTGGTGATAGTGAGTCCAAATTTTATACAAATACTTTAAGTTTCAAGGTTTACTTTAAAATCCAATAAAATGAAAAAAATAATTTTTATATTAATACTTCCTTTTGCATTCTTTCATTTTGTATATGGACAGGTAGAAACAAAGTTTTATCCTGATAAAGATGCTCTGCAACAAAACCGGTATATCAGAAACCATAAAAAATCGACGAAAGTAAAAAAAATGCTTTCTTTTGATGTTCAAAAGATGATGGATGAAGACAGGCAAAATGAAAATTTGGATATTCCTTTCCGTTTTGGGAAAGGATTTGATGTAAACATTACTCTATCAGATGGAGAATGGACTACTGTGGAAAACGGCAGGCTTTGGTTAATGGAATTTCAATCCGAAGGAGCTTATTCCATAAATTTTGTATTCGAGAACCTCTATTTGCCCGACAGTGCCGAATTGTATATAGTCAATTCAGAGGGGACAATGCTTTACGGTCCTGTTACTTCAAAGCAAAACACAAAGAACGGTTTCTTTTTGACTGATTTGATACAGGGAGATAAGGCCACGATTTATTTGTATGAACCAACAAATAAGAAAGAACAATCTCAATTAATAGTAAAACGGGTTGTTCATGCTTATAAAAATTTATTTAGTACCATGGCTTATGGTAATCTTGGGGGATCGGAAGCATGTAATAATGACGTTGTCTGTTTTCCGACCTGGGATTTGGAGTCAGATGCAGTTGCCTTGATTTTGCTTTCAAATGGAGATGAATTGTGTAGTGGTTCTTTATTGATGACAGCGAATCAAAATTTCCGGTCTTATTTTTTATCTGCATTTCACTGTGTTGATACATATGCTGATGGCACTCTTTCTGCTGAAGAAATTACCAATGCGGAAAATTGGATGTTTAAATTTCAATACAAGATGATTTCGTGTGGAGGAAATACGGAAACAACAAGTATAACATACAATGGAGCCAATTTCAGGGCTGCATGGAATACAACCGATTTTGCTTTAATGGAATTGAATAACTCTCCAGTAGGCGATGAGCGTTTTTCGTGGTTGGGTTGGGATAGAAGTGGAAATACACCAACATCAGGTACTGGCATTCATCATCCATCGGGAGATGTTATGAAAATCTCGTTTGATAATGATGCGTTGACAGAAACATTTAATGGTTCTACAATAGGGGGAACAAGTCACTGGTTTGTTGGTGTTGATAATGGCACCTTAGAGCATGGTTCATCTGGTTCTCCGTTATTCAATGAAAGCAAAAGAGTAATAGGTCAACTGCATTCAGGTTATCCTGGCTGTAGTTCTTCTAAACAATTTTGGTATGGTTGTTTTTACCGTTCTTGGACAGGTGGTGGTACGAACACTACTCGATTGAGTAATTGGCTTGATCCAACGGGTATTGGTGTAATGACAACAAATACTTCGCGTACTCCATTTATCTCCGGCCCCTCCCTCATCTGCACCACTGGCACTTATACCATCAACAACTTTCCTGAGGGAGCAACTGTAAACTGGCGCACAAGCTTGCAGCTGAGTATCATTTCGGGACAAGGTACCTCAGAGATTGTAGTGTCAAAAATCTCTTCTATTTTCACAGCATCTGTTTATGCCGATATCACGATAAACGGCAACACATTTACTGTTACCAAAAGCGGCATACAGATGGGCACCAAAGCACCTTCTATCGTGGTCTATAATGCTGGTGGGAGCGCCATGGTAGATCCACCCTATTACACGGGTGTTAATTACCGGATCACAGCTCATGGTTCGGGACTTGCTTCCAAACCATCAAGTTATTTCGCTTGGGAAGTGGAGATATCTCCC
>JAYFPG010000068.1:0-25603 GCA_034928085.1 Paludibacter sp.
GGTATGGTTTTACGAAACAATAAAAACAGAAATCACCATAAAATAAATTAAAAAAATGAAAGTAGCAATTGTTGGTGCCAGTGGCGCCGTAGGCCAGGAGTTTTTACGCGTACTCGAAGAGCGTAATTTCCCCATGACTGAATTAGCTTTATTTGGTTCTTCACGTAGTGCGGGAAATGTGTATGAGTTCAAAGGACAGAAATTGACCGTGAAAGAATTGAAGCACGGTGATGATTTCAAGGGTTTTGATATCGTGTTTACATCGGCAGGAGCAAGTATCTCTAAAGAATACGCTGAAGACATAACCAAATTCGGAGCCGTGATGATTGACAATTCAAGCGCTTTCCGTATGGAAAATGATATACCTTTGGTAGTTCCGGAAGTAAATGCTGCTGACGCGAAAAATCGTCCTCGCGGTATTATCGCAAACCCCAATTGCACCACCATACAGATGGTTGTTGCATTGAAAGCTATAGAAGATCTGTCGCACATCAAGCGTGTACATGTTTCGACTTATCAGGCTGCATCCGGAGCAGGTGCTGCCGCCATGGACGAACTTGAACTTCAGTATCGTCAGGTATTAGCCGGAGAACAACCGACTGTGAGCAAGTTTGCCTATCAGCTGGCTTATAACCTGATTCCGCAGATTGATGTATTTACCGACAATGGTTATACCAAAGAGGAAATGAAAATGTACCACGAAACGCGTAAGATCATGCATTCGGATGTGGAAGTCAGCGCTACCTGTGTACGTGTTCCTGCTTTACGTGCGCACTCTGAAAGCGTTTGGGCTGAAACAGAAAGACCAATCTCGGTGGAAGAAGCCCGTGCCGCTTTTGCTGCTGCTCCGGGAGTAGAGGTTATCGATAATCCGGCTGAGAAGAAATATCCGATGCCCTTATTCCTGTCGGGAAAAGATCCTGTTCATGTGGGTCGTATCCGCAAGGACCTGGCCAACCCGAATGGCATTACCTTCTGGTGCGTAAGCGATCAAATTAAGAAAGGTGCTGCCCTGAATGCTGTTCAAATTGCTGAATACCTGATTGCCGAAGGCAACATTAAATAATGGTTAGTGGATAGTGGTTAGTTATAAGTTTAAATGTTTAAGAGTTTAAATATTTAAACTTATAATAAACCGTTAACCAGGATTTCACCCTACATAATGAAGCATCATGAACCTTGAAGAACTCCGTGAATACTGTATCAGCTTGAAAGGTGTTACCGAACACTTCCCTTTCGACGATGTATCTTTAGTACTGAAAGTTCAGGGTAAGATGTTTGCACTCATCCCGCTGGATAATCCTGAAACACAAATTGCCTTGAAATGTGACCCGGAAAAAGCAATTGCTTTGCGTGAGCAATTTGATTGCATCACACCTGCGTATCACTTCAACAAAAAACACTGGAACGCTGTCAGGATTGATCCCTCTATTTCTACTGAAATGCTTCGCGAACTTATTCTCCATTCTTATGACCTGGTGGTGGCAGGATTACCAAAAAAAATAAAACAGGAATTAGGTATAGGGTAAACATATTGCGGTATCCTGACAAAAATTGCAAATAGTAAATACGTAAATAGTAAATGTTTTCATGCGCATAGTCGTACAAAGGGTTAGCCAGGCCTCCGTGACCATTGAGGAAAAAGTCAATGGAGAAATCGGAACAGGATTGTTGGTACTGCTCGGCATTGAAGAAGCCGACAACCAGACTGATGCGAACTGGCTTGCAGCAAAGTTAGTTAATTTACGTATCTTTGATGACGAAAACGGGGTGATGAATCGTTCTGTGTTGGACATAAACGGGGAAATTTTGGTTGTCAGTCAGTTTACCCTGCACGCTTCAACCAAAAAAGGCAACAGACCGTCCTATATTAAGGCAGCCAGACCAGAGCAGGCGATTCCATTGTATGAGTACTTTTGCGTGTCTTTGGAAAAGATCTCCGAAAAAACTGTTCAAACAGGCGTTTTCGGGGCTGATATGCAGGTTTCACTTGTAAACGAAGGCCCGGTTACCATCATTATCGACAGTAAAAACAAAGAATAAAATGACCGTACGCAAACACATTCCAAATTTCATCACCATACTCAACCTGTTTACTGGAAGTGTGGCGGTGTATTATGCTTTCAATGGAAATTTCACCATATCCTTTTTTGCCATTCTGATTGCCGGTTTATTCGATTTTCTCGACGGCCTTGCTGCCCGTGCATTAAAAGCCTACTCACCCATGGGTAAGGAACTGGATTCTTTGGCTGATGTCATCAGTTTCGGACTTGCTCCGGGCGTTATCGTTTTTTCATTACTCGAACAAAGTCAACTTCCGGAATGGCTTAAGTTTGCCGGCTTCATTATTCCAGTATTTTCAGCTCTAAGGCTGGCCAAGTTTAATATCGACGAGAATCAGACGACTTCTTTCATCGGACTGCCAACCCCCGCCAATGCCATATTCTGGGCAGGAATGGGCTATTCATTCTCAGCATGGTTAGTCGACAATCCGTTGTTAACAATAGCGTTAACCATCATCCTGAGCGGATTGCTTGTATCAAAGTTACCAATGTTCTCTTTGAAATTCAAGAGTCTGGAATGGAATCAAAACAGGATGCAATATATCTTTATAGCGGGGTGCGTCATATTGTTAATCGTATTCGGCTGGGACGCTTTTGCCCACATTATTGGATGGTATATTCTTGGTTCTGCCATTTTATCCCCCCTATTGAAGTGATAAATCACCTTATAATTACGGTATTTGTTTCCAATCAGTTCAAAAACCTTTCTTTAACTCCGGGAGAAGGAATCATACAGGAACTTCTCTTTCCAAATATCCGGTATCGTATTTTTGTAATCTGATGATATAGAAAATCTCTGATTGGCGCCGGAATATAAATAAAGACATAAAAGAATCTCCAGACTCCGCCTAAATCTTTTAAAATATTCAAAGCAGCTGATGATTTATCTAAAAATTGCTTTCCAGAGATATAAATTAAGGTATTGATATCAGTTGAGGAAATACCATATTCCTTCAATAACATTTGTCCGCTTTCTGATTGCAGTGCCGCAAATCTGAATCTGTTTTTTGAGTCTCTTTTAATTATAAAATTAACAATCCCTATACATAAATTGCACACTCCATCGAACAAAACAATATGAGATTCAGCAGGATGCATTGGTTATGCTGTTAGAGATTTATATGGAATTTATTGCAGTGAATTCCAGCCCTGGGCTTTCAGGGCAATTTCTTCACCTTCACGACCGATCAGATTCAGTCCGAGTTCCGGTTTGGTCATGTGACCGATGATACCGACACCTTCCATAGCAATTATTTTTTCGTAATCATTAATAGAAGCCGTGAAAAGTAATTCATAATCTTCTCCGCCGTTTAATGCCGCCATAACGATGCTCATATTCAACTCTTCTGCCATCACTACAGCCTGATAATTAATGGGAATCTTATCTTCATAAATCCTGCAACCAGTATTACTTTGCGTACAAATATGAATCAATTCGGAAGAAAGTCCATCGGAAATATCCATCATTGCAGTCGGTACAATTCCCTTATTTGCAAGTGCCTCTATGATATCCTTGCGGGCTTCGGGTTTTAGTTGCCGTTGTAAAATATAATCCTTTCCCTCAAAATCGGGCTGTGATTCCGCATTCGCTGAGAAAACAATCTTCTCCCTTTCAAGCAACTGCAAACCCATATAAGCAGATCCCAAATCTCCGGACACACAAATGAGATCATTCGCTTTAGCGCCATTACGATACACTACTTTGTCCTTTTCACCTTCGCCAATGCAGGTGATGCTGAGGGTTAAACCAGTCAGCGAAGCCGAAGTATCCCCCCCCACAAGATCAACCCCATATTGCTGACACGCCAGTTCAATTCCATCGTATATTTGCGTAAGATCTTCAACCGAGAACCGTTTCGACACCCCGATAGAAACAGTAATTTGTTTCGGCAGACCGTTCATGGCGTATATATCTGAGAAATTCACCACAGCAGCTTTATAACCGAGATGTTTCAACGGTGTATAAACCAAATCGAAATGAATGCCTTCGAGCAACAAATCTGTGGTAACAAGCACCTGTTTATCTTTGTATTCAAGCACAGCGGCATCATCTCCAACTCCCTTTAAGGTGGATGGATTCTCGATGGAAAACTTTCCGGTCAGGTGTTTAATCAGTCCGAATTCACCTAATGTAGATATTTCTGTTCTTTGCATCAGCATGAAATTTTATCGATTCGTCTTTGGTGTCTTCCTCCTTCAAAATCAGTAGAGAAAAACACATCCACCATCTCACAGGCCTCTTCAAATGAAATAAAGCGCGCAGGCAAGGAAAGCACATTGGCATTGTTATGCAAACGGGCAAGCCGGGCTATTTCAGGAGTCCAGCACAATGCCGCACGAATTCCGGCATGTTTATTTACCGTCATACTAATTCCATTGCCGGTTCCACAAATTGAAATACCAAAGTCATAATCTTGATTTTCTACTGCAGAAGCCATGGGATGTGCATAGTCGGGATAATCTGAACTTTCCGCCGTAAAAGCGCCGAAATCTTTCAACTCTTTCACATTTTTTGAATTGATATATTCAATTAATCTGATTTTCAGTTCATACCCTGCATGATCGCTGCAAATGGCTATTTTCAATTCATCAATTGATTTCATGGGTTTTCAGTTTTATCATTGCCAAATCCGGCTCTTATATTTTATGCGAATAAATTCACTTCTTCTTTCGTGATTGGATTTCCACCCAGAATAATTAACCTTTCTACAACATTTCTCAGCTCCCGAATGTTCCCGTTCCAGTTTTTTTGTTGTAATAAAGCAATTGCACTGTCCTCAAATCTTTTCAGTTGCGTTCCCTGCTCGGTGCATATCAGTTCCGCAAAATGCTCTACCAGCAAAGGAATATCTTCTTTTCTATCATCCAAATCCGGCACATGAATGGGTATGACATTCAGTCGATGATATAAATCTTCTCTAAAATTTCCTTTTTCAATCTCGACCTTTAGATTTTTATTCGTTGCTGCAAAAACCCGTACATTCACTTTGATACTTTTATCACTTCCCACACGCGTCAATTCGTTTTCCTGCAACACGCGAAGTACTTTCGTCTGTGCCGACAGACTCATATCTCCAATTTCGTCTAAGAAGATTGTCCCGCCATCGGCCTGCTCGAACTTACCGATGCGCTGTTTGATAGCTGAAGTAAAAGAGCCCTTTTCATGCCCGAACAACTCGCTTTCAATAAGTTCCGAAGGAATCGCAGCACAGTTCACCTCTACAAAAGGAGCGCCGACACGGTTGCTTTTTTCATAAAGCAATCTGGCTACCACCTCTTTCCCAGTGCCATTCGAACCAGTAATCAACACACGAGCATCTGTTGGCGCCACCCGCTCGATCATTTCCCGGACTTTCTGTATAGCTGGCGACTGACCAATCATTTGGTGTTTCGTAGCCACCTTTTTTTTCAATATCTTCGTTTCCGTTACGAGTGTACTTTTATCCAACGCATTTCTCACGGTTATCAGGAGCCGATTGAGGTCAATCGGTTTTTCAATAAAATCGAATGCTCCTTTTTTGATGCATTCCACGGCTGTTTCGATATTACCATGACCCGAGATCATCACTACTGGAGCTTCCACCTCTTTTTCTTTTAATGCTGAAAGCAATTCAATTCCATCCATCTCAGGCATCTTGATGTCCGAGAAAATCACATCAAACAGCTGGTTACAAGCCATATCGAGTCCCAGCTTCCCGTTTTCCGCCAACAACACCTGATGTTTTTCAAATTCAAGAATGTCCTTCAGTGTATTGCGGATACTTCGTTCGTCGTCGATGATTAGTATTTTTGCCATGATTCAGCTTTGCATTTTATAAATCAAATCCAATGTCCGATCTGAAATACTTCTTATCGTAGTTAATCAGTTTTGCATTCTTAAAAGATTGAGCAAGCGCTTCTTCTTTCGTTTTTCCGTAAGAGCTGATTGCCATTACACGTCCTCCTGAAGTAACTATATTCCCGTCTTTGGATGCAGTGCCTGCATGAAAAACAATGCTACCTTCAACTTTTTCCAGACCTGAAATTACTTTCCCTTTTTCATAATCCTCCGGGTACCCTCCGGAAACAAGCATCACTGTTACAGCTGCGCGTTCATCAAATTCAACTGTTTTCTCGTTCAGATTGCCTTCTGCAACACCTTTCAACAAATCTACAAAATCCGATTTCAATCGCAACATCACCACCTCTGTTTCCGGGTCACCCATACGTGCATTATACTCGATTACATAAGGTTCATTACCCACTTTTATCAATCCGAAGAAAATAAAACCTTTGTAGATGATTCCTTCACTGTATAATCCTTCAACAGTCGGTTTGATAATGCGCTCCTCGACTTTACGCATGAATACTTCATCAGCAAAAGGAACCGGTGAAACCGCCCCCATACCACCTGTATTCAAACCCTTATCCCCTTCTCCGATGCGTTTGTAATCTTTGGCTTCCGGTAAAATCTGATAATGCTTTCCATCAGTTATCACAAATACAGAACATTCGATACCTGAAAGAAATTCTTCAATCACCACCGTTTTACTGGCAGTACCAAATTTCCCATCAAGCATATGCTTTAATTCTGCAATCGTTTCATCCAGATCAGTCAAAATCAACACCCCCTTACCCGCAGCCAATCCATCCGCTTTCAACACATAAGGCGCCTGCATCGTTTTCAGGAAGTCAACACCTTCCTGTAAATTCATACTGGTTACACTCAGGTATTTTGCAGTTGGGATATTATGTCTGAACATAAATTGCTTGGAAAAATCCTTGCTGCCTTCAAGCTGAGCACCAATTCTATCCGGACCAATCACCGGAATTCCATTCAAATGCTCGTCCGCTTTAAAAAAATCAACAACACCTTTTACCAACGGATCTTCGGGTCCGACAACGACCATATCAATCGCATTATCCAGCACGACCTTTTTAATAGCCGGAAAATCATCCGCAGAAACAGGCAAATTTGTCCCCAAAGTTGCCGTACCTGGATTTCCCGGAGCAATATATAATTTGTTTAATGCCGGACTTTGAGCCATTTTCCAGGCAAGCGCATGTTCACGTCCACCTGAACCGAGAAGTAGTATATTCATGTTGCTTATTTGATTTTGAACACAAAAGTAATATTTTATCGGGGCATTTACAATTTTGTGTTATATATAACCATCAAAATCCGATTTTTAAAAAGTTGAACTCTCACAACAGCACTGCCGGAGCATAACTAATTTGAATTATTGTTATCTAAACATTCCTTGTATACGAATTCTTTCCAGTCTTTCATATTTAAACCTGTTTTTTGCTTAACAGCCCTTTTCATGGTATCAATAGAACCAAATCCGCATTTCTCAGCAAGCTCTTTTTGTGAGACCTTACCTTCCTCAATTAATGTTTCTTTGACCTCATTTAGCCGAAACTGATTGATATACGTGCAAAAGTTCTGATTGTAAAAAATATTTATCGAGGTGGAAACATATGTACGGTTTGTTCCTAACATCTCGGCAACATCATTAATCGACAATTCCGGGTTTGTGTACATTTTCTTTTCTTTTAAAATCAAATCCAGCTTTTCTGCAATTTCCCGAAGCTGCTCGATTTTAAGCCTTGGGGTATTCTCATTAGATTTATTCTTTTGAAGAGTTTGCCTTATCTTCTTATTCCTCTTCCGGAGAATAACCAACAACGAAGTAAGTAAAAAGGTTAAGGCGACAGTAAATTGAACCGATTGTAACATAAACAGGATAGTTTTACAGAGATTAAACCAAGATCTTTTAAACAAACGAAATAGTTTTTCAATTTTTATTTTCCGCACAAAATTAATACATTTGTGTATATTATTAATCAATTTACAGGTTTCAATGTCATATTTTTACTTTTTGCCTGTATTTTTTTACAGTTTACGCAGAAACACATGAGTCGGAGTATTATACAAAAAAATATTTCACACCTGATGTAAGAAATCCAGACCTTATCCGTCATAGTAGTGTATGGAAAAAACACAATTTACAAATCAAATATTATCCTTGACAGACAAGCTGTTCCGGCTCGCTAAATCAATGTTGCGAAACGAGGATGCAGCGCGTGATGCTGTTCAGGATTTGAATTTAAGATTGTGGGAAAAAAGGACTCAGTTGAATCAGGTAGAAAATATACCGGCTTTTGTAATGCGTTCGATGCGAAATCAATGTCTTGATATAATCAGACAAAAACATGAAAACTATGAGTTCCCAACAGAAATTGTATATGATGATTTAAATCCATACGAACATACGGAACAGAAAGATATGGCAAAAAGGGTTTGTCACATGATTGACAGTCTTCCCGAATTGCAACGAACAATTATCAGGATGAGGGATGTAGATGGTATGGAACTAAGAGATATAGCTTTTGTAACCGGGATCAGTGAAAATGCAGTAAGCGTGAACCTATCGAGGGCAAGACAAAAAATCAGAGATCAGCTTTTAAAAGAAACTAAACTTGTGGAGGAAAAAACATGGAATACATGAATAAAATTTTTGACAAATATTTTAAAGGAGAAACATCCGTTGAGGAGGAAAATATACTTAAACTCTATTTCAAATCAGATCAGGTTGCTCCTGAACATCTGGCTTTCAAACCCCTGTTTGAAGCTTTCGAAATCGAAGCTGCTGAAACAATGGCAAATAAACTGCAAAGTAAACCCCGGCAGTTCTTCCTTCAAAAATGGATATATGCCGGTAGCGGAGTGGCGGCGGCTGTTTTACTGGCATTTTGGCTTTTCGGATCACCGGTTTTTCAGGGAGATTATGCGATTGTAAACGGGACACGAATCAATGACCATGAGCTGGCACAACAGATTGCACAATCAAAGATTAACAAAGTGGGACAAATATTGGGAGACAAACTACAACCGCTTGAAAGCATTCAAACTGTAAAAAACAGTTTGAAACCGGCAAAGAAAATGGGTGAAGTTAAAACTGAAATCAACAACATCAAACAAATGCTTATCCTCGAATAACAAAAAAAATAGCAGATAATTAATAATGATCTACGAACAATTAAAAACAAACAACAAAATGAAAAAAACAATATTACTCCTTGTTAGCCTGCTTTTTACAGCAATAACAATACAAGCACAATCCTTACAGAAGTTTTTCGATAAATATGCCGACGACGAACGGTTTCAATATGTATCCATCAATAAGGGCATGATCAACCTGGGTTCTATTGTGGGGGGAGTATCCAAATCAGATCAGAAAAACCTTTCCAAAATGAGTGGATTGAAAATCTTAACACTTGAAGCTACATCCGAATCAGTTATCATGAAGAATATAATCAGAGAGATTGAACAAATTGTCTCAAATGGAAAATTTGAATCGGCAGTTGAAGTTCGGGACAAAGGCGAGAGGGTCAATATCTATTATCGTGTAACCGGAAATGACAATGCAGATATGCTCATTATAACCAAAGATTTGAATGAGTTTAACTGCATCTGGATGACCGGAAAAATGACAAAAGAAGAAATGATGAATACCTTCTCTTCCCATAATATTCAGGGAAAACCGTTAGCCGCTATAAATTCGGCAACATTTTTGCTGATGCTATAATACCATTTTTTATTTAACTTTTATGATTTTTTGACTCAGACCATCTGACATAGCGTTGTCAGATGGTTTGTTTTTAGACTAAAGGTTTTATTTCAACACCTTGAACTTCCAGATTAACCCGATTGAAGCATTATGCTCATAACCGAAACCCGAATTGGGATATAGCCGATAGATCCCCGGCCTGTAATTCAGTCCCAGGTGAAAATGTTTTTTCAGCCTCCATTGTACATTCAAATTCAGACCCAACATCCCTTGCTTTGTCTCACGTGAATAATCAACAGATTGCTCAACATCGCCATCCGGAGAATACCATTCTATATAATGGTATCTCCAGTAGTTTTCGCTATATGAAAGCCCGTATCCCAAAGAAATATTTTTCAACCTTATGTTATCTGAAAATGTAAAGTATTCAGCATTCATGGTTTCATAGGAAAAAAAATACTCTAATGGTAAAAGCAAGGGCATAGGAAAATCAATTAAGAATCCATAATTTAGACTCACAAATTTGTTATTCATATAATTATAATCAACACCTAAGTCAGTGCCAAAAAATCCAACACTTTGTTTCCTTCCTTCATTAATAGGACTCATGCTAAACCAATTTAAAAACGGAATTGAATAATTGAGGTAAAGCTGCCCTTTCCGTTGTGGTAAGAATTTTTCCGGCTTAGGGTTGGAAGTCATAAAATCCAGAAAGAATTCTTTTTGGTAAGCATACTTCTTAGGTGAAAAGTAGTCTACTATTAACCCGGCTCCATAGTTATATACATTAAGCCACAGCGTACCCGATAAATGTGGACTCAGCACAAAGGTTTTCTCTAAAGAATCCTGTTTAGCCTCAATTATCAATGGTTCAGGACCTCTTTTTACCATAATGCCCTGTTTCTTGTTGACAGTTAAATCAAAGTTGTCATATTTGATTTGGGTTGGTTTGTCGGTATGTACGGTCAGGATGGTATACTCGTTATTCAAGAGTGTAGCACAGGAATGCAGCAAAAGCACCAACAAAATAAGTATCAGATTCCGCATGTATTGAATATTTATTCTATAATTGCACAAATGTAAAATAAATTTCATAAAAAAACAGCACGCAATCTAAACTGCATGCTGTTTTTTGTTTTTAATACTTTTCCCGGTTTACTGGCAAATCGTGCAGCCTTCGCATTTCGACAACTCACCTCTCAGTCTCTTCTCAACGAGCATTTTCATGCGATCGGCAAGTGCAGGAATGCGGATATTATCAATAACATCAGCGGTAAAGGCGAACATCAGCAGCAAACGGGCTTCTTCATAAGGAATACCCCGGGTACGCATGTAAAACATGGCTTGTTCATCGAGCTGACCAATGGTTGCACCATGCGAACATTTCACATCATCGGCATAAATCTCAAGTTGGGGTTTGGTACGCATCTTCGCAGTACGATTTAACAAGATATTCCGGTTGGTTTGATATGCCCGTGTTTTCTGTGCATCTTTGGCAACATAGAGACTGCCTGTGAACGCTCCTTTTGAAACATCGTCCAACACATATTTAAACAACTCATTCGAATGGCAGTTCGGCATGTTATGCAATACAGATGTGAAATTATCCACCTGTTGTTTCTTGTCCGCAATCACCATCCCGCAAAGTTCGGTTTCACAGTTTTCCCCGTTCAGTGCAATATCAATGCTGTTACGGGTCAAGCCATTGTGCAGGGTTATAACGTTGCCCAACACATTTGATGAGGCCTGCTGTTCAATCAGCAAGGTAGACAAATTGGTCGTTTTGATGTGGGTGTTTTCTAATTTATAATGCTCGTATGTAGCATTTTCAGCCACAAAAACTTCTGTAACGCGGTTAGAAATGAAGCGCACATCGTCAACGGTATGGTCGCAAACCAACAATTGTGCTTTTGCGCCCTCTTCCAGTATAATGAGGTTATGCGCGTTTGCCATAAAATCGACGTCAGCACGCATGATGTTAACCAACTGCACGGGACGGTCGAGTTCAACATTCTTAGGCACATACATAAAGAAACCGTCTTGCGCAAAGGCTCCGTTAAAAGCAACCAGACCATCCTGTTTTTTTGTCGACAAGCGACCGTAGTATTTTGCCACCAGGTCAGGATATTTTTCCGCGGCCTCTTTCAGGCTACAAATAATCACTTCTTTAGGCAATTCGGCATTTTGTTCGTTGTATTCCGGATAAAAAGCATCGTTAACCACAAAAAACAGATAAGACTGAATACCGGGCACATCACATTTAAATGCCTGATATGGGTCAACCGGAAAATCGAGACGTCTCACGTTCAGCCCGTAATCCAGCGAAAGCACTTCTTTCAGATCAGTATATTTATAGTTTTCGAGTTTGGTTGTCGGAAAGCCCAGTTTTTCAAACAAAGCAAAAGAAGCGTCACGTGATTCATTCATCACGGATGCCGCATATTCCTTTATCATTGAATGATGGGCTTTGTACAAATCAATATATTGTTTTTCCATGCAAGCAAATTTAGTTTTCGTTTAAACCGCAACTTCCTGTTTAATCCAGTCGTAGCCCCTGGCTTCCAGTTCCAGCGCCAGCTCCTTACCTCCGGATTTCACAATTCTTCCATCGAACAATACATGTACATAATCAGGAATGATGTATTCAAGCAGACGCTGATAGTGTGTTATCACGATGGTCGCATTTTCGGGTGATTTCAGCTTATTAACGCCATGAGCCACAATACGAAGCGCATCGATATCCAAGCCCGAGTCCGTTTCATCCAAAATTGCTAATTTAGGTTCAAGCATAGCCATCTGGAAGATTTCGTTTCTTTTCTTCTCTCCTCCCGAAAAGCCCTCGTTTACAGAACGGTTAGTAAGTTTGTTATCCATTTCCACCAAGGCTTTTTTCTCACGCATGATCCGCAAGAAATCAGTAGCCGATATGGGAGGTAATTCTCTGTATTTGCGTTGCTCGTTGATGGCCGTACGCATGAAATTGACCATACTCACCCCCGGAATTTCCACAGGATACTGAAAACTCAGGAAAATACCTTCGTTGGCGCGTTCCTCAGGAGCCATTTCCTGTAAATCTTTCCCTTCGAAAATAATGCTCCCCTGGGTTACTTCAAAAGTAGGGTTGCCGGTAATAACAGAAGAAAGTGTTGATTTACCGGAACCATTCGGTCCCATAATGGCGTGAATTTCACCGGGTTTTACCGACAAACTCAGCCCTTTTAATATCTCTTTGCCATTGATGCTGGCGTGCAGGTTTTTTATTTCTAACATGAGGTTATTTACTATTTTATTATTTACAATTTACAATTAAAAAAGTTAGCTGAAGATTAAACATTTAAACTCTTGAAGCTTTGAACCCATCATTAACCACTAACAACTAACCACTATACACTACCCAACAGATCCTTCCAGCGTTATCTGCAGCAGCTTCTGCGCTTCCACCGCGAATTCCATTGGTAACTTATCCACCACTTCCTTGGCGTAACCGTTTACAATCAAACCGACAGCGTCCTCTGTCGAGATACCCCGTTGGTTACAATAGAAAATCTGATCTTCGGATATTTTGGAGGTAGTGGCTTCGTGTTCAACGATAGCCGATTCGTTGTTGACTTCCATATAAGGGAAAGTATGAGCCCCACACTTATCGCCCAGCAACAAGCTGTCGCACTGCGAGAAGTTTCTTGCATTCTCAGCGTTAGCACCTACTCTGACCAAACCACGGTAGCTATTCTGACTTACCCCCGCTGAAATCCCTTTCGACAAAATATGTGAACTGGTATTTTTCCCCAGATGAATCATTTTCGTTCCGGTATCAGCCTGCTGATGGTGATTTGTTACCGCAACAGAATAAAATTCAGCCGAAGAATTATCTCCCTGAAGGATACAGGAAGGATATTTCCAGGTGATAGCCGATCCGGTTTCAACCTGCGTCCAGGAAATGTGCGAGTTTTCACCTTTACAAATCCCTCTTTTGGTCACAAAATTATAAATGCCACCCTTACCTTCCTTGTCGCCCGGATACCAGTTCTGAACAGTTGAGTACTTCACATCGGCATTTTTCATCGCCACGATTTCAACGATGGCAGCATGCAATTGATTTTCATCGCGTTGCGGGGCTGTACATCCTTCGAGATAGGAAACATAGCTATCCTCGTCCGCCACGATGAGCGTTCTTTCAAACTGACCGGTATTGATCGCGTTGATACGGAAATAAGTAGATAATTCCATAGGACAGCGTACGCCTTTAGGGATATAAACAAAAGAACCATCGCTGAAAACGGCACTGTTCAGCGCAGCAAAAAAATTATCTGTATGTGGCACTACCGTCCCCATATATTTTTTTACTAAATCAGGATGGTGCTCCACCGCTTCACTAAACGAACAGAAGATAATGCCCATTTCGTACAGCGTTTCCTTGAAAGTGGTTTTCACCGAAACCGAGTCCATCACCGCATCTACCGCGATACCCGACAAAGCTTTTTGTTCTTCGAGTGGAATACCCAATTTATTAAATGTGGCCAGCAGCTCGGGATCTACATCATCCAGACTCTGGGGAGCGTTCTTTCGGGGAGCTGCAAAATAGGAAATCGACTGATAATCAATCTCCGGGATATTCAAATGCGCCCATTCCGGCATTTTCATAGTCAGCCAGTGACGATATGCTTTCAGTCGAAACTCCAACATCCATTCGGGTTCATTCTTTTTGGCTGAAATCATCCGCACCACCTCTTCATTTAACCCAATAGGAATCACATCCGTCTCAATATCGGTGGTGAATCCGTACTTATATTCGCTTTGCGTTACTTCGTGTATAATTGTATCTGACATAATCTTTTAAAATTGACTGCAAATTTAATAAAAATCGCATAGGTACCGAAATAACACCTGTTATACGGGTTTTGTTTAATAAAATTATTTTAATTGTGTTTCTTTAAATTATCTCAGAATATTAAGCGATTGAACCTGCCTCCCCAATTTATTATTGATCAAACAAAAAAAGCAAGTGTGCTTTTGGGTAATCGCACGCTTGCTTTTGGTGAAAAGTATTAGACCGTTTTATAAAAAGGACGCCTGCTTTTTGGTAATCGCAAGCGTCCTTCTTGGTTTAACAATATTTTGTCTGATTTTATACTGTTTTTATACTTAACGCAATAGTAGTCTTGATGTGAAAACATGCGATGCATCCTGCGACATTACCCGGATGAAATAAATTCCCGATGACAGTTGTCCTCTATCAAATACAGTGGTAGATCGTGTAACCGATTCTACACGTATAGGTTTTCCACTGATGTCGAGTATGGTCATTTTGTAGGTTTTGCTCCTGTCGATATTCGGCAAATCAACAATAAAACGGTCTATCGCGGGTTGCGGATACACGAGCGCCTGCAACTGTACCGGATTGTATACCGAAGATGCCGGACAAGTGGCTGTTTTCACCGTAAATTTATTTCCCGAAGGAGCATCATACTCGTAACAGGTAGATTGCGTGATGCCAGTGACATCAACCGACTGAGGATTCGCGTTTTTACTGAAAATCACGTTCACACTGGTGATGCTTTCAGGGAAAGTATAACTAAACCAGTCATTGCCCACGTCATTCATCAACTGTCCCGGCCAGGCGCCAAAGACATTTCCACCTGCATGCCAGGCCCAGAGATGAACCCCTGCTGTACCCCAGTCGACCGGACGTTTAAATGAAACCGTAATACCACCCGGCTCCGGTTCGGGATCAGGCAGGTTGCTACTGATGCTGATTTTATAATCCTGACCGTTGTTATTATCCCAGATATTGTTTCCGTGGTTGATGACGAAATTAACAGCTGACACTTTCTGAGCTGCATTATTAAACGGACCAAGCGTTACTTGCCATTGTTCTCCTACCTTTACAAATGGTGTTTCAAGGGCTGATCCGGCTGTTGTAGTGGTGCCCTCAGGACGATATGCTTCATTTGGAGTTGTCCAGCTACCACCAACGCCGTTCACACCCCAATGCAGTTTACTGGTAGCTGTTGCGGTAGTACACGTAATTACAATTACACTATCCTGGTTGGGAGCTTCGGGCGACCAACTCACACCGCCTGTACCACCACCTGTTTCTCCATCACCGGTACCCACATACACATGCTGGATAGGTGTTTTGAACACATTTCCCTTAGCGTCGACCGCCTCCACATAATAATCAATCAACACATCTTTCTGTCCGGTAATTTCAGCATAGCACAAATCTGCTTTAGCTGCCGGCAGGATGAAAAAATTCAGCTCGCCGTCACCCGTCGGGTCGGCCGCCATGGGACGGCGGTTCATTTCGATCCCTTGCCAGGAACCAACTTCACTACCCCCGGCATAAGTATCATTCTGAATACTCTCTACCGGATTCCATCCATCGTTGTCAATGCGGTATTTTAAGGTGACTGATGTCAGTCCGCTCACATCATAAGCATAAGTCCACACATGAAAATCGCTGGCATAATTCACTTTTTTATAACCGGTCGTTGGACCAAATCCTACCGATCCCGGATTATACGGATAGCGTTGCGGAATAAATACCGATGGAGGTGTAAGGTCAACTCCAGCGTTAGCATTGATAACCTGCTGCGCGTATTCAATCGCGATATTACCTGTCATCGATGGTTTCACCTCCATATCTTCCGCCTTTCCGTAATACATGAAACCCGAATTGAGTCCACCGAAATAGAAATGCCAGGCTTTTTCGGCATTAGTAGCCGATGTGCCACCATCAGCAATCTTGTCGATGCGCAGGTTACCACCTTCCAGGTCTTCGGCCATGGTAACATAATTCTCCGTAGCCGTAATTACTGCCCAGTTGCGGGCATCTTCCGTCCAACCATCCGGATTGAAACGATAATCAGGCTTGCTGAAAAGCGGCCACAACCAGTTGATGTATTGCGGATGACCCCAGTCATTTTCGGCATTCACCCAGGCACCATCTTCCACCCGCACAATGGCATTGGCAGGCACGGGATGATCATTCAGAAACTGTTGAATGGTGGTTGGTTTATAACCGGCGTTAGCAGCACCGTGGGTAAAACTGCTCACCGCCTCATAATAGTAACTGCTTCCGCCACCCCAGGCATTGTCGCCATCATGCGCCAACAAAAGGATGGTAGGCCGTTCGGTATTGCTATACGGTTCCAGTTTCGATTGCACCTCACCCACGTTAGCGCCACTGTAACCATCCACATAGCCGAAATAGTTACACATAGGCACCACATCAATTTTGTAAGCCACACCCGTTTCCGGGTTTACATACTGCGCTTTGTGAGCCTGATAAGCATAAGGAACAGCCAACCGGCTGCCCCTGCCGTCGATAGTAGCGTCAAACCAATTAACACCGGCAGTAGGCACCTGGTCGGCACGGTTGGGAGCATCCACATTTCCATTTATATTAAAGGGATGCTCATAATCAGATAAAGTACGGGCTAATTTACTATTAGGAACTACCGACCATTCAATGCCGCATTCGACCAAAGTCTGGATAATCCTTTCAGAAAAAGCAGCTTCAGCCGGCCAGTAACCCCTGGAAGTCGTACCGTAATATTTAAAATTGGTATATTGATGCGCCTTAATCTGTTTTTTGAGCGTACGGGCACTCACCAGAGGAGACAGGGCATGGTCCCAGGTGAAATTCACGATGTCTAACCGTGGAAATCCACCGGACGTTTTCCAACTGATGGCTTCTTTGTAAGGATTCATCCATCCGGCGGAATAACCCCACTGATTTTTAGCCCCCAAAGATTGGATATTTTCCATCAACCCTGCTGAAATACTGAGTTGAGCGCCGGCATCAGTCAGACTTTTAATACTATTGATAGCATCCCGCGGTGAACTTTGATAGGCATTGACACGATCGGCTTTCGAGAAAATTTCTTCGAGGTTATTGGTAGGGTGTGCCACTGTGCTGCCGGGATACAGGTTTCCTCCACTCATTTTCAAGCGGTGAGATTCTTCGGCATACTGTTTTGAATCAGGTTTATCCACACTCTTATCAGCCCAATAAACAGGCTGATCCATGTGCCAGAGGTAAGTTGTATAAATTTTTTGTGCCCGTATTAGTTGAAAATTAAGCACAAAAATAAGCATAATGCTTACAATCGGTAGTGGTCTTATCATAGCAAAAAAATTAAGTGATTCTTTTTGCAAAATAAGTCCGCTACTTAAAATAATGCCACAGGAAAGCCCTGAAATTCACCATATTTTACCTGCAAACGTTTGATGTTAAAGCGGATATCAATCCCGTTCCAACTGTTTTTGTATTTTACGGATTGCCGCCTCAATTGGCTTGTCCGGTTCAATCACGTTGAGTGGTCCCCAGAAATCAGGGTCAGAAAAGCCATCCGCCGTTTCGCTAATTATGACATTCGAGCGTAAGCGCTCCCTGAATTTGATCGCCTTGCTGTCGGAACTGCTTTCACGATCGGTCACAGCCATTTCAATGGCAGCATAATAGTTCGAATTGAAAAGTTTCCTCTTCCAGTTGATTTTCATGCCCAGTTCAATCCGGCTGTAAGCATAATACCACTTCCCGTCTTTTTCGATGTAGTCCATGCGATAATCGGCTTGAATGGCCGTGACTTTCGCATTCAGGGGTTTCTTGCGAATAAACATATTGGTTGCCTCTGCTTCATTTTGCAGGGTCAAACTGAAAATTGCCGTTTTAAGCGCCATGGTAGTTGCATCGATAAAAAACTTTCCACTGTAAAGCGCCTCGTCTTTTGTCGGGTAATGATTAAAATTTACCACATAAATCAACCGGTCATCCATCCATTCAATCCTATCGAAAGTAAAATAATACTTTTTAAACATTTCTTCTGAAAAAATTATTTCAGGATGTTTGATAATGTCAAGATACAAATTATTATACGGACCACCCATCAGCTTAAACACCAGGGTATCAAGCTTGGTATAATCCGTTTTTTTTCTTGCTTTGTATAGCTTAGCCAAATCGTTTCGATAGGCATCATAAGGCTGTTTCTGCACATCCACAACCGCTTCGGAAAGAGACACGTACGTTCTGTTCTTGCGAATTGATTCCCGATAAAAGGCAGTCATAAATATTTCCTGTAACGAATAATTTTCCGGGATTTTTTCGTACATTTTTTTTACCAATAAATTAGCATCCTGTGTCAACACATCTATCTGTGGAAGCTGAAATGCCGCCTGCTCCATGGTAATGGTACCCTTTAATGCCTTCAATTCATTCAAGCCGATTGCCCGGCTTTTATACCCAATGTGGCGTATTATTATTTTAACATCATCATACGCTTTAGGAACTTTCAACAAAAACTCACCGGTCGTATTGGTTACTGTCGCGATATTCATCCCGGACACCAACACATTACAATAAGACAAAGGAGAATTTGTCGTTCTATCTACAATTCTTCCTCTGAATTCGTTGTAGTCAAAGTTGTTATCCTGTCCGAGAACGTTTGAAATGCCAAAAACAATCAAGAATATGGCACCTATGAGACTACCTGATTTCATGACACTAATTTTTTGATTTATAACATTATAACAAATATCGGTTATTTTTGTTGAATCATGCTAATGAAGATATTTTTTTTCTGTTAAATAATGTTTTTAATCAAAAAACATCTGATGATTAAGTGCTATTTATCCAATAAAATGTATATTTGCAGTCTCAAATTTAAAACCAACATATCATGTTAAACTTAATCACATTATGGGCATTGGGAACAGGAGAAATTATCCTGATTGCCCTCGTAGTATTACTTATTTTCGGAGGTAAAAAAATTCCTGAACTGATGCGCGGACTTGGAAAAGGTGTTAGTCAGTTTAAAAAAGGAGTAAAAGAAGTCGACGAAGAAATTAACTCTACTTTAAACGATACGAAGGACAAATAAACCCCGGTTGTTATGTCTGAAGAAGTTGATGGAGAAAAAAGCCTGTCATTTTGGGAACACCTGGAAGTATTGCGGTGGACGATTTTCCGTATCCTCATCGCGGTTGCACTTGTTGTTGCCTTCATCTTCACGGCCAAAGAATTTGTTTTCACAAAAATCGTTTTTGCTCCCTTAAGTTCTGATTTTTGGTTTTACCAGGCACTTTGTTCACTGGGCAACGCGATAAACCTACCGGGATTTTGCCCCGAGAGCTTTAACATCGAACTTATCAACATCAACTTAGCCGGTCAGTTTCTGGCACACATCGGTGCATCATTCAGTATCGCGCTTATTCTGGTTATCCCCTATATTTTATTTGAAATCTGGCGGTTTGTACAGCCGGCATTGTACCCCAACGAAAAATCGCATGTGGGATTTGTATTTTTTTCTTCATCTGTATTGTTTTATCTTGGAGTAGCCGCCAGTTATTTTGTCATTTTCCCTCTTACTGTTAGATTTTTGGGTACATACGAAGTTTCTTCTTTAGTCCCTAATCAAATTGCCGTTCAGTCATACCTCGGGACTTTGTACATCCTGACTTTCAGCATGGGTGTTATGTTCGAAATGCCGGTACTTGCTTACCTGCTTTCTAAATTAGGATTGGTACACAAGGATATGCTTAAAAAAGTGAGATCCTACGCTTTTGTTATTTTGCTTATTCTTTCCGCATTGGTTACTCCGACCACCGATCCTTTCACGATGATGGTGGTGGCTCTGCCACTATATTTGCTTTACGAACTAAGTATTGTAGTTTGTAAAAGAAAAACAGTCGATGTAGAAGAAGATGAATAATCTTATCTGATTATTTTTCTGAAAACCAAGTAATTCTGGTGTTGAACTGACAAGATATAAACATCTGAAGTTTTCAGGTGTATTTGGAGGCTATTACCTTTTACTACTTGCTGATGATGTAAAACTCCTGAAACTGTAAAAATACGGACAATCTCTCCTCCGGTTAAGCCGGTCAAATACACACCATCAATTGTATTTGAAAATTTAATCTCTGGAAGTTTCGTTGGAATCTCCCCTGTATCAAGTGTCGTGGTTACTTTTACCTGATCTGACAAGGGAGAAATACTGCTTCCCAATGTGGATCTAACAGCATAATAATAATCGGATTGAGGGTCTAACGAGTCCACAACCCACTCATTGCCGATTACAGGTTCATTTTGTAAAATATAATTAATTTCCTGATTTCCGTATGTAACACTGAAATCATCCAGCGCGAAATTTCCGGAGATTTTATAATACGTTATTCTGAAAGCCGTAACGTTATCTTCTAATGAGAAACTATAGGCAGGGTAGTATTTTGAAGTGTTTGAATAAGCGACACTGTCAATCTTCTCCCAATTTTCTCCAGTGAAGGCCTGCAATATAAAATATGAACCTGTTCCACTGGATGGAAACCGGTACATAAATGACACGCTTTTTACCGGATGTGGGTAACTTTTTGTTTGCACGAACTCACCGGCATTTCTCAACTGAAGCGACGGAATAGCAATCCCCGAACTTGTTGTAGTAGTATAACTCGCACTTGCCGTTCCCGTCCACCCATCCGGCAAAGGCTTCCCATTAGAGCCGACACCATCAAATCCTTCAATGATAGTAGTATCGGCACTTCCAACCAATTCATAAACACTCAATAAATAATTATTTGTGTACACATCCGGTTCCCAGTTGGCGGTAAACCGGGATGACTGAATATCCTTCGCAGCATTCACTTCCGGTGCTGATAATCCTGTTGTTTTAAATTGTATTGTGTTTACGGATCTGGTCGTGTTACCCGACTCAACTACATCTACATAATAGTTGTAAGTTGACTCAGGATTAAGCCCCGTTACAACAAAAGAAGGTTTTGCCTGCGTTGAAACTGAATGTATAACGGGCACTTCAGGGGTTTGAAAAGTAATCTGGTGAGTACCTAATAAATCAAAGTAATCAATCGGATGAGTAACCCACTCACTCTCATCGTATTGTGTTGCGGGATGGGCAACGGATGATTTTCTTTTCAAGGTTTTATTTTCTCCCCATATCAATGCCGAACCTGCATCCGGATAACCAATAATATCTATCATGATACCATTGTGATACAAGGCAATAGCATCGTTCCCATTGAAACTCATTACCGAGTCATTCACAGCGTCCGCAGCAGCCTCGAGTACGTTTCTGCTGTCATTCAGTGCTATTAAATATGTTGTATTATTTGTCAGGGTTCCGCTCAACCGGTAAGGAGTTTTGAAATCACCCGCGCCATTACTTTGTTTCATCAGGGTATAATCAGACAAATCAAGTGTTTTTCCTGTTCCGTTGAATAATTCCACAGCTTTGTTATAACCGGAACCTTCTACATAAGAAGAAAATAATAAATTTCCTGCTTTTGATATACCTTGAAATACGGTCAGGTTATAATCTGTTGCATGCGGGTCAGCTATCCAAGTCAATTTTGCCCCTACCGGCGTATGTTCATCAGCCTCCAGCACCATGAAATCCTTACTGGCTTTTCCGCTTATCGGCACCAATCGTGGCTGCGGGAGTCCACCTCCCTGAATCACCAGGGTGTCAATAAAACTTCCTGAAGATGCAGGGCAAAAGAGGAGTCCAATATTTATTCCGTTCAGCGCATTTTGCTGCGACAGACTGGTTGTTATAAGTTTAAAATTCAGATTGTTTATTTTCAGCGAAAGACTGAGTCCGGACGCGATGTTGGCTCCCTGAACAAAAATCGATTTGCTTAGTGTATCTCCCTGAAGAATTACATCAAAGTTCACTTTCTCTCCCAAGCGGGGAGCGACAAGATAAGGATCTGTTTCAACCGGAAACGGATACACGTTAACGGTATCACTTCCCCATATATAGTTTACCAAATCAGGATAGTCGATAAACGGATTTCTGTTTCCCTGCACTTTAAAAACCTCCTCCTGGCGGAGCACTTCTTTGATGCTGACAGGATCCTGCTCGTGCCATTGCTTTAACAACTCAATTGCCCAGGGTTTCCAAACTGGATAGGTGTTTTTATCGAGCATGGGAGAATCCCAGTACGGAGCCAAATCCTGATAAGTTGTAACCACATAAAAATAAGAGCGCGCAAAATCACCTTTAAATTCATCTGCGGGTTCAAAAACATTACCGGTATAGCCCGGATAGGTTGCAGGGCCTACTTTACTTACACCATTATCAGAAGTTGGTGTGCCTGTAACAACTCCAAGTGGATTGTTACTTTTCGACATATTTATCGAACCATCCGAAGGATATAGATGAAACAAATCTTTATAAACCGGCCATTCATTTCCACCCCACCAGCTTTTGGGGAAAGCGTGCTCAATGTGCATGTCCGAAACACTCATAAAACCATCGAAATACCGGACAATGGGTGAATACATATCGATTACAGAGCCATCCTGATTCTGATCTGTATAAAAAAAACCTTCCCAGGTATAACCGGTTCCGCTACCATAACGCAATACCCGTTGTGGTACTGCTAATTGATGCAAGGCTGTCTTCAGCACATCTTTTTGCTTGTTACGGGCATTATGATAATAACCGGCAGGTATTTGAGCCGGGATTAAACCTGTGTAAATTACCAACAAAAGCCACAGGAAAATCAAGCGTTTGAATCCGTTTTTATACATTTATCATTTATTGAATGATAAATTTTCGGATAGTTTTGATTTGGTTAGATGCTGATAGTTTTCAAAATATCACTTTAATACTTTCTGATGTTGTTGTTTGATTACTCTTAATGATATAAATTCCTTTTGTTTTAAGCGGAATTAAAACAGAACTGTCGCTAACACGGGTTGTAAATATGCATTTTCCGATCAGATTATACACCTCAATATGCGCATTCGCCCCTAAATTATACAGGGCGATTCCGGAAAAAGTTGAAACGGCATAAATATTCTTATCCTTTTGAATATCAATGCTGCTAAAAACAGTAGTTTGTACTTCAACTCTATTTGATATGTTCGTACTGTTTCCTATTGGAATAACATCGTAGTAATACAAATTGTTTTCTTGCAGATTCGTTACCTGATATGACAGGGTATTACCTAATCTCACAGGATATCCTTCAAGAGATGTTTTTATCAAAGTTTCACCTTCGCTGCTAATATTAACGGAGTCAATATAAACACGCTGACCTTTTGAGGCTGAAAGCGTTAATGTAGATAAAGTCTGATTTTGAGGCAAATTAACACTGTAGGTGGCAAAATCCACACCGGTTAACCAGGTGGCTATTGCATTTCCGTTCAGGCTTGCAGTAAGGTTGGCATTTGTATCGCTTCCATAACGCTTAGCAACAACGTTTAAAACCACCTCTCCCATTGATAAATTCAGATTCGGAATCGTAACCGAACCATCCTGACTACCCGATGCCAACCGAATAGCTCCATCAACCTCAATAGTTGATACATAACCTGCACTGCTCCATCCGCCAGGAAGTGAATTGGATGAGAATCCTTCTGCCACTAATTCAACTTGTTCATTTTCTTCATTGCTGAGTGTGTAAACATCCAACTCATAGCCGGTAGCACCTGCTGAAGTCGTCCAGTTAGCAGTAAACGCATCGTGACTTACATCCGTAGCCTGAATAGCCATAAAATTATCAGAAGAAGTTGCCTTGAGCGCAATAGTTGCCGGAGTAATTCCACCTCCTGAAATAGATAATACTGCCTGGTGATTTCCTATTGATGAAGCAATATGTGTTACTTGTAATAAATAGCCGTTTTCTGCATCTTCTTTCGAAATACGATTGGTACTAATATTAAACAGCGAACTGTTCTCTCCACTGACGCTAAGTGTAAGTTCTCCGGTTAAATTATGACCTTTGATACTCACTTCTACTGTTGTTACATGTTGATAGGCTACTGTTCCAAAAATCACCTGGTAACCTACTGTAGGCATGCTTAAATATGGAAAATCCACACTGGCCGCATTAAAAGGCTGTCCAACTCTATTACCCCAAATGTGTTCAGCTAATTCGGGGTAGTCAATAAACGGATTTCGGTTATTCTGATGCATGTAAATTGCATTGTTGCGGGTTATTTCTTTTTGTGAAACCGGATCCTGACGATGCCATTTCAGAAACAACTCTTTGCTCCAGGTAGTAAAGGCAGGATACTTCGTATTATTAAACGACTCCCCGCCGATAGTTGTCATTATGTTTTCGTAACGGGTTGCAAAATAAAAGTAAGTCCGTGCAAAATCACCTTTGTATTCATCAACCGGCTCGAAAACAGTACCGGAATAACCACTGAAAGTTGATTTTCCCAGACGACCCTGGCCGTTTGAGAGGGTTGTTCCGCTTGCACATTCCCCAAAAGGATAACTACTCCGTTGACCATTCACTTTCCCATCGGTAGGGTAAACATGAAAAGCATCGGAAACCATGGGCGATCTGCTGCTAAACCAACTCTGCGGAATAGAATGTTCTCTGTTATAACAATCACATACATTTTTATAATTTCCGCATTTCTTCTGTCCTGGCACCCAGGTGCAGGTTGAATACATATCCCACACCTTACCATCTTCAGTCACATCACTGGTCTGATATATCGTGTATAAATAATCATATGATTTTGATTTATACCCATCTGAAATAATGGTGTGCAATTCAGTTTTCAATTGTGCATCTGATTTTCCATTAGCGCTGCTATAATATGTTGCCGGTGGTTGCGCTACCAGTAAAAGCGTAAATGTCAATACAATACTAAATATAAATAACCTCATTACAAATGAATTAAAAAAATATACTAATAAAAGGCAGCCTGCAAAAATACGATAATTATTTATATCCGAACACAAAACACTTGATTTTTAGCATAAAAACCACAAAAATATGCACACGGATTGAATGAAACTTTGTTTGTTGAACAAATAGACCTCCTGAACTGTTTTTTAGTTGTAAATAAAGAATATTTGTCTTCAAATTGATAAATTTTGACTATTTTTGCACACAAATTATCAAACTATAAATAATAAGTATATGTTAAGTTACAAAGAACTTGGATTAGTTAACACCAAAGACTTATTCAAAAAAGCAGTAGAAGGCGGATACGCTATTCCTGCA
>JAYFPG010000091.1:0-2678 GCA_034928085.1 Paludibacter sp.
CATATTATACATTCAGACAATGGGAAAAATTATTGGAATTGACTTGGGAACCACAAACTCTTGTGTTTCCGTAATGGAAGGTAACGAACCAATCGTTATCACAAACAGCGAAGGAAAACGCACAACTCCTTCCGTGATCGGTTTTGTAGATGGTGGAGAGCGCAAGGTAGGTGACCCGGCTAAACGTCAGGCCATTACCAATCCGACTAAAACTGTTTTCTCCATCAAACGTTTTATGGGCGAAACATACGACAGACTTGCAAAAGAAATTGCACGCGTACCCTACAAAGTAGCAAAAGGCGACAACAACACACCCCGTGTGGATATCGACGGCAGACTATATACTCCGCAGGAAATCTCAGCCATCATCCTTCAGAAAATGAAAAAAACGGCTGAAGAATACCTGGGACAGGAAGTTACTGAGGCTGTAATTACTGTGCCGGCATACTTCAACGACTCACAACGTCAGGCTACCAAAGAGGCAGGTGAAATTGCCGGTCTGAACGTGCGCCGTATCATCAACGAGCCGACTGCCGCTGCATTGGCTTATGGTTTAGACAAAACCAGTAAAGACATGAAAATCGCCGTATTCGACTGCGGTGGTGGTACACACGACGTATCCGTACTCGAATTAGGTGATGGTGTGTTTGAAGTAAAATCGACCGATGGTGATACGCACTTAGGTGGAGATGACTTTGACCACAGAATTATTGATTGGTTGGTACAGGAATTTAAGAACGAAAACGGTGGTATCGACCTGAGCAAAGACCCGATGGCGTTACAGCGCTTGAAAGAAGCTGCCGAAAAAGCGAAAATCGAACTTTCAAACACGACTTCTTCAGAAATCAACCTGCCGTATATCATGCCGGTAGATGGTATTCCACGCCACTTGGTGCGTACCCTGACCCGGGCTAAATTCGAACAATTGATTGATGATTTGATTCAACGTACCATCGAGCCTTGTCGCACTGCCCTTTCAAATGCGGGTTTATCAACCAAAGATATCGACGAAGTGATTCTGGTAGGCGGTTCTACCCGTATCCCGGCTATTCAGGCTGCTGTTGAGAAATTCTTCGGGAAAGCTCCTTCAAAAGGGGTGAATCCGGATGAAGTAGTGGCTATCGGTGCTGCAATCCAGGGAGGTGTACTTTCGGGAGATGTGAAAGATGTGTTGTTACTCGACGTAACTCCGTTGTCGTTGGGTATCGAAACCATGGGTGGTGTAATGACCAAACTGATTGAAGCCAACACGACCATCCCAAGCAAGAAATCGGAAACATTCTCAACTGCTGCCGACAATCAGCCTTCTGTTGAGATTCACGTGTTGCAGGGCGAACGTCCGATGGCTAATCAAAACAAATCACTGGGACGCTTCCACTTGGATGGCATCATGCCGGCCCGTCGTGGTGAACCGCAAATCGAGGTTACTTTCGACATCGACGCCAACGGTATCCTGCACGTATCAGCCAAAGATAAAGCAACCGGTAAAGAGCAAAGCATCCGCATCGAAGCATCTTCAGGATTAAGTGACGCAGAAATCAAACGGATGAAAGATGAAGCAGCTGCCAATGCTGAGGCCGATGCCAAAGAAAAGGAAAAAATTGACAAACTGAACCATGCCGACAGTCTGATTTTCCAGACTGAAAAGCAGTTATCAGAAATTGGAGATAAGATTCCTGCTGACAAAAAAGCACCTATTGATGCGGCATTAGCCAAATTGAAAGAAGCCCACAAATCGCAGGACATCGCTGCCATTGATGCTGCTACCAACGAACTGAACACGGCTTTCCAGGCTGCCAGTCAGGACATGTACAACGCCCAAAACGCCCAACAAGGCGGTCAGGCCGGTCCGCAAGACTTCGGCGGACAGCAATCACAGGGCAGTGGCAAGCAAGAAGGTGATGTGACCGATGTGGATTTTGAAGAAGTGAAGTAAATACTTTACAACCATATAAGACATATAAGAACATTTAAGCTTATCGTTATAAAGAAAGCCAATCTGAGTGAAATCGGGTTGGCTTTTTTGTTTTGCAAGCTTAACCCTTTTCGTCATTACGGGCCTCATTCATTGCGTCATTGCGGGCCTCATTCATTACGTCATTGCGGGCCCCTCATTCATTACGTCATTGCGGGCTTGACCCGTAATCTCCTCATAAAACGCTCGTACCGACTGTATAAATTCTTTCGTTACCCCTATTTCTTCAGATAAGTCATTCCATGCTGGATTTTCTTTATTTACCAATACATTTTTCCATTCTCTTTTCCAATTTTTCAATTGTTTTTCACGAGCAATGGCATCAATTACTAAATCGTACTCTTCAAAATAAACCAGCTTATCGCAATTGTATTTGTATGTGAAACCCTTATTGACTTTTAATTTATGTTCTGCTACACGGCGTAACAGATTGTTGGTAACCCCAATATAAAGTACGTTGTTATGCGTATTGCTAATAAAATAAACAAAGGCAGTTTTTTTTCATGTTATGTTTTTCTTATTGTTAAGGAGATTGCGGGTCAAGCCCGCAATGACGAAATGAATAAAAAAGCAGCCCCTCTTTCAAGTGACTGCTTTCCTTATTTTTCGTGGAGATTACCGGACTCGAACCGGTCACCTCGACACTGCCAGTGTCGCGCTCTAGCCAGATGAGCTAAACCCCCGCTTTTGATTTTGAAATTGC
>JAYFPG010000048.1:0-28663 GCA_034928085.1 Paludibacter sp.
AGAGAGGGATTCGAACCCCCGGAACCTCTCAGTTCAACGGTTTTCAAGACCGCCGCGATCGACCACTCTGCCATCTCTCCAGTGGCATGCTTTATTTCTAAAGCGGTGCAAAGATAGGCTATTTTTCGGGATTACCAAATAGCTGAAAAACTTTTTTATGCGGAAATTTTGTTATTTAATACCGATTGTATATTTTTGCAAACTCATTTAATACATGTCTTTTTATGTACAGGACTTTTATCATTGTATTTTAATACAATAACCACTTGCTGAAGATTTCCGGTATCTTGACTCATGAAAAGGGTCTGACTCCTCTAACCGGATAATCATTTTTTTCTTGTGATTTTTTAATTGCTTGTCGGCCGTTGGACAAGCGGGGTTTTTATGTCGTTAATATATTCGTTATGAAACGAGCATTAATGCAGAGGTTCACCAATGTTTATGAATATCTGATATGCGAGTTCCATGTCTCATTTTTTAAATATTTATTACACATGAATAATTGGAAAAAAGTTTTTGCCATTATATGGACAGGGCAGTTTTTCTCGTATCTGAGCAGCTCTGTCGTGAGTTTTGCAGCCATTATCTGGCTTAGTTTTGAAACGAAATCAGCCAGCGTGTTAGCTATGGCTGCCATTTTCTCTATGTTGCCTCAGGCCCTGATTGGTCCGTTTACGGGTGTTTTTGTGGATCGCTGGAACCGCAAACGCATCATGATTTTCTCGGATGCATTCATTGCCCTGTGTTCGCTGGTGCTTGCCATCCTGTTCTTTATGGGCAAGGTGGAGATCACATATATTTATATCCTGCTGGCTTTGCGGTCGGTTGGATCGGCATTTCATGGTCCCTCGATGCAGGCCTCGGTTCCTTTGCTGGCGCCGGAAGCTGAGTTGACGAGGATAGCAGGTATTAACCAAATGATTATGTCGGTGTCGAGTATCGCGGGACCGGCACTGGGTGCTTTACTGGTGACTTACTTCGACATGGCTTACGTGATGTTGTTCGATGTGGTTGGCGCCATCATTGCCTGCACGAGTTTGTTGTTCGTGGTTATCCCGAATCCGGAAAAGAAGTCGACATTCGAGAAACCACATGTATTCAGGGAAATGCGTGAAGGATTTCTGGTCATCTCCCGCAACAGGGGCTTGTTGCTGCTGTTTATGTTTTCTGTGTTGGTGATGTTATTTCTGATGCCGGTAAGCGTGTTATTTCCGCTGATGACACTGGAGCATTTCAATGGCGATGCATTTCAGATGAGCGTTATCGAGGTTGTCTGGGGAGTAGGGATGGTTGTAGGAGGTGCAATGTTAAGTCTCAAACAGTTTAAAGGCAATCAGGTGGTTATGATAAACCTGACTTATATCTTGTTGGGACTGACTTTCTTCTTTTCAGGAATATTATCTCCGGAAGGATTTGTGATGTTCGTGGTGCTTACAGCGTTGGCAGGTGTAGCAGGTGCGGTGTATCATTCGATGTTTACGGCACTGGTACAGCGGTCGGTTGCTCCGGAAGCATTGGGTCGTGTATTTTCACTATACGGTAGTGTGGCTATTCTCCCGTCACTTATCGGACTGACAGCTACCGGTCTGATAGCAGATTACATCGGTGTGACCTATGCTTTTGTCATTGCCGGCGCCATCATCATCCTGATTGGTGTAGTCGCGATGTTTGTAAAGCCGGTGATGCGGATTGGGGTGCTGAGAGCGGAGAACTGAAAACGAAAAGCGGAAAGCTGAATCCCATTTTTGGTCTTTCGCTTTCCGCTTTTCGTTTTCAGTTCTCCGCTCTCAGCTTAATTAAACTGTCTTCAGATATGCTACAACATTCTGCTCAATGCGCGCTTTGATGTTGCTGATGTCGGCTCTGTCGAAGGCTTCGCCGGAGATGTTTTCGAATAATTCGATGTATCTTTCGCTGATGCCGGTTACGATTTCGTCTGTCATTTCGGGTACGGTCTGACCTTCTTTTCCCTGGAAATTGTTGGCCATTAGCCATTCACGCACGAATTCCTTGGATAATTGTTTCTGAGCTTCTCCTTTTTCGAATCTTTCCTGATAGCCATCGGCATAGAAATAACGGGAGGAGTCAGGGGTATGGATTTCGTCGATCAGGTATATTTTACCATCACGTTTACCGAATTCGTATTTGGTGTCGACTAAGATAAGTCCTCTTTTAGCCGCGATTTCAGAACCTCTCAGGAAAAGTTCCATGGTGTACTTTTCGAGCAGGGCATAATCTTCAGGCGTAACCAATCCCTGTTTCAGAATTTCTTCTTTTGAAATGTCCTCGTCGTGCAGACCGTATTCTGCTTTGGTGGTAGGCGTGATGATGGGGGTTTCAAAACGTTGGTTTTCGCGCATACCATCCGGGATTTTTACCCCGCATATTTCGCGAACCCCGCTTTTGTAGGTTCTCCAGGCGCTTCCACAAAGGTAACCACGTACAATCATTTCAACGGGAAAACCCTCGCAACGCAGTCCTACGGTCACCATCGGGTCGGGTGTCGCTAATTTCCAGTTTGGCACAATATCGGAGGTAGCATCCAGAAACTTGGCAGCAATTTGGTTGAGCATCTGACCTTTATATGGTATCCCTTTTGGTAAAACCACGTCAAATGCAGAGATTCTGTCGGTCGCGATCATGACCAACAAGTCATTTTTCACGGTGTACACATCACGAACTTTACCGTGATAAACTTTTTTCTGACCTTCAAACTGAAAATCTGTGTTAGTAAGAGCTTTCATCGATTCTAAATTTATTAATTGTTGTTTAAAGCAGCAGTTACTAAATATTCCAATGGATTTTTAGGTTTCATCAGGTGATGAATGAGACTATACGGTAATACCACTTCGGTTTCACCAATATAATAAGGGGCTATTTCATACGGATTAAACACGAAGCAAATTGATTCATCGTTGATATAAAAATTACCATTTGGCTTGATTTCGTCCGTGAAATAAACTGAATTATCCAGACTTTCCAGATTCGGAGTTTCTTCATGCTGGTTGTTGTCCTGTAATAATTTGTTTTTGATGATTTCAGTTAACTCAGTCTGATATCCTGCTGCGAAAATATCATCTTCAAAAATTACTTTCCCGTCTTTCAGGTTGAAGTTGTAAAACAAGCGGGTTTTGATGGGATGTGCTCCCCCGAAATCCACAAACCTGGATATCCCGTACGAGAAAATGTTTTCATCGTTGAGCAATGCAAAACCTTCCAGTACAACAGAGTTGTTAAATGCAAGGTGACTCTCGTCTGAAATCTTTCTGGCAAAATCAGCGTTGTTGTCAATGTATTCCCGACTTAATTCAATAGCGTAATAATTCAATAATGAATCCTGGGGAAAGGACAAGAACACATCTCCAAACAATTCTGTACGTAAAATTGTTTTGATGTTGTCTAAAATATTCTCATTGTGGTATGCAACCGGCAGATCAATGTTTAAATCAATACTCAAAGATCCTAATGTGGTATCTTCGGCCGAAAGGTATACTTTATCAGTGAAACTAAAATTCTCCGTTTGAACTGTTTTAGAGGAAGTTGGGAAGAATACAAAAAACAAGGCAACGGCAACCAGCACTAAAATGATACCGGCAATGACAAATGAGCTTCTCTTTTTCATACTGTGATGATTAATTTGTTCTGAAACGTATTGTCCTGCTGTGTGTTACAATGAGCTGAAATCCCATTGTGGCAAACCTGAAACAGGATTCGTTTACGGGTGCAAATTTACAACTAAAAACCAAATTTTTATTTAAATATTTGAAAAACAAAGTAACATTTTCGATTTTTTGAAAGAAGTAAATTATCTTTGCAAGCGTTATGATGAGGCCAAAATTGATAACATACTTATTATCAGGTTTATTTGCATTCCTGTTCGTTTTTGCCGGAACGGGTTACAACATTGTTAATTATTGTTGTAATAACTGTGCCGGTAAGGGGATAGACTACATTGCTCATCATTCCTGCCTTTCTGTGCATCACGAGCATGAATCATCCTGCTGTGATTCGGGTGAACACAAGCATAACCATGAGTTCCCTTCATTAACAGTTTCAGGTCAAAATGAAATTTGTGCCCATGAACATAGTTGTGAGGTTAAAAGGGTTCATGTAGATGATTTTTCAGTTTCTGAAAGATTAGTGCAAACTGTATTCAGTTTCGATTTTGTTTTTACTGCTATTCCCGAACGGACAATCTACAATCCATTCGATAAGTTTCTCGTTAATTATCATGCCAATCCCCCGCCTGATTTCTCGTTGCCTGACGGCAGGGATATTCTGGTAAATAAAGCTGTTTTAATCATTTGATTATGCTGTAACCAACTGTGTTTACACTGTGTATAATTACATGGTGACAAAGTTTTTATGTTTCACAGCATCAAATAATTAAAATATCATGCAAAGAGTTTTATTTATTCCATTGCTTTTCCTGTCATTATTAGTTTATGCCGATATTACAGGAAAAGTAACGGATACTAAAGGCGATCCCATTCCGGGGGTCAATATCTTCTGGCTGAATAATACCCAATCCGGAACTGTTTCGGATGTGGATGGTTCTTTTAAAATAGCCGGGAGTAACCATAGCAAACAATTAGTTTTTAGTAATGTAGCATTTCAGGGAGACACCATATCAGTTGAAAATCAAACAGAACCTCTTCTTGTAAAACTGAATGAAGTAATAGAACTGCAGGAGGTTTCGGTGGTACAAAAGAGTCCGGGTGTAGTCAAACACCGTTTTGCTGTCCTGCAAACGGAGAAAATTACGGTCGACGAGTTGTGCAAAGCAGCTTGCTGTAATCTTTCAGAAAGCTTCGAAACCAATCCGTCCGTGGATGTATCGTACAGCGATGCGGCTACGGGAGCCAAGCAAATCAAAATGCTCGGTTTGCCGGGCACTTACGTGCAAATGCTTACCGAGAATATTCCCAACCTGAGGGGTATTTCATCGGTATACGGACTTGGTTTTATTCCCGGTCCGTGGATGGAAGGCATTCAGGTGTCGAAAGGAACCGGGTCTGTTATCAATGGCTATGAAGCGGTAACGGGACAAATTAATGTGGAGTACAAAAAACCACAAACAAGCGAAATTGTGGCAGCCAACGTGTTTGCCAGTGACGCGGGTAGGGTGGAAGCCAATGTGAATGCCGGCATCAAACTGACTCCGGAACTTTCGACGGGCGTGTTGATGCATGCTTCTGATGAGTTTATGTCGCTGGATGATAATGGTGATGGCTATATGGATATGCCGATGATTAAGCAGCTGAATTTCATCAATCGCTAGTATTACCGTAGTCCAAAGTTTGTGTCGCAGGCTTTTGTACGTGCTCTTTCAGAAAACCGCATGGGTGGAACAGTCGATGGAGATTACATGATTGATATTGATACCAAACGGTACGAGTTCTTCCTGAAAAACGGGTATGTGTTCAATCCGGCTAAAGAAACGAGTGTAGGCTTGATTTTGAGTGGATCTATCCATGATCAAAAGGCGCATTACGGGTTGAAACACTATGTGGGAAGTCAGGATAATTTCTACGCGAACCTGATATTCCAAACGAACCTGGATGAACATCAGAAGCTTTCAGCCGGTTTGAGTTTCAATCATGATGTATTTGATGAATCAGTCCGGGTTATGAATCCAGACCTGTCTGAAGCCTCCTATTTGCCTGTCTACAAAAAAGAAACCGTGCCGGGTGCATTTGCTGAATACACCCTTAACCTGCACGACAAATTCATCGCGCTGGCAGGGTTAAGGGCTGATTACCATAATATTTATGGTGCGTTTGTAACTCCGCGTCTGCATCTAAAATACGTGCCGGCCGAATTTTTACACATCAGAACCACCATGGGAAAGGGTTATCGTTCACCAAACATGCTGGCTGAGAATAATTTCTATCTGGCCAGTAACCGGGCATTGGTGTTGGATAACAACCTGAAAATGGAGGAAGCCTGGAATTACGGTGTGAGTCTGCAGGGCTATATCCCGCTTTTTAACAGGGAGTTAGCCTTATCAAGCGAATGGTATTATACTGATTTTAGACAACAGGTGGTGACAGATGTCGATAGCGATGTGCATCAGGTACATTTTTATAACCTGGATGGGAAATCATTTGCTCACAGTGTGCAGTTCGAAGCCAATATGGAAGTGGTGAAAGGACTCACCGTGACGCTTGCTCATCGCTTTAATAATGTGCAATCAACTATTGGAGGTGTTTTGCGGGAAAAGCCGCTGACAAACAGGTATAAAAGTCTGGCAACCGCATCCTATCAAACCCCGTTGAAGAAATGGCAGTTTGATTTCACAGCGCAGTTTAACGGTGGTGGTCGCATGCCTGATCCTGATCCGGTGAATCCCCAGTGGAATACTGAATTCCCGGCTTACACCATATTAAATGCTCAGATTACGAAATACTTCAGAACCTGGTCGGTATATGCCGGCTCCGAAAACCTGACCGGTTTCGTGCAGGATAATCCCATCATCGACGTGTCGAATCCATTTAGTAATGATTTCGATGCAACAAATGTATGGGGACCCACACACGGACGGAAATTGTATATCGGTATGCGGTGGGCGATTGACCGGTGATATTCGTATGGGATGATACCCGTTTTATCGTAGAGACGCCCTGATAGGGCGTCTCTACAACAACACAACATGTCACAACAACACAACACATAAATATATAATACAAAAAATTAAAATCATGAAAACAAAAAAAATCATCTCGTTAGTAATGGCAACCATGTTGGCCATTTTTCCTGCTGTTTCGCAGAAATCAAAACAAAACAGAGAAACCGTCGTGTTTAATGTAGCGATGGATTGTCACAGTTGTCAACAAAAGATAGAAAAGAACATTGCATTTGAAAAGGGAGTAAAGGCACTTGATGTCAGTTTGCAGAAACAAACGGTTCAGGTGACCTACGATACCCGCAGGACAACCGTTGAAAAGCTACAGGAAGCTATAAAAAAGTTAGGCTATGAAGCAAAAGTTCAACAGCCTGAAAGAAAATGAGGTGAAAAGCTTTGAAATTGTAAAAATATGTGCAATGTAGAAGTCTGGTAGCAAATAAATCATAAAAATACTCAAAAATGGGGTTTAAGTAGAATCAATTTAAATAAAACATTGTATTTTCACCCCGGAATGAATTAGAAACAAACAACAATTAAAAGAATATCAGTATGAAAAAGAATGTATTAATTTTATCGTTATTAGTGTTTTTTGCAGTAGGTATGGTAGCTCAGGATACCACTAAAGACAAAAAGGAGTGCACCAAAACAGAACAAAAAGCTGAGTGCAAAGACAAAAAAGATGCTTGTTGCAAAGAAAAGAAAGCTTGCGATAAAGCCGAGAAAAAAAACTGCGAAGCGAAAGCCAGCGCAGAAAAGAAAGGATGTTGTGCAACATCAAAATCATAAATTTACAGCCGTAATGAGAAGCTCCGGGGGAAACTCCGGGGCTTTTTTATTTCACTACGTTTCCGTACATTTGCTTTATCAATAAAATTAGTTTAACATGTTCACCACCACTGTCAACATTCCGCCATCAGCAAAGAAAATTGACCACCACAGCAAGCTGATAACTCTTGGTTCCTGTTTTTCTGAAAATATAGGGAAGAAGTTGGCTGATTCCTGCTTTTTGGTTGAATCGAATCCGTTCGGAGTACTTTTTAACCCTGTATCGATTAAAAACAGCCTGGTAGATTTACTGACAGAAAAGAAATATACTGAATCAGATTTATTTCAGAATGGTTCGTTGTGGAGTAGTTTTTCTCACAGCACCTTGTTTTCAGAGATAATTCAGGAAATTTGTCTGCAACGAATCAATTCCCGCCTGGAGTCTTCGGCTGTTATGTTGAGAAAAGCAGATTTCATCCTGATTACTTTTGGAACCGCCTGGTTATATGAACTCAAAGAAGATGGAAGAGTAGTGGCAAATTGCCATAAACTACCAGCGGACCAGTTTATCCGACGCAGGTTAAGTGTTGAAGAAATTGTAAAGGATTATGCTGATTTATTGATCGAAATAAAAGCCGTAAATCCCGGAGTTGAGGTGATTTTCAGCGTTAGTCCGGTGCGTCACTGGAAGGACGGGGCACATGAGAATAACATCAGTAAGGGAATCTTGCATCTGGCAATAGATAAATTGCTCGGGCAATTTGATTTTTTGCATTATTTTCCGGCCTATGAGATTCAGATGGATGAATTACGTGATTACCGGTTTTATGCCGAAGATATGCTGCATCCTTCGGATCTGGCAGTAAAATATATCTGGGAACGGTTCTCGTCCACTTACTTCTCCCGAGAGACTATCAGCATAAATAAAAAAATTGAAAAGTATTGCAATATGCTGAATCACCGTCCCATTCATCAGCATAGCAATGAGAGCTTGATTTTTAACAAAAAAATGGAAGCCGAAAAATCAGCCTTGTTGCAGTCTTATCCATTCCTGAAGAACAGGTTATAAAAAACTTTGCCGGAGTAGAACCCCGGCAAAGCAATCAAACTAAAAACTATCAAACTGAAAGTAAATTATAGGTCCTTGATTGGATTAAATTTGGGTACCAGCAATTTCATAACACCCCATGAAACCACATAAGCCACCGCGCAGAAAATAAACATGATGGTGTAACCAGTGGTGATATGTCCTAAAGACTCATAATAGTCGAATAACCAACCTGCAACTTTGTTAACTAAGATACCGCCGAATGCGCCTGCCATTCCTCCGATTCCCACAACAGAAGCTACTGCTTTTTTCGGGAACAAGTCCGAAACAGTCGTGAAAATATTCGCACTCCATGCCTGGTGAGCAGAAGCACCGATACCGATGAATATAACAGGATAAATCCAGCTTAATTCACCCATAGGTTGTGCCGCTAACACAATGAGTGGCATAACTGCTATGGTAAGCATTGCTGCCATCCTGCCTTTATATGGCTCCATACCCCTTTTGATGAAGTATGCTGGGAACCAGCCTCCGGCAATACTACCAATCATGGTCATGGTATACACAATACCCAACGGAAGCATAATTTGCAAATCTTCCATATTATATTGAGCTTTCAGGTAAGCTGGTAACCAGAACAAGAAGAACCACCAAACACCATCGGTCATGAATTTACCGAAAGTAAAGGACCAGGTTTGTTTGTAGGTGAATAATTTCAGCCACGAAACTTTTTCTTCTTTTTCTTTCAATTCAGATGATTCAACCTCATTGTCGCTGTGAATATAGTCGAACTCAGCCTGATTGATTTTACCTTTGTCAAGCATTTTCTTTGGTTTTTCATAGAGCCAGAACCAGAAAGGAACCCAGATGATACTGATGCCACCAATAATATAGAATGCCCATTGCCATCCCCAGTTTTCTACGATTAACGGAACTGTCAGTGGTGTAACAACTGCACCGATATTTGCTCCCGAGTTGAAAATTCCGGTAGCCAAAGAACGTTCTTTTCTTGGAAACCATTCGGCAGTAACTTTAATGGCAGCAGGAAAGTTGGCTGCTTCACCTATTCCAAGCCAGAAACGCGCAAACATAAATCCTAACACAGAAGCAGGTATAGCCAACCCAATAAGCGAAAATGCCGGCATGATGAAACCACCGATTTCTTCACCCCAGGCATGACTTACTGATGCAACAGTCCATAAAGTCAGCGCGATGGCATAACCCCATTTAGCCCCAATCCAGTCGATAAATCGTCCGGCGAACAACATCCCGAAACCATAAATCAACTGGAACACCATGATGATGTTGGCATAGTCTGTATTTGTCCAGCCAAACATTGCCTGTAATTTCGGCATCAGGATACTCAATACTGCTCTGTCAAGGTAATTGAATGTGGTTGCAGCGAATAGCAGGCCACAAATGACCCATCTGTATCTGCTAATTTTTTCGTTAACTTCAAAGAATTTTTTCATTGATTACTTGTGTTAATTTATGTGATTTTACTATTTTATTTCTTTATGCGGGCGATGATGCTCAGGGCATCCGAACATAATTTTGTAATGCCAGCCCAATCACCAGATTTAATCATTTCAGCAGGAAAAAGATTAGAACCCATTCCGACACAGGTTACACCAGCATCAAACCAGGCTTTCAGGTTAGCTTCTTCAGGTTTTACTCCGCCTGTAACCATCAGGTTTGACCAGGGCATCGGAGCTTTCAGCCCTTTCACAAAGCCGGCACCTAATACATCACCGGGGAAAACCTTGCACAGGTCACAACCCATTTCCTGGGCAAAACCAACTTCAGATACAGAGCCACATCCCGGAGCATAAGGCACTAACCGGCGATTGGCAACTTTAGCCACATCTGGGTTAAAGAGCGGACCAACGATGAAGTTGGCACCTAACTGCATGTAAAGTGAAGCAGTAGGAGCATCCACTATTGAACCGATACCCATAATCATTTCAGGGCATTCTTGAGCCGCGAATTTCGTCAGTTCACCAAAAACCTCGTGGGCAAATTCACCTCTGTTGGTAAATTCGAAAGCACGAACCCCACCAGCATAGCAGGCTTTCAGCACCTGTTTAGCCACTTCAATATCTTTATGATAAAAAACCGGAACCATGCCGGTTGCTTTCATCACGGATAAAACTTCTAATTTTGTGAAACGCATAATTTAATTTTTATAAATTCTCCGGTTTAATTTTTATTTATACCCCGGGTTAAAACCCTGGGCTATTGATGTTTTTGTGTAAATTTCAAGCTTTCCGTTTTCCGCTTTTGGGCGCAAGCATTGCACGCCTACGTTTTCCGCTATCTCGACACCCTTCCTGAACCATCGCCGCCCATCAGTGCTTCGACTTCTGCAACGGTAACCAGGTTGAAATCGCCGTAAATGGTATGTTTCAGACAAGAGGCTGCCACAGCAAATTCGAGGGCTTTCTGGTCGCTGTCTGTATAGGTCAGCAAACCGTAAATCAAGCCACCCATGAAAGAGTCGCCACCGCCTACACGATCCACGATGTGGGTAATGTCATAATCTTTCGATACTTTTAACGAACCATCCGAATACAAACAACCTCTCCATGTGTTATGGTTGGCGTTGATTGAGCCACGCAGGGTAATGATAACCTTTTTTGCACGGGGGAATCTGGCCATCATCTGGGTACAAACCGATTCAAATTCAGCCGCATTCACTTCACCTCCCGTATGTGCCACATCGAAACCTTCCGGTTTGATACTAAATACCTTTTCAGCATCTTCCTCATTACCTAATATTACGTCGCAACCGGCAACCAAAGCAGGCATTACTTCAGAAGCTGATTTACCATATTTCCAGAGATTCTTGCGGTAGTTGAGGTCGGTAGAGACCGTAACGCCCATTTCGTTTGCCACCTGAATGGCTTCGAGACAAGCATCCGCTGCACCCTGCGAAAGGGCGGGAGTTATACCGGTCCAATGAAACCAGTCAGCATCTTTTAAAACTTCACGCCAGTTAACCATTCCCGGTTTAATGTCAGCTATGGAAGAATTTGCACGGTCATATACGACCTTACTTGCTCTTGCTACGGCCCCGGTTTCTAAAAAATAAATACCTACACGTTCGCCACCACGGAGGATGTTTTGCGTGCCGACCCCATATTTACGCAGGTTCATGATACACGATTCTGCAATGTCGTTTTTCGGTAAACGGGTTACGAATTCAGCATTCAATCCGTAGTTGGCCAATGAAACGGCTACATTGGCCTCACCACCACCAAAAGTCGCGTTAAACTGGGTTGCCTGACTAAAACGTTCGTAGCCCGGTGTGGCCAGACGAAGCATAATTTCTCCAAAAGTTACAATCTTTTTACTCATCTTTTTGTATAAAAATAATCATTTTTAAAAATTGGTTGACCAAAAGTAGTACATTATTCTTTACTGCGCAAAAATACGGTCAAATTTTTAGCCGAAGTAGCAATTTAATACGATTTTAATGCTACTATTGTCCATATAAAAAATTAAAGAACTTTTTTGCATTGTAATAGCTGATGTTCTCCACCATTTGTCCGATGAACTCAATTTCCGATTCAGGAAGCAGACCATTTTCCACATCATTGCCGATTAAATTACACAAGGTTCGGCGAAAGTATTCATGACGCGGGTAGGAGAGGAAGCTTCTGGAATCGGTGAGCATACCAACGAATCTGCTCAACAGACCCAACACGGAAAGTGCATTCAGTTGTTTTTCCATGCCGTCTTTTTGATCTAAGAACCACCAGCCCGATCCAAACTGAATTTTTCCCGGAACTGTTCCGTCCTGGAAATTACCAATCATGGTTACAATCATTTCATTGTCGGCCGGATTGAGGTTGTATAATATAGTCTTTGCCAATTTGTCATTCTTATCGAGGCGATTCAGAAACTTCGACATGGCTTTGGCTGTGCTGAATGTGCCAATTGAATCAAAACCGGTATCCGGTCCCAGTTTATTAAACAAGCGCGTATTGTTGTTGCGAATGGCACCATAATGGAATTGCTGTGTCCAACCTTTCTCCCAATCCATTTCAGCAAAAATAACCAGCATGGCAGATTTAAACTTCAGGATTTCTTCGTTCGACAAATCTTTTCCACCATACACTTTATTGAAAATGCTTTTAATTTCAGATTCGGTATAATCTTCCGCGTAGAATTCCTCGATACCATGATCAGATAGTTTACATCCCATTTCATGAAAAAAATCATGGCGTTTGTGCAGGGCGGTAATCATATCATCGAAATTAGCAATGTTTACACCTGAAATCTGTGCCAGTTGTTCCATGTATGCACGGAATCCGCCAGCGTTTTCGACAGCCATTGCCTTATCCGGTCGCCAGGTAGGCAACATGTTGATTTCAAAACCATCGTTTTTAGTTTTGATGTGATGTTCAAGTGTATCAATAGGGTCGTCGGTTGTACAAACTGCCTCTACCTTATAGTGACGCATGAGGTTGCGGGCTGAATATTCAGGGGAATTCAGTTTTTCATTACAGGCGTCGTAAATTTCACGGGCTGTTTTAGGTGACAATAACTTTTCGATACCGAAAGCAGTCTTCAACTCCAGATGAGTCCAGTGATATAAAGGATTACGCATGGTATACGGAACTGTTTCCGCCCATTTTTCAAATTTTTCCCAATCGGATGTTTCTTTTCCGGTGATGAATTTCTCGTTCACACCGTTGGTACGCATGGCCCGCCATTTATAATGATCTCCACCCAACCATGCTTCAGTAATGGTTTTAAACTGATGGTCGTTTGCTACCATGGATGGAACCAGATGACAGTGATAATCGATTATCGGCTGTTTGGCTGCATGTTCGTGAAATAACTTCTGTGCAGTGGGTGTCTGCAATAAAAAGTTTTCATCCAGAAATTTTCTCATGATTCAAATATATATTGATTTTTAAAAGACATTTTGGGCAATATGGGTGTGTGAAAATATAAATATACATAAAAATTGATAGATAATATTCAGCGTTAAATCATAAGTAATGATTTAAATGTCAATAAATCAATTAAATAAATAAAGTTAAGTTGCATTTAATTGTTTCCGTGTTCGGACACGAAGGTACAAAAAATTTTGAAATTACAAAATATGTTGTATTTTTGTGAAAATATTTTACTGTGTTCGCACACGATATTATAAATTAAAATGGAAAAGGTAAATATTAGGATAAAGGATATCGCGATGTTAGCCGGAGTCTCAGAGGGTACGGTTGATCGGGTATTGCATAACCGGGGAGAAGTATCTCAAAAAACCAGGGAAAAGGTAGAACGGGTGCTGCAGGAAATTGATTATTCTCCAAATCTCCTTGCACGCTCACTTGCTACTAAGAAGAATTACTCTTTTGCCTGTATTATTCCTGAACATAAGTCGAATGAATACTGGCAGTCGGTAGAAAATGGTTTTGATCAGGCTGCCCGTGATTTTTCACATTATAATGTAAAACTCAAAAGGTACTATTATGATCAGTTTGATGTGCAGAGTTTTACTCAATTATCGCAATCTATATTAAAGGATCAGCAGCCGGATGCTTTAATTATTGCACCTATTTTTAAGGAAGAAACAATGAAGTTACTTCAGACTAAAGAATTTGAGTCGATACCTTTTTCATTTATAGACTCAATGATTGAAGAAATGAATTTTTTAACCTACTATGGTCAGAATTCATTTCAAAGCGGGTACATTGCTTCAAAACTGATGACTCAATCAATACTTCCGGATTCAAGAGTGTTAATAATCAGAAATAAAAGAAAAGGTGCTGTTTCTAATCAGACCATTGCGCGAAAAAAAGGATTTATTCAATATTTAAATGACCATCAACTGTCAGATGTGGAATTACTTGATCTGGAATTGTCTGAAAATGATGATGAAGCAAACTACATGACGTTAAAGCAAGTCTTTGAAAAATACAAGAACATACGTGGTGTTATCACATTTAATTCCAGGATTTATCGTTTGGCAAAATATTTTGAAAAACTTAAGTTTCATGATATCAGGTTGATAGGCTATGATTTGCTCGAAGAAAATGTCAGAAATTTAAAAAATGGAATTGTCACCTATCTTTTAGCTCAACGTCCTGAAAAGCAAGCTTATTTTACAGTCAGGGATATATGTATGAAATTAATAATGAAACAGGAAGTGAAAAATATAAATTATATGCCGGTTGACATTATTATAAAAGAGAATATTGAAGAATACTGGCAATTTACAGAATAAAAAAATAATATAATTGTATGGATAACTTATTTAATGTAAAAGGATTAGTTACTGTTATCACTGGTGGTGGTGGTATTTTGGGTCGTGGTATGTCGGAATACATGTGTTCACAAGGTGCAAAAGTTGTTATTCTAGACAGATGTAAGGAAGCAGCTAAAAATCTGGAGGATGAACTTGGTGCCAAAGGATATGATGTTGCCAGTTATTGTTCCGATGTATTGGTAAAAGAACAGCTGGAAGAGGTTGCCAGGCAGATTGTTGACAGATTTGGACGCATAGATGTGCTGGTAAACGCTGCCGGTGGAAACATGGCTGGTGCAACCATTCCACCGGATAAGACGATATTTGATTTGGAAATTGATGCTTTCCGTAAGGTTGTTGATTTAAATTTGTTTGGGACCGTTCTGCCAACTATGGTATTTGCAAAAGCAATGGTTGAGCAGAAAAAAGGAAGTATTATCAATATTTCCTCAGAATCAGCCATTCGCCCCTTAACCCGAGTGGTTGGTTACAGTGCCTCAAAGGCGGCAGTAACCAATTTTACCAAATACATGGCAACCGAACTGGCAACCAAATTTGGAGAAGGATTACGAGTAAATGCGATTGCTCCGGGTTTTTTTCTGACCGAACAAAACCGTACCTTGATGACTAATCCGGATGGGTCTCTTACTGCCCGTGGTGAGAAAATCATAGATCATACTCCTTTTGGAAGATTCGGTCAGCCTGATGAGTTGTTTGGAACCCTGCATTGGTTGGCAAGTGATGCTTCAAAATTCGTAACCGGTACATTAACTGTTGTTGATGGTGGATTCGATGCTTTTGCAATTTAGTGTTCTGTAAATAGTTTTTTAAAAGTATAATAATTTACTAATCATAATCTTATTTATGGTTAGAGGTGAATATTTAATGTTAGTTTGAAATATGTATTTATGTAAACAATCGTGGAGATGGTACGGTCCGAATGATCCGGTATCGTTATCAGATATTCGTCAGGCCGGTGCAACAGATGTTGTGTCTGCCTTACATGATATTCCAAATGGTGAAGTATGGCCTGTAGATGCCATTGTTGAAAGAAAAAAAATGATTGCCGATGCTGGCCTGATATGGTCTGTTGTTGAAAGTGTACCGGTACACGAAGACATTAAAAAACGCAGTGGAAATTATAAATTGTATATAGACAATTACAAACAAACCATTCGGAATTTAGCTGCCTGTGACATCAGGATAGTGACCTATAATTTTATGCCTGTGCTGGACTGGACACGTACAGATTTGGCTTATCCGATGCCTGATGGTTCGTTGGCATTAAGGTTTGAAATGGCTGCATTTATCGCGTTTGATTTGTTTTTATTGAAAAGACCGGGAGCAGAAAAAGATTATACTCCTGAACAAAAAGATAAAGCACGAATCCGTTTTGAAAATATGTCAGAACTGGAAAAAAGCACATTAATTCACAATATGATAGCTGGTTTGCCAGGAGCTGAAGAAAGTTTTACACTGGAACAATTTCAGGCTGCACTGGATACCTATAAGGATATAAATGAGGATCAGTTACGAAATAATTTGTTTTATTTTATCAATGAAATTGCCTTTGTAGCTGAAGAAGTTGGTGTTCAGCTGGCTATTCATCCTGATGATCCGCCAAAGTCAATTCTTGGTTTACCACGAATATTGAGTACAGCAGAGGATGTGAGGAAGCTCTTTGCAGCAGTCCCAAGCATGTCGAATGGAATATGTTTGTGTACTGGTTCTTTTGGCGTGTCAACGGTTAATGACTTAACTGCTATGCTACGAGAATTCGGTGACCGTTTGTATTATGTCCATTTCAGAAGTACGAGAAGAAATGACGAAGGGGATTTTTATGAAGATAATCATCTTGAAGGCGATGTCGATATGTATGAAGCCATGAAAGCTTTACTTGTGGTAATGTATTCATACAAACGACGAATTCCGATGCGTCCGGATCACGGTCATCAAATGCTGGATGACTTACATAAGAAAACGAATCCCGGATATTCTGCTATAGGAATGTTAAGAGGGATGGCAGAATTACGCGGATTGGAAATGGGTATTTCAAGAACCTTATTCTAAAATCGGATTTAGGTGTTCAGACATATTGGATAGAACATTTAATTATATATTTACAATCAGGCTTTATCGTATCACAAGCATGGTAAAGCGCAAAATCTGAAATAATATGATAACTTTAAAGGAAAACACAAAGTATGCATTGATGGTTGCAACCAGTATGGGTATTCGTATTACTCCACTGAACGGACAGCCGGTACACAGCAGTAAATTGTTTGAAATGCAGGCAACCAGCGCCGAAACCAATGTGGCCAGTATTGCTTCTTCTCTCGGATTGCCGGTTAAAGTGCTGACTACCTTTGTTAAGGACAGTCCCATTGCTCAACTGATTAAAGCAGATTTGCGCAGTCGTAACATGGACTATGAAGGCCCGGAGGTAGCGCAGGGTGACCCGTGGGGATATCGCCATCAGTTTAATATTGCCGATAGTGGTTTCGGAACGCGCGGTCCCCGTGTGTTGAACGACCGTGCCGGTGAGGTGGGACGTACACTCAATGTAAAAGATTTCGACCTTGCACGTATTTTTGAGAAAGAAGGGGTGCAAATTCTTCATCTTTCGGGCTTAATCGGTGCTTTGTCTCCTGAAACCAGTAATGTCTGTCTGCAATTGGCTCGCTATGCAAAAAAAACCGGTACACGCATTTCTTTCGACCTGAATTACCGGGCTTCTTTCTGGAAAGGAAGAGATAAAGAATTACGTGATATATTTACTGAAATTGCTTCTGTGTCAGACATTTTAATTGGTAATGAAGAAGATTTCCAGTTATGTCTGGGAATTGAAGGTCCGGAAGCTGGTGGTAAAGGTATTGAAGCTGAAATCGAAGGTTTTAAAGGTATGATCGGACGGGTGAAAGCTGCCTTCCCGAATGCTTCGGTATACGCTACCACATTGCGTCAGGTTATCAGTGCCAATGAACATTTATGGGGGGCAATATTGTTAGATGGTGAAGACTGGCATGTCATTCAACCCCGCAAAATCAATGTACTCGACCGCATCGGTGGTGGTGACGGATTTGTGGGCGGTATGTTATATGCTATCCTGAAAGGTTGGGAGTCAGAAACATGGGCGCAATTTGGCTGGGCAACCGGTGCATTGGCGACAACGTTCCTGACCGACTACGCGCAACCTGCCGATGAAGAACAGGTGTGGAGTATCTGGGGAGGAAATGCAAGGGTGAAAAGATAGCGTATAGCTATTAGCGTATAAATATTATAAATAATCATATTATGCTATATTACGAGAAGGGATCTACTGAAATTGAATTGACTTCGGAAGATTTAAAAAAGGGATTGTACGAAGCATTAGAAAAGATGGGAAAGAAGCACAAGGTGCTTGCTATTCCGCCGGATTATACGCGACTTCCGAGTCGTACAGGTGAACTCACGGAGTACGCCTGGCAGTATTACGGAGATGCCCTGACGGATGTATTGCCGGCATTGGGGACACATTCCCCGATGACGAACCATCAGATTGCCCACATGTTCGGAACTCTACCTGCATCCCTGATTAGGGAACATGACTGGCGGAATGATGTGGTAACGCTGGGCATGGTGCCTGCTGAATTCGTGAAAGACGTTTCGGAAGGTGCCGTTGACTTCCCCTGGCCGGCACAGGTAAATAAACTGTTGCGGGATGGAAATTTTGATTTAATTTTGTCCATTGGTCAGGTAGTGCCCCATGAAGTGGTCGGCATGGCAAATTATAATAAGAATATCTTTGTCGGAACCGGTGGAGTGGAAGGTATCAATAAAAGTCATTTTGTTGGTGCAGCTTATGGCATGGAACGCATGATGGGACATGCTGATACCCCGGTACGCCGCATTTTTAATTATGCTTCTGACCATTTTGCTAATCATTTGCCGATTGTGTATGTGCAAACGGTCGTGGGTTTGGATAAATCGGATGGTAAAGTGAAATGTCGTGGGTTGTATATCGGTGATGACTTTGAGGTGTTTGATAAAGCGGCGAAACTCGCTCTGGAGGTGAATTTCGAGATGCTTGACTGGCCATTAAAAAAGGTGGTTGTCTACCTCGATCCCACGGAGTTTAAAAGTACCTGGCTGGGAAATAAGTCCATTTACCGTACCCGCATGGCGATTGATGATGAGGGTGAGTTGATTGTCCTGGCGCCTGCTTTGGTTGAATTTGGCGAGGACAAGGAAATCGACCGCCTGATTCGAAAATATGGCTATTTCGGAACGCCTGCTACATTGAAGGCTTGCGATGATAATGAAGAATTGCGCAACAACCTGAGCGCTGCTGCTCATTTGATTCATGGTTCTTCGGAAGGTCGTTTCAGCGTGACTTATTGTCCGGGCAAAGGCAAGGAAAACCTGTCGCAGGCCGAAATAGAGAGTGTTGGTTTCAAATATGCTGATATCGATGAGGTTACAGCCAAATACAATCCTGAGAAATTAAAAGATGGATTTAACATCATGCCGGATGGGGAAGAGATTTTTTATATATCCAATCCGGCATTGGGGCTGTGGGCGTTTAGGGAACGGTTTAAGTATTAGCGGAAAACGGAAAACGGAAAACGGGAAATGGTAAATGGTAAATGTAGAGACGCGCTATAGCGCGTCTCTACCAACAATCAACACGGCAACAATCAACAAATGCAGAAAATAAACTGGGGTATCATCGGCTGTGGGAATGTTACGGAACTGAAAAGCGGTCCGGCATTCAACAAGGTGGAGCATTCGCGGCTGGTTGCTGTGATGCGCCGGAATGCTGCTTTGGCAGAGGATTATGCGAAAAGGCATCAGGTGCCCCGTTTCTATACAGATGCGGACGAGCTGATTCATGACCCGGAGGTGAACGCGGTTTACGTGGCAACACCACCCGATACCCATGCGATGTATGCCATCAAAGTCATGAGAGCGGGTAAACCTGTTTATGTGGAAAAACCGATGGCACGAACCTATGCAGAATGTCAGGAGATGATACGGGTGTCGGAAGAGACCGGCATGCCATTGTATGTGGCGTATTACCGGCGGACATTACCCGCATTTCTAAAGGTGAAAGAATTACTGGAAGAGGGTGCAATTGGTAAATTGCTGACTGTAAATATCCGCTTGCATAAAGCGTTTGGTGCTAAAGATCAATATCCGGAACAGCAAAGCTGGCATGTTAAACCGGAAATAGCAGGTGCCGGACATTTCTATGATCTGGCATCCCATCAGCTTGATTATCTTGATTATGCGTTGGGACCAATTACCGAAGTGAAAGGGATTGCTGTTAATAGAGCCGGTTTTTATCAGGCGGAAGATACGGTTTCAGCTGCTTTTACATTTAGCTCTGGCGTTATGGGAACCGGAAGTTGGTGCTTTGTGGTGGATAAAAACAACGAGGAAGATGTCATTGAGATACAGGGAACAGCAGGAAAAATTGCTTTTCCTTGTTTTGATAAAGGAGAGGTGGTTTTGATTACCAGTGAGGGTAAAAAAACTTATAGCTTTCAAAATCATGAAAATATCTCATTTTATCTGGTCGAACAGCTTGTAGGAGCACTCCGTGGAACAACTCATTGCGTGAGCACCATGTACAGTGCTGCCCGTACCAGTTTTATCCTGGAAGAAATAGTGAAATCGTATTATAAAAAATAAACTTTGGTTTACTCATGTGACTAATGTGGTAAAAAATGAAAATCATCATCGACGATAAAATCCCTTACATCCGCGGCGCATTTGAAGCATTTGCAGAAGTAATCTATCTGCCAGGGTCTAAAACAACAGCTAACATCGTGCGCGATGCTGATGCAATCATTACCCGTACACGCACCATCTGCAACGAAAAATTGCTGGCCGGCTCGACAGTTAAATTTATTGCAACTGCAACAATTGGATATGACCACATTGATACGGACTATTGCGACAGGGCAGGTGTCAAGTGGACGAATGCACCTGGTTGTAATTCCAGGTCGGTGGAACAATACATTGCGTCTACACTCATGGTTCTGGCCGAAGAAAAAAGACTTAACTTGAATGAACTGACGATTGGAGTAGTTGGAGTAGGGAATGTGGGGAGTAAAGTTGCCCATGTTTGTGAATTGATGGGAATGAAGGTGTTGTTGAATGACCCTCCGCGCGAAAGAATAGAAGGTTCGGCTCAGTTTGTAAGTCTGGAGCAAATTAAAAGTGAAGCAGATATCATCACTTTGCATGTGCCATTGAATATAAAGGGAGATGATGCAACTTATCACTTAGCTGATGATGTGTTTTTTAAATCGCTGAAAAAGAAACCGGTGCTAATTAATTCATGCAGGGGGGAAGTGGTTCGTACGGAATCAGTGAAGTTGGCTTTAATCAAAGGTGAAATCGCAGATTTCGTGTGCGATTGTTGGGAAGATGAACCCGATATAGATCTTGAACTTCTTGAAATGACGCGTCTGGCTACCCCGCATATTGCAGGATATTCAAAAGACGGTAAAGCTACGGGTACCTTGATGAGCGTGCAGGCTGTCAGCAACTTCTTCAATCTTGGATTGGATAACTGGCGTCCCGAAGGCATCGAATTGCCAGCTCAGTCTGTAATTCAACTTGATGGCAAAGGATTAACCGAACAACAAACCATCTCAAAAGCCATTTTACATACCTATGATATCAGAAATGATGATACCTTGTTTAGAAGTAAGCCGACTGATTTTGAAAAACAAAGAGGAGATTATCCGACCAGAAGAGAATTTCCGGCTTATACGATTGAATCAACTTCAGTTGGTCAGGAGACGATGCAGAAATTAAAGAAAATGGGATTTAATTTGAAATGAAAATGAAAGTACATTAAACCTGTCAGGTTTTAAAAACCTGACAGGTTTAGAATTGAAATAAAACAGAAAACAAATATTAATAATACATTATGAAACAAAAAGCAGACATTGGATTAATCGGGTTAGCCGTAATGGGAGAAAACCTGGTGTTGAACATGGAAAGTAAGGGCTTCACGGTAGCTGTTTACAACCGTACTGTAGAGAAAGTGGATAAGTTTGTAAACGGACGTGGTGCTGGTAAAAATTTTATTGGAGCTCATTCGATTCAGGATTTATGTGATTCGTTAGAAAAACCACGCAAGGTGATGATGTTGGTGAAAGCCGGTAAAGCGGTGGATGATTTCATCGAACAACTGCTTCCACACCTCGAAGAAGGAGATATAATTATTGATGGAGGTAATACGCATTTCCCTGATACAGTTCGTCGTACGAAGTATGTTGAAAGTAAAGGTTTACTTTATATCGGTACCGGAGTTTCGGGTGGTGAGGAAGGCGCTTTGTTAGGTCCTTCTATCATGCCGGGAGGGTCGCCTGCTGCATGGCCGGCTGTGAAAGATATCTTCCAGGCTATTTCTGCCAAGGTTGAAGATAACGTTCCCTGTTGTGATTGGGTAGGAGAAGGTGGCGCCGGACATTTTGTGAAAATGGTGCACAATGGCATCGAATATGGCGACATGCAAATAATCAACGAAGCATATCAGGTGATGAAAGATCTGTTAGGCATGAGTGCCGACGAAATGCATGAAGTGTTTAAAGAATGGAATAAAGGAGATTTGGATTCCTACCTGATTGAAATTACCCGTGATATCTTAGCTGTAAAAGACGAGGATGGTGAGCCGCTGGTAGAAAAAATCTTAGATACAGCCGGACAAAAAGGTACCGGCAAATGGACGGGGGTGACTGCTCTTGATTTGGGTATTCCTTTGACATTGATTGGGGAGTCGGTGTTTGCACGTTGTTTGTCGGCTCAAAAAGACATCCGTGTGAAAGCCTCGAAGGTAATCAGCGGTCCTCAGGTGAACTTTACAGGCGATAAAGCGCAAATGATTGCTGACCTGAAAGATGCTTTATTCGGAGCGAAAATTATCTCCTACGCACAGGGCTATAATCTGATGATGGAGGCTGCGAAGGAGTATGGTTGGAATCTGAATTATGGTGGCATCGCGCTGATGTGGCGTGGTGGTTGTATCATCCGTTCGGTGTTCTTAGGCGATATCAAGAAAGCATTCGATAAAAATCCGAACCTGGAGAACTTGTTACTCGATCCTTATTTCAAAGATATTGTTGAAAAAGCCCAGACCGGCTGGCGTCGTGTTTGTGCAGCTGCACTTACCAATGGTATTCCAGTTCCGGCACTAACATCAGCACTATGCTATTTCGATGGTTTCCGCAGCGAAAGATTACCTGCCAACCTGCTACAGGCTCAGCGTGACTATTTCGGAGCACATACATACGAACGTGTTGATAAGCCAAGAGGTGAGTTCTTCCATACCAACTGGACGGGTAGAGGAGGAGAAACGGCATCTACAACTTACATCGTGTAGATTTACCATTTACTATTTTTTTGGGTGTCTGGTTTAGGAAAAAAGGCTGATTCGGTTTCATCCGAATCAGCCTTTTGCATTAAAAGAAAATCTTATAGGTCATCATCGGCATGAATCCCATTTGATAGGATGTTGAGACCTCTTGTTTGTTGGAGTCCCAGTTTTGCGTGAAGATGTTTTGGTGGTTAGTCAGGTTTTGCAAATCGAGTCCCCATTCCTGGTTTACTTTTTTGCCGTTTAAACGCAGCGTAACACGGGCATTAATTCTGAAATAATCCGGGAATCTTTCAGCATTCACATTTGCCCAATCATATACTGCGCTGTTGTTTAAGGCAGATTGTTCAGCATCGATTGGTAAATAACGCATGCCTCCAGCCCATACGCCTTTCAAATCAGCAGCAAGCGATGTCTTTTGATTGAAATGCCACTCATATCCTCCTAAAGCATTGAATACATAGTTGTTGTTGAAAAGTGTGTTTCGCCAGATACCATCGAATCCGGTGGCTTTTGAATCGAAAACCGATGCAGTCAGCAGATAATAAAAACCTTTGTCAAGAAACTTCTCCAAGGTAAGCTCCACCCCCATGTTTTTGCCTTTTCCCTCGTTCACGCAATTGTGAAAGACATTGTACGAAAAGCCGCCACCCGAGTTAAGCATCGAATATTCAGGACGATCAGGAGAAACCGGTATGTTGTACAGGTGTTGGTAATACACCTCTAATTTCAGCCGATGCCTGTCACCCAACACCCGATCGTAGCCAGCTACCAGATGCATGCTTTTCGAAAAATCAAGTTTTTCGTTGGTGCGTTCGTAACTGTTGTTCACCGAATCGGTCAGCAATTGCATAAAATAAACCGGTTTTAGTTGCGACTGACTATGTAATCCGGCGCCAAAACTAACAGCTTCTTTTTTGCTGGCCTGCCATTTAAGCGCCATCCTTGGTTCGATGGAATGAGAATCGTTCAGAAATAAATAAGCACCATGCAAACCCGAGTTCAGCGTAAGTTGATCGGAAAACTTATACTGCCATTCCGCAAAAGCTTTTGCGGAAGAAAGATTTTCATGCATATCCATGTAATACCTGTAGTCCTGGATATTTTTTACATATTGTTTTCCTTTCTGCATTATGTCGAATAAGTCGAATACAAAACCAGTGTTGATAAAGTTTTGTTTGTTAATTTTTTGAGAGTATTTGCTTGAAAGGGAATATCTAATTTCATATATATGCTCATTTATCATTTCAATTTCAGGATTGAAAACAAAATCAATCATCGAAGTTTTGTTCTGATGTCCGGTCATAGCCAGGTTGGTAGTCACACGTGCTTCATTCGAAAAATAGTGCACATGGGTTAGACCTGCCACACCCATTTGCGATCCAAAGAACAAGTCGGTGCCCGAAAACCCAAACTGAGCCGAATCACCTTTGCTATCAAGCATTTCGATATAACTATCACCCGCCATGCCAAACAAAGTTACGCGTCCCGATTTTGTAGGGAAATTCAGTTTAAAGGAAATGTCCTTATACTGAGGTACTGCATTTCCGGTGCCAAAATCCATTCCCAGTTTGTTTAGGACTTCCATCGTGCTGTAACGAATATTTACCAGGTATGATGCCCTGGTTTTTCTGTACAGAGGTCCTTCGGCACCCAGTTCAAAACCATTGAAACCCACCTGACCCATGAATTCATGCTTTTCGTTGTTTCCATTACGCAAACGCAAATCGAAGGCACCTGCCAGGGCGTTCCCGAATTCAGCCGGAAATGCGCCGGTATAAAAATCTGAATTAGCCAGCAGGTTGTTGTTCAACATGCCAACGGGTCCGCCAGTTGAACCCATAGAACCGAAGTGATTGGGGTTGGGTATATCTATCCCTTCAAGCCGCCACAACAAACCCTGTGGAGAATTACCCCGGATGATGATGTCGTTGCGTTGGTCACCGGCCGATGAAACCCCTGCAAAATTTTGCGCCATTCGAGATGGGTCGCCCAGACTACCTGCGTATCGTTCAGTTTGCTCAACGGTAAACGAACGAGCACTTGTAATTGCCATCTCGTTGCGGGGTTGGTCACTATTCGCTGCAGTGATTTCTATACCGCCGAGTGCAATAACCTGTTCTTCAAGGTTTATGTTTACAATCAGTTCCCGGCCGGTAGTAAGCAGGAGATTGCTTAACACCACCGGATGATAGCCGACCATTGATACCTGAATTTCAGTACGACCGGTAAGCAGTTTCTCAAAACGGAAATTTCCATCTTCATCTGTAGTGGTTCCCTGAACAGGATCAGCGTTTAATACCATAACAGTTGCGCCTGGTAGCGGAAGCTTGGTAAAAGCATCCACCACTTCACCTCTAAGGGTTTGGGTAAGATTGGTTTGCGAAAATGAAAGCAGAGAAAATAAACAGAGTAGTAAAAAAAGTCCTGTCTTTTGGTGATTTCGTAACAGCATTTTATTATTTTATTTTTGCCGATTAATTTATGAAAATAATTTTTGGACAAAAATAAAATTTTCACATTATAACAATGATAATAAAAACGCTGAATGTGCTTTTTTGAGTGATGAGTAGCCGATTTTTATTCTTAACTGATCATAAAAAAGACTGATTCGGGGTTTGTCAAATCAGTCTTATTATAAAGCCCTTTGTCAGATGTCTGTTGTCCGGCGACCTTAATACTGTTCCTGTTCATTCGGGAAATCACCCGATTTCACATCATCCACATAATGTTTGATGGCATTATCCATTACAGCTTCCAGGTTGGCATATCTTCTGAGAAATCGTGGAGAGAAGTCGTTGTTTAAGCCCAACATATCGTGAATAACCAACACCTGACCATCCACGCCACCACCAGCTCCAATGCCGATTACCGGAATGGTAAGTTCTGAAGCTATCCGTTTGGCTAATTTGGCCGGTATTTTTTCGAGTACGAGAGCAAAACAGCCGGTCTCTTCTAACAAGTGCGCATCCCGAATAAGTTTCTCAGCTTCTTCTTCCTCCTGCGCTCTTACTGCATACGTTCCGTATTTGTTAATCGACTGAGGCATCAGACCCAGGTGACCCATAACCGGAATACCGGCGCTGAGAACGCGTTTGATGGATTCGATTACTTCTTCACCACCTTCCATCTTGATGCAATCCCCATGGGTTTCTTTCATGATGCGGATGGCTGAAGTGATGGCTTCACGTGAGTTTCCCTGATAAGAACCGAAAGGCATATCTATAACTACAAGCGCCCGCTTAACACCGCGAACAACCGATTTTGCCAGAAATATCATCTGATCCAACGTAATAGGTAACGTGGTAGCATTGCCGCACATCACATTAGAAGCCGAATCACCTACCAGAATCACATCAACACCGGCCCGGTCCACGATGCTTCCCATGGTGTAATCATAAGCTGTTAACATGCTTATTTTCTCACCTCTTTTTTTCATTTCAATCAATCGCTGGGTCGTAACCCTGCGCACATTTTCGAAGTGTATCGACATAACTTAAAATTTGAATGTGGCTGCAAAGATATGGAATTAATTTTTTATATCAACCATACAATTTTTCACAGATATATGCGTTTCATTTTAGATGTGAATATAACCAAATGAATTTTAAACTTTTTCTGCAAGGTTAGTTGTAATTTGTAAAATAAATGATTTAACTTTGCACCCACTTTTATGATACGTTGCGTATGAAAAAACAAGACCCAGATTTACTTGATAATGCAGTTCTTTCCAGATTTGTTTCGATGAAATACCTCCCCAGGTGGATTGTTCTCTTAATGGATGTTTTAATGAGTATGGCCGCTTTTTTTATCGCTGTATATGTAGCTGATAAAATCAGAATAGAACCTGCCTCTTCAGTTTCATTGAATGATATCCAGCGAATGATTGTATTGGTTTCTTTTCAGATAGTTCTTTTCTGGTTTTTTCACACTTATTCAGGCGTTTTGCGCTATGCCAGTTTTGTAGATGTAACCAAGATATTTTTCGCAATTGTGTTGAATATTGCCGTTGTTAGTTTTATCAACCTGATAATGACTTCGCTATCGAAAGGAGTGCTGATTTTTTATGCTGAACTGATTATTTACGCCGTACTGTCATTCTTGTTCTTATTGCTGATCAGGCTACTTGTTAAGACAGCTTATGACTATTTTACACAACGGGGCGATTATATTACGCCTGTAATGATTTACGGGACTAAATCAGCAGCAATTGGTATAGCCAAAATGCTTATGTCAGAACAGGTTGGCTCAAAATATAAATTAGTTGGATTTATCGATGATGATAAAAGTGCCAGTGAGAAAATGATTATGGGTGTTAAAGTATACCACCTCAATGACGATACACTTAAAAAAATCATAGTAAAGAAGTGCAAATCTATCATTATTTCTCCGGTTAAACTGAATCAGGTAAATACTTCCAATGTGTTGGAGAAATTCATCGATAATAACCTCACTGTTCTATCTCTTCCTCCAATGAATATATGGAAGAATGATATACCGAGCATTGGAGAGATTCGTTCAATCCCGATTGAGAACTTGCTTGAGCGTCCTCAGATTAATATCTCTACTGAGAATATAGCTTCACAGCTTAAAGATAAAGTCGTATTAGTTACCGGTGCTGCCGGGTCAATCGGTAGTGAAATTGCCCTTCAGGTACTGAAATATGATACAAAATTGGTTGTGTTGCTAGATCATGCTGAATCTCAGATGCATGACCTGAAACTTGACTTACAGGAAAAATACGATGACAAAAATGTGACGGTCTTTCTGGGTGATGTACGTAACAAGGACAGAATGGAGTATATGATGGATTTGTACCGGCCAGACATCATTTATCATGCAGCTGCGTACAAACATGTACCGATGATGGAGGATTACCCTGTGGAGAGTATTCAGGTGAATGTGTTGGGTACCAAAATACTGGCTGATCTGGCTGTTAAATACAGGGTGGAACGCTTTGTGATGGTTTCGACCGATAAAGCAGTAAATCCTACGAATGTGATGGGGGCTTCCAAGCGTATTGCCGAGATTTATGTGCAATCGCTCTTCCGCAAACTGCATGCATCCTTGAACGGATCCACCACTAAATTTATTACAACCCGTTTCGGTAATGTGTTGGGTTCAAGTGGTTCTGTGATCCCCTATTTTAAAAAGCAAATCGAACATGGTGGTCCGGTTACCGTTACGCATCCTGAGATTATCCGTTATTTCATGACGATTCCCGAGGCTTGTATGCTGGTGTTGGAGGCCGGTTCCATGGGAAATGGCGGTGAAATTTATATCTTCGATATGGGTAAGCCGGTGAAAATAGTTGATTTAGCTCGTAAAATGATTCGGCTGGCTGGTTTCGTGCCGGAAGAGGATATCAAGATTGTATATACCGGTTTGCGTCCGGGTGAAAAATTGTTCGAAGAGTTACTGAATAAAAAAGAATACACCCAAAATACTCACCATCCCAAAATCATGATTGCCAATGTGCAACAATATGATTATGATAAGGTTTCGATTTTGATTGATAAACTGATTAACTACAGTAAACTTTGTAAAGATTATCTGACTGTAGCAACGATGAAGAAAATTGTACCAGAATTC
>JAYFPG010000040.1:0-18352 GCA_034928085.1 Paludibacter sp.
CTCAAAAAGGATAATACCAGGAAAATACCAAAAACAATTCTTTTCATGTGTATATTTTTCATTCCTTCCCCTGACAGCCGTATCATTTCTCAGGAAATATTACGGTGTAGATATTTAAACTGAAAAATTGCTGAAAAATTGCTTTGTATTAAAAACATAGGAAAAATTGGTGGTGAAAAATGGAAATGAGGAAGATTAATATTCTTCCTCGTTGAAAAAGAAATCTTCTTTGCTTGGATAATCCGGCCAGATATCTTCGATCGACTCGTAAACCTCACCTTCATCTTCAATTTCCTGCAGATTCTCAATTACTTCCAATGGTGCACCTGACCTGATGGCATAGTCAATCAATTCATCTTTTGTTGCGGGCCACGGTGCGTCTTCAATCTTTGATGCTAATTCTAATGTCCAATACATAGTTGACGGGTCTTTATTAAAAATGTGAAGAAACTGTTTTTTCTAATTTCGTGCAAAAATAGGAAAAAAAATGATTATATTTCCTTTTTCCAGAAAAATTCTTTATGTCCCTCTGAAACAGTAAGATATCTTGATAAAGTAAAGAAATAATCGGATAACCTGTTGATGTACTTTAAAATAGTAGCATCAATTGTGATGTCTGACTGTATTAAATCCATGATTTTTCGTTCAGCCCTGCGGGTAACCGTGCGACAAACATGCGCTGTTGCCCCGGAAGCAGCCCCCCCCGGCAGTACAAAATTATTCAGAGACGGGAGTGTTTCATCCATCCTGTCAATTTCTTTTTCCAGCTTGATGATGTCATCATCCCGGATTATAGATGCAGCTTTCAGACTGGTTTTTGATTGATCGGTGGCTAAATGCGATCCCACGGCAAAAAGCTTATGTTGTATGTTTTGCAGGAATTCAAGTATGTCATCAGATATTCCGCTGGTTGTCAGTGTTCCGATGAATGCATTCAGCTCATCGACGGTGCCATAAGCTTCCAGTCTGGGATTGTTCTTCCAGACACGGGTGCCTCCTATTAATCCGGTTTGACCGGTGTCGCCTGTTTTGGTGTAAATTTTCATATTTTTTATTTTTATGTCTCCAGTCTCCAGTCTCCAGTCACCAGTCACCAGTCACCAGTCATCAGTCACCAGTCAAGTGTCCGGTGTCTGGTGTCTGGTGTCCGGAGATTAATAACGTACTTTATAATTTTTTTTTGTCAGCATTGGATGAAAAAAAACGATACCCATGTGAAAAATATCGATGGTTGCTTTTACCCGTGGATGTTCCTGAATTGCTTTCCAGGCCTGTTCCATTTCGGGTGACCAGTAAATGTCATCGATAACGATAACGGAATCGTCTCCGATATAGTTCACACACAACTCGAAATAACGCATCAAAGGTTCGTAACGGTGATTGGCATCAATGAAAATGAGATCCTGCCGACCGGATGATGCGAGTATTGACTCAAGTTGTTCGTCGATATTGCACCTTATTAACTTAATCTGACGGAGTTTCAACCTGTCAAAATTTTGTTGTGCAACAGCGCTTATTTGCGGACATCCTTCCAAAGTTATGCAACAGCATTTGCTTGATACCGATGCCATATACAGGGTGCTGATTCCAAGTGATGTCCCGAGTTCCAGTATGTTCTTATGTCCGTAATGCCGGATGATGCGAAAAAGTAATTGGGCCTGTTTTGGATTCTTAATGGATTTACGGGCAATGTCAGCTATGCTTCTTGGCCGGCTTATGCCGGTTCCGAAATCAGTGACTTCAATGATTTGCTCACTGTCAAGCATCCGGTTTCTAACTCTTTCAATATCATTAAATACGTAGTAGGGATATTTTTCAGACAGAATATCCCGGATGAAATGAAAAACAAAAGGCGAATGAACACCATGTCCGCCTGTGTTCCTGGCTGTGATGAGGTGCTGTATGTACTTCAGAATTTGCCTTAATTGTATCACTTTATTGTACCTGTGGTTGTAGAAGTTTATTGTAAGTCTCAGGTTTACCAAGCATTTCAATAGCGGTTTTCAAATCAACATCGTTAACCAGGGAGTATTCGATCACGCCTTTTTGATAATAATATCTTTTGATAATTTCAGCGCTCAGAATATCCAGTATTTCAGCCTTGTTTTCATTTAGTTTGACGTCAAGATCCGGCATTAGTTTCGAACGTAATGCTTCAAATTCACTTTTTGCTTCCAGATCAAGACCCTCCAACTTGGCAAACTCATACAAGTCATCAAAGTACTTCTTTGTTTGTGGTGTATAGGTAAATCCTTTGTCTTTTATAAATGTGATAAAAGAATCAAAATCAGCATCGGTAAGTTTAAATTCAGCTGGTTTTGCAATGGTTTCATGCGCCGAAACATAGCGGTTTGCATACTCAAAATACAAATTCTGAGCATATATGTAATAAGCAATGTTGATTTTGCGGTCATCTTGTGTAATGGTGTCCGGAATAATACCGCCACCATCACGAACAATACGGCCATTGCTGGTTCTGAATTCAGTGGTCAAGCTATCCGGAACGCGTTTCAGACTGCCGTCCTCATTACGTTGTGCATAATCTATTGCCTGAATACATCTGCCACTGGGTATGTAGTATTTTGCAGTGGTTATTTTAACATGTCCTCCGTAACTGACCGGCCTGATATTCTGAACTAATCCTTTACCAAAAGTACGTTCACCAATTACGATGCCCCGGTCGAGGTCCTGAACAGCACCTGCCAGAATTTCAGAAGCGGAAGCGGAAGCACTGTTTACCAGTACGATAATTTTCATGTCCGGAAAAATGGGTTCCAGTGTGGTTCTGTAGGTGTAGGATGCTTGCGGACTTTTTCCTTTTGTGCTTACTATTTCCGTACCTTTCGGAACAAAATATCCCATAATTTTCACTGCTTCATCAATCAATCCACCTCCGTTGTTCCTCAAATCAATTATCAAAGACCCGATACCGTGTTGCTGGATCATTTCCTGAATGGTGCTTTTTACATCTAATGCGGCCTGTTCCGTGAAGTCATTCAACAGGATATAACCTGTTCCGGGAGCAGCAATGTTGGAATAGGAAATGGGTGGTACCTGAATTTTTTCTCTCAGAAATTTCTTTTCAATTATTTTTTTCTCCCCGTATCGTCTTATTTTCAGTCTGATTTCGGTATTGGGTGTTCCTTTTAGTTTCGAGCTTGCTTCTGAAACAGAAAAATTAGTTGTTTTTTCACCGTCTATCTCCAACAGAATATCGCCGGCTTTTAATCCATGTTTTTGGGCAGGCATGCCTTCGTAAGGCTCAGAAATACAGATGCCGTCATTGGTTTTGGTAATGAGTGCTCCAATGCCACCGTATTCGCCTGTAGTCATGAAACTAATGTCGTCCGATTCTGATTCCGGAATATATACAGTATAGGGGTCTAAATTACGGAGCATCTGATCTACAGCTGATTTTACAATTTTCTCGTGATTAAGGGTGTCGGCATAATACATGTCAACTTCTCTTAATACAGAATTAAAAATGCTCAGACTCTTGCTGATGTGGAAGGTTTTAGTCGTTTTCTGTGATGATATAGTGCCTGATAATCCGACTGTCAGGATGATTGCAATGAAAAAAGATTTATTTAACATACGTTTTTATTTATCTAAGCTTTTTATTGAAGTTAGGTTGTGCCCTTGTTATAATTTTACATTCGGCGGCAGGAATGCGGAGATGTCCTTCCCGTACGACATAAGGTCTCTGGCAACAGTTGAAGAAATATGGGCATAAGCCGATTCTGTGAACAGGATAACCGTTTCAATACCAGAAAGAATTCTGTTTGTGTCACCAATGGTTCGCTCGTATTCGAAATCGGCTACCGTGCGTAATCCCCTCAAAATAAACTGTGCATCCACCGATTGGGCAAAATCGATTGTAAGACTGTTGTATACCATTACCTTTACCCTCGGTTCTCCGGCAAATGCCTGACGGATGATGTCCAATCTCTTCGATTCATCAAACAATGTCTTTTTTAAATGATTTACACCAATACCAATGATGATTTCGTCGAACATCGCAAGTCCACGTTCAACTATGCTGTAATGCCCGATGGTAAACGGGTCGAAGGTGCCCGGGAAAATAGCTCGTTTCATAATAGCTGTTTTTATGCCATAATTAAAAGTATATGGCGCATTGGATGTGCAAAGATAAAAAATTTAATCAGGAGCGATTAAAATCTGTTGTTTTTTTATAATTTTGCCACGTTATCTGTAAACATCAAACAAATTATCCGAAAAAGTGTTTCAGTATCAAGATAACAACAATTAATTAACCCTAAAACAACTCGCTTATGAAACGTATTTTATTTTCGACTTTATTGCTCTTTTTTGTTATGGCTGCATCAGCTCAGTTTAATCTCGGATTAAAGGCGGGCTACAATTCTTCTTTATCTCTGAATAATTTAAATTCGCTTAGCACAGGCGATTACAATTTGGGGAATGTAAAGGCAGAAATGTGGAATAACTTCCAGGCTGGTGCTTTTGCACGTGTATTTATCAATAAATTTTATATCCAGCCTGAAGTTCTTTACTCTATTCAGAAAAAAGAATTTGACATGATGGATGTAGTAATTGATGGTAATGCAACTGATGTGAATACTTACATGGACATTTCATCCGTTCAGGTTCCGGTTTATCTTGGATTGAAATTGCTTGATCTGAAAGTTGCCAACCTGAGGGTTTTCGCCGGACCGAAGTTTATTATGAACTCTGGTTCTGAGCTTGAATATACCAATATCTCAAATGGGGAGAAAATTACCCCGGATGAGTTGGCGCAGAACTTCAAGGATTCACAAATTGACCTCGAAGCTGGTGTGGGAGTGGATGTGCTGATGTTTGCACTGGATGCTAAATTAAATGTAATGCAGGATGTGGCTGGTAAAATCAGTTCAGTAAATGATCTTTCAAATGTGCCAATACCAACCAGTACTTTTGTAATCTCTCTCTCCTGGAAACTATTTTGATCGTATTTGAGTGTACTCCCATTATCTTTGATGAAAGAGGATAAAAAGCAAAACGGAGTAAAATAATAACAGAAAGAACAATATTGACGATTTGCAATGTTGTTCTTTTTGTATGTTGTCCCTGTTCCTGCTATTAAATTGTGTTGATTACTTAAATAGTGAAAAATTCTAAAATGATAAGCAATAAAAGATCTTAAAGGGTATCAATAAGTTGGCTTTATACCCCATTTTACAAGGGTTTGAAGTCAACTGAAATGATTAATCCGGGATGTTCACCGGGCAGTAAGTATAAATAATTATTCAATTTATTTTTCTTATCTTTGCCCGTCATATAATCAAATCACGATAAGTTGAAAAATATGGGTAAAATTATCTCATTGGCAAATCAAAAAGGAGGAGTAGGGAAGACTACGACAGCTATTAACCTGGCTGCGTCGCTGGCTTCACTGGGACAGAAGGTGTTGATTGTTGATGCCGATCCGCAGGCAAATGCCTCGTCTGGTTTGGGAGTAGACATCCGTACGCTTGAATTTACAATTTACGAATGTCTCATTGATGGAGTGCCAACGCAGCAGGCGATACACGAAACTGAAATTAAGAATCTGGATATTATCCCGTCTCATATTGATTTAGTGGGCGCTGAGATTGAAATGTTGAATATGGAAAACAGGGAACGTGTTATGGAGCGTTTGCTGAATCCTCTGAAAACTGTATATGATTATATCCTGATTGACTGTTCTCCATCGCTGGGTTTGATTACTGTTAATGCATTAACTGCATCGAACTCGGTTATCATTCCGGTTCAGTGTGAGTATTTTGCGTTGGAAGGAATTAGTAAGCTGTTGAATACCATTAAAATAATCAAAAGTAAACTAAATATGGGGCTTGAAATCGAAGGGTTTCTGCTGACCATGTACGATAATCGCTTACGTTTGGCTAATCAGGTATTAGCCGAAGTGAAAAAACATTTCGAAGGCATGGTTTTTGAGACCGTTATCAGCCGCAATGTACGATTGAGTGAGGCGCCAAGTCATGGAAAGCCGGTTTTACTTTATGATGCAGAGTCCAAAGGTAGTACCAATTATATGGATCTGGCAAAAGAACTGATACAGAAAAATATTTGATTTTAATTTTTCACCACATAAGTCACATGAGTACACTTTAGTTTTTTCAAACGGTAAAAGTTTGATATATTAATTTAAACGTTTAAACTTTAGACTTTAAACGTTTGACTTTCGACAATTGTAAATCATGTGGTTAACATACATAAAAGTATAAGCAATTTTATGGCAAAAACAACAGGATTAGGGAAAGGACTTGGAGCACTGATTGATACGGATAATTTTAATGCTGTTGGTTCATCGTCCATCAGTGATGTTGATCTTGATCTGATAATCACGAACTCCAATCAGCCCCGCACTTATTTCGATCAGGATGCGATGGAGGAACTTGCAGCTTCAATTCGGGAATTAGGTGTGATTTCTCCCGTAACCCTGAAGAAAAATAACGATGGAACTTACCTGATTATAGCTGGCGAGCGTCGTTACAGGGCATCGAAGATGGTCGGATTAAAATCCATTCCTGCCTATATTCGTACTGCTGCTGATGAACAGGTGATGGAAATGGCGCTGATTGAAAATATTCAGCGCGAAGACCTGAATGCCATTGAAATAGCTTTGTCTTTTTATCGCCTGATGGAAGAATACAAACTTACCCAGGAACGCCTCAGTGAAAGGGTAGGGAAGAAAAGGGCAACAATTGCCAATTACCTGCGTTTATTGAAACTGCCTGCCGAAATTCAGATGGGCATCAAGGATAAAATAATTGATATGGGACATGCAAGGGCTATACTGGGACTCACTGATCCTGTTGCTCAGCTTCACTTGTATGAAATGATTATCAAACAGGGCTTTTCGGTAAGAAAAGTAGAAGAACTGGTGCGGAAGTATTCTGAAACAGGAGCTTTTGAGAAAGTTGTACCTGCGAAAACAAAGGTGAATCTGTCTGAATATAAGGAATTGAAACATCGGCTCGGAAAGCTTTTTGACACGAAAGTTCAACTGACTTCCGACGAGAAGGGAAAAGGTAAAATTACAATCCCTTTTAAAGATGATGATGAGTTATCCCGCATCATGGAATTATTGGATACGATTGACAGAAACTAATAACAACCGAAGTAATTGTGTTTGAGCAACCAAAAATAGGATTGATTCTGCTGATTGTGCTTTTTCCTCTTTGTCTTTCAGGTCAGGATAATACCGTGTTAAATGCTCAGGATACAATTCAGTCACTGCGGCGACTTGATTTGTCTGAACCCCTTATGGTCCCGGTTGATGAAAAGGAGGTCCCGGCTCCAACGGAAATTTATAAGCCGGATCCTGTTCGGGCCATCTGGCTGGGTGCAGTAATCCCCGGCTACGGGCAGATATTGAACCGGAAATATTGGAAGTTGCCAATTGTTTACGGCGGCTTTTTGGGTTGTTTTTATGCCATAAACTGGAACTCAAAGCAATTGTTATCGTACAAAAACGCTTATCTGGATATTACCGATACCGATAATAATACCAACAGTTTTCTGGAAATAATACCACCGGGATATACTATTGATAGCTATGGGGGAAAAGATGCTTTTACCAATTTGTTGAAAAGCGGAATGGACAAATCTAGATACAACAGGGATCTGAGTATCATTGTTTCGATTGCTTATTATGGGTTGACATTAATTGATGCGTTTGTGGATGCTCACTTATACGATTTTGATATTTCTCCGGATTTATCCCTGAAGTTGAGACCATCCATTATCAATGACAGATTTACAATGAATCAAATGCCTAAAACATCATTTTCATATGGGTTAACAGGCAGCATTAAATTTTAAAAGAAGGATGTTTTTTAAGAAAATTTTTGTATTTGTATTATTGCTGCTACAAGGAATCTCATTACTTGCTCAGTCGGATTTCAAGTTGATGGATGAACCAAAGAAATCTAACGTTGCTGACAGTATTTCCATACCTGATGAAGTTACTTATGCGCTCGATCATATGTTGTCAAACTGGTTTGTAAGTAAAGCCAGAAAATCCAATTGCGATACTACCCGTTTTGATCACCATGTGCCTGATTCTGTTATCAGCACTCGCCTCAGGTTAATGCCCTGTGTGATGGAAATGCCGTTTAATAATTATGTCCGTTCATTTGTCGATTTATATACTGTCAGAAGAAGAAGTCAGGTCAGCTACCTGATGGGATTAGGAGATTATTATTTTCGGTTATTCGAGCAGGTGCTCGATAAGAATAAATTGCCAATTGAACTAAGATATTTGCCTGTTATTGAATCTGCACTTAATCCTACCGCTATTTCAAGGGCAGGGGCTGCCGGATTGTGGCAATTTATGACTGCCACAGCCAGAATGTACGGACTTGAAATTAATAGCCTGGTGGATGAAAGACTGGATCCGTATAAGTCGACACATGCTGCCGCGAGATACCTGAAAGACCTCTATGATATCTATGGTGACTGGCACTTGGTTATTGCGGCTTACAACTGCGGTCCGGGTAATGTGAATAAAGCAATTCGGAGGGCCGGAGGGAAACAGGATTATTGGGCGATTTATCCCTTCCTGCCAGCAGAAACCAGAGGGTATGTTCCTATTTTTATTGCAGCGAATTATGCTTTATATTATGCCAATGCCCATAATATTTGCAAAGCAACAATTGATTTTCCCAAAGCGGTAGATACTGTTATGATAAATCAACGGGTTCATTTTGAGCAGATTTCCAAGGTTTTGAATGTGTCTAAGGAACAGATTAAAATGATGAATCCGCAGTACAGAAGAGAGATTATCCCGGGCGATATAAAGTCCTATGCTGTGGTATTGCCTGTAAAAATGACGGGAATGTTTATTGATAAATTTGATGAGATAGTTGCCTATAAAGCAGATTCTTTGGTTAATAACAGGAGGGCTGAAGTGTCAATACCACAGGCATCAGCATTGTCTTCAGGTAGTAAAGTAACCTATCATACGGTTAGAAAAGGACAAACATTAAGTGGTATAGCTGCCCGCTATGGTGTGTCTGTTACCCGGATTAAACAATGGAATAACCTGCGAAGTTCTATGATACGTCCAGGGCAACGGTTGAAAATTAACAAATAATAATTTGTTATCTTATGGAAAAACTTTTTTACTCCATTGCAGAGGTGTCGAAACTCTTAAATATCAACGCGTCAAATTTGCGTTTCTGGGAAAAAGAGTTTAAACAGTTAAAACCAAAACGTAATAATAAAGGTACCCGCTTTTATTCGGAAGAAGATATCAGGTTAGTGAAGCAAATCATGTTTCTGGTCAATGAACAGAATCTGACTTTGGAAGGCGCCCGGCAAAAATTAAGTAAAAAAAAAGACCAGGTGGCTAAACAACAGGAGCTGATTGAACGTTTAACAAAAATAAAAAAAGAATTAAAAGGAATTTCAAAAGCACTTGATCGTGTTTAATGTTTAATATTTTAAAGTATAATATTTGTAATGTTAAAAAGAATTTCAACTTTGCTGTTAGTTACATTAATCCTGTTCGGATCTTTGTCGGCAGCAAAAAGGCCCAAAAATGTTATTTTCTTAATCGGAGATGGAATGGGGATGGCGCATGTTTATGCTACCATGGTTACCAATGGAAATAAGCTCGAATTAGAACGTTGTAAACACGTAGGTTACTCAAAAACATATTGCGCAAACCGGTTTGTGACTGATTCAGGTGCAGGTGGGACTGCGCTCGCTACCGGGGTAAAAACCAGGTACGGGATGATTGGTATGAACCCAGATTCTGTTGCTGTGGAAAGTATCCTGGAGCAAAGCGATCGCAATGGACTGGCAACAGGTATCGTTGTTTCCTGTGCAGTAACCTATGTTACTCCTGCTACTTTTATTGCTCATCAAATAAACAGAAAGATGTATGAAGAGGCTGCTGCCGATTATTTGAAGACAGATATTGATGTTTTTATTGGTGGTGGAAGAAAATATTTTGAATCACGAAAAGATGGTAGAAATCTCATCCAGGAATTAAAAGACAAACAATATCAGGTTGCTTTTGACCTGGATGAAGTCAAAAAGATAAATTCAGGGAAGTTGGCAGGACTAATTCATGAAGATCAGCCGCCTCCTATGCCTGAACGTGGTGATCTGCTTCCTGATGCAACAATGGTTGCTATTGATATACTGGACAATAATAAAAAAGGTTTTTTCCTGATGGTGGAAGGTTCGCAGATTGACTGGGGAGGACATAGCAATGATATTGATATGATTGTAAGAGAGATGCTGGATTTTGATAAAACAGTCGGAAAAGTGCTTGATTTTGCTGAAAAGGATGGAAATACGCTGGTTGTAATTACTGCCGACCATGAATGTGGTGGGCTTACTCTTGTTAATGGTGATATGAATGAAGGAAAGGTGAAGGCTCATTTTTCATCAAAAGGTCATACTGGAATACCAGTTCCTGTTTTTGCATTCGGACCAGGTGCGGAGGAGTTTACAGGCTTCATGGAAAATATTGATTTTAAAGGCAAAATTGAAAAACTGCTTAAACTGAAATAGTTATTCTTATCAATAAAAAAACCTGAGAAAACTGTTTGACAGATTTTTTCAGGTTTTTTTATATGATGTTGATAAATTTTTATCTTATCTGAGAATCGTTTGTGCCCGGTCGGGACCTACCGAAACAATTTTAATAGGTACTTCCAGTTCTTCTTCCAGAAAATTCAGGTATGCATTGAATTCTTCCGGGAATTCATCTTCCGATTGCATTTTGGTCATATCTGTTTGCCATCCGGGTAACTCAGCGTAAACGGGTTCAACTTCTCCTTCAATCGAGTAAGGAAATTCTTCTGTAATAACATCATTGATTTTATATGCCACGCAGGCCCTGATGGTTTCGAAGGCATCCATTACATCACTTTTCATCATGATGAGCTGTGTGACACCATTGATCATCACCGCGTATTTGAGGGCGACTAAATCAACCCAGCCACAACGGCGCGGGCGACCGGTTACCGAACCGAATTCATTGCCGTTTTTACGCATTAAGTCTCCTGTTTCATCGAAAAGCTCTGTCGGAAACGGACCGCTACCAACACGGGTACAATAGGCTTTAAAGATTCCATATACTTCTCCGATGTTGCGAGGTGCAACACCCAGTCCGGTGCAAGCTCCGGCACAAATGGTGTTTGAAGAAGTCACAAAGGGATATGAGCCAAAATCAACATCCAGCATGGTGCCCTGTGCACCTTCTGCCAGTATTTTCTTTTCTGCTTTGATAGCGTCGTTAATTACATGTTCACTGTCAATAAGTTCAAACTTTCTGATACATGCTATGCCTTCGAACCAATCTTTTTCAAGTGTTGCCAGATCATATTCGAAATCATATTGTGCCAGCAGTTCCTTATGCCTTTTGATAGCAGTATTGTATTTTTCTTCGAAATTATGCAATATATCACCAACTCTTACTCCGTTACGACTGACTTTATCTGTGTAGGTCGGACCGATACCTTTTCCGGTCGTACCTATTTTTCCTTCTCCCTTAGCTGATTCATAAGCCTGGTCGAGTAAACGGTGCGTAGGCAAAATCAGATGTGCCTTTTTTGAGATCTTCAATCTTTTAGTCAATGGGTGTCCTGATGCTTCGAGTGCTTCAACCTCGGCTTTGAAAAGGGCAGGATCGAGCACCACTCCGTTGCCGATTATATTGATTTTGTCTCCCTGAAAGATGCCTGAAGGGATGGAGCGCAGCACGTATTTCTGTCCTTCAAATTCGAGTGTGTGACCTGCATTGGGACCGCCCTGAAACCTTGTTACTAAATCATAACCGGGCGTTAATACATCCACTACTTTTCCTTTTCCTTCGTCACCCCATTGGAGTCCTAATAGTACATCTACTTTCATTGTTATATTTATAAATTATTTTTTACTGCATTTTTTGCATATCCCATAGATATACAGGGAATAATGTGTGCTTTGAAAATTGGCAAATTCTTTCGATTGAATTGCTTTTTTTATTTTTTTATCTGTAAACTCCTTGACTTTTCCACATACGATGCAAACAGAATGGTTGTGGATGTTAGCGCCTATTGATTTTTCGTATTGGGCGGATAAACCGTCAAACTGGTGTTTTATGACAAGCCCGGCTTCCAAAAGTAAATCAAGTGTGTTGTATACCGTTGCTAAACTGACCCTGTATTCATTTTGCATGCTTTCATAAAGTTTCTCAGCATCAAAATGCCCTTCAAGGGTATATATCTTTTCCAGTATAGCAAATCTTTCGGGGGTCTTTCTATGTTTATGTCTGACCAGATATTCCGTGAATATATTGACGATGGTGGAACTTTCTTCTTTCATTGATACTGATTAAACCACACAAAGATAAGGCATTTTTCAGAATTTCTCATCCAGATATCCTAAAAATATTAATTCTTGTTTTACTGTCCGAAAGATGTGATTTCTTCCTGCAATGCTGTCATCCCTGAATGGTTCAAGACTTTTGTAGATTGTTTGTGCTGTTTCTTCGTCTTTTCGGGTGAGTCGCGCCATACAAACGGCGACCATATTATGTAATGTCTTTTCATCTTTTGGTATCTGCATTTGAAGTACGCGTTGTATGATTTGATTAATCTCTGCAACGTTCAGTTGTTTGTATATTCTTAGCAACAGGCTGAAACCAATTGTTTGTTGTTGCCTGTTTTCCGACTGAATGCAATTCAGACCAAAGTCAACCGCGAAAGGCAGGTGTTGAAATAAATTCATACATACCTGCTCAATTAATTCAATGTTATTGCATTTATTTGACCAATCAGCAGCAAGTCCCGGTGTAAATGTTTCTGCAGGTTGCAGAAGTGAAGCAAGTATCATGGTTTCACGTATCTCAAGCAGCCACAAACGTTGCGCTAAATCATGACTTCTATCATAATCCTTTGCTATATCTCTGAGTCTGGTAACTGAAACTCCATAATTTTTTTTGTAGACAATGCCGTGCGCCTTCATCGAATCAGCAATGATGCCGTCCATCGAGAGTCTGATTTGTCTTTTAATATGGTTGATTTGCTGGTCTAATTCAGTATTTGTAAGTAGAAAATTCATTTGGGTGTTTATGTATGTGTTTGATAATTAGCTGAATGTAAATTTTATTTTAATTTTGTCAAAATCGCTTGCATATAACTTTTTGCTGTATTATCTTTGCAGCTCGAAAACATGGTGGTTATAGCTCAGTTGGTTAGAGCGTCGGATTGTGGTTCCGAAGGTCGCGGGTTCGAGCCCCGTTTTCCACCCATAGTTTAAATTAAGTAAAACCATAAAGTTCAGCAATAAACTTTGTGGTTTTATTTTTTTGATTTCTCGTTGTGAATTTGTCCTTAAATTTAGATCTATCAATATCTTTTTCTTCATCGAAAGCAAAGGTAATGAAATTATAAAATTTCACCGACAGGAAATGAAAAAACTTCAACTGTAAACTATAATACCTAAACTAAAACCCTTCCTTTTAATTCTTCTGGAACATCTTTTTGTTTATTGAAACAAATATTACCTCGGCGACTACGAAGAAGAGACAGATAATCTTGGAAATATTAAGAAAATCCACTACCTTAGCGGCGGTGCTATACTCATCAATACCAACGGTGTAGAGATGTTGTATTGGTATAACAGTTATTCGATTGAAACAGCATTGTGGTAATACATTAATATAAATATTATGAAAACAATTGAATCTGTTTTATGTTTGTTATCGTTTTTTTTATTCTCATGTGGAGAAGACGAAAAACTTACTTTGAATAAATCTATTTATTTAGGAAATGAATTAAAAACAGATGGGTGTTATTATTCTATTATTGAACCAAATAAGAAACTTACAAATTACATCTTTTTATATAAAAACTGAGTAGTCCTGAATTTTGTTGATACAACTGGAATTAAAACTTTAGAAGATTTTAATCAAAATAATCTTAATCCCAAGAATAAAAGCAGTTGGGGAGTTTTTATTGTATCAAACAGTCATTTAGAAATCCAATGTTGGTCAAGTAGTTTTTCTGGTAAGCGATACTTAGATAATTCTATTGCAGAAATTGTAAATGATACGACCTTTAGAATTTATAAAATTATTAATGCTCGATCAGGAGAGACGGATGTAAATGATTTATTTTATTACATGAGATTTAGCCCCAAACCCGATAGTACTAATGTGTTCATAAAATGACCACCTTAATCATTACAATTTATGAGTAAGTCAACTATCTGGAAAATTTTAAATCTTAATACTTATGTACCGATACCATACACATACAATAGTCCTATTTTTTCTATTTATCAGCAATCTTATGCAATGTCAGATTGTCTCTGACAATGTGTTTTGTTATATTCTAACAGAAAAAAACAAAATTGGTAAGAACTCAATCTCAATAAAACTATTAGTATATAATGGGGAAAACGACAGCATTGTAGTTCCTGATTTTAATAAAAATATTTACCATAAATCAGCAATTGACTTTCGAAAAACAAATGAAAGAAAATTTTATTGGAGTTTACTAACGTTATCAAACTCAGAACCTGATAATATGGTAACTGTATCAATTTTTGCGCCGAAGGTAAAGACACCAAAAAATCAGTCAGGAGAAATGAATATTCGTTTGGTAATACCACCAAAGAGTGTATTTGTTTCGGATGTATTCCTATTGTATTCCCCTTTTGTCGCTTATCCCCGAGGATATTACAAATTGTGTATATTTGACAGATCGACAGATAAATGCATTGCAGATTCTATTATTGAGATATAGTGACTTTCTACAATAGTCTGCTGTTTTGAGAATCAGACAGCCTGAATGTCACCTACACCGACTTCAAGAAAATCAAAACCCTTGCCGAAGGCAACAAACACTACATCCTTACCTACGGCATCGACGACCAACGCCGTAAATCGGAGTACAAAATCAACGGGATAACTCAAAAAACAAAATATTACCTCGGCGATTACGAAGAAGAGACGGATAATCTTGGAAATATTAAGAAAATCCATTACCTTAGCGGCGGTGCTATACTCATCAATACCAACGGTGTAGAGACACTGTATTATGGTTATGCTGACTATCAGGGAAACCTGATTGCTCTTGCCAATGAAGCAGGAACAGTCGTAGAACGCTACGCTTATGACCCGTGGGGAAAACGCCGTAATCCGGCGGACTGGACACAGGATGATACCCGTACGAGTTGGATTATCGACCGTGGCTACACGATGCACGAGCATTTGGATGCGTTCGGGATTATTAATATGAATGGGCGGGTGTATGATCCGCTGACAGCGATGTTTTTTAGTCCTGATCCGTTTGTACAAGCTCCGGAAAGCTGGTTGAATTATAACCGGTATGCGTATTGCTACGGCAATCCGTTTAAGTATGTTGACCCAAATGGAGAATGGATACATTTACTTATCGGAGGTTTAATTGGTGGCACGGTTAATTGGCTTGCCAACGGGGCAGAATTTACATGGAAAGGTCTTGCTTACTTTGGTGTTGGTGCTTTGGCAGGAGCTTTAGGAGCTGGAATGGGAGCTGGGATAAGTTCGGCATTAGCAGGAGGTAGTTTTGGTGCTGGTTTTGTTGGGTCTTCAGCAGCCTTGACTGCAACATCAAGTTTTATAACCGGAGCGGCAATAGGTGGTGGTGCAGGGTTTTCTTCTGGTTTTACTTCCGGCTTTGGTAATGGTATCATACAAGGAAAGAAATTTGGAGAGTCACTTTGGCAAGGCACATACACTGGATTAATTGCAGGAGCCTCGGGAGCATTGTTAGGAGGCATCTCAGGAGGTATTGATGCAGTAAAGGATGGTAGAGATTTTTGGGGAGGTAAACCATGGGAAACAACGGCAGATTATTCTTTACCTAATGGTAATTTACCTATTCACGAACAGTCGGATATGACTGTTGGGTGTACGCAAGAAACATTAGAATCTATTGCTGAATATAAAGGACAAACTATCAATGTCGCCGATAAAAGTCAAGGTGCTGATTTTGCGCAATTAGCAAATGAATACGGGTTTAACACGAAAACGATTATGCCTGGCACAACAAATAGTGAACAAATTGTTGGCGCACAATTACACATAGGTAATCCATCTGCCATTACATATAATAACAGTGGAACCATGCACACAGTAGGTGTAAACAGGATACAAATGCAGCAAGTACCTCGTATTTTTGGCTCAGGCGTTAGGACGAGAATAATAATACAAGTCATGGATCCATTGCGTAATACTTACCAAAATTTATCTACATTCCTTTTCAGAAGTGGATATATAAGAGTAGTTGTTCCTTAAAAAATATAAGAAAATGAAAATTAGGATTTTTACAGTATTGTTCTTGTACGGACTTTTTTATTCTTCATATGCCATTGATAAAGATAATTTATTTTCAAAAACCTCCAAATATAAGGGAGTTAAGAAAGTAATTGAAAAAACATTTGACGAATGGAAAGTTGTGTCTGCTTTTGATAAAGAAGGATTTATATTACAAGAAATCAACTACTACAAAAACGAAATTAAGTCTAGTTACAAATTTGATTATATACTTGCAGACACCTTGTTAGAGATAAAAAGGACAAATCAAATAAATAAGAATGTGAAGAATCAAAAAATTGAACGATTTTTTTATACTACCTCGGGTAAATGTTATAAATACAGAGTATATTTTTTGAGTTTAGATAACCCTTCTCTTTTAGGGGATAATTTTCTTTATGAAGATGGGAAACTTGTTAGTTATACTGAAGCCAATGATTGGCAAAAGAGAAATGATATATCATCTGAAATTGTTTATAAATACAACGAAAGAAAACAAAAAATTCACCAAATGGAAATTAAAAACGTAACTGATACTACGTTTTATACTTATTTGTATAATCAGTCGGGGCAATTAACAGATTACATACAAGAAAGCAATAATAATGAGGTGATATATAGTGATGTTGTTCCTTATAGCAAAAATAAAATGAATAAGATACATATCAAATACTCCAATTTTGACAAACTTGGAAATTGGACGAGAAGTACTTTTATAACCGAAAAAGGGAAAGTGTTTCGTTCAAAAAAGAAAATTGAATATTGGTGATATAAATAAACCCAAAGCAACAAATATTACATCCTCACCTATGGCATCGATGACCAACGGAGTAAATCGGAATATAAAATCAACGGAGTAACACAAAAAACAAAATATTACCTCGGCGATTACGAAGAAGAGACCGATAATCTTGGAAATATTAAGAAAATCCATTACCTTAGCGGCGGTGCTATACTCATCAATACCAACGGTGTAGAGACACTGTATTCTGGTTATGCTGACTATCAGGGAAACCTGTTAGCCCTTACAAACGAATCCGGTACAGTAGTAGAACGCTACGCTTATGACCCGTGGGGGAAACGCCGCAATCCTGCCGACTGGACGCAAGATGATACCCGTACCAGCTGGATTATAGATCGTGGCTACACGATGCATGAACATCTCGACCAGTTTGGCATTATCAACATGAATGGAAGGGTGTACGACCCGTTGACGGCGATGTTTTTTAGCCCGGATCCATTTGTGCAAGCGCCGGAAAGCTGGTTGAATTATAACCGGTATGCGTATTGCTATGGAAATCCATTTAGATATACCGATCCAAGCGGGGAGTTGTTTGAAAGGTTTTTTCATTGGTTGTTTTATACAGATGCAGGATACGAATTTCAAAAGATCTTTTCTCCGATAGCTTATCATAAAATTGACATACAAGGTAGTGATGTAAATGGAAAGGGTTATGAGATATCATGGGGTGTACCTAAGCTAATTCCATTGAGTTATCGTAAACATTCAGGTAAAGTGACATACACAAGTTATTATGATGGCAGTGTTGTGGGAGAAGTAACGCATAAAGGAGGAGAATGGGCACTAAATGGTTATATGTTTGGTATACCGGCAAGTTTAACTTATTCGGGAACAACTTTTCAAGGCGGTGGACTTCCTGACCAAACTACCAACATGATAACTTTGGGGAATCCGTTTCTTAATATAAAATATGAAAATGACTATATGTTCGGCATTGAGTTACCCGGAGTTCCCAAAGGAGATAGTGACAGCCATCGTACGGTTGCATTGCAAATTAATGTCGGACCTTTTAGCGCCGGAATGAATATCTTTACGGGAAAGCCGGGAATAGATGCGGAAGGAGATCCAAGAACAGATAAAATAAATGGATTCACTAGTGTCCCATTAAAAATTGGGACGAATTAAAAATTAAATAAATTTGGCTCATTAAGCCTAAAACGATCTTTGATATTTTGAAATTTAGTTCTATCGAAGAGGTCTCTAAGATGAGTTTTATCAGTTAATGATAT
>JAYFPG010000034.1:0-97858 GCA_034928085.1 Paludibacter sp.
ACTAACAAAAAAATTTCGAAAAATGGCTTACGTAATTTCAGAAGATTGTATTGCATGTGGATCTTGCATTAGTGAATGTCCGGTTGATGCGATTTCAGAAGGTGACATCTATGTTATTGATCCTGAAGTTTGCACCGATTGCGGAACTTGTGCAGATGTTTGTCCCTCAGAAGCAATCAGTCCAGCATAATTGACGCTGTCTAAAAGAAATCGAACAGGAGGAAAATCAAATGATTTTTCTCCTGTTTTTATTATTTGATATTTTGTTTCAGTTTATGTGTGTCCTTTACATAATGATTTTATGCATAATAAATCCCGACAAACTAATACATGCCTCTATTTAAACTATGCTGAATATCCTGTTGAAGTAACAAACAAAACAAGGAGTATTAATCGTAGCATATAAAACCGGTTTTTATCCACAGGTAGTTCGCAAGCGAACAGTAAGCATCAAAGACCTGGCAGAAAAGATGTCAAAAGGGAAAAAAATGGGCGCGATAGAAGCAGAAGTCAATATCAAAGCCTTACTTGCCTGCATCGAATCAGAACTACTGGAGGGCAACCACGTTTGTCTGAACGATTTCGGCACGTTTTCATTCACAGCTGAATGTCGCGAAGTAAGCAACCCCGATGAAGTTCGGGCTGAATCCATATCTGTGAAACGCATCGTATTCGCACCATCGAAAGGGCTGAAACAAAATATGCGTATGGCAAGGTTTATGAGAGGAAAAGGGTAAATATTTATTTAAACATGCGTCACAAACAACGGGATATCCGAGTGATAAATCATTTTATAAGCCAATCCGGGATTAAAAATACGTGCAAACAATTTCTTGCGTCTGGTATTGAAAGCCAGCACATCAATATGCATTTGTTCGACAAATTCGTTGATTTTATCAGGAGAATCGGTCGATTCCACAACGGCATAATTCGTTTTCAGTTTGGGATAGTGATTAGAAAAATAAGCCTTTATGCCCGAAAGCATGATTTCATCCCACGCGTGTTTCTTATCAGCAGCATGAATAAAGCAGATTTCCAGTTCCGGATTATCGAAAGTTGAAATTACCTTATCGACGGCAATCAAATCTTTCTGATCAAAATTGGTTATAAAAGCAATCTTTTTCAAATCAGCAAATTTATCCTGTTTAATCATGATCGGGATAGCAAAAACAGGAGTTTCGCAGGACTCCATCACCTCGGCTGTAACGCTTCCCAGCAATTCGTTGGAAATTTTCTTTCCACGTGAACCCATCACCACCAGATCAGGACTGTGTTTCTTGCAGTAATCAAGAATCTGATCTTCGGGAACACCTTCTTTCAATTCAAATCTGTATCTAATATTGGGTAGCTCACCATTGGCAATACGTTTTTTTATCAGATTACCCATGTTCTCAACATCCGCATTCGCCGAACTAATGATGCGGCGCAACAGTTCGCTGTCGCTGATGCTGTAGGTACTTACATCATTGTTCATGGAAATGGTAAACGCAGGCGTAAAATACACATAGAGAAAAACAACCTCCGCACCAATGTTTTCAGCCATTTTAAAGCCGAAGTCGATTGTTTTAGGCACCTGGTCGGCAAAGTCAACCGGGATTAATACCGTCTTGGAATCGCGCACCGGTTTTTCGTCTTCCCAGGCCTTTTCCATTTCTTCCACGATTTTCAGGGCGCGGGGCAAATCGCTTTCCTTAATCCGCACACGAACACCGACGGCCATTTCCGGATTCTCCAGATTCAGGTTGTGAATAACTGTTTCAATACCTTCTTCCTCTAATACGGTTTTTATCATTTGCGCCCTTTGGTAGGTACGAATCGCGAGGGTTACCAGTTTATCTTCCATAATACAACATTTTTAAGGTGATTATTAGTTGTTTTACGCTACAAATATAACATATATTGTTTGGAATAGGTTCGAAGTCACGAAAAATATCTATTTTTGCAATACAACAATTTTGAATCAAATTTTTAGCATCTACCATGGTGTGTTCAATCCCGACATTATTATCCATCAGTTTTAATCCGTTTACTTTTAACGAATTAATTGCACTGATAATCAGCTTGATTTTATTATTTATTTCCGGATTAATTTCGGCATCAGAAGTCGCTTTCTTTTCATTTAGTCCGCAAACCCTCGACGAACTGGAACAAAGTGACAGAAAGTCAGATAAAAACATTCTGGGCTTATTACAACAACCTCAGAAACTGCTGGCTGCCATCCTGATTGGGAACAACTTTGTGAATGTAGCCATTATCCTGATACTGACATTGGTGACCAACAGACTGATGAATTTTGAAGATGCGCCTTTCCTGGGTTTTATCATCCAAACGGTTATCATCACATTTTTACTGCTGTTACTGGGTGAAATCATTCCCAAGGTATTTGCATCGCAGGAAGGGAAAAAAGTTGCCGTATTCACAACCCCGCTGTTAGTCGTTCTTTTGAAGGTCTTCAAACCGGTAGTTAAGTTGCTTGTTAAATCAACATCAGCATTGAATGTAAGGCTGGCAAAACATAACAAATCCAACATTTCAATTGACGAATTATCACACGCGCTCGAATTAACTTCCGGCAACGATGATGAAGACACCGAGATTCTCGAGGGAATCATCAAATTCGGAAACATCCAGGTGGTGGATATCATGACTTCGCGGGTCGATATTGTCGACGTGGATATCAAGACATCTTATAAAAAACTACTTGAAATTATAATCAGTTCAGGTTATTCCCGCATACCGGTGTACTCGGGCACACATGATAATATCAAAGGAATTTTATACAGCAAGGACTTGTTGCCACATCTCGACAAACCGGACTCGTTCCGTTGGCAAACGCTCATTCGTCAGGCCTATTACGTCCCTGAAACAAAAATGATTGATGACCTGTTGAGTGAGTTTCAGCAAAACAAAGTCCACCTGGCAGTTGTTGTTGACGAATACGGTGGCACTTCCGGACTGGTAACACTTGAAGACATTATTGAAGAAATTGTGGGTGACATCAGCGACGAATATGATGATGAAGAAGCCTTGTTCACCAAAATCGACAATCATACCTTTATATTCGAAGCAAAAATTCAGCTGAACGATTTCTTCAAGATAGAAGAAATAGACGAAGAAGACTTTATAAAAGTAACGGAAGAAGTTGAAACCCTGGCAGGACTGATACTCGAGCTTAAAGGAGAAATACCGGCAAAAAATGAACGCATCGATTATCAGAAATACGTTTTTGAAATCCTGTCTGTTGATAACCGAAGGATAAAAAAAGTCAAACTTCACATAAAAAAGGAAGATGATGATGAGGAAAAGAATGGATAGTTTTCCGGTGATTTTTTTGTTGTTTTGCTTGTTGACTTTCACTATTACCGGGTGCAAAAAAAACTACTATCCAAAGCCTTACGGTTACTTCAGGGTGGATTTACCGGAACACCGTTACCATACAATAGATACGATTTTGCCCTATCATTTTGAAATCTCTGATATCGCAACAATAGAACTAAAGAAAGAAGAACAGGAGAAATACTGGATTGATATCGTTTATCCTACTTTGAACGCAGCGATACATTGCAGTTACAAAGGAATAAATGATAATCTTTATGAGTTATCGGAGGATGCTCATCATTCGGTTTACAAACATTTGGTTCGTGCCGACGACATTACCGAGCAGGTTTTCAGCAATCCCGATAAAAAAGTGTATGGGATTTATTACGATTTGAAGGGTAATGCGGCATCTGTCGCGCAATTCGTACTCACGGACAGCATCAACCATTTTGTCAGGGGAGCTGTTTACTTTAACCATGTACCAAATAAAGACTCCATTGCCCCCATGTCCGATTACATCAAACAAGATGTAGTCAGGTTAATGGAAAGTTTCAGCTGGAAATGAATACAGAGCAACTGACATACAAGGGAGGTACAATAGTAATTGGTGTCATGGAAGAAGACATGGAATCCCTGACATGCCAATTAGACAATTTTGAGGCATACCGGGAGGAATTCTCTCAAATAAAAAATGAAAAAAGAAAAAGGGAATTTTTGTCGGCAAGGACATTACTCAATCAGGCAACAGGTTGTCAGGTAAAAGTAATTTACGATGCAAACGGTAAGCCCTATCTGGAAGACAACAGCTTTCACATCAGCATAACACACAGTAAAAACTATGCTGCAGTGATTATTCATCCGGAGTTTCCGGTTGGTATTGATTTGGAAATCAGAACTGAGAAGGTAAAAACTGTATCAAAACGGTTTTTAAACGAATCAGAACAAATATTATTCAGCAAAGAAATAAATACAGCAAAGGTAGAAATTGCCTGGTCTGCAAAAGAAACTTTATATAAAATTATAGGAAATGAAGTGCGGGATTTTGCCGCAACATTAGAAATTTTACCTTTTACGTTAAACGATTCGGGCACCTTACATGTTTTACATGAAACCGGTTCCCGAATTTACGAATTACAATATCAACAAAATGCGCATTACACCCTTGTTTATGGGGTAGACAAAAAAATCAGATTATGAGACACAATAATATTTACCGGAAGATTCTGTTGAACAGAGAAATGGACAGAAAAATGTTTGCCATTCTCATTGATCCCGAAAAAAGTAATGGACGTCAGTTTGCATCCATCATCGCAACATTGAAAATTGCTCCACCGGATTTTGTATTTGTCGGTGGTAGTCATGCTGTTAAGTCATTGGACAACATGATTGAAGTGCTGAAGGAAGAAGTGGACACTACCGTCGTTTTATTCCCCGGCGATGCTTCCCAGTTTTCAGAACATGCAGATGCCCTGTTATTTTTATCCTTATTATCAGGCCGGAATCCCGAATATTTAATCGGTCAACACATCAAATCGGCCGTAGCGATTAAGGAATCAGAAGTTGAAGTTTTACCCACTGCCTATTTATTAATCGACGGTGGTAAAGTCAGTTCGGTTGAATTTATAAGCAACACGAGGGCGATTCCCCGTGATAAAAAAGAAATTGCACTTTCGACCGCAGTCGCCGGCGAATTAATGGGCATGCACCTCACCTATCTGGAAGCGGGTAGTGGGGCTTCACAGACTGTTCCGGAGGAAATGATTTCTTATATACGCGGGTCTGTCGACACACCCCTGATTGTCGGAGGTGGTATTACATCAACAGAAGAAATGGAGAAAATTTATGAAGCCGGCGCTGACATCATTGTTATCGGCAACGCGTTTGAGTCGGATTTACATAAAATGGTTGATTTTGTAAAATGGGTCGAAGCTTATAACAACAAACATAACATTCCGGGGATTGAAAACGCTGTCCCAAAACATCCTGACATCATCAGTATGTAATCATCTGAGTTTATTACGCAGGAAATGAGGTCCGGCTGATTTTACAAAGTAGACATAGGAGAACAGCACCATCAGCGTCCCGACCAGAAAAGCCAATGGCAAGCCACCCTGAGAGTCAGCGAATCTACCTCCGAGAATTAATCCGGAACCCACGCCTAAATCCCAGCTGGTCATAAAAGTTGAGCTGGCAGTTGCCCGGCGATTGTTTGGCGCCAGATTCACAAACAAGGTGTTGTAAGCAGGGAAAGTCAGTCCGTATCCAAAACCGAGTATCACCGGAATCAGAAAGAACAATACATTTACCAACTGATGATTGTACACATTAATCCGCTGTAGCGAGGCCAACAAAAGCAGGCCAACAAAGCTAACCAGCAACCCATATTCAATGGCTTTATTCAGTCTTCCTCTATCGACCATTTTACCCGAAAATAACCGGGAAGTAATCATCCCCACAGCTAACAGGGAGAAAAACAAGCCCAGTCCGGCATCAATACCCAGTTCTTTACCATAAATAGCCAGATAAGTCATAAACATTCCGTAGGGAACACCTGTCAAAAGCAAAGTAATACCGGCTTTAAATCCCTTGAAAAGAAAAAAACGGTCAAAACCCCGTATACGTTCCTTGTTCGGTTCAAAAGGCTTTTCGACTTTAATCAGCATCGCGAAAATAAAACCAACTAAACCAGCTACAATAGATAAATAAAATATATACTGATAATCAACTCCTCTTTCATGCATCAGCAAACTGGTCATTGGTCCGACCACCATAGCCAGGTTGTTGGCTACACCGAAAAAGCCGAGTCCCTCTCCCCTTCTTGATGCCGGAAGAATATCGACAACCAGACTATTACCGGCAGTTGTCACAAATCCGAAAGAAGCGCCGTGCAATACCCTGACCAACAAAAACAAATTGACAGTAGTAACCAGCGGATACCCGATAAATGTGAGAACGAACAACAAAAATGCAATCAGATATTGAGGTTTACGCCTAAACAAATCGAGTAAGAATCCTGAAAAAGGACGGATTAACAATGCAGCCAGGGTATAAGACGACAATACAAGCCCTACCAACGATTTCGACGCATCAAAAGTATCAATCAGATACAGCGGAAATATCGGTATCAACAAATAAAAAGCAAAAAATAAAAGAAAGTTTCCCGCGCATGCACTCAGGAAACTTGCAGTCCACAACCTTTCCATACACTATCAGGCAATAAATTCCTTTAATTTCAGAAGAATGACATCCTGTAATAAACCGTTTGTCGAGACAATATCATTGCCAAAGACATAATTGTCCGTTCCTTTAAAGTCAGACACCTTGCCACCAGCCTCTTTGATAAGCAAGGCACCGGCAGCCATATCCCAGGGTTTCAGTCCGTATTCCCAAAAGGCATCGAAGCGACCACAGGCCACATAAGCCAGATCAGTAGCAGCAGAACCAATACGACGTACTCCGCGTGAGTTCCGTAACATCCATTTCAGAAAAATCATATAATCATCCAGCATATCAAAATTGGTATAAGGGAAACCGGTCGCCAACAAAGAAAGATGCAAATCGCTCTTATCAGAAACCCGGATTTTTTCACCATTCAGATAAGCGCCGCCATCTTTCCAGGCATAGAAGCACTCCTGCTGACCGATTTCAAACACCACGCCCACCACCAGTTCGTTGTCTTCCATCAACGCGATACTCACTGCATAAGTCGGAATACCCTGAATGAAATTTGTAGTGCCATCCAACGGGTCGATAATCCAGTTGAATTTATCCCCACGACTATTGTTAGTACCTTCTTCCGCGATAAATCCCGCTTCTGGAAGCACCTCGCTCAGTTCGGCAACGATCATTTTTTCTGCTTCCCGGTCGACGTAGCTCACCAGGTCGTGTAGCCCTTTGTGTTCCACCATCGACTGACTGAAACCTTTGCGTTGTTCAGCAATGAATGCACCTGCTTTTTGGGCTGTTTCGCAGGTTTTGAGGCAGATATTTTTGTAGAAAATTGACATTAACTTTAAATATTATAATTAATCAGAAACAACCTTACTTATAAAACTAACTTATCTTCGTCAACAAAATCGTGAGCTTTAACATCATAAAATATAAATCTATTTTCAGACAACCAAACTTTCCAAATTCTCAAATAGGAATCGTCAGTTGGTGTGTAATAGGGTTCATTCGTATATAATTTGTATTTAAATATAGACGATGAATATGGATCTCGAAAAATTGGAGTCTCAATTTTAACAATTTTATCATGACACTTATCATTCATCATATTTATATTATTAGCAATTTCGCTAAATACACTACTAACTATATAAAACTTACTGTAACTCAAACCTCCAATCTTAATAATCACATCATCAAACTGAAAGTCAAAACACCCTATAATAAGAACCTTTTTATTATCTTCAATTTTCTTTACTACTTCGAGAAATGGATTTATGAATCGACTCAACACAACCCATTTCAGTATATCCCAAGTAATATTTTCAACAACATACTGAATGAAAGGTGATTCAACAATTAGTTTAAACCACATTTCAGGATCCATAGGGCCTGTTGGAGTTGGTCTTTCAACAGTTTTTATTGAATCTACATTTGTATCAATTACTTTTAACAAATAATCAATACTATCTTTCACATAATGATTATATTCAATCTCTAATGAGATTTTTATTTGATCTGGCGATTTATCAATAATTTTCATATTTCATGTATTAGAGGTTAATATAATAACAAAATAATATCACCAAACATAGATTTTAATTAGGATTAAATCGCTATTTCATTCCCGCAATCGCTTCTTTAAGGGAAGCAATCTTGCTTTCGGCATCCGCATGCTTTTTGCGTTCTGCCTCCACAACTTCCGGTTTGGCATTGGCAACGAATTTTTCATTGCCTAATTTCTTCATAACTGAAACTAAAAAACCTTCCAAATAGGTAATTTCAGCTTCCATTTTCTGAATTTCTTCTTCAGCATTGATGAGATTACCCATGGGTACGGCATACTCGGTCGTTCCCACTAAGAATGAAATCGAACCGGAAGACTTTTCTGAAACACCTTCAATCGAAGTCAGGTTACACAACTTCACGATAACAGCATCGAAATCAGCATCATGCTCCCCGGAAATTTGCAAACTAAGTTGTTCCTTATTCGGGACATTCTTCTGTAATCGAATCGTACGCACCCCGGCAATGATTTCTTTTACCTTCTCAAACTGATTGATAAGTGGTTCATTTGTAGGTTCTGGATTCGGTTGCAAGGTCACCATGATACTTTCACCCTCTTTTCTGTCCTGCAAAGCCTGCCAAAGTTCCTCAGTGATGAAAGGCATGAAAGGGTGCAGGATTTTCAGTAACACATCGAAGAATCCCAGCGTTGCATCGTAGGTTGCCTTATCAATCGGCTGCTGATAGGCAGGTTTGATCATCTCCAGATACCAGGAAGAAAAATCGTCCCAGAACAACTTGTACACCGCCATCAGCGCTTCCGACAAACGATATTTAGAGAACAAATCATCTATTTCGGCCAGTGTTTTCGACAATTGTGAGTCGAACCATTTGATCGCAACCGCAGCTGCTTCTGGCTGAGGTATTTCTTTTACTTCCCATCCTTTAACCAGTCGGAAGGCATTCCATATCTTGTTGTTGAAATTTCGTCCCTGTTCGCACAAAGAATCATCATAAGGCAAGTCATTTCCGGCCGGAGACGTAAACAACATTCCCAAACGAACAGCATCGGCACCATAGTGGGCAATCAGGTCAAGCGGGTCAGGCGAATTACCGAGTGACTTCGACATCTTTCTTCCCAGCTTATCCCGCACGATACCGGTCAGGTATACATTTTTAAAAGGCAGTTTATCTTGATATTCATAGCCGGCGATAATCATACGCGCCACCCAGAAAAACAGGATTTCCGGAGCAGTCACCAAATCATCAGTCGGATAATAATAACGAATATCTTCATTTTCAGGGTTATTAATTCCATCGAACACCGAAATTGGCCATAACCAGGAAGAAAACCAGGTATCCAGGCAATCCTCATCCTGACGTAAGTCATCGGCGCAAATCGTATAATTGACAATTTGCTTTGCTTTTTCGAGGGCTTCTTCTCTCGTTGCAGCAACCACGAAACCACCCTGCGGAAGGAACCAGGCCGGGATGCGGTGTCCCCACCACAACTGGCGGGAAATACACCAGTCCTTGACATTTTCCATCCAGTGACGGTAAGTATTTTTAAACTTGGCCGGATGCAGTTTGATATCGTCATTCATCACCGCCTGCAAAGCCGGTTGGGCCAGTTTTTCCATTTTCAGGAACCACTGCATCGATAGTTTGGGCTCGATTACAACATCTGTTCTTTCCGAGAAACCCACTTTATTGGTGTATGGTTCAATCTTTTCAAGCAGACCGGCAGCTTCCAGATCCTTTTCAATTTTTGTACGCACCTCGAAACGGTCCATGTTTGCATACATCTCCCCATGTTCGTTCAAGGTACCATCCGCGTTGAAAATATCAATCGAAGGCAGGTTGTATTTTTCACCCAGCACATAGTCGTTTACATCATGTGCCGGCGTCACTTTCAGACAACCCGTACCGAATTCAATGTCCACATACTCATCTTCAATCACCGGGATAGCCCTGTTAATTAATGGTACCAGCACTTTCTTCCCTTTCAGGTGTGCATTTTTCGGGTCGTTGGGATTGATACACATAGCGGTATCGCCCATGATGGTCTCCGGACGGGTAGTAGCAACGACAGCATAGCCATCTTCCCCTTCAATTTTATAACGCAAATAGTATAATTTACCATTTACTTCTTTGTAGATAACCTCTTCATCCGACAAGGCAGTCAGGGCTTTCGGATCCCAGTTTACCATCCTTACCCCACGGTAAATCAAGCCCTTATTGTACAGGTCTATAAACACTTTAATCACACTTTCCGAGCGGGATTCATCCATAGTAAAAGCCGTCCGGTCCCAGTCACACGAAGCACCCAGTTTTTTCAACTGCTCCAGGATAATCCCCCCGTGTTTATGTGTCCAGTCCCACGCATGTTCCAGGAACTGCTCCCGGGTAAGATCCGTTTTTTTGATACCTTCAGCAGCCAGTTTTCCAACCACCTTGGCTTCCGTAGCGATAGAAGCATGGTCGGTACCCGGCACCCAGCAGGCATTTTTTCCTTTCATGCGGGCGCGGCGCACCAATACATCCTGAATGGTATTGTTCAGCATGTGCCCCATGTGCAGCACACCTGTGACGTTTGGCGGTGGGATGACAATCGTATAAGGTTCTCGATTATCCGGTTTCGATTGAAAGAAACCCTGTTCCAACCAGTACTGATACCACTTCGACTCTATGTCGGCAGGATTGTATTTGCTTGCTAATTCCATTTGTGCTTATATTGATATATATTGAACCACAAAAGGCACAAAAGTAAAACTAAATGAGCAGAGCTGCAATTCACAGCTCATTATTAGCAGCCTAATACCGCAATTTATTTACTTCTAAAACAATTAATCAAAAAGTTAGATTGTATTTTCTCGTTTTTGATTCCTTAGTCTTTCTTTTGTGCCTTTTGTGGTTAGTATTGTAATTTGTTTTTGGAGTGCAAAGATAAATAAAATAGCGGAGAAGTAAAAGGAAATACAAACACAAAAAAAGGCCATTTGAACAAATGACCTTTTTAAGAAACCAATTAAAACCAGAACCTACTTCACAAGCACCTTGTGGGCTTTACCGTTCACGCGTAACACGTAAACTCCCGGGTTCACTTTTTCTGAAAATTCGTTGTCGGCAACAACCGATTTAAGCTGCTGGCCGGTGATGTAAAAAAGTTCAATGTGGGCCTGACCTGAGAATCTGGCATTTACTGTGTTTTTTTCCGGGTACACTTTAATAGTATTTGATGTTTGATTTACACCTGTTGTGTTATCAGTCGTAAATGTTGCAACATAATTATTAGAATTGTTTGTTAGCCAACTGTCACCCTGACCTGTACCCCAACTTTTTGCCCAAACATGCAATTTATATGTGGTGTTTTTTGCTAATCCAGCCAGCAGGTTAATAGCTTGAGCATTCAAAGTTCCTTGATAATCATTACCTCCAATAGAAGCCTGATTCCAAATATTTTCAACTGGAGCTACTATTTCAGTTGAATTATCTGCATTCATTATTTTGTAATAAAATGCACCACCTAAACGATCTTGTGTATCACTCCAATATTTCATATCACAACCAGTAATAACAAGCGCTGAAACAACACCAAAATCATAATTGTTAAGCTCTGTACCGAATGACGGATCTCCTCCAATCCAATAATACTCTGAAGTTCCTGAAGAGTTTTTGTCAATTAAGACATAATCCTGAAACCATCCGGTAGCACCATAAGCAAAAGAGCTTACCAACAAAACACATGTCAAAATAAAAGTAATCTTTTTCATAAGCATAATTTTTAAAAGTGTTAATAATGATTTCAAAACTAAATTATTTAAAAATCAGTTGATGTTAAATCTTCATGAAAATGACATTTTAACCATGCAAACGTTTGAAATTCTATCTAAAAAAACAACCAATAACACATTAATTATCAGCACACCTACTACATTTCTTTCATCAAACAAATATTCATCAAATAAAACAATTGGCAGGCTGAAAAGTTTTAGTATTTTTGTTTTCATTAAACCATTGGAATATTTAAACTTTTTAAACGATTAAACATTAAACTATCTTTTATGAAACGAATCATTTCTACTCCGAATGCCCCGGCAGCTGTAGGTCCATACAGCCAGGCTGTCGAGGTAAACAACACGCTATATATCTCGGGACAGTTACCTATCAACCCGGCAACCGCTACAATTGAAGCATCTGACATTGCCGGACAAACCGATCAGGTTTTCAAGAATATCATTGCCATCCTGCAAACAGCCGGATACACACTGGATGATGTGGTTAAAAATCGCGTATATCTATCGGACATCAGCAATTTTGCTGCTATGAATGAGGTTTACAAGCAGTACTTCCAATCAGATTTTCCGGCCCGTGCTGCTTTTGCGGTGAAAGATCTTCCCATGGGAGCTTTGGTAGAAATTGAAACAGTTGCCGTTAAATGACATTTTATCACTAGCCTACGGTTTTAACCGGAGGCTGATTATATTATTTTAAGAATATATTAATTTCATTAGGTTGGTTAATATTTCAATTAGCGTTACTTTTACGCCGAATTAATTTTTATTACCAACCTAAAAAAACAAAAAATTATGTCTGTAAACAAGGTAATTTTAGTAGGAAACGTGGGCAAAGACCCCGAAGTACGCTATCTCGACAAAAATGTGGCTGTCGCTAACTTTCCTTTAGCCACAACAGAAAGAGGTTTCACCATGCAAAATGGCACACAGGTTCCCGACCGTACCGAATGGCACAATATCGTTGCCTGGCGGGGTTTGGCAGAAATTGCTGAAAAATACGTACGGAAAGGATCTCAGTTGTACATCGAAGGAAAAATCCAAACCCGTTCCTGGGAAAAAGATGGTATCAAGAGATACACAACTGAAATATACGTCGACAATATGCAATTGCTGGGCAAGAAAGCTGAAACGGGTGAATCTCAAGCGCCGGCAACAACCCAACAACCAGCTACTCCTGCATCAGAACAGCCAGTAGCCCCTCCTGCAGAGGAAGAAGAAAGCGGATTGCCGTTCTAACGTTGAACCACAAAAGGCACAAAAGAAAGACTAAGTAAACACAAAAGAACTAATAGTGAATAGTGAAAAGCGAATAGCGAATAGCGAATAGCGAATAACGGAAGTGATGAAAGACAACCTCTATTAATTCAAAATTCTTAATTTTTAATTCTCACTTTTGTGGTTTCTTGGTCTTTCTTTTGTGCCTTTTGTGGTTCTTAATAAATTAGTTAACCTTTTCTTTCAGTAAAGCAAACTCCAACACCTCCATGATGTCCTTTACATAATGAAATTTCAAACCTTTGAGGTAAACGGGTTTGATTTCATCTATGTCTTTTTGGTTTTCATGACACAGAATGATATCGGTAATGCCGGCACGTTTGGCTGCCAGAATTTTTTCCTTGATGCCTCCGACAGGTAAAACCTTTCCACGCAGGGTTATTTCACCCGTCATGGCTAAGTTCTTACGCACTTTGCGTTTGGTAAATGCAGATGCCAGGGCTGTCACCATGGTTATGCCGGCGGACGGACCGTCTTTGGGAATCGCCCCTTCTGGCACGTGAATATGCACATTCCATTCATCAAACAACAATGGATCAATCTGTAACTGTTCTGCATGTGATTTGATGTATTCAAGCGCCAGCATGGCCGACTCTTTCATTACATCTCCGAGATTACCAGTCAGCGTAAGTTTGGGGGCTTTACTCTTACTCAAACTGGATTCTATGTACAGAATCTCGCCTCCCACCTGTGTCCATGCCAATCCGGTTACCACACCCGCATAGTCATTCCCCTGATACTTTTCTTTGCTGTAACGGGGCGCACCCAAATAAGATTTCAGTTCATCCGTTGAGACTTCCACATTATAGCTTGCATCCGTCGCAACTAATTTGGCAATTTTTCGCATCAGTGAAGCAATTTCCCTGTTAAGAGAACGCACACCCGACTCTCTGGTATATAACTCAATCAGTTGCTGAATCACTTCTTTACTCAGCGAAACATGTTCCGGCTTCAAACCATGATTCTCAAGTTCTTTGGTTATCAGATGCCTTTTAGCAATCTCCACCTTTTCTTCCTGCGTGTACCCACTCACTTCGATCAACTCCATGCGATCAAGTAGCGGACGGGGAATCGTATTCAGGTTGTTGGCCGTAGCCACAAACATCACCTTCGACAGGTCAAAATCCACATCTAAATAATTGTCGTGGAAAGCTGTATTTTGCTCCGGGTCAAGCACTTCCAACAGAGCTGAGGAAGGATCTCCCTTGTAATCGGCTGTCACTTTGTCAATTTCATCCAGCACGAAAACCGGATTGGCCGATTCTGCCTTCAGGATATTTTGCATAATTCTGCCCGGCATAGCTCCAATATAGGTGCGACGATGTCCCCTGATTTCAGCTTCATCGTGCAAACCACCCAATGACACACGAACATATTTACGATTCAGCGCTTTGGCGATTGATTTTCCCAACGATGTTTTTCCTACTCCCGGAGGGCCATAGAGACAAATAATTGGCGATTTCATATCCCCTTTCAGTTTCAGTACAGCCAAATGCTCGATGATGCGATCTTTCACCTTTTCCATCCCAAAATGGTCGGCATTCAGGACTTTCATCGCATTCTTCAGGTTGAAATTATCTACCGTATATTCATTCCACGGCAGATCGAGCATGGTTTCGATATAATTCAGCTGAATGGAGTAATCGGGCGAATGCTGACTTGTACGTTCCAACTTCTTCAGCTCCTTGTCAAATATCCTGGCAACAGGCTCACTCCATTTTTTCTTTTTGGCTCTTTCTTTAAAATCAGCCACATCCTGCTCTGGCGACACCACACCCAGTTCGTTTTGGATGGTTTTCATCTGTTGTTGCAGGAAATACTCCCTTTGCTGCTGATCAATACCCGCTTTTGCCTTATTTTGGATATTCATCTTGATTTCAATCAGTTGCGATTCCTTATTTAGCAGTTCCAACAGATGATACCCCCTTTCCAGCACATCATCCAGTTCCAGCAAATGAATCTTATCTTTTACCTGTAAACCAAAGTTTACACAAATATAGTTAATCAGGAAAACCGGATTTTCGATATTGCGAATGGCAAAAGTGGTTTCAGGGGGTAACATTCCCGAATTTGTAATGATATCTGTAGCCAAATCCTTGATAGATGACACCAATGCAGGAAACACCCCGTCATTTTTCTTTTCTTCAGGAATAATATCTTCCATCAAATGCACGCGAGCTTTCATATAAGGTTTGATTGTCACCAGCTCCCCGAGACGGAAACGTCGTTTCCCTTCCAGGATAACCGTTGTGGAACCATCCGGCATTTCGAGAATGCGGACTACCTGCGCAACCGTTCCGATTGTATACAACTGATCTACCGTTGGGTCTTCCAACTTGCGGTCGATTTGAGTACACACTCCTATCAATCCATCATTTTCGTGTGCCTTCCGTACCAGTTTAAGTGATTTAGGTCTGGCAACCGAAACGGGCAGCAATACACCCGGAAATATCACCATATTGCGTAAGGGAAGAATAGGCAACACAGCGCCCTCATCTAATTGAATATCCTGCGAACGTTCATCCAATGAGATAATCGGAAATACTTCCGAAGATCCCATCATTTCATCCGAAAAAAACTTGTCAAATTGATTATTCATTATAAAATAGAATATTTTGCTGCCAATATGGCATAAATTAGTACATGTCATGGTCAGAACACTGCGACCACATATTAAACCACACTTATTATCAACAACTTACAAAAACAAGTAACATAAGGGGCCTTCATAGTCAATTGATGTGCCAAAAATAGTAATAATCAGCGAGAAATGAAATTTCCGCCGGTTTTGGCAAACGTGAAAAATAATGTAAATTTGCGCTGTTTAAACATCAATTATCATGAAGAAATTAATATTCTTTCTTATTATCAGCATTTTTGCATCCTGTAACAGAACCGGTCATTTTAAAGTTGAAGGAACCATTGAAGGAGGTGCCGGGGAAATGATATACCTGGAACACAACGGACTGGCCAAAATAACGTTACTGGATTCAACCCGTGTAAAAGACGACGGCAGATTCCGTTTCAGGGCGAAAAGTCCGGTCTATCCCGATTTTTATCGTTTGAAAGTCGGAAGCAAACAGATTCATTTTGCGGTTGATTCAACTGAAACAATTGGCATTACAGCTTCATACGATAATTTCTCAACGGAATATACCATTACAGGATCAGCATCCAACACTGACATTCAGATACTCCGGAAATCTGCCGCCGAAATTCAACGCAAAGCAAATCAAATCATCAAAGGGATGAATGATGTTGAAAGGGAAAAATTAGTCTCGGAACTACTCTCGTTAATTGAAAAACACAAAGAAATGGCGAGACCAATCATTCTGAAAAACCCACGCTCTACTGCTGCTTATTTTGCTGTTTTTCAGAAAATAAACGACAGCTATATCTTTTCACCCTATGTTAAAGAAGATCGACCGTATTGTGCTGCAGTAGCAACTTCCTACAACACCTACATGCCTGATTACGATAGATCTAAAAATCTTTACGCATTGGTCATGGACGCCATCAAAACAGAACGGCAGGCTCGTCAGCAGGCCAACTGGAAAGAAATCGTGGAAAATGCGGCTACTGGTTTTATCGAAATAGAACTCCCTGATAGCAAAAACATCAACCGAAAACTGTCAGAACTGACAGGAAAGGTAATTCTGCTTGACTTTTCAGCATTTGAATCGCGGGAAAGTGTTCAATACACTTTTGCTCTGAGAGAAATATACAATAAATATGCATCCAGGGGATTTGAAATTTATCAGGTTTCGCTCGACCGGAACAAAATGCTTTGGGAAAATGCAGTTGAAAATCTTCCCTGGGTTTGCGTTCGTGCTACTAATGGCCCTAACACCGTTTATGCAACAACCTATAATGTCACATCTATACCCAGTTATTTTCTGATTGACAGACAAGGTGACATTGTTGGCAGGGACATGAATTTACAAACATTAGAGAAAGAAATTGAAAAACGTCTCTGATGCATGATTTCATTCAACATACAGCTTTATCGGTAGGTTTTGATGCCTGTGGCATTGCAAAAGCAGAAGCCCTGGATGAAGATGCGGCATTTATGCGTAGCTGGTTGAATGAAGGCATGCATGGTGACATGCAATACCTGAACCGCAATTTTGAAAAAAGAGTAGATCCGCGGGTATTGGTTCCGGGCTGTAAATCAGTAGTTGTTGTGTTGCTGAATTATCTTCCGGAAAAAAGACAGGCAGAACATTTGCCTAAAATTGCCAAATATGCTTATTCAAAAGTCGATTATCATACCGTCATGAAGCAAAAACTTTGGCAATTAGAAGCTGAAATCATTGCAGAATATGGTGAAGATTGCGTATCGAAAGATAATCAGCATAGCTTCTCGGATTCAGCGCCCATCCTGGAAAAACGCTGGGCTGAGAAAGCAGGTTTAGGTTGGATCGGGCGAAATTCCCTGCTCATTCATCCAAAGTTAGGCTCCTATGTTTTCATTGGTATTTTGCTGCTGAATGTAGATGTAACACCCTCGGAAGCACCGTTTCCATTTCGTTGCGGCAGTTGCCGGAAATGTATCGATGCCTGTCCGACCAATGCCCTGAACGGCAAAGGCATGGACCCGCGCAAGTGCATCTCCTACCTCACCTTAGAAAGCAAGTCAGAAATCCCCGGAGAATTGAAAGACAAACTTTCAGGATGCATTGCCGGTTGCGACATCTGCAACGATGTTTGCCCCTGGAACAAACGTTTCGGTCACCCGCACAACCACGAGGAGCTAACACCCACCCCGGAAATTTTCAGTCTGACGAAAGAAGACTGGCAAAAAATGACACAGGAAGAATTTGATGCCATTTTTAGCAAATCGGCAGTGAAGCGGGCGAGTTTGGAGCGAATCAAGAAAATAGTGGTTAGTTGATAGTGGTTAGTGGTTAGTTTTGTGTTTTCTGATGAGGAAACACAACCCCACAAAAGTAAAGAACGCATTCAAAATCAACCTTTCGTGACTAAACTCATATCCATTAAACCAGACTTTTGAATTGAGGTCAAATATAAGCGTCAGCACTGGAGAAGCAATTGCCACCCAGGGCACATAACGATCTCTGACCTGCTTTTTGATGAAAATACCAAACACGAAAATTCCCAGAAGCGGTCCATAAGTATAGCTTGCCAGTTTATAAACCGTATCAATAACCGATGTATTATTGAGGATATTGATGACAAAAATAACTACTGCCATTACGACAGCCATGGTAATATGCACTTTTATCCGGGTAGATGAAACCTCCTTCTCCGACTTCTTTTTAGTCGTACCTAATATATCCACCATAAACGAAGTTGTAAGTGCCGTAAGCGCAGAACCAGCCGCTGCATAGGCTGCAGAAATCAATCCGACAACAAACAGCACACTCACGATAACCGGAAAATAACCCTGAGTAGCAAGATAAGGAAATACTTCATCTCCTTTCTCAGGCAGAACAATCTGATTATTGGCGGCATAGGTATACAACAACACACCCAACATCAGGAAAAGCAAGTTCACGAAAACTTGCAGAATACCACCCGTAATCATATTTTTTTGAGAATCCCGGGTATTTTTACAGCTGAGCGTTTTTTGCATCAAATCCTGATCCAATCCCGTCAGTGCAATTACCGTAAAAACACCTGCCAGAAACTGCTTAAAGAAGAATCGTTTATCATTCACATCATCGAAAAAGAAAGTCTTCGACATTTCAGTACCCGCCATGATATCCCAGAAACTTCCGTCCAGATTCCGGGCAATATAAAAGATACACAATCCTACAGTTACAATTAAACTAAATGTTTTGAGCGAATCTGTCCATATTAAGGATTTAACACCACCGCGGAAAGTGTAAAGCCACACAATTCCCACGGTAAAAAACAAATTCAGCACGAAAGGCAAGCCAAGCGGATCGAAAACAAGTAACTGCAATACCACGCAGACAATAAACAAACGTATAGCGGCACCCAGCATTTTGGATACGAAAAAGAACCACGCCCCTAACTTGTAGGTAGTCACACCAAACCTATTCTCCAGATATTCATATATCGACACCAGGTTCATCCGGTAAAACAAAGGTATGAGCACAAAAGCGATAATCAGTTGTCCGACCGCAAAACCCAGCACCATTTGCAAATAAGAAAATCCACTGGTTGCTACCATACCGGGAACAGAAACGAAAGTCACACCTGAAATAGCCGCACCAATGGTTGCAAAAGCCACCACATACCAGGGTGATTTCCGGTTTCCGGTGAAAAATCCGGCATTATCAGCCTTTCGGCCAGAAACATAAGAAACGCCAAAAAGTACAGCAAAATAGAGAAGAATGATGAGAAGAATGAATGTTGGAGACATGGGCAATTACAATTTACGATTTACATTGAACGATTTACTCAGAGTATAGCAGGTATTTTTTTCTTTGTTGTTTAAACTTTTCCACATCATCTTTCCACATCGCTTTGATTTCGTCGGCACTTTTTCCCTGTATAATCATTTTACGGACATAATCAACACCAATCAGTTTTTCGAAAAATGAGCGAAAGAAATAATCATCCATATTCAGATTCTGGTAGGCTTCAATCAGATAGCTCAAATCTATTCCTTTTTTCCAGATATCTTCATCAGCAAGACCTGAAAGATTCACACAATAGCACAACCTGTCCTTTTGTGGTGGATTGAGGGCAGATTTCATACTACGCGGCGTAAACGAAAAATCATAACCAAGCATATTCGGATGACCGTATATCTGAAACGGCAAATCCGTTCCGCGCCCCAGACTGACCGGGGTTGCTTCAAAATAACAAATGGATGGGTATAAATATACAGCCGTCATATTCGGCAGATTGGGCGACGGAGGGATAGGAAGCCTGTATAGCGTTTGATGCGTATAATTCAAACAAGGGATCACGGTCAGTTTGCACACACGTTTTTCAGGTAGCCATTTTTCACCATTGACCATTTGGGCAAGCTCCCCGAGGGTCATGCCATGCACCACCGGAATGGGCAACCACCCTACACCTGATTTATGCTTCATGTCGAGAATGGGACCATCAACATAATGTCCGTTGGGATTGGGGCGATCAAATACGATTATCGGTTTCCGGCTTTCAGCACAGGCATCCATCAACCTGACCATCGAAATATAATAGGTATAATATCTCAGTCCAACATCCTGTACATCGACAATCAGCACATCAAACTTATGCATACTCTCCTTTGAGGGCTTACCTGCATCCCCATCATATAGTGAAAGAATTGGTACACCTGTTTTATCATCTACAGAACTGGCGACATGATCACCAGCACCGGCATCGCCCCTGAAACCATGTTCGGGAGAGAATACGGCTGTGACATTTACTTTATTTTCGATTAAGACATCAAGCGTATGTTTACTTCCAACCATCCCGGTGTGATTGGAAAAAAGTGCAACCCGCTTACCATGTAAAAGCGGCAAATAAGCATCGGTTCTGGCAGCTCCAACGATAACCTGAGATTCCTGAGCCTGTAAAACAACAACAAGGCTAATGAGGAATAAAAAGATAAAGGGTGGTTTTTTCATGATGTTCAAAAAAAATATATCAATTAAAACAATAAAGAATCAATATTTATCCATATAAGACACATGAATCTACATAAGCTCAAATAAACAAGCTTTATTCAGTTGACAAAAGTAGAAAATTAAATCTGAAAACAACCATTTGTTATACGACCTTGAAATGAGTTAAACAACTACAATATTTGCCCTTTTTTTCAGTGTTTTAGTTGTTTTTTTGACATAATTTCGCTATTTTTGCAACGTTAAAAAACCACAATATTAATTTTCAAATCAAAATTTGAATAAAAACTTTAAAATAAGTATTAAAATAACAACACGATGGAAAACATAACAGAATCACCGTCACGCTTTGCACATTTGGATAAAATGAGCGTCAATGAACTTTTAACCGGCATCAACGAGGAAGATGCCAAAATTCATTTAGCCATCCAAAAAGTCATACCGCAAATAGAGCAGCTTATAGATAAAATTTTAGAAAGAATGCCTCTTGGCGGTCGCGTTTTCTACATTGGAGCCGGCACGAGTGGGCGTCTGGGCGTACTCGACGCATCGGAAATCCCTCCTACTTTTGGAGTAACACCCGGCATTATCATTGGTTTGATTGCTGGAGGCGACAAGGCATTGCGGAGTGCAGTTGAAGCTGCAGAAGACAACACCGAACAAGCATGGAAAGACCTGGAAGCATTTCAAATTAATAAATCAGACACCCTGATTGGCATTGCGGCTTCGGGAACAACACCTTATGTTATCGGAGGCATAAAAAAAGCACGGGAAGAAGGTTTATTGACAGGTTGTATCACCTGCAACCCGGGATCGCCTTTGGCATTGGCTGCCGAGTACCCGATTGAAGCGGTGGTTGGACCTGAATTTGTAACCGGAAGCACACGCCTGAAAGCCGGATCAGCCCAGAAGTTAATTCTGAACATGATATCAACGACCCTGATGATAAAAATGGGACGTGTGAAAGGTAACAAAATGGTTAACATGCAACTTACGAACAAGAAACTGGTAGAAAGAGGCACCCGCATGATAGTCGAAGAACTTGGTCTGCCGAAAGAAGAAGCCAGGGAATTGCTATTGAAATATGGATCGGTGAAAAAGGTGCTGGATGCGTATAAATAGTGGTTAGTGGTTAATGGTTAGTGGTTAATTAAAAAAACATGAAGAACACATTTTTAACATCTATACTTATTGTTTTGCTCATGGGATGTAATACCGTTAAAACTCCTGTTTCCATCACCTGGGAAATGGGACAAAACGGCATTGAACCGGGCATCATGGAAAGTACTTTCCACATCACAAACACAAGCAAAAAAACATTGAAAAACAACTGGGATATCTACTACACGATTATGACGGTTGTCCCGATAAACAAAGAAAACGCTCCACTTAAACTGGAACGCGTCGTGGGAAGTTTTCAAAAAATGAGTCCGACTGAACATTTTCAGGCTCTGAAACCGGGTGATACCTTACATTTTACCTGTCGCCACAAAGGCAGTGTTGTACGCGAAGCTCGTGGTCCGGAAGCTGCTTACCTTGTTTTTAAAGATAAAAATGGTAAAGAAACGCAGCCAATCGGCATTCCGGTAAGTATCGAACCGTTTACCAAAGCAGAACAGTACAGACGTCCGGGAAGAGATTTACCTTATGCAGATGGCGCATATTTGTACGAACAAAATGCTTTTTTCAGCGAAAGAATTAAGCCGGAGATTACCGACATCTTCCCTACTATAAAACAATTAGATAAAAAACCGGGGAAAGCTGTGCTTTCAAAGTATGTCAAGCTGAAATGGGACAAAGCATTTGAAAACGAAGCTATTTTACTCAAAAACACTTTATCAAACACTTTTAACTGTACTTTTTCAGAACAGGGAGAAACGGTAGTTGAATTGAAAAAATTACCGACAGCACATCCGCAGGAGTATTATGAAATCAGCATGCAGGATAAGCATGTTATACTTGCAGGCAGTACTGCTCACGGGATTTTCAATGCTTGTAAGACCCTGACAAATCTGCTTGGAAATGCGGGCAAACTGCCGGCTGAGTTTGACAACATGCAAATAACCGACTATCCGGATACAGACTACAGGGGTGTGATGCTGGATGTTTCGCGCAATTTCACAAAAAAACATCATATTTACAAATTGATTGATTATTTGTCGGCCTACAAAATCAATGTGCTACACATGCACCTAACAGATGATGAAGGTTGGCGCATCGAAATTCCCGGTCTGGAAGAACTGACTGAAGTGGGATCGCGCAGGGGACACACGACGGATGAGTCTACCTGCCTCTACCCCATGTACGGATGGGGTTGGAATGCAAACGACACGACAAGTCTGGCCAACGGGTTTTACACACGACAGGATTTTATCGACATCTTACAATATGCCGCTAAACACTACATCCGTATTGTTCCTGAAGTGGATATCCCCGGACATTCACGCGCTGCCATCAAGGCCATGAATGCCCGTTACCACAAATACATCAAGACTGATAAAGTCAAAGCAGAAGAATACCTCCTGATTGATTTTGCAGACACTTCGAAATACGTTTCCGCACAGCATTATACCGACAATGTGATTAACGTAGCCATGCCATCATCCTATCGCTTCATCGAAAAAGTAATCGATGAAATTCACAATATGTATCGCGATGCCGGACTCAGCCTGGACATTTTTCATATTGGCGGAGATGAGGTGCCAAAGGGTGCGTGGGAAGGCTCCGCTATTTGCCACCGTTTCATGGAGGAAAAAGGCATGACGGAAATTCGTGAATTGAAAGATTATTTTCTGGAACAAATCATCCCAATGCTTGCATCAAGAGGCATTCAACCTGCCGGATGGGAAGAAGTCGCCATGAAACCAGGCCATACTGCGAATGAACGATTTAAAGACAACAATATACTCAGCTACACCTGGAACACGGTTCCCGATTGGGGTGGCGATGAAATCACCTATAAATTAGCCAATGCCGGCTATCCGGTCATCCTTTGCAATGTCTCCAACTTCTATTTTGACTTGCTATATTGCAACCATCAGCAGGAAGATGGATTGAACTGGGGCGGCTACGTGAATGAATACAATTCTTTCGATATGCTGCCTTATGACATCTACAAATCGGTCAGACGCAACCGGACGGGCGACCCGGTCGACATTTTCAACATCCACAAAAACAAAGTTCCGCTGAAGAAAGAAGCAAGTAATCAGATTAAAGGTTTGCAGGGACAACTGTGGTCGGAAACCATCCGCAGCTTCGATCAGATAGGTTATTATTTATTTCCGAAGATGTTCGGACTGATTGAAAGGGCATGGAACAACCAACCGGCGTGGTCGTTGGAAATTAACAACCTGATGTACGAAAAGGCGCTGCGCAGGTACAATGCGCAAATTACATCCTTCGAACTGCCCCGATTAGCCGCCAAAGACGTCAATTTCAGGATAGCCCCTCCTGGAATCATCGTGAAAGATGGCTACCTATATGCCAACGCAACAATTCCTGAAGCCGAAATACGTTATACAACTGATGGTAGCGAACCGACAAGCGAATCGACGCTATGGACAGAACCGGTTGCCAGTGAGGCCAAAACCTTGAAAGCAAGAACTTTCTACTTGGGAAAATCAAGTATCACCATCACGCAAAAATACGATTAAATCAACAGCTTAATAACATGCAAACACCAACCATAGAAGTCGGGATATTATCCGCCGAAACCATCCGTTTCAAAGTGAATGGCACTTTCACACAAACTGATACCGGAGTCACTTTTTCCAATCAGGAAGGAGAAGTCAGGGTTACTGATGAAAGCACATTTACCTTGCATATCGATGAAAAAAAATACACATACAAGGATGCCGTAGTTTTCGAACCCAACCAAGAAGATGCCGATTATTTTGATTTATATGATGTGATTATTGGCGTACAGTTTCATTGGGAAAGAGCAGAAAATCAGCGATTCAGGGGGAAATTAAAATTCTATGCCGACAAAGGAAAGCTCACAGCAGTCAATATCTTATCACTCGAAGAGTATCTGCTCAGCGTGATTTCTTCGGAGATGAGTTCAACTTCTTCAGAAGAATTACTGAAAGCACATGCCGTGATTTCACGCAGTTGGTTGATTGCTCAACTCGAAAAAAGCAAAGAAGTGAAAAGTGCCGGCTATACGCCCATCATCAAAAACAAAGATGGATACATCCGTTGGTATGACCGCGAAGACCACGACCGTTTTGATGTATGCGCCGATGACCACTGCCAGCGCTACCAGGGCATCACCATGGTTTCTTCTGAGCAGGTTTACAAGGCGCTGCAAATCACACGCGGCGAAGTACTGACACACAACAACAAGGTTTGCGATGCACGTTTTTACAAATGTTGCGGAGGGGTAACCGAAATTTTTGAAAACGTGTGGGAGCCGGTGCATCATCCGTATCTGACAAAGGTAATCGACAATCCCGAAGCACCGGTAGGTTACGAGATGGATTTAAGCATCGAAGAAAATGCAGCAAGATGGATATTAACCAAGCCCGATGCATTTTGCAACACCGATGATAAAGTCATATTATCCCAGATGCTGAACAACTACGATCAGGAAACCCCTGATTTTTACCGCTGGGAAACCAAACTTACACAAGCAGAAATCAAGGAGTTACTTTTAAATAAAGTAGGTATTGATGTAGGGGATGTACTTGATCTTATCCCTATTGAAAGAGGTGTTTCAGGCAGAATCATCCGCTTGAAAATCGTTGGAAGTAAAAGCAGCATCACCATTGGTAAAGAATTAGAAATACGAAAAGCCCTTTCTAAATCTCATTTATACAGTTCGGCCTTTGTCGTAGGAAAAAAAATTACTGCTGAAACAGGAAAAATGATACCGGACGCATTTGTATTGAGAGGAGCCGGCTGGGGTCATGGAGTCGGTTTGTGTCAGATTGGGGCAGCTGTCATGAGCACAAAAGGCTATTCTTATCAGGAAATTCTGACACATTATTTCCCTTCCTCGAAGCTGGAAAAAATTTATTAAAATTCAGACAGGAGAATTTACATATTAATACTGCATATCCTCCTATCTAAAAAACTTACATACATGAAAAAGACACTCTTTATCCTGACCCTTTTCATTGGCATTCAATGTATCGGGCAAAATCCGGCTTATGTTTCACCAACATTTACCGGAATTGACAAGCGGCAACTTCGGAACGCCGATGAAGCAATCCAACAAGCAATTGAGAACAAAGAGATTCCCGGTGCCGTACTGGCAATTGTTCATGTCGACAAACTTGTTTACCTGAAAGCATTTGGGAACAAACAAACCTACCCTGAAACGGTAAAAATGAAAACCAACACGATCTTCGATCTGGCATCACTTACTAAATCTGTTTCTACTGCAACATCAGTAATGATATTAACCGAAAGAGGGAAAATCAGGCTAAACGATCCTGTTTCAATGTATATCCCTGAGTTTAAAGACGACATCCAGGTCATTCATCTACTTACTCATACTTCCGGACTACCGGCATACGCTCCTGTTGAATTATTAGAAAAGAAGCGTGCTGACAACCCGGACGCATTGATTCAGCATATTGCATTGGTGAGAAGACTTAATAATCCCGGTGAAGAATTCAGATATAGTTGTTTAAACTACATTGCATTACAACACATAGTGGAGAAAGTTAGCGGTCAAAATCTACGTGATTTCGCTAAAGAAAACATTTTTGATGTATTGGGCATGAGAAATACCGACTACACTCCTTCTTTACAAAAACACAAGCTTATTTCACCGACTGAAAAACAAGCAGATAATCAGGTTTTACTCGGAACAGTCCACGACCCAATGGCACGTGTATTAAAAGACGGCATCGCTGGTAACGCCGGTTTATTTTCCAGCGCAAAAGATTTGGCTCGATTTGCCATGATGATGCTTAATGATGGCACCTTAAACGGGAAACAGGTGCTCAGTCCACTTACAATAAGAGCCATGACCACTGTACCATCGGGCTTTTCTGCTTTCGGCCGCACTCTTGGCTGGGACATGTATTCATCGTATGCCTCCAACCAGGGCGACCTGCTCGGACCGAACACCTATGGACATACGGGCTACACGGGCACTTCGATTGTCATTGATCCGGATCATAAAATCGCGGTTATTATGCTGACCAACCGTGTGCATCCCGACGACAAAGGATCCGTGTCCCGATTACGGGCATTGGTTGCCAATGCAGTTGCAGGGGCGGTGAGAATGTAATTAGCGAATAGTGAATAGTGAAGAAGCTGTTTCAAATTATGAAACAGCTTCTTCGTTTGTTATTGCTTTATAACTTTTATTGTTTTTGCTATTTTATCTTTTTCAATGTGGAAGAAATAAATGCCAGAAACCAATGACCTTAAATTAACAACCTCATTGTTATCATTTATTCTCTGTTGATAAACCCTGAAACCTGTAATATCCATTACCTGCAACATACTGTTTTCAGCTCCGGAGACATTCAGGGCATCAGTAAAAGAATTTGGGTAAACTTTTATGCCACAATGGCTATTAATATTGTCTACATCATTGGGATCTTGCGCCACGGTTGTCAATGTAAAGCATTCATTTTCGACTATGGCATTACTTCCATTACGTACCGTAAATTTGATTGTATTGCCATCCACTTCGCCCAACACCCACCGCTGACTGTTACCGTCGCTCGGCCTCATGCCGCCAAGTTGCCAGTGCATGGTTCCAGCATCTGCAACTGGCGTAGCTGTACGGGTATAATTCGAAGGAGTCCACACATTGTTTTTTATCTGTACCCGGCGGAAGGTGTGACCGTGACCGCAGAACACAATTTGCACATTGTGTTTATCCAATACTGGTCCTAATGTAACCATCGAAGTCGGTGTGAAGCTGGTATTCGGAACTTCATAATGGATTGTAATCATTTTCCATGTCTTATCAGCGTGTGTAGTCAGCAACTCATCCAACCATTTTACCTGCTCGGATTGACGCTGAGATGCAGTGTAACCACCCCCCTTCGACTCCCAATCGAGTCCAATAACAATCATATTTCCGTACACCGATGCATACGTACCATCTCCAACCTTTTCAATATCATATTTATCAGACGGTTCCAAAGTAGGGTGCCCGTTCAAAAATTTAATAATATCCGCGTTGGGAGTACCCATATATTCATGATTTCCATAGCCGGTTACCATGTTGATATTCGCAAAGCCGGTACGTTGATCGAACAAACTTGAATAATGAGCATGATATGCCCAGTTATTGTCATTATCAACGATATCGCCCACATTGAGACTAAAAAAAGGTTTTTGCTCCATAGCCTCAATCGTTGCTCCTGCTGCAATCCAAAGCGCCATGTCAGCCGAACCGGTTGCCTGCAAATCACCATAGGCGCTGAACGAGAATTTAGTGGTATCGGAGGTGGTGGTAAACTCTCTTGTTGTCGACCAGTTGGCACCATCACCCACTTGATAAATATAGCTTGTCCCGGGTTCCAATCCCGCCACCGTCACCCTGCTACCTTTGGCCACACCACTGCTTGAAATGGCATCAAATTCAAGTATTTTTGTAATACCGGTAAATTCCTGAAAGCTACCTTCTCCATCAGCTTTCTTTGCTATTTTAATAACTGAAGGCTCTGCAGCTGTTGCAGGATTTGCCATCCACACGATGGTTTTCGAAGTGGCAGGATCAAGGGTTGTGCCTGACCTGATTGCTGAAGGGATACTTGTCAGTTTTGGCGAAAGTGTACGAACGATATGTGTATAGGAGTACTTACCATCTTTGCCGGCATACATATTTACGGCCTGCTCCGAAACGGTAAAGTTAAATGATGCAATACCATTAGCACCTGTAACGCCAGAAAAAGCATCAGCATAAACCGTAGCTCCTGCCACGGGATTTCCATTCAAATCGGTCACCAACACTTCGCCGGGCACTCCTACAATGCGTTTCTGAATCGTAAGATTATAGGCTGCTTCTACTGGCCTGGAGAAAGCACTAAAAAGCGAGAAAGCTCCTGAAGTATCATCGCCATAAGTTGCAGTTGCCACAACGGGAGTACACCGGAGCACATCATCCGGATTGCTGTTTTTCGAAATATTTACCTTGATGGTCGCGAGCGTTCCGACTGCTGCTGCATTAACATCATTTCTAATCTGAATTGAGAGTTGGTTATTTGAAGCATTATAGTTATAAGTCCCTTCGGTAACCGATGCCGCAAAAACAACACCATTTGTCGCATCCACAGCAGCATATTGATTCAACTCCAATGTGATATCCAACTCCTTAATATCCTGAGAATTGTTTGTATTAATTTTCATCTCAAACGCGTTACCAACCTGTGCTTTGGCATCGGGCACAAGCGTTACCGTAGTTGCCACCACGTTGGGGTCATTCACCGTAAAGGTGGCAGTACTTGTCTGGATATTACCAAAATTATCCTCCACATGCGCCACAACAGTATGTGTTCCATTACGAAGTTTCAGACCAGTAAGCGTTGCTGATGTGGCATCTGCAGCAAAACCAGCACTGTCGGCTTTATAAACAATACCGTTTACAATAAAACTGGCACTTTGCGTGTTGATACCGCTTAGATTATCACTATAAGTAGCCGACAGGTTTATTGCTCCTGTATTGAAAACAGCATCGGACAGACTTGTTTCATTTCCTTTTAAACTGCTGATAACAGGACGGGTTGTATCTTCGGTAACATTACCACTTGTAACACGTACGTTATCAATGATAAAATACCCTTTAGTCAGTTGTCTTCCCAAAGTTGCATCTCCTGATTTTTCCTGCAACAACCTGAACATGCCGTATGAAGGGGTTGCAGCAGCAGGAGGACCCAGTTGTTTATTGGCACCACCTGTCGGAAAAGTAAATTCATGATATTTCCAACCTGTCCAATTGATACCAGCATACGATGGTTCATTTCCAAAAACAGCTACGACGGTAGAACCGGATCCCGCAGCTCCCGGGGGACTAAACAACTGAAGTCTGAACCATATATTCCCCTTACATTCGGGAGAAGCATAAATCCACATCCCTATTTTGCGGGGATTAGGGGCGGCCGGAATTACAAAAGCATTGGCGGGAGGGGCATAAAGACAAGCCAGGGTAGTTCCCGTTTGTGCAGCAGTTAAGTCCCAATTCAGTTTTACTGCATACCGCCCAAAACGAACCGGATCTCCCTTCTCAGCATCCATCAGTTCTACACTCACTTTTTCTCCCCTGTTGATGGTATTTTTTGTCCAACCGCTGATATCTCCGTTTTCAAAATCCATGATTAACAGTGCATTTGGATCAATCCCCGGACCGCTTACCGGCTGCGCGTTGATGGTTATCACTCCTAATACACAGAACAATAATGCAAGTAACAAAATCAATCTTTGTGTTTTCATTGCTGGTATTAAATTTATTTACAGGATAATTTTCTTAATTTCGGATTTCACACGAACCAAATAAACTCCTCTAGGCAAATCAACTATCAATGTATCCTCAACCATTCCCTGATAAACAACTAATCCACCTGCTGAATAAATTGTTACATTCTCCGGTTGATAAACAATTAAATTTAACTTACCACTCTCAACATAAACATGAAATGCACTTTTAATGGTTGTAACATCAGCGGAAATAATGTCGTACTCATACACCGGAGTCGACATCGTTTCAAACCGGTTGACATAAGCGACCGCAAAGCCATGTGAATTCAGCAAGCTACTGTAGTTACTCAAATCGAAAGAATTATTTGTCGTCCAGTGCCGGGTAAGCATATAGTCAAAACCAGTTATTGAACCGGGCGTAATTTCACGGGGCACAGCAAAAATCACAAAACTTCCATCCGTTTGGGAGGTGTTCCACGACAAGGTATTTCCATTTCGCTGCACCTGGCTAACAGGTAAAACCGAATTTGTTTTCCAGCTGATAACCGGAGGCAATATTTTAGTTTGAAAGAAATTTGTTTTCAGATATGGTCCGTAATTTTCAGCCACAAAATAAGAAGTATTATAAAAAACGGAACCCGGAGAACTTGTATTAACAGCCCGGTTTTTATCAAGCTGTCTGCCAATTTCCACCTGCTCCCAACCCCTGTAAAGCGCCTGACTCGAATAAAAATGCCGGCCATATTTATTAGCAATGCTCTGCCACCAGGGCGCCAACACGTTGTAGTCCTGACCTGAAGAACCCGTGGGATAAGTTGCCCAATACAACTGAGGAGAAATATAGTCTATGGTGCCCTGACTCAACCAGGCCAGGCCGTCACAATAAATCGAATTATAATTGTCAGCACCAGTAATCCCCGTAGGCAAGGTCACCCCATACTTATTAGCAGCAGCCGTACTGGTACTCCAGATGCCACGTGGCGAAACACCGAAACGAATGCCCGGGTTAACCCGCTGAATGGTATCGTAGACTTCCTTCACCGTTTTGTTTACATTATCCCGTCGCCAGTCACCAATGCTTAAACCCTGTGGATTAAAGTTCTGAAAAGTAGTAGCGTCCTGATTTCCGGTGGTAATAGCTGAGATGTAGAAATAATCATCCCACACGATGCCATCAATATCAGGATAATTGACAATCACCTCTTTGGTCACCTGCGCGATGTGCGTACGAACCGCTGGTATTCCCGGGTCTAAAATCCGACCGCTGGATCCAAAGTCGAGCAACCACTCCGGATGTTGTACCCGCATATAATCAGTCGAAGCATGATTTATCGAGGAATTCGTATAGCGATAGGGATTCATCCACCCGTGCAATTCCATACCCCGTTTATGTGCCTCTTCAATCGCGAAAGCCAGCGGGTCGTAACCCGGATTCAAACCACGTGTATTGGTCAGGTACGACGACCAAGTCGTAATTTGTGTTTGGTAAAGCGCATCGGCCATCGGACGAATTTGCAAAAACACCGCGTTCATATTGGCCTCCTGCATCTTATCCAGAATACTGATTAACTCAGCTTTTTGTGCATTAATTTGCATCTGGCTACCCGGAGTCGTAATCCTGGTTTTGGGCCAGTCGATATTAGATACCGTTGCTACCCAGTTGGCCCGGAACTCGCGTTGTGGATCGGCAGCAGTTGAAAATAAAAATGTAACTAAAAACGTGAGCAGGAGCATTGATTTGGACATGAGAAATGGGGAATGAATGATGAGTAATAAAAGACTGTATGAAACAAATTCTTTAATCAAGAAAAAGTTTCATACAGTCATTATTTAGGTTAGTTGTATTTCATTGTATATGAAACACGTATTATCTTACAAATTTTTGAGCCTGACCATTTACACGAATGATAAACATACCTTTACCCAGTTCGCGGCTGTAAACGCCATCCGTGCGGGTTTTGTCGATTAGGGTACCGTTGATTGTGTAAAGTTCGATGTTGGAAGGTTCTTCCAGTTCCACTTCGATGCCGTTATACATTTGTTTGATGCGAATTGACTCCATTTTCACGTCTTCAACCTCAACAGTTAAGAAAGGAAGAGTCGACTCATGAGCTCCAGCGTATGTAAACGAAGTGTTACGAACTGTTCCAAAAATATCGGTTGTTACATTTGCCAAACTTGGAACCTTCAAATTTATATTCTGAACAGACGCTCCAGCAATACTCAAATTACCAGCTGTTGCATCAGCAAATTCGACATTATAAAATTTAGAATTTTCATCCTTTAGGGTTTCTTCTTGATAAGTACCTAATTCTCTATATGCTCCATTTATATAAGCATTTGTGTTTGCAATATCAAAATAGAAGACATTATAATCCGATACACCTCCGTTTGTTCCTCTGATAAAGAAATTAGGTACATCCGTCTCGTTACTGATAAAGATATTATTACTTATTTCAGGAGTTCCGGCAGCAATATTTATAGCACAATAAGATGGATCAGCAGACGTTGGACTAACCGGATTGGATACTGGCTTATACGTTAATGATTTCATGTAAAACGTATTATGCCTGATGTATGTTGTAGAACCACATCTTATTGCCTGTAGTGTACAGTAATTATTTGATGTTGCAGAACCATAACTTTTATCTATTCCTGAAAAGAAATTATTATCAACATACCACGTTCCACCGCCACTGGCAATAACACCTTTCATACCATAATCTCCCGAAGTTGAATTATAAGTCTTTAATTCCACAAACCTATTCGAATTTATTTTAATGTCACCAGAAAGTCCGGCATTACCCATAATACCAGAACTCAAAGTACTTGCATTTGTCTGAACAACATGAAATTCGTTTCCGCTAATATCAATTCCATTTACATAATTTAAAAACACACCTCTTGTTCGTGCATTGATAACATTATTTTTAATAACAACACCTGAAGCTGCTGTGCCTGGTGCAGCATTGGCATAAGTCCCAACACCCTGAGATGCAGAGTTCCTAACTGCTGTTATATGATTGTTTTCAATAAGAATATCAGCAGGCATCTTGTTTGTGCCATACAAGGTATTACACCTTAAGTAAACACCATAATTACTTGAACCAGACGAAGCCCCCTCATGATAGATTATAGTATTTTTAATCTGAATATTAGAGCAATCATTAATAATTAGAATTGGACCATTTCCACCATGTTGAGTTGCTGAAGTCGCGATTTTCAATCTCCTTGTACTACCCCCCTCGGCATAACCATCAATGGTTATATTCTTTGCTTGTGCAAGATCAGCCCAAGCAATACTGTTTTTAATCCCAATACACAAAGCACCTGAAGGTCCAGCATTGTCAGTTGTTTGACTAAATGTAATTGTTCTGTCAACATCAGCATCCGGACGAATTGTTATCGTATATTCTGAAGGATTAATTAATCCAACATTGGCAGATTGATTGATATCACCATTGATATACAATGTAATATCCCCCGCTAAACCATTAAAATTAATAGCCTCAAAAGCATCTGTAAGAGAAGTATAAAATACACTTGAATTTCCGGGATCATTTGGCACATAATAATTTCCCGCAGGAAGGGGCGTTTGGGCAAAAGAAATATTCAGCCCCAAAATTAAAACTGATAATAATGTAATTTTTTTCATAACATAACTTGTTTAAAAGTTTAATAATTAAATAATTTAAGAGGCAATTTGGAAATATTGAGTAATACATTCCAATAACTGCTGTCAAAAATATCGAATTAAATTCAACAAACAACCCGCAAAAAAACAGACACATTTCACCTGTTTGACATCTTTTTTTCATAAGACTAAGTAGCACAACACATTAAGACAATATATTCATTAATTTTTGAACACATATTTTTTATTATTTTATATTTTATACTTTTTATTTAACTTTTAAAAATAATTACAATAACAGGCATCATTTCCATAAACTTAAGACAAATAGATAAATAAAAAAAACATTCATTTCATTTTAAATCTAAAATATATTGTTAATTCATAAAATATATTACTTACATTTGCGTTGCATATATAATTTTATCACATTTGCCACAATACAAAAAGACAATCATACGCTGTGAAGACAATTACTATCATACTAAGCTGGATCTGCCTGACAATATCTGCACAGGAAATTAAAACTGCGAAAATTTATGAAACGGAAACATACAAAAACAGAATAAAAACATTCCAGAAAGAAGGCTTAAAAAAAAACAGCATCATATTTCTCGGCAACAGCCTGACACAAGGCGGTGACTGGTCCGCCTGGTTTCCCGTACAGAAACCCGCAAACCGTGGAATTTCAGGAGACAACACAGAAGGTGTATTGGCCAGATTAGATGAAATAACTGACGCCAAACCAGCCAAAGTTTTTCTGATGATTGGCATCAACGACATTTCACAGAATTATAAGAATGATTATCTTTGCAAAAATTTTGAAAAAATTGTCCGGAAAATATTAACCGAATCGCCCGAAACCACCATTTACATCCAGAGTATTCTGCCTGTCAACAATGATTTTGGACGCTACAAAAGGCTGATTAACAAGGAAAAACAAATTGAAGAGTTGAATTACAGGTTAAAAAAACTTTGCAAAAAAGAAAATATTAAATTCATAAACCTTTATCCTTTATTTTTACAGCATAAGCACAAACTTATACCTGCATACACCACAGATGGATTACATCTCAATGAGGAAGGATATATGGTATGGATTAGCGAAATCTGCAGCTTAATAGAGGAATAGAGAAACAGAACAGCATAAAAGACTAAACAATGAGACTAATAGCAGAAAGCGGATCAACCAAAGCCGAATGGTGCCTACTCGAAGGAAACCACGTAGTTGAACACGCCTTCACTGAAGGGATTAATCCTTTTTTTCAAACCCCGAGAGAAATCAGTCGTTGCATCAGACTGCAATTGCCTGAAAAATTCTTTACACGAAAATTAGATGAGATTGTCTTCTATGGCGCTGGTTGCACTTCGGAGGAGAAGAAGAATATTGTCAAGGCATCACTAACTTCTCAATTCAGGGTAAAAACAAAGGTTTACAGCGACTTACTGGCTGCAGGCAGGTCCCTTTTCGGCAAAGAGAAAGGCATTGCCTGCATATTGGGTACCGGCTCGAATACCGGACTCTACGATGGAAATGAAATTATCCAGAACGTAAAATCATTGGGTTACGTGCTGGGCGATGAAGGTAGCAGCTCCGTACTGGGCAAAATGTTCCTCAGCGACTGCCTGAAGAACCTGGCTCCAACTGATTTAACGAATAAATTTTATGATCTTTATCACCTGACTTCCGACGATGTGCTGGACATGGTCTACAATCAGCCCTTCCCAAACCGGACATTGTCTAAGTTTTCTTTTTTCCTACTGGATTTTAAACACGAAGAATACGTTTACGATCTTATATCCAAAAACTTCAGAAGGTTTTTCAGGAGAAACATCCTGCAATACGACTACCAAAAATATCCTATTGGCTTTATCGGCACAGTGGCCAACGGCTATCAGGACATCCTGCTGGATGTCGCCAAAGAATTTGACGTAAAAATCGCCAAAGTCACCGAATCACCCATGAAAGGTCTGGTAGATTATTACTACCCGAAACTCCTGTAACCGAATATACATGCAGCATATTGACCCCGGACTTCAATCCGGGGTTTTTTATTTTATATTTTATATACACTTATTAATTTATTTTATGTGTTATTTGCATTAATAAATAGTTTTATATGCCTACTTTTGAGTTCTCATTTTAATTTTTTCTACAATCAACTTTATCTTTATTCTAACACTTATCATGGTATGAACAAAATCATCTTTTCTTTATTTATGTTGGTTGCATCCTGCAATCTGACTTATTCCCAGGGAATTAAAGTCACAAGCAACCAGGCCATCCCATTGCCTCCTGCTGAAACAGGTTACAGTCCGGTGCTGAGCCCTTCAGGCGATTACATCCTGATTACAGGAAATGACTTGAAAGGGCTGAGAAAATACGATCTATCGACAGGAAAACTCAGCACACTTACCACCGACAAAGGCGCCGGATTCAACGTCCAGATTTCTGACGACGGTAAATTAATTGCCTACAGAAGTCAGCAATACAAAAACAAGCTGCGCTATACCAGCTTGAAAGCATTGGACATCACCACCGGCAAACAAAACGAAGTGGTGAAAGAAAGCAGGAATCTGGAACAATTTATGATTAAAGACGGAACGGTTATCGCGTTAGAAAACGGCACGCTCAAAACAAAAAGAATTACCGGGAAAGCGCTTCAGTCAGTACCTGCAATAAGCAGCATCAGCAAAGGAAAGTTATATCTGACTCAACATAAGCAGACATCGCTCATTTCAAAAACCAGTGACAATTACAATTATCTGTGGACATCCATCTCTCCCGATGGGAAAAAACTACTTTATTATGTTATAGAAAAGGGGGAAGCCTACGTGAGCAACTTGGACGGTTCGAACCCGGTTTCGCTGGGCGTATTGCGTGCACCAAAATGGATGGGCAACAACTGGGTCATTGGCATGGAAGATTACGATGACGGAACAGTTATTACCTCCTCAAAAATAATTGCTGTAGCCGCTAACGGTGCTGGTCGTACTGCATTGACAGTCAAATCGGTCATTGCCACCAACCCATCAGGCTCAGCTGATGCCTCTAAAATTGTGTATAACACTGCTGACGGAAGAATCTATCTTATGAACATTGAAATCACGAAGTAACATCATGAAAAAAATCATATACCAAACAGGTCTAATCCTGTTATTATCAATGCTGTCAGTTACCAGCCTATTGGCAGAAAACGTACTGAATCAGGCCCGGATTTACATCAACCCGGGACATGGAGGCTGGGGTTCAAACGACCGCCCGTTGGCAACCATCAACTACGCTATATTAGATACGCTGGGATTCTTCGAAACAAAATCCAACCTCATGAAAGGTTTGGCATTACGCGATGAATTAGTCAAAGCCGGCGCAGGCTATGTACGCATGTCGCGCACCCGCAACGGCATCGCTCCTGCCTCACAGGCCAACCTGAATCAATATGAGGTTTATGAAGGAGATGGTCAGATTGTGACACTATCGGTAGTTTGTGCTGATGTGGAAACCAACAACATGGATTATTTTCTTTCCATCCACAGCAACGCGGCAACAGAGGGGACAACTACCAACTACCCTTTGCTGCTTTTTCGGGGTACCGATGCCGCTTCGGGTAACGGACTGACTTACGCCAGGGACATGGCCAGGGATGCCTGGAAGTACATCTCCAAAAATGGAATTTCTTATTATTCCGCCTATACCGATCCAACTTCGAACAACACACGTGGTGATATCTCTTTTTATGGATCAAGCTCTACTGTAGCTGGCTATACCGGTTATCTCGGAGTTTTGAAACATGGTTGTGATGGTTTCCTCAGCGAAGGCAGTTTCCACACCTATCATCCTGAACGGCACCGTTTATTGAACAGAGACTATTGTGCTCAGGAAGCCATACGCTTTGCGCGCGCCATCCGTTCCTGGTTTGGAGATAACACCGAAACCAAAGGTTCAATAATGGGTACGGTAAAAGATAAAAATCAGGCTTTGACACACAACTTATACGTTTACAAGATTGGTTCATTTGATCAGTATAAACCTTTAACAGAGGTTGATGTGGTTTTACAGGATGCTAACGGGAATACGATTGCAACTTACAAAACCGACAAAGAACACAATGGCATATATGTATTCAACAACCTGAATCCCGGAAATTATAAACTGGTTTACGACATAGCGGGATACTGGAAAGAAACAGAAGAAATTGATGTCGTTGCTAACGAGACTTCTTTTATCAATAAACTATTGAGTGATTTGTCTCAGCCCGACCCGAACATTGAAGAAGAGGAAACCATTGTAGAAGTGGCTGATTTCCCCCACCCTGTTCAGGATGGAGACATAGCGGCTGCCAACAGCTACAATTTTGCAAAAACTGTTGAATTCAGCACTGACACCCTGCAAAACCTGACAGTTCGGCGGGCTATCTTAAGAGATGGAAAGTATTATGTTTTGGCAGTAGATGCAACGAAGAGTCCTTATTTACTCGTGATTAATCCGGAAACCGGCGAACTGATCAAAAGAATGAGCACTAAAGGCGTTTCTACACAGGGTTATAATGGTAAATCACATTTATACCTACTCTCTGACATCGCTTTCACACAGGACGGTGTACTGCTTGGCGTGAACTCCACCGTGGTAGGAAAAGAAAACAACTCATATCAAACAGGAGATTTCTTCGTTTACAAATGGCAGGCTACAAACGAAACAGCTTTAGAAGATGCAACTCCACAGGTATTTCTGCAACTCCCGACAAACACCAGCAACAGTCTGGCTGCTGCCGGAAACAACAACTCCAACCTGGTGGCAAACAGCTTCACGGCATCCGGGACACTGAATAAACTCAGAATCTATTTCGACTCACATCCGAGTGATAACTGGGGACCGACCGACTGGGCAGTTCGCTATGTTTCCTGGAATATCGAAAATGGAACAGTTACCGGAACACAATTTAATAATTCGGGACTGACCATCAACGCAGGCGGTTTGGGAGAAGACGCTCAGATTTCATTATCACCAACAGCACCCAACCGGTTTATGGTAGATGGAAGTAAAATCAGCCCCTTTGAACTGGAAATGAACTGGATGACAAACGATAAAATACAAACCGGCGCATTTCCATCCAACATACCGGTTTTGTCGAAAGGCGCCAATTATTTCAGGTATGCTAACAGAATTTTTATGAGTACTCCGGTATGTGAAAAGCAAACTGACAATACCCATTCCTATTCAATACAGCTTTTTGATATTACGAACGGATTGAGTAACGCGGTGAAAATCGGCGAATCAACTATCGATATCAACAATGAAATGAGCTTGAAGAACATGACCGGTTTTGGTGTGGTTGATAATGCTGACATCGACCTACATCTGTTAGCAGGAAGCAAATCGGTTAAATACAGCACTAAAAATCTGGCACAACAAGTATCTCCTGCCCGTATTTTCGCATACGGGCTGACATCAATATATAGCGAAGAAGATAATGGTTACAAGATTGACTTCAAACTGAATGAAGATGCCAGCCATGTTGATTTAGCCCTTATCGATCAGACTACCGGCGAAGACATGAAAGTCATTTCGTTGGGCGCAAAAAACAAGGGTGCAAATCAAATCGTACTGAACAATGAAGATATACCAGCTTCAGGTGAATTCAACTGGCAGCTGAGAGTTGTAGCGCCTAATGTTACCCGCTTCACTAAGATTTCAGATGAAAGTTCGTTATACAATTACTTTGCACCGAAAGGCGTTGCCATCGACAAATCACCGGAAAGTCCATATTTCGGTCGCATATACGTGACCAATACAGCAGCAGGAGAATCAGCAGGAAGAAACACCACAACCGGTATTTATGTAACAGCTCCTGATGCTTCCGATGTAACCGGACAAGGAAATTCAGCCTATGCAGGTGGTATTAGCTGGACTGGAGTGAATGGTGAAGGTCCGCGAAAAGTTACAGTAACTAACGACGGTCGTGTATTCTTAGCCGACGCCAGCACAACCAAAGCCGGTATTTATTACATGAATCCAGAAACATTCAATGTAACATCCATATTCCCGAATGCGACGGTTACCAATGGTTCCGTAAAAATCAATAGCACCTACGTATGCGGACAGATTGTGGCCATTGGAACACGAGGCACAGGAGCAGCAACTCAGTTGTATGCTGTTGATAAAACAGCTTCAGGCATAAGCTGGAAGAAAAACATCAATACCTACAACATTGGATTGAACAACACCTGGTCAACTGCACCAAGCACCTCTGCTGCAGCAGGAAGCTACATCGGCAACGACAACAGCAGCATCGTACCTGTTTCAACGGGCTACTGGGGCGGACAATATCGTGGTGCCGGCAGCAACACGGTAGCCAACCCGTGCATGTTCTATTTCAGCGACAGTTTCAAGGAGACCGTATTCAATACCGCTGAATTCAAAGACAAAAACGGAGTTACAATCTCACTCCCACAGGCATCGCAAAACGGAGGGTTGGCTGTGGACGAAGCGAAAGGTTTGATTGCACTGAGCTACAATGGTGGTGTGTATGTTTTCAGTTATAAACTGAATAAAGAAGGAGTTCCGGTTGTGACACCTAAATTCCAGCACACATTAGACGTAGCTTCAGTTACTTATGATGATTTCGCGTTTGACTATGCCGGCAACCTGTACGCGGTTTCCAATTCAGGCAAACGCATCAGTGCGTGGGCTATGCCAACCGACAATAACAGCAGCACCATCCCGGCATCGAAATCCCTGATTATCAAACAAAATGGTCAGTCATCTGTACATGAAACGAAGATCAAGGCAGCTGCATACCCCAACCCGACCGATGGAATCATCACCATTGAATCAACTGATTTAATCCGGAATGTTCAGGTTTATGATTTAAGCGGCAGTTTGATTATCAGCAGGTATAATCTTGAAAACAACAAAGAAACGATTGATGTTTCGAATTTGCAATCAGGAGTATATCTATTAAGAGTTAATGGAACTTCAACAATTAAAATTACGCGTAAATAGTTAGTTTAGTTTGAAATCAAAAAGGGGGAAACCGATTGGCTTCCCCCTTTTTTTATGCAGAATAAAATTTTATTAATCCATCCATCGGCGATTGGACAATTTCACCAACTTCAATATGCAAGCGGGATGCGACTTCCAGCAAAACATCCTGAAAATGATACGCAACCGAACCGGCAAAAGAAACCTTGTGATTTTTGTAATCATATTGCATAACATTTTTTCTAAAGAAATCCTCGAAGGCGCTGTTGACTAAATTATGAACAGTCTTATCTTGTATGTTCTCTTTGATAAAAGGACAAACGCTCGCCAAAAATCGATTTGGCATAGGCTGTTTATACACTTTATCCATTATTTCGGGAACTGTCAGATTGATGTATTTCAGAAACGCCTCTTTTATTTCCGGTTTAAATTGATTTTTCAGGCAAGCGCCAATGAAGAGTCGTCCCAATACAGCTCCACTTCCCTCGTCTCCCAGAATAAAACCAAGTGGCGAAACGTTCTCTACTATTTTTTTTCCATCGTAGAAACAAGAATTCGAGCCGGTGCCCAATATACAAACAATTCCGGGCTTATCTCCGCACAATCCTACTGCTGTTCCAAACAAGTCACTCTCGACCTCAATCTGATTTACATTAATATTTTCAGCAATGGCAGCTCTTACGATCTCATTTTTCTCAGGGAATGCACAGCCGGCACCATAAAAATATACTGCCTCAATTATATTATCTTTCAATTCCGGAATCAATGCATGATTGATTTCACTACTTATGTCCTCCGTTGTACGGAAAAACGGATTAGCCCCTTTTGTAAAGACTCTCTTTTTTAACACCCCATTGTCAACCAGGCACCAATCTACCTTTGTTGAACCTCCATCTGCTAATAAAATCATATCTTAATATATATTTGTTTTTTATACAAAAAATGTCCGATTAACCAATTGATTATCACAAATAAAACTGCAAAAGTAAGTGAACCAAAGTAATTACCCAAATAAGTTTGCAAACCAATTTCATATAAGAACTTTTTGATTGAAATTAGTTCACCACTGTATGTAATAAAAATATTTCCCAGTAAGATGGATAAAACCGCTGCTACCACATAAATAAACAAAGGATTAACACCAAATGATTCAAAAAAGCGACTCCAGCGCTTGTGTCCTTTAATATCGATAATCCAAACAAGCAAAGCCAGCAAAGTAGCAGCTAACCCACAGGTAGTCAACACAAAAGTAGGCGACCAAATCTTTTTATTGATCGGACAACCATAGCTTAGCAATAAACCTGCAAAAGTAAGTATGGCTCCCAAAATAAATAGTTGCTGAATACGCTCGTGATTGTCCTTTGTTTGCATTAGCATTTTACCGGCAAGAAAACCAATTAGCACATGTGCAATAGAAGGAATGGTACTTAACAACCCTTCGGGATCAATAGATAGTCCACTATCTTTATACATGTGATTTACGCCCAACACAGCCCTGTCGACAACCGAAATGATGTTTTGCTCACTAAAATCGAAGCCATTACCAGCCAAAAGCAGGATAAAATAACCGAGAAGCGAGAAAACAATGATGTGAGGAATATACTTATGTTTAACCAAAATAGCAATAATCGCAGTGGCGCCATAACTCAGGGCCAAGCGTTGTAATACGCCCAATATGCGCAGATGTTCAAAATTAGTAATGGCACGCATAAAACGTTCAAAGAAACCAAGTTCTTCACTTTCCAGCGAACGGTAAGTCCGGAAGGAAAGCGACAACCAGGCAATACCTATTCCTATCAGAAATATGATGACTGTCCGCTTTAATATTTTAAATAGTGTTGGTTTACTCCATTCGAAATTGAATTTTCGAAGGGAAATAAATGTAGAGATTCCCATGATGAACATGAAAAACGGAAAAACCAGATCGGTAGGTGTTAAGCCATGCCAGGCTGCATGACCAAGCGGAGCATACACATACGACCATGAACCGGGATTGTTCACCATGATCATACCTGCGATGGTGATACCACGCAGGACATCAAGGGACAATAGTCTATTTGTTGGTTTTGACATCGTTGTCATTTTTTATACAAATAATATTTTTTTGATATTTTTCTGAAATTATCGACTTCTTTATACCAAAAATCTTTGATATCTTCGAAACGGTTTGTTTTGGTGAAAGTCAGGCGAACAAAATCACTCCCACTGACTTTATCAAACATATTGAATCGCTGAGGATTAGCATAATCAAACACCGCACGATCGGGATATAAAGCTGCTATTTCCTGCATCACATAAAACTGTACTTCAGAAAGCCTCGCTGAAGCATAATCCATGATGTGTACCTGGATGCCGTTCAGCCGTTTTCCCTGTCCGGTTGCATAAAAAGGTTTGAAATAGATGGGTCGGAAATTCAGTCCCGGCAAATTCAGTTTATTCATATTTTCCGCCAGTTTCTCAGCATCAATCCATTCAGCTGCAAACAATTCAAAAGGGAGCGGATAACCCACCCCTATTGACATATAACCCAATTCACCCAGAATTCCGCTCACCGGATAAAAAAGAGCCGTAACAGGATGAGGAATATGCGGAGAAGACGAAATCCATTGCAACCCGGTTTCCTCGTAAATCATCGTTCTTTTCCATCCTTTCATGGGAACAACCTGCAGCTTACACGATTTTTTCAGCATATTTTCGCCGTTCAACAACAAGGCAAGTTCACCGCAAGTCAGTCCATATACATAAGGAATCTTAAACTGGCTGACAAAAGAGATAAACTGATCCTCCACCAAACCGCCTTCTACTTTCAGTCCGCCCAACGGATTGGGTCTATCGAGTACCACAAACTCAACATCATTTTCAGCTGCCGCCTCCATGGCCAGTCCCATTGTACTGATGTAAGTAAAAGAACGGCAACCGATGTCCTGAATATCATAAACGAGCACATCCACATCTTTCAGCATAGCAGGCTCTGGCTTGCGGGTTCTTCCGTGCAAAGAATAAACCGGCAGTCCGGTTTTCGGATCTTTCTCGTCATCCACATGGTCGCCGGCATGCGCATCCCCCCTGACACCATGTTCCGGAGCATACAGTGCTACCAAGTTGACGTTTGGAGCTTCAAATAAAATGTCAATGGTCGATTTCATTTGATTATCGACTCCCGTCGGATTGGTAATGAGTCCCACCCGTTTTCCCTCCAGTATTTTGAAGTCCTGTTGTTTCAGCACTTCGATACCGGTTTTTATATTGATTGATTGTCCGCTCAAATTGAGGGTTATCAAACTAATCAGTAATATGCATGATAATTTTAATGATCTCATGGTCTTTATTTTTTATTTACTCCCCTGGTTAAAACCCGGGGCTATTCATTTTTCAAGTTTTTTTGCCTTTCCATATTCCGGATCAATTTTCAGCATCATCACGGCAATAACCGGAACGATGCAACAAATCATAACCCAGATAAAGAAATGATTGTAACCCAATAATTCCTGTAGCCAGCCGGCAAACATACCCGGCAGCATCATGCCCAGCGCCATAAATCCGGTACTAATCGCATAATGGGCTGTTTTCAGTTCTCCCTCAGAGAAATAAATCAGATAAAGCATATAAGCCGTAAATCCGAATCCATATCCAAACTGCTCAATAAAAATACAGATATTGATGAGCAGCAGATTATCTGTTTGCGAGAAACTCAGATATACGAACGTCGCAATCGTCAGCAACATGCTCAGGGTCATAGGCCATATCCATTTTTTCAGGCCACCCTTTGCAGCCACTAATCCGCCAATGATACCACCCAGGGTGAGGGCAATGATTCCTATGGTTCCATACACCAGTCCAACCTCTCCGGTTGTGAGTCCCAAGCCACCCGCTTCCCGCGAATCAAGCAAAAACGGACTGATTAATTTTAGTGCCTGCGCTTCCGAGAAACGGAAAGTCAGCATAAAGAAAATCGCCTTCCCTACTCCCGGCTTTTTAAAAAAAGAAACGAAAGTCTGCGCGAAATCCTTCAGAATAGTCCCTGCAGTAACGTGAACAGCCGCGCCATCCGAATCCGGTTTCGGCAGAAAAAACCTGTGATAAATACTGAAAAGCACAAACAAGCCTGCCAATAAAAAGAATGTCACCGACCAGGCTAAAGCGATATTCCCCGACAAACCTTTGAACTCAGATGAAGTTGCAGTTGTAAGCTTTGGGTCAAGTTGAAAAACAAGGTAAGCTGGTTTATTCCAGTTTGCTTCATCGAACACCAGACGTTCTCCTCTGATAAGTGAAATACTCTTATCACCATTACTCATACTGGTATTCAAAATGATTTGTTCACCCGGATCCGGAGATTTTGACAGCCAAACCGATGCAACTCCTACATTGCCGGCAAAAGCCTGTTCCTCGACTTCTTCCTTTTTTTCGCCAAAAGTATTTTTAATCCAACTACCTAAAGGTTGCGAAACATAACTCGTCCACCAGCTTTCTTTTGTTTCCGTTTGCTGATTTACTGCAGCCTGCTCCACCTCAACAAAGCCATTCTGACGGTTTAACGCCTCAACGGCAGATAGAAATACCTGCAAGCTATCTTTATTCAACCCCGACACTCCAATCTGAATGGTTTGATTGCCGGTTATAAAACGCAAATCTCCTTCGAGTGACTGCACATCTTTTGCAGGTTCAATAATCATGGACGTTTGAGCATAATCAGGCATTGCATCTACCTTGAATTTCAGCGGCTCCATACCCGTTGCAGTCTCCAGAAAGCCAGCCAGGATAATGAGAACTCCCTGCCCCATGATGGTTGCGATGCGATAGAAAGTACTACGAATGCCGACAAATTTAGCCTGGTTATTTGAATCAAGAGCCAGCATATAAAAACCGTCGGCTGCAATATCGTGTGTAGCAGAACTAAAAGCCAGCAACCAGAAAAACGCGAGCGTCGCCTGGAAAAAGAATGGCACGGGAATCATAAACGCAATTCCGGCAAACCCGGCGCCAATAAACAACTGCATGGTAACTATCCACCAGCGTTTCGTTTTCAACAAATCCACAAACGGACTCCACAAGGGCTTAATAACCCAGGGCAGATAAAGCCAGCTTGTATAAAGCGCTATATCCGTATTAGAAATACCCATACGTTTGTACATGATAACCGAAATGGTCATTACGGCCACATAAGGAAGTCCTTGTGCTAAGTACAGTGACGGAATCCAACTCCAGGGTGATGTTTTCTTTTGCATTAAATATTTTTCAAAATTTCATTCAGTTTTTCATTGCTGACGCAAATTTCACTGAAAACAGTTTTAATATCGTCAGCCGTTATTTTCTCAAAATCCTTTTCCAGCGGTAGCACACATACTCCGCTCAAATCAACGGACGCCGGACTCAACAAAATATTTTTATCACCTTCAGCAAAATAACAGCCGGGACGATGCACTTCACGAGGAAAAATACAGGTAATCCATTTGCCGTTTTCAAACCAGGTAACGATATTAAGCATCGGTTCTTTTTCACCGTCTTTTATTTCAAGAACAGTATAAATCCTGTTGAACAGCATTTCAATTTCATTCCGGTTTGCCGATTCTATTACAATTACATTCCGATGATAATCCGGTAAGGTAAAACACAATAACTCATCCGTCGCGAGAACCAATTCTCTTTTGACAGTCAGCGCTTCTTTCTCTAAGGGTAGAAAGCCCTTATTTCCCGCCTGAAAATGAATGTGATCCGGCGCAGAAGCCCCACATTTTGGTCCGTTGTAGAATACCACGAAATCATTCAGTGTTTGAGCCAGTTCGAGCATATCCCCAAACCTTCCGAGAATCAGCTGATCAACATGATCCATGTCCGGAATGGTCAGGTGCACGGGAAATATCGGAAATGGATTCACCAAAATCTGATAATTGTGGCCAAAGGAAATACCCCTTTGTTCTGGCGGCAAGTTAGCCGGACAAAGGAAGCATTTCCTTTCCTGAATCGATTTGGCATCCACTTTTGCTGCACTCGAACGCATGCGTTCGGGGTTAAACTGGACACGTACGACAGCACCACCCAGGTCAAAATCCTTAACCTTAACCCTGTTTAGCGCCTCGTAGTTTTGCTTCGCGAGAGGCCATTCAGCCAATTGTTCCTGAAAAAATGTTTTTATCATCATTTATTTTTATCCCCGGGTTGAAACCCGGGGCAATTCATTAGTCCATATTTTTGTTCAACGCAATCCGCGCCTGCAACTCCCACGTTCTGATGCGGTCTTTGTAGGTATTATGTCCATTCATCTTCACAACATCTAATGCAGCATCCGAATTATCTTCCCAGCGGCGACAGAGATACAACACATCGTAAATTCTTCCAATCTGATACTCACGGGAGAAAGCCAGTCCAAGCGCATAATCTTCACCATAACTTGTATTCGGGACCCTGATTTCGCGTAACATCGGCGTGAAGAAAGCGCGCGGCGCACCCAGTCCGTTAATACGCAGAGCATTGTTTCTTCCATTATCTGGCGTCCACTCCTTGTGGTCGATAATTCCCGGAGGAATGGGTTGTTTGTTGAAATCGGTCAACATATAGGTGCCGACCACCATCACACAGTTTTGTTCGTAGAAAGCATCCACGATTTTTTGCAGGGTGCTTTCATCCGAATACACATCGTCACTATCAAGCTGAACTGCAAACTTTCCACAGGCATTGTGGGCAACACCCACATTCCAGCACCCACCGATACCAAGGTCCTGCTGTTCAGGAATAACGTGAATTAACCTTTTATCGGAAGCAAAATTCTGAATCAGCTCTGTAGTTCCATCAGTAGAATAGTTATCCACAATAATCAGGTTGAATTTAAAATTTGTTTTCTGACTCAGCACCGATTGAATCGCATCAGCAATGGTCCTCACACGGTTACGAACCGGGATAATCACCGATGCTTCATATTCAAAAGCCTGAACATTGAAATCCACCTTCTTAAATTCCGGCTTCAGATAGCCGCCAATTTGTTTCAGGTGTTCCGTACAAGCCTGTTCCATTTCGATTTGCACAGCTCTGTTTTTCGGATCCACATAATCGAACTGTTTCTCGCCGCTTTTGCGGTTGTCATTTTCGACTTCTGTATACAGATACTCATTGATATGAACCAAATCGGCAGACTGAGAAACGCGAAGACGTAAATCGTATAGTCCGGCATGTTCATAATGAGTTGTCATTTCTGAAATCGCTTTCTTCAGTATAGCCGTTTTGAATAACAGCACAGACCCAAAATCAAAATCATCGCGCAGACTTCCTTTTTGATAGGTAACCACGGGCTTGTTGGCTCTTACGCCATCTTTCATCTGATAATGATCGCTATACACCATACCTGCACCTGCATTTTCAGCAATCTGCACCATGCGTTCCAGCGCAAAATAGCCCATGTTCAGTTCATCTGTTTTAGTATAAATCAACGTATAATCTGCATCCGAATGCTCTGCTATGGCTTTTACCAGAGCTGTCGAACGGAAAGAATCCACTTCGATGCAAGTACTACCGGCAATCTTATCAGTTATTTTTTCTTTTGTCAGCAAAAAAACATGCGTAACAAGATTCGATTTTTTCAATGATGTTATTGTTTTTTCAGCCTGAACAACATCTTGAAAAGGAATAAAGCAATTGATTTTCATATAATTGATATTAATAATTTCATTATTCGTTATTCGGGCGCAAGCGTTGCGCCCCTACTGTTTCCGCTTTCAGATTTCCGCTTTCAGTTTTCCGTTCTCAACACTCCCACAATTCCTTCCGCACTCGTAAACACACACTTTCCACCGCCAATTGGCAAAACAGTATTAATCAGGGAGTTTCCAACCTTGTGTTTCCACAATACTTTCCCCGAAAACGAATCAAGTGCAAAGATAAGTCCGTTTTTTGTGCTTCCGTACACAATATTATCTTTTTCCACCAGCATACTCGGCGCATGATCGTAACCATAGCCAACATCAACCGACCAAATCTTTTTGGGGGAGGATGATGTTGCATCATAACACACCACACTGTCCTGCATCGTTTTACTAAAAATTCTTTTCTTGTCGGCCGACAAGCCGATGGTTTCCCTCACCATGGATTCTTTGGTACGCCAAACAACGGATCCATTTTTGACATTCAATGCTGTCAAGACCCGATCGGGCGCCGAGAAGAACACCTTACCATGTGCGCCCACCGGCCATACAGCCGCCGGAGAAAAATGCATCCGTTCATTGCCGTTGTTCCATTTCCAGGCAAATTTTCCGTTTCTTTTATTCAGCGCATACAAATAACTATCCCATGCACCAAATATCACTTTATTGTCATATATCAGGGGACGCGTTTCAACGTAACCATCGACCCCTTTGTATTGCCAGATTACCATTCCTTTCGTTATATCGATGCAACGAAACATCTTGTCACTGCTGCCTATATATGCACGGTTATGCACAATGGTAACCCCTCCGATTACTGCTGCCCCGGCTTTTACTTTCCATTTCAACTCTCCGGTAAGGGCATCGACACCATATATATAATGATCCGTTGAACCAAACACAACGACCTTATTGGCAACAGCCGGAGTACCCAGAATACGGCTTTCAGCATTGAATTTCCACAGTAATTCGCCAGTCGACAAACTAAAGCAGGAAAGAACACCGAGGTCATCACCCACATATACCTTATTATCATACACAACTGGAGAAGCATATATTGCCGCATTGTTCTTTACTTTCCACAAAGCTGAAATATTCGAATACAGCTTATTAACAGAAAAATCCGGTCTGAAAAACCCGGTATTTTCAGCTGTATAATAAGAATAGTTCAACGCATATCCACCCCACTTACGGGCAGACTTACCAATAATCTGTTCACTGACCAGAATAGAGTCCTGTGTTATTTTATAAATTGAAAAACCACCCGCATCTTGTTTAGCTCTAAGATTCGACCGGTTGATAAATGCAGGGATACCATCATAATCTGTCAGTTTATTCTGATGATAATGACCACCAAGCACTGCTATCACATTATATTTCCGCAACAGATCGGTCACTTCGTACCAGTTATCCACATCACCATGCTGTAAGGGATAATGCGTAATAACAACAATGCGTTTATCCTTATCAATGGCATTCAGTTCATTTTTGAGCCAGATAATATCCTGCATTCCCACGTGTCCATCCATCATGCGAATGATTGGCCCGCTATTGAAACCAAGGAACACAAAGTCACCGTAATCATACCTAAAGCGATCTCCTCCGAAAATCCGGCTGAAATCCATCACACCCGATTCACTCCATTTGGTTTCATGGTTTCCGGGAACGGCAAAATAAGGCACCTGTAGTTTATCCAACAGCTCCTTTGCCTTCGCGATTGAAATCTTATCACCTCCTTCCGTTAAATCGCCCGAAACAAAAACAAATTGCACTTCAGGCGTGTTATTTATAACAGAGACTGTCTTTTGTAAATCATCGACACTGGTTTCTGTTTGACTGATGTGTATATCTGTAATCAAGGCAAATTCAAACGACAAGTTCGCTTGAGCAAATGAGTTCCATTGTACTACAAATAAAACAACTGCAGAAAAAACAGTTCTTAACTTTTTCATGGCATCCAATGCGGTGTTTTTTATTTGAATTGATATCATATTGTCGCACGAAAGTAAAATTTCTTTTTCTAATATACATCACAACACCGCATTTCATTAAGTTTCATTATATATTATATATATATTTTAATTTCACATATTTCACTTAACAACTATATATCAGTATATTAATATCATTTTAACAGTTTACTTAATAATCACAATATTTAATTATTGTAATCAATTATTTATTTTTGCTAACACTTGTATATATTGGTTAATTTATCAAAAAAATACAACATAAAACAGAAGGAAAATTTTTTTTAACCGAAATGATTTCTAACTTGCGCAAGATTTCGAAACAAACAATTTCAACATAATCATCAACAAATAAAACAATATTATCCCCTTAAATCCATTTAAGCAGTATGAGAAAGTATTTCTATCTACTCATTTTACTTGTATTTACACCACTATGTGTTTTTGCACAAAAGTCGATTTCGGGAGTAGTTATCGACGAAGGTCAGGAACCATTGATTGGGGTTTCTGTTGTCGTTAAAGGTACCACTACCGGGACAATTACCGATTTGGACGGAAATTACATCTTGTCAAACGTACCAAATACAGCTACCATCGTATTTAGTTATGTCGGCATGCAGACTCAGGAACAAAAAATAACTCCGACCACTTCAGTTCTCAACATCACCATGCGTTCTGACGCTTTGGTAATTGACGAAGTAGTTGTTACGGCAATGGGTATTCAACAGGAAAAGAAAAGAATGAACTTTGCCGTTCAGAGTGTAGGCGCAGAAACACTTACCGAGAACAAATCACCCAATTTCGTCAATGCACTGCAGGGCAAAATTTCCGGATTAAGTGTCACAAACTCAAGTGGATCTCCAAACTCAGGCACTCAGGTTATCATCCGGGGTATATCATCAGTAAATAATGGTCAAAACAATGAACCACTATTTATTCTCGATGGCATGCCTGTTTCAGGAAACGGAAGTTCAGCTGCCGACATCAATCCCAATGACATTGAAAACGTGACCGTATTAAAAGGTGCTGCAGCAGCTGCTTTGTACGGTCAGGAAGCTGCCAACGGCGTTATCATGATTACGACCAAAAAGGGCCAGGCCGGAAAAGTTATCGCTACCGTTAATGCGGGTTGGCAATACGATATCCCAACCAGGTTACAACAACTACAAACCAGCTATGCTCCCGGTTCACAGGGATTTTATGTCGAAAAAGCCATGGGCGGCTGGGGGCCGTTATTAAACGACGAAGAAAAAATATACGATAATGTAAACGGCTTCCTCAAGAATGGGTTATATCAGAAATATGACATCAGCTTGAGTGGGGGTAGTGAAAAATTTCAGGCATATGCTTCGGCCAATTATTCTAAAAATGATGGGATTGTACCTAATGACTATTTGAACAAGTTAGGAATATTAGTTAAAGGTACGTATCAGCCTCTCAAATCACTCACATTTACTGTATCTGCCAATATCCAGCAAAACACCTACCGCTCCTTCTCATCCACCGGGATGTCGTCAGTTTACAACTATCCCATCAACCGGGATATAACAGACTATCAATACACCAATGGCTATCCAAAATTTCTGTATTATGCAGATGGAGATGGAAAAAAGCACAATTCTCCTATGAGTCCGCTTTATTCCCGTTACAATGATTATGGTATCAACAAAAAATTAAGAAACATCCTGAATGGTTCTGTCGAATGGAAACCAATCAGGAACCTGAATATAACCGGTCGTGTAAGTTATGATACCAATACCTATGCATACGATGGCTATAGCTTGCCGCGCTTCGATGATTCTGTCATTCTTCCTCATCTCGGAAAACCGGAAGATCCGGCTGAAAATGCCACTCCGGCTGAACTCGCGCAATATCAGGCAGACATGGATAAATACATGGACTTCCTTGATAAATATGCAAATACACCTTATTTATCAAGCAAAGATATCGCCGATATGGACAAAGATATCCTGGGTGCATACAGCACTTCCATGAGCAGAGGCCATTTGCTTACCGCTTCTGCATTAGGAACTTATAAAATCGAACTGGAAGATGATTTTAGTATTGATTTATTAGCTGGTGCCGATATGAGGATGGAAGAAGGGTTCTCTACCTCAAATGCAGGTAGGGATTTCATCATCCCTGGTACTTACAGTCTAAGTAACACCAACAGCGAGTATATATTTCTGGGTGATAGAACCGCCTCACACAGATTAAAAAATATGTATGGCTATTTTGGTGAAATTCGTGGAGACTACAAAGGCCTGGCATCACTTAGTATTACAAGTCGCTGGGACTGGTCATCAACCATCATAAAAAACCCGTTTTATTATCCATCAATTACTGGTGGGTTGCTTTTCTCGGAATTATTCAATCTGAGCAATGACGTGTTTAGTTATGGAAAATTACGTGGTAATTATGCAGTAGTAGGAAAAGATGCCGGCGTTTATCTGTATGACCGGCGTTACAAACAATTCGCAACATATCCTGATAATGGTTACGGAATTGACCCAACCTTATCATCTGCCGATAGAAACCTGACACCGGAAATGTCATATTCTTGGGAAATCGGAGCCGACTTACGTTTCTTCGACAGCAAAACAAGGCTTGACTTAGCGTACTACTCGGTAAAAGCCGATAACCAGATTGTTACTGTTCGCGTATCACCCTCATCAGGGTATATCCTGCAAACCCGTAACGAAGGAGCCATCCGTAACCATGGTATCGAACTGACTTTAGATCAGGACATTATTAAAAACCGTGATTTTTCATGGATAACCACCTTCAATCTCGGCATAAACCGCGGTACAGTTGTAAGCTTACCTGACGATGTTGCTGAAATTACCGGAGCACAATATGGTGATATTTACACTTCAGCCTATTTGGGTGGCTCAACAACCGGACTCTCAGGGAAAGATTATTTACGTACTGCTGAAGGGAAAATTATTGTAGGATCTGATGGATATCCTAAAATCGATCCAAATAAAAACAAATACATCGGTAATCGTGAACCTCTTTTCCAATCAGGAATTACGAACACAATCAAGTATAAGGATATGACTTTATCCTTCCTTTTCGAAGGCCGTTTGGGAGGTGATGTGGTAAATGTTACCGGTCGCGGACTTATTTCGAATGGACAAAGTAAAATGCTGGAGACATACAGAGGAAGACAAATCGTAGTAGATGGCGTAGTTGAACAGTCCGATGGTTCCTATGAGCCGAATACAACACCCATCACACTTGATTATCAAACAATCAGCAATTACTTCTATGCCGTAAGTTCAAATTTTGTAGAAGATGGGTCTTATGTCCGGCTGAGCTATGTAACGCTGAATTACGATCTTTCTAAATTGGTCAAAGGATCTCCTTTTACAGGTTTGCGTTGTTCTCTTACAGGAAATAATCTGTTTCTTTTAACTAAATACACAGGAGCAGACCCGAGTCTGAACGCGAATACAAGTGCAGGAGGAACAGGCTCTGCCGGTATCGACAATTATGCTGTGCCCAACACAACCAGTTTTAACTTTGGCATAACGGCTACATTTTAGTGGTTAGTGGTTAATATTTAAAATAGTAAATAGTAAATCTACAAATATGAATATCCGATATACAACATTAATTCCGGTTCTGTTATTACTCCTGTTTGCTGGCTGCGATGATTTTCTGAATGTAAATACCAGCAAGGACAGTCCGACTACGATTACTGTCGATCAGGCACTTCCGACTGCATGTTTCTATGCTGCCCAAAGCGTATATGACCATGCAGAATACGGCGTATACCTGTCGCAGGCTTTAACGACTCCTTCAAAGAGTCAGACCGGCACTTATGCCTACAGCCAGGGATGGGAGTTCCTTTCAATGAACCGTCACCCGCAATGGCGCAGGCATTTCTATGATTTGGGAGCCAATATCAACGAAATGATTCGTGCTGCCGAGAAAATCAACTCCAAAAATTTCATTTTAATCGGTCGCACCATCATGTTACAATCCACGATGTTTACAACCGATGCTTTCGGAGATATGCCCCGCTCAAACGCATACACTTCAACCTCTCCTACTTATGACACACAGGAGCAAGTCTATGAGTGGATGTTTCAGGAAGCCGACGAACTGGTGGCATTGTATGAAAACGATGCCTGGATAAACAACCCTGACAACATCCCCATTACTGAGAAGATGGACAGGATATACAAAGGTGATTTGAAAAAATGGGGACTTTATACAAAGGCTTTACGCGCCCGTTTGTGGTTGCGCAAACTACCCAACTGGGAAAATACACCTGCTGTATGCAACCGAATCGTTGAAATGGTGGATGAAGTACTGAATGATCCGGAATGGGAAGAACCACGTTATAACTATCCCGGAGGAACAAACGAACAAAATTGCCCGTGGGGAACATCGGCACCCATCATCAACGCATGGGAAAGCCGGGGAAACAGGCTGGCAACTTCAACGCCAACCAAATTCTTTGCTTACGGAATCTTAGGCACTTACCCCAACCGACTGTCAACCCGTTTATCGGCACTCGATCCACGGACTGAAAAACTGATGACTCCCAGAGGAACCGGAGCCAGCGGAAGTGATGCCATCAGATGGCTGGAAAGCAATATCGGCATGGACGTATCTATGAAGGTAACTTATTATCCTGATCTTTACGCAACAACCTCCGGAACAAACCCATACACAAAAAACGATGGTTATTTAGCGTTGATTACCGATGAAGAACTAATGTTTATCAAAGCCGAAGCTCAGTATTGGAGTGGCGATAAACCGGCAGCATACAACACCACCAAAGAAGCTGTTCTGAAAAATTTCGAACGGTTGGATATTAAAGAACCTGTTGCATCTGTAGATGGTAATAACGCAGTGAAACGTTATAAATTATTCTTTGATGTACGTTTACCCGGCGCTTCTACTTTCACTATCGCTGATCTGATGCAGCAAAAATTTGTTGCCATGTACCTGCAGCCTGAACAATGGAATGATATGCGTCGATACAATTACAGCAGCAAAACCAATGGTATAAAATACGATGACGTGGCTGTATATACAATTACCACTTGCCATAAAGGAACAGGAACTTCCTTTAATGTGGCCGATTTTAACACAGAATATTCCCTCCGTCGCCCCTACAACCTGTATGAGCCCTACTGGATGCAAGCTGATGCTTTTGGAACAAATGCTGAACTTTCGCCAAACGCATGGATCAACCGGTTGAATTACGATCCGGAAACAGAAGACAAATACAACCGCAAGGAACTGGAGCGCCTGGGAGCTTTTAAAAACCACGAGTGGTTGAAGAAAAGGATGATTTGGGCATACAACAATAGCGGAAAAGCGACTGCCAGTGATCCAACAGAGTGGAAATAATAAACACGAACAAAACGATAATACAATCATTAATACAGATACAAAAACACAATGAATATGAAAACTCAATATTCTCTGTACAAAAGCTTCTCATTAGGGAAAGTTTGGAGAGGCCTCTTATACAGCTTGATGTTTATAGCACTCTCTTCTTGCGAAAAAAATGATTTCTTTGATGAAAACACAATCACAGGAAATGTTGGTCCACAGGCATACTGGGAAGTAGGTAGTTCTACAGCAAGTGCAGGAAGCAATGTTCCGTTTGTTGTGCAATACTATTCAACAGTAGCCGACATTGATCACTCGGAAGTCTGGTACAACGTCACCGAGATTCTCGAAAAGAGTGTATCCTGCACCTGGGTTACCACTTTCACCTACTCTTACAATTCCATTAAATCGGAAGAAAAGCGTATTGCTCAGAAAATAGCTGAATACCCTCATGCTCTTGCAGTCTGGTCTGATTCGTTGCGTGCATACACATTCACTGCGGACTTCCCGGTGAGTGGCACTTTAAAACCTTTCTCGTGGGTTAAACCGGATGTTTTCGATTCTACGAAAATGATCACTTATTTCGGACCTGATTTCATGGAGCAATTCAAAGACAGTTTATACAACCTGATGAAATTCGCGGATTTCAAGAACATGATGTTAGGGTTGAGTTTGATGGAAGATTTTGTTCAATATACCGACTCTACCTTTGACACTAATTCAAACGGTTATGTATATCATTTCCCGAAAGATCAAAATGGCGACACACCTGTACCGGACGCAATCCGAAACCTGTATAATGAAATCACTTTTGATAAACTTGTTTCAGGAGCTTCCGGATATAACGTTGAATTTAAACGGAATTATTTCCTTGAAGCCCGGTTACGTGTATATGATAATAAGAATATATACGGGACAACGGTATCAAAAAGGATAGACATCAATTGATTTACGATTTAATCATTTACAATTTTATTCAGCAGTATATAACAAGCAACTAGCAGCAAGAATATATTAACACTGGAACACATGAAAACAATATCCCGCATCAAACAATATCTTTTTATAAGCCTTTTAGGAATCATGGCCTTCGGATGTATCGATAATGATCCGGAAATAGAAGAACTACCTTCTGCAGCTGTGGCGTTCACATACGAAGTGGTTGACGACGTATATCAGTTAGACTATTATGTTGGTGCGACTATACAATTCAAAAGCCTGTCAGCACTGGAAGGCGAATGCGTCTGGGATTTCGGTGATGGAAGCGACCCGGTCACTGGCGAAGTCGTAACACATAAATATGCAACAGATGGAACTTATCAGGTAAAGCTGACTGTTGCCGGACTAAAATTTAACCGGCAGCCTATTCTGGTGAAAGACATAGTACCCATCATGTCCATTGATTCAATTGATGGAGGAATATGTGAAGTACTTTCAACTCCGGTTAGTATCTCAGTCGAATTACCAAATCCGGAAAATCTGCCGGAAGAATACCTTTGGGTTTTTCCGCAAGGAACCACAGATGAAAACGGCAATCCGGTCAGCACCTCAACTTCACGCGATCCGGGCAAATTGAAATTCAGTCATGTGGGCTCACAAACCGTGCGTTTAGAGGTTAAACTGGCCGGTCGACAACTCGAGGAAGGTCGCGTTAATGTACAGGTTGCTTACAATCAGGACGTACCAACTTTATATTATGCTGTAAAAGGTGGGAATATTATGGCACTTAAACTGGTTGACAACAAACCCGCAGGCATGAACATCTATCCTTTCGACATGGGGGTATCTTCCGGAAAACATCCATTGAATATTCTTTTCAATAATGCTTCTTTATATATTTTAGACTGCGGTCAGCAATTCACCTATGTTGATGATGCAGCAGGTATTTTAGGAGATGGACGAATCACGGTGATGTCGAAAGACGGATCGAAAGTTGAAACGATGTTGTCAAATGTGGGCGGAGCAGCATTCAACGATCCATTTTATGGATACATTGAAGGATCAAATTTATACTTTGCCAACCGAAATACAGGAATAGCAAAAATCGGACTTACCGACCGCAACAAGGTCTATTCAATTGCCGAATATCCCTGGTTTGTGCAAAATGCCACATTGGGTTATTATGGCAACGGCTGGAGTTATGGTTCGATGAACGCATGCTTTACAAAAATAAACAACACCTGGCACTGGTGTAAAACCTATAATGGAACAGGAATTTTCCGTTTCACGGATGCTGACATATTACCAGCTGCAATTACAGGCGGACAACCTGCCCCCAGTGCCGGAGTCGCCCTGTCAGGTATGAGTCCTAAATCTCTTGTATGGGACAGCAAAAGCCAGTTAATTTACTTTACCATTTATGACACCGGATATGAAGGATTGTATCGTTGTACGCTGGAACAATTTAGCTCTATTGGTGGCACAAAAAGTAATCTGACTCCTTACAAAGTAACAACAACAAACAATAAAAGCGTAACCCCTATAACGGAAACAGGAAAAGGTGAAGGATCAAACGGTGAATTTATCGGCATTTCTCAGCTGGCAATTGATGAGGCAACCGGCTGTGTATATTTCGGATTGCGTTCCGCTAACCCTACCGAGGTTAAATCCGGATTAATGCGTTACAATCCGGCTATCAACAAAATCGAACATGTGATTGAAGGTGTTGAAATTTATGGTGTGGCTGTAAACAACACCAAGTCAAAATTGTTTTAAATATAAATACAAATTAAATACATAGTAATCTTGATGAAACGTCTGATTTCTTTTGCATTTCTGTTATTATTTACAGGTCTGTATCTTATTGCCCAAAATCCCAAACGTGAAGTTCGTTCGGTGTGGCTTTCAACCGCCTGGAGACTCGACTGGCCATCCACCACGGTACCTGCTGCAACCGGAACCAATGAATCATCACGGGAAACGGCTCGGAACGTGCAGAAATCAGGTTTAATCTCTGTGCTTGATAAACTACAGGCTGCCAATTTCAACACCGTATTTTTTCAGGTCAGACCCATGTCGGATGCATTTTACAATTCTCAATATGAGCCCTGGAGTCAGTATCTGTCTACTGTTCGTGGCGCCGATCCGGGTTGGGATCCACTGGCTTACATCATCGAGGAAGCACACGCAAGAGGCATCGAAGTTCATGCCTGGCTAAACCCATATCGTTATTCTTCATCTTCAGAATCTCACGGCAATCTTCCTGAAGATTACGCCAACACACATCCTGAATGGTTGATGGATTATGGCAGTTACACCAAAATTCTGAACCCGGGTTTACCTGAGGTACGGCAACGCATAAGCGATGTAGTGGCCGACATCATTAATAAATACGATGTGGACGGCATCGTTTTCGATGACTATTTCTATGCAAGCGGCACCACTGACGCCATGGATCAGGAACAATATGAGCTTTACAATCCAAACAATTTATCACGGGGTGACTGGCGCCGCGAAAACGTGAACCAGATGGTTCGGGATGTACAGACACGTATCAACAGCATCAAGCCTTATGTAACCTTTGGTATCAGTCCGGCCGGTGTAGCTGCTTCGGATATCAATGTAGCCAACAAATACGGCGTAGAAAAAGCACCCGTGGGCAGCGACTGGCAATACAACAGCATTTACAGTGATCCGCTTGCCTGGCTAAAAGACGGGGCAATTGATTATATTTCACCGCAACTTTACTGGACAATCGGATCTACCAATGATTATTCGAAACTCAGTCCCTGGTGGGCAAAAATTTCAAATTTCTTCGGAAGACACTATTATTCAAGCAATTCGAGTCCCTTCTCTTCTTCTGAACTGATTAATGAAATCAACATCAACCGTAATGCTGATTTAAGTGGTACGACTGGTAGCGTGTATTTCCGAACCAATAACATTCCGTCAGCAACCTTTACGGCTTTCAAATCAGGGCCATACCAATCACAGGCTTTAAGAGCTGCATACGGCTGGAAAGTAGCACCGACACAAGGTTTAGTGGAAAGCTTATTCCTTGCCGGACAAAATCTGAGTTGGAACTATGCTGATAATTCAGTACGCTATAGCATTTACGCCATTCCAAGAGCCAATATTAACGATGCAGATGTTTTTACCAGTCCGAAATATTTAGCCGGGATTACGTATAACAAAAATTTCACTTTACAAAGCACTATCAACTCAGCTACGCATGTAATTGCTGTAGCGGTTTACGACCGGTTTGGGAATGAATTTCCGCCCCGCATACTTGGTGATGTATCGACAACAGTACCTGCGGCACAACTAACTTACCCTACTCAGAGCGCTGCAGATGTTGTATTACCGGCTTATTTCACCTGGCTGCCGGTTGCAGGTGCCGCCTATTATGTTTGGGAATTAGCAGAAGATGTCGGATTTACAAAACCGGTTGTATCCAGAGAAATAACAAGTCCCGCATTCTATTCCGGACTGCAAACCAACATCAAGGAAAACAAGACTTACTTCTGGCGGATAAAAACAATCAAACCCAATGCTCCGCTCAGTATATCTGAGGTTCGCAGTTTTGAAGGAACAAAATTCAAAATTACGGCTCCTGCTGATGGAACTGAAAATGTTTCCATGGAACCTGAATTCAGCTGGACAGACATTGGTGAAGGTGCAACCTACACGATTGAAGTCTCTAACAAATCCGATTTCTCAATCCTGACATATACTGCCAGCGTACAGACAACATCGACCAAACTTCCGGCAGGCCTACTGGCAACATCAACGACCTATTATGCCAGGGTGAAAGCGGTTAAAGGTGAAATACAAGCCATTTCAGAACGGATTTATTTTGTTACCGAAGAAGTACCAATTCCGGTACCAGTACTCACCTCGCCCGCTGATGGTTCAACTGTTTACGGCACAGAAATAGAAATCACCTGGCAGCAACAGGATTCCAAAGGTTTCCGTGCAGAAATGTCGCAAAGTTCAACATTCCCTACTCGTGGTACAACATTAAAATCAGTTGATCCATTCGTTTACAATGTTGTTTATGGTAATTTAGCTGACGGCACCTATTACCTCCGTGTCAGGGCTAAAAACAGTGAAGGGCTCACTGAACCATCGGCATACGTTACAGTTAATCTGAAAAATACGTCGGCCGTACATAATCCAGTTAGTTCAGATTTCTGTTATCTATATTATGATATAACCGGTAACAGCCATGTCGTGATTGAAAATGCAGCAAGCACAAATGCGACCCTTGAGCTGTACTCATTATCAGGGATATTGCTTAACAAACAAACATTCAGTCTGACAACTGGAAAAAACACCCTGACTCCGAATTATTCAGAATTTGAAAAAGGCTTATACCTGTTAAGAATAAAATCCGGAGATACAGAAAGAACACTTAAAATGAGATTTTAAATCAATTTATAACAATATGAATTCAACAACATATTCAATTTTCAATTATCAACTCAAAAATTTATGTTTATGAAAAAGCTTACATTATTAACTTTAGCTTGCAGTATGACATTATTGTCATTTGCAGCAGGCGGAAACATCACCTATCAATTAAATGGTGGTGTGACCAATGATTATGGCTGGAAGAATAAGGCCGACATGCTTGTGGGATTAAATCAGGACTACAACACACACTATGCGGTTGCAACAACTGCAACCTGGTACACCTGGGAAACATTAGATGTAATTCTGGCAGCCGGTGACCCGGTAACCCGCATCCCTACTTTTGCAACCACAATGTGGGGAGTTATCAAAACTGATAAATGGTTGTGGTTACATGATTATATCGTTAAAATTGTAACCGAACAGGGTGTTGCTGCTATTGCGGAAGCTGAAAATGCTTATTGGCGTTATAATGTTTCTGCTTTCTTCATCAGTGGAAAACGTGCAACATGGCCTGCATCTGCCGATTACGCTGTAGCAGGACAAACCGAGGCTTTCATGCCTTTCTGGAAACATGCATTTGCTGGTCCGGCTACCTATGACGGTAGTGTGGAAGTTGTAATTCCAGCGCCATATAAAGAAGGATTTACTTTCGATGGCTGGTATGATAATGCAGAATTTACTGGAAATAAAATTACATCTATCGCTGCTGGTGCTGAAGGAGATAAAACGCTTTTTGCAAAATGGGTAGAATACATTCCTACTATTGCTGAAGTGAAAGCTTTGACAGCAGGCACAACCACAAAGGCAGGTGGTTTTGTTACCTTAGTCGTCGGTTCAACTGTTTACATGCAGGATGCAACCGGAGGTGTGATGGTCGAATTCACTGAAGCTCCAACTGTAGCAGCCGGAGATAAAATCACTGTAAGTGGAACTACCGGGACCGTAGGAACCTATGTTAAAGTAACAGGGGCGACACTTGCTACCAAGGAAGTCGGAACAGTTCCTGCACATCAAACTTTGTCATTGACCACACTCAAAGCTGATGCAGCTGCTTACATGCATGAATATGTATATCTGGAAGGATTAAAAATTGTATCATACGGAACAGGAAGTGTTGTGTTAGCGGACGATGCAGAAAGCACCATTACGCTGATTGCTGATTTGAATCAGACAACATTGCCGGTAAATACAAAAGTGAATGTTAAAGCTGTTGTTACCTTTGACTCAGAACTGAAACTGATCTCAGAAGCCAGTAAAGTTACGGCCTCTCCGGTTCCCAGACCTGACCAACAAACTTATCCTGCATTGGAAGAAGGAAAATACACTTTGAAAAGCAGGTGGTTAGTGTCAAATACACTGGATAATCTTTCGGCCAACCCGATTGGAACGGCACAGATGGTTAGAGGTATGACAGCAAAAGACGGTAAAATGTATTTCATCGACCGTGAACACAAACAAATTACCGTGGTGGATGGTGCTACCGGAAATAAACTGGCGCCGATTGCATTGGCATCTAACATCTTCCAACACGTTGGAAAAGATAAAGATGGAAATGACAGTATCTATACTGCCGGAACGCTTCAGTACAATGACATCAAACAAGATAACGCAGGTAATATCCTGATAAGCAACTTAACCACTTCTATTGCTCAACCATTCCAGGTTTGGAAAATTGATTTAGCTACCGGTAATGGTACCTTAATCGTGGATGAAATACTGAAGGACAATGTTGACTTTGCAAATGCCACTGTACGTTTCGACGCATTTGGCGTGACCGGTGATGTAAACTCAAGCGCCATTATCATGGCTGCCAACGCATCAGCGCTGGAAGCATACAAATGGGATATTACAAATGGTGTTGCTGGACCAGCAGAAGCAATTCTGATTGACAACAGCGTGGAAGGCAATTTCCTGACAAATTTAACGAACCCGGGTACTGCTCCGCAGATTTTCCCAATGGATGAAAACTATTTCTACTTAGACGGAAACGCTACATTGCCAACATTAATTGATATGGCTGGTGAAGTTGTGGATGGGTTCTATAATGTTCCAACAGAAGTGGAAGACTGGTCAGTAGGCATTGCAAACAAACAAGGTCACAATGGTTTGATTGAATTCGAAATGGCCGGAGAACATTTCTTCCTGATGGCTTCAACCAACACAGTTGGAACTCCGCCTTCTGCTTTCCGTTTGTTCAAATGGGCAAATGCTAACAAAGAATTCAAAGATATTAAATCTTTATGGACACTACCTGCTAATGGTATGGGTGCGGCTTCCAATCCTTATCGTACAGCTGTTCCTTCTGTAGAAGTGGACGAAGTGAACAAGGTTGCAACGCTTTATCTCTACACTGGTGAAAACGGATATGGTGTTTATGAATTCGAAATCAACGATGGTAGCGATGTTAAGAACGTAAACGACAACAACATTGTAAAAATAAATGTAAACGAAAAAACATTGAATTTCGACAAGCAAGTTGCTCATGTTACTGTTTACTCTATTGCAGGCCAGATTGAAGTGAAAGCTAAAAACGTGCATGCTGTTACTGTAGCAAACAACGGAATCTATCTTGTTAAAGCTACAAACCTCGAAGGTGAAACAGTAGTTCACAAAGTGATTGTTAAATAACAAAGACTTTTTCTCAGGTAAAGAGGGTGGTGGCATTTCCACCACCTTTTTTATTTTAGTATTCCTTTAAAATAAAGGATTCAGCAAACATTAAATAATTGTATTATCTAACCCAGATGCTAACTTAATGTTGGCATAACAATCCGGGTCATATCTATCTCATTATGAACAAACTTTATGCTCTGATTCTGCTTCTCGTTTCTGTCTTATTTGTCAAGGCTCAGACCTTGCTGGTGGATGGAGTAAACTACACTGTAGATACACTCGAAAATCATATGGTTGGTCCGGGAACGCACTTTGTGTCACTCAGACTTACTGCATCTGCCAAAAGATTGGATGTATATTTCCTGAAAGCTGATTTAAAAAATCCGCATATAGAAATTCGTACTGCTCTTGGACGGGACTCAATTTATGGCGGTGAACCAACTTCTGTGTTGGCAAAAAGAATCTCAAGTGAAAATAATTATTATTTTGCAGGTACTAATGGTGACTTTTACGCGACATCCGGTTATGTCGGTTACCCGGTGAGTGGTAACATGGCAAACGGAGAAATAGCCAGAATACCTGGTACCCGCAATGTGTTTACTATTGACGATCAGAGAATTCCTGACATCGGTAAAATGTCCTATAACGGGACTATAAATTTTGGCACAGAAACCTGGCAAATCAACACGGTAAACCACCTGCGCGAAGAGGATAAACTGGTTTTATACAACCAGCACAATGGGAAATACACCCGTACAAACGCTTATGGAACTGAAGTGCTGGTTGAATTACTAAACGGATATACCTGGGGAACGAACAAAACACTCAAAGCAAAAGTATTGAAAATAGAGAAAGGCGTTGGCAATATGGCAATCCCAAAGGGTAAGGCTATTCTTTCAGGTCATGGCACTGCAGCCGCACAATTAAATCTGTTAGCAGTAAATGATGAAATTGACATTCAACTTAACCTGACACTTGGCACCAACAGTGTTTCCAATTTTCTGCAAATGTCGGGAGGCGATAATTATAAAACCATGTTACTGAATGGTGTGGTTGAACAAACAAGCGTTTGGAATGAACTTCATCCACGGACAGGACTTGGCTTTAGCCAGGCAAAAGACACCGTCATTTTCTGCGTGGTTGATGGTAGGGGATTATCGATTGGAGCGACTACTAAACAATTAGCCATCCTGATGAAAAGTGCTGGTGCTTATACAGCCTTTAACATGGACGGCGGAGGTTCCAGTACCATGTATGTGGCTGAATACGGTAAAGCCGTCAATACTACCAGCGATGGCACCGAACGTTCAGTAGCTAACAGTGTATATGTTGTATCAACAGCACCTACTGATAATCAAATAAATCAGCTCAGACCCTATCAACCTGCTGTTCTTCTTCCACAATATGGTGAACACATCCCTAAATTTTACGGATACAACCAATATGGCGTTTTATTAAATTCTGATGTACAAGATGTAACGCTTTCCTGTCCGGCCAGTCTGGGCAAAATTGAAGGAAACAAGTTTATTGCTACCGGAAATACACCGGGAAACATTACGGCAACCTACAACGGCAATGTTACAGTCAACATCCCGGTCAGCTTTCTGCCAGTTTCTGACCTGAAAATCCGCTTGGATTCGGTTATAACCGATAACAGGTCTGATTATGCGATTGAAGTCGTTGCTACCACCTCAGGTGGAGACGCTTTAATTTCACCTGCCGCGCTAAACTGGACAGTTACCAACCCGGAAATCTGTCGTATAGAAAATGGGTTGGTTAAAGCCCTGAAAAACGGTAAAACTATTGTAAGCGGACAAATTGATGACGTCAATGATTCAATCCTGATTGTTGTTGAAATTCCTGCGGCCCAAACCATCATCGGAGATAGCCTGAAAACAACCGACTGGACCCTGAGTGCTTCTTCTTTTTTAAACGCACAGTTAAATCAGGCTAATTTACCGGCTGGATGGGATCATGGCGCTGCGGTTAACTTCGTGCATGCTGCCGGACGTTCACCTTTCATCAAATTAACGAATCAACGTGCATTCTTCGGTTTGCCCGATACCATCAGATTAGTGATGAATATTGGTGATATGGCCATAAGCAGGGCATTATTTTACTTCAGGGCAAATAATGACACTAAATCTGTTTCATTCGAGACTACAGCTTTTTTAAACAACAAAGATTTTAATCTCGATATCCCGTTGAATGGTATTTTCAATACTGCCGACAGGGCAATCTTTCCTGCTTGGTTCGACTATGTCAACTTTTACCTCGATGCTTCCAATCAGGTTGAATCGAAAGCCTATACGCTTGCAATTAGAGACATACAGTTAGTTTACAAAGATTTTGTTATTAGCGGATTGAATCCCGTAAAAGCTGACAAGTTCAGCATCTTTCCGAATCCGGTCAACAATCAGTTGATTAATTTACAACTAAAAGAACATAGATCACAGCTACTCAAAACAGAAGTGTATAATCTTTCAGGTCAATTGTTGCTGAGTAACCACCATGGTGTCTATCAGGGCGGTGCGGTAACCATTCCGCTGAAAAACCTGCCATCCGGATTATATTTACTGAAGGTTTATGAAAATGAACAGTTTAGTGTTGCGAAGTTTTCAATTGAATAATTGTTGAATGACAGTAATGTCCGGCGTAATACCGGATATTACTGCTTCATTTATTACATTTTAATTCCTACAGTCGTGAAAAAAATCACCCTTATCGGTGGACTGATATTCTTTCAGTCCGTTTTTGTAAACATTTCCGCCATCAACATCAATGGTGTTGAGAAAAGAATAGATACCCTCGAACATCGTCAGGTTGGTCCGGGTGTGCTCTATACCCGCTTTCAGTTACCTGATTATCCTTTATCAGCCTACATCCTGCAGGTTAATCTCAACAATCCCTATAATTTCATAGAAACCTTTCAGGCAGGCAATCAGATCGGCAAAACAGAAGCTATGTCTACAGCTTATAACCGTTTGAATAGTACAGCTCATTCTACTATCGCGGGGGTAAACGGAAACTTCTGGATTGTCTCCGGTCAGGGACAACCAACTGAACTGCTCGGTGTTCCACACAGCGGAAGCATGCTTGGAGGAGAAATGATAACGGACCCCAACAGCTGGAACCGGGGACATGGAAGCATTGGATTCGCCATGATTGATGCCAACAAGAAAGCCTGGATTGATGACATTGTTTTTACAGGCGAGGTGAATATACCGAACAAAGGCGGATACGCCATTTCTCAAATCAACCGGATGCGGGGTGACAATGAGCTTGTTCTTTTTAATAACTATCTGGGCGTTGGTAAAACCACCCGAACCGACAACAACGGTATTGAAGTTTTTATCAAACCTGCTAACAACGGGCAATGGAGCACCAATGAGAACGTAAACTGTGTGGTAACCAGAATCATTGCCAATCAGGGTGGTAACCTGCTTGAAGAAGGAGAATCGGTTTTATCTGGCAGTGGTACGGCTCAAACCTTTCTCTCCGGATTAAACCCGGGCGATACCCTTTCGGTCAACATGTCCATCAAAACACAGACCGACAACCAGCAACCAAAAGTAAATGAAATGATTACGGGCAACGCACTGGTTATGAAAAACGGGGTTTTAACGAACAGAAACACCAATGAAGCCTACAATTCACAGCTATATCCCCGTACAGGCATCGGCACATCTACTGATGGCAAAACACTATACCTGATTGTAATCGATAAAAAAGGAACATCAATCGGAGCCAATACAGCAACCATGTGTGGTATCCTGAAAGCCTTCGGTGCAACTGACGTTACCACAATGGATGGCGGTGGCTCTGCTCAGATGATGCTGGAAGGAACAATCGTGAACAACCCGGCAGACGGAAAGGAACGACCTGTCGCCAATGGCTGGTTTGTATACCACAATGCACCCGAAGACAACAACATCACCCAACTCGCTTTCGAAGATTTGAGGACTGAAATGCCTGCACTGGCAAGTTATAAGCCGGTTATCCTGGGTTATAATCAATATGGGGTATTAATCAATAAAAATGTAGAAAACTATACCCTCACCTGTTCTGATGGGCTGGGAGAAATCACGCCAGATGGTGCTTTCATCGCCAATGGCACCGCCACAAGCGGCATCTTAACTGTAAGTTACAACCAGGTATCCATCTCCAAAACCATTCGAATCATTTCAGGAGACATCGCATTCCGCTTAGATTCAGTACTGATCGATGAACAACGGTCCTACCCTATTGAAGTTTTCAGCATTTCGGCAAGTGGAACCCTCACCATCCCTCCTGCCCTGTTGAACTGGAGTATCGAGGACGAATCAATCTGCAAAATCGAAAACGGAAACCTGAAAGGGTTGAAAAACGGCAAAACAAAGATTTACGGTACCATTGGAGAGGTAAAAGATAGTCTGACTGTATACGTTGAAATACCTGAACAGGTAAAAATGATATATGATGATTTCAGTCAGACTGGTAATCCATGGAAACTCTCCGCATCCTCGCAGCTTTCTGCTACACTTTCTTCATCCGGCATACCACTAAACTGGAGTAGCGGACTGGCCGTCAATTTTACTTACAATGCAGGGCGTGCACCCTTTATGAAACTGACGAACCAGAAACCCCTGTACGCCTTACCCGACAGCATAAGCATTGTTATCAACACCGGCGACATGCTCATCGACAGAGCCCTTATCAGTCTGCGTGCCAACAACAGCAAACAAACCATTTCTAAAGAATTCAACGCTTTTGTCGGTGGTGGTGGCGATACCGAAATCAAATACGCCATCAGCGATTTCTTCGATACCAACGACATTGCCGTGTTCCCTGTATGGCTCGACAATTTCAATTTCTACCTGCAAGCCATGACTGAAAATCAGGCTTATCAACTTGCATTCAAAGAAATTAACCTGACATATAACGGCAGAGAATTTTCAGGAACTCACATACCATTGTATAAATCCGGCTTCAGCATTTATCCGAATCCTGTAAACGGTTCTGTTATTAATATTCATTTTGACGAATATGCAGGAATCATTGATTATAACATTTTTAATCTGTACGGACAAAAGATTATCTCAAAACAATCAGTTTATGTGAATGGAAATCATTTTTCAATTCCTTCAAAAGAATTAATGCCCGGATATTATTTACTTACTATCAACAACAATCGAAGCTACAGGACTTTAAAGTTTATCAAGAAATGAATGCCAAAGTATTATTAATAATGACATATCTGTTCTCAATCACGTCATTATTGAGGGCCGGAGCTCCTGATTGGGGTGAAGCCGACACATTAGCCTGTCACAAACTCGGACCGGGAATCCAATATACCAAAATCTTTTTTAAAGGAAAGAAAATGCTGATATGGGTTACTGATATTGATTTATCAAACCCTTACAACAAAATTGAACAAGTACAATCACGCCATCAGGTACCTGATTTGTCTCGCTGGACAGTTCAGGAACATTACAAACAAAATTCACGTCCCGGACATAAAGTATGCGTAGCTTTCAACCACGACTTTTTTTCCTATGAGGGCGGAATTTGCATTGGGATAAACATTAGTGATGGTGAAATTCCCTATGGAAGTGGATGGGGACGTTCAATATTAGCCATCAACAAAGATAAAAAAGCAGCAGTCTGCCATCCAGTCTTAGATGCAAAAATAATACTGCCGGATTTGACGACTGTTAAGATTGATCGTTTCAACCGGGCGGCAAATGAGTTTGTCGGCGAATGTGTGCTGTTTAACAGGTTCAATTCCATGCAACTTACGGATGCAGGTAAATACATTAAGATTGCGCCGGAAAGCAGTTGGACCGTCAATGGTGAGGATATTCCCTGCAAAGTTCTTGAAATTGCTGACACTCCGCTGCAAAGCTCAACATCCGAATACATTATCTTCTTGAGAGGAAATAAATTAAATGCAATGAATAGCATTCAAACTGGAAATACCATTTACCTGTCACAAAAACTGAATGATGGTAAATTCGGAACACCTCTGCAGGATATTTTGAATGCATTCCATGGCTACCCGAGCATTGCCTACGAAGGAAAATTACATGAAGGTGAATACAATGATTTTGAAAACGGGCGGGAGTATGAAATATCATCACGCCTTATGGCCGGCATGTCACAGGATGGCAACAGGCTTTACATCGTTACCACCGAAATGTCAAAAACAAGTGCGGGCGTGAATTGCATCGATCTGGCAAATTACATGCTTTCAATTGGAGCATGGAATGTTGTAAATTTCGACAGTGGTGGTTCGGTTGCTATCGTTGTTGACGAAGAAATGTTGAACTATCCGGCAAGAGACGCTATTCGACCGGTCATGGACGCGATGCTGGCTGTATCTATTGCTCCTGAATCTACCGACACAGCATCCTACAGTTTCCTTACTCCATCCATCAAACCTGCTGCAGCTTCAACTACACAATTGAAATTACTCGCATTCAACCAATATGACGAGGTACTTTCAAGTGACCTCAAAGGATTCACTTTTAAATGTATACCCGAAGCATTGGGGTATGTAGATGAAGACCAGCGATTTCATGCAGGTATACAATCTTTGTCAGGAAAAATAATTGCAGAAAAAGATGGCAAACAAACAGAATTGTCGGTTTTCGTTCGCCCGGTAGATAATATTACCATCAATCCTTCCCAAATTTTGATTGATAAACGCAGTTTTCCGATTACTGTTGAAACAACTGTTGACAACACGGTCTTCCAGATTAGTCCTGATATGTTATCATGGGAGGTGAATGATTCTACCGTTTGTCAGGTTGAGAATGGAATTCTGAAAGGTCTGTCTAATGGAGAAACCATTGTATCAGGAACATTTGGAAACCTCACTGAATCGTTGACTGTAAAAGTCGAGATAGGGAAAGGAAAACAAACTGTCGAGTCTTTTGCAAATATGACTGAATTCAGCATTAAATCGGTCGGAATAAGTAACCTTGTATTTAATCCTACTGATAACGGGAATGGTACTGAAATGGAATTTGACTTCATTGCCGGTAGGGCTCCATTTCTGGAACTGACAAAAGATTTAGCTTTTTACGGTATACCCGATTCTCTTTCATGGCATTATTACAATCAAGACAATATCATCAAAGAACATTTGTTTTATTTTGTAGATATCAAAGGTAATGCAATAACAAAGCGAACCGTTTCACAACAAACGGGACAACAAACTGCTATCATACCATTATCGACTGATAATAAACCGTGGGATGTTTCCTGTTTTCCTGTTAAACTAAAGAAGATAAAACTGAACTTTAACTCTGTCGATTTAAAACGATACAACATCCCTGTGAGTAGTTTGTATGCTTATTATCCTGAAAAAGATGACACAAAAACATCATCTTTAAAAGAATATAATGATATAAGTGTATTTGTACTGGATTATCAAATCTACATAGAATTTAATAACACCGATTACATTCCGGCAACAATTGATATGTACACCATTAACGGACAAATTGTTAAGCATCTTAAAGCAGATAACAATCATTCAGGAAAAGTACAATTCAATTTCAACACGACAGAAATTCCATCAGGTTTTTATATCCTGAAAATTAAAATCGGGAATGATTTCGTTTCAAAGAAAATTATCATTCATTAAAAAATGACATGAAAAAGGTCATCTATATATTGCTATTACTTTTTAGTTCCATCAATATTTTCAGTACTGATGCCTGGATTCGCATCAACCAATTGGGTTATCTGCCCCAATCGGTAAAGCGTGCAGTGTTTCTGGGTAAAGATGATGTTGATATAAAATCCTTTGCCTTGCATCACGCCCTCACGGACGAAATCGTTTTTCAGGCTCAAAATCCGGCAGCAAAAGGTAAATTTTACACCTTTTGCTCCACTTATGTACTCGATTTCTCTGCTTACAAGGTCCCGGGTGTCTATTATCTGAAAGCTGGCAATGTTGTTTCACCTCCGGTTATCATCAATAAAAATGTTTATGATTGCACAGCTGATTACGCGCTCAATTACATGCGTCAACAGCGATGCGGGTATAATCCTTCACTCGACATGATCTGTCATCAACATGATGGTTACGAAGTATATGGTGAAGAACCGGACAAACACAAATTTGTGGATGTAAGGGGTGGTTGGCACGATGCCTCGGATTATCTTCAATACGGTACAACCTCTTCTAATGCTATATTCCAGATGCTTTTTGCCTACAAACAGAACTCTGAAGCCTTTGGCGATCAGTTTGATGCAGCCGGGAAAGTTGGAGCAAATGGAATTCCGGATATCCTCGACGAAGCCAAATGGGGACTCGACTGGTTACTCAGGATGTATCCTGAAAAAGAAACCCTGTATCATCAGATAGCCGACGACCGCGACCATGCTTCATTCAGGTTGCCCGCCGAAGACAAAGTGGATTATGGTTGGGGACCCGGAACCGGTCGCCCCGTTTATCGGGCAACCGGCAAACCGCAGGGCTTGTTTCAAAACAAAAACCGCTCGACCGGCATAGCCTCCATCGCCGGAAAATACGCAGCTGCTTTCGCGCTGGGAAGTGATTTACTCAAACCCTATTACCCCGAATATGTTACGACTTTACAGCAAAAAGCCGGGGAAGCCTATGCTTATGGCCTTACCAATCCGGGCGTGTGCCAGACTGCTCCGGGTAGATCTCCGTATTTCTATGAAGAGGACAACTGGACGGATGACATGCAACTCGCTGCCTCCATGCTCTATCATGCAACAAATAACAACCGCTATTTGCAGGAAGCAGCACGGTACGGGCGCATGGAACCGGTTACACCCTGGATGTGTTCGGATACTGCCCGTCATTATCAATGGTATCCTTTTGTGAATGTAGGTCATTACCTGCTGAGCACGGTTGAAAATCCAAAAATCAAACAAGAATTTACCGGCAAGTTGCAGCTTGGACTGGAAAGTATGTACAGACGTGCCCAAAGTAATCCTTTCTTAGTCGGCGTACCTTTTATCTGGTGCTCCAACAACCTTGTGGTGGCCATGGCTACCCAATGCCGTTTGTACCGTGAAGCAACCGGTGATAATCGTTACCTCGAAATGGAAAGCGCCCTTATCGATTGGCTGTTCGGCTGCAATCCATGGGGGACAAGCATGATTGTCGGTCTGCCTGCCAAAGGTGATTACCCTGCCGACCCGCATTCAGCCTTGTGGCACAATCACCAGATTCAAACCCGGGGAGGATTGGTCGATGGTCCGGTTTTCGGCAGCATTTTCAACAGCTTGCTTGGGGTACACCTGACCAAAGAAGATGTATATGCACCGTTTCAGACCGATTGGGCTGTTTACCACGATGATCATGCCGATTATTCTACCAACGAGCCAACCATGGACGGAACGGCCTCGCTGACCTACATCTTATCAGCCAGACAACTTGAAGGTGCAGGTACTCAGGATAAACATATTCACGTCAAGGGAGGCATCATCCGCACCAATCCCGAAAAGAAAAACATTTCGCTGATTTTTTCCGGACATGAATATGCTGATGGATATGAAACCATTCTTTCAGCCTTAACCAAACATGGAATTTCAGCCTCGTTTTTCTTTACCGGAGATTTCTACCGGAATCCAGCTTATAAATCTCTTATTCAGGAGTTGAAAGATAATGGTCATTACCTTGGCGCCCATTCCGACCAGCATCTGCTTTACTGTGCCTGGGAGAAACGTGATTCGCTATTGGTTGACAAAGCAACTGTATGGCAAGATTTAAAAGCAAATTACGCGGAAATGAGCCAATTCGGCATTAACCCCGCTGATGCACCCTACTATTTACCGCCTTTTGAGTGGTACAACGACAGCATCAGTTCCTGGTGTAAAGAAGCTGGCATTCAGATTATCAATTTTTCCCCGGGCACCTATTCCAATGCCGATTATACCATTCCTGAAATGAAAAACTATCTTTCATCAAAAGATATTTATAATCGCATCATGGAAAAAGAAAAGAGGGAAAGTCTGAACGGCAATATCCTGTTATTCCATATCGGCACATCGCCTCAAAGAAAAGATAAATTTTATCCTTATCTCGATAAACTGATAAATGAACTAAAGAAAAAGAACTATACATTTACAACAATCTGTCAATCTATCAACTAAATACAATTATGTTATGAAAAGACTATTAAGTATCGGAATCGTACTGTTGAGCATAGCGACTTTGTCGGCTCAAACAATTGCTGTAGAGAAATCGTACCGTCTCATGGATCAGCAAGGTTTTCATCCCCAATTCAATGCAAACGGAAGCATGCTGGCTTTCACAACTGAGTCATACACAGGTCTTGATGTTTACAACTTCTCCAACAACGGGGTTGTAAGGGTATCTGAGGATCCGGGAGCTGGTTTTCAGCCGGTATTCAGCAAAAGTAGCGACAAGGTTTTCTTCAAAAACATCATTTATGAAAACAGACTGCGTAAGGAAGGCATTAAAAGCTATGAATTTAACAATAATAAAAAGGTGACCATGCTGGAACCCCGGCGCATAATCAAACAGCCACAGGCTTTTGAAAACGGCATCCTGATTTATGCTGATGCCAGGTTGCTTAAAGCCACATTCGGTAAAACCAAAACTCCCGTAACCGATTATGTGTGGAGCGATGGCAGCAACCTGAACATCTACCGTGACAACAAAATTCAACGGCTGAACCCGGTTGGAGATGCAAACGGATACATCTGGGCTTCATTATCACCCAATGGAAAAATGATTTTATTCACCGCAGCCGGCACAGGAACATTTGTTTGTGACCTGAATGGAAAAATCATCGCGAAACTGGGCTATTTAAACGCGCCGGTATGGTACAACGACAATCTGGTTGTAGGTATGCAGGACAAAGATAACGGTGAATATGTAACTGAATCGAAAATCCTGATGAAAAGCATCGATGGAAAAGTTGAAAAGGTACTGAGCACCCCCAATCAGATTGCCATGTACCCGACAACTGCTGCATCCGCGAAAAAGGTAGCGTATAATACTGTGAAGGGAGAGATTTATGTTGTGGAACTGAAATAGTGGTTAGTGGATAGTGGTTAGTTATTGGTTTAAGAGGTTTTCCACTATTCACTAACCACTAACCACTATCAACTAAACACCAACTTCTTAATATTAAAAAAAATATAAAAATGAACGCATATTTTACAAAAACACTATTGCTATCCCTCTTCGTGCTGATAGCACTTGTGACCCCGGCGCAGGATCTGACGGGGATAAAAATACACATCAATCCCGGTCATGGAGGATGGGATGGCAACGACAGGGGAATCCCAACTCCGTTATTTCCCAGCGTAGGACCGAATGTCGGATTCTGGGAATCGCAGAGTAACCTCGACAAAGGCATGCAACTTAAAACCATGCTCGAGGCCCATGGGGCAACGGTTCAGATGTCGCGCACACAAAACAGAACTGAAGATGATTTATCTTTATCGACTATCGTGCAAATGGCCAATGAGTTTCAGGCTGATTTTATGCTGTCGATTCACAGTAACGCGGGCAATGGTGTGGCCAACTATGTCCTGCAACTTTTCGCGGGTAAGACGGACGGCGATACCCACACTTACCCCACCCCAACCCCCAGATCGGATGAAAGCAGGGACATCAGTACCGAAATTGCCAAAAATCAGTATAAAAACCAGCTAACCTACTGGACAGCCAACTATAACGTAGCTGGCGATAAAACATTTGCACGCTTGTTCATGGGTTGGGACGACGGTTATGGTGTGATGCGCGGTTTAACGGTTCCCGGAACAATTTCCGAAGGCTCCATGCACGATTACATCCCGGAAACATACCGCCTGATGAATATGGAGTACAAATGGCTGGAGTCATGGAATTTCCTGAAAGCCTTCTGTACCTATTTTAAGAAAGCTGAAATGCCAACAGGGAATATCGCCGGATACGTGAAAGATAGCCGAAACCTGATTCTCGATGGCGCCTACAAGAAATACAATAAAGATTTATTGTTGCCCATTGATGGTGCAACAATCACGATACTCGAAACACAACAAACCTACACGGTCGACAACAACCGCAACGGGGTTTATGTCTTTAAAGATTTACAACCGGGCACATATAATGTGAAAGCAGAAGCTGCAGGTTATTATGCACAAACGAAAGAAATTACCGTTGTGAAAAATGAGATCAACCATTTATTGTTTGAACTGAATAAAATACGTAATACCCCGCCGCAGGTAATCAGTTACACTCCTAATGTTGCATTGACTGATAGTGTTATCGCTTCTACCGATATCGTGTTGAATTTCAACTGGGACATGGACGAAGCAAGCACCCGCGCAGCTTTCTCTATTACACCTGCTGTGGAAGGAACGCTGACATTCGAAGACAGTCAGTATCGCCTGCGCTTCACTCCTACCATGCCCCTGGAAAAATCAACGCTCTACACAGTTAAATTAGATAAGTCGGCTAAACATCCTGACAATCTCACGATGGAAGAAGATTTCGTCTTTCAGTTTGTAACCCAAAGCAGAAATCGTCTGGCATTGATTGAAGGTTATCCGAAAGATGGAAGTAATAGTGTATATGCTACTAAACCACTGTTTATGCTGATTTTTGACAAGACACTTGACAATGCCACCGCCCGTGATAACATCAATGTACTCGACGGAAGCGGAACATCACTAAGCAAAATTACCCGTTCGGTGGTGTTTAACAAAGTGGGAGCTCCTTATGGTGACATGTATTTCGAACTGGCAGACCCACTGGTTGCCGGCAATGAGTACACATTGAGAATTGGTGGTGAGGTAATGGACAACACCAGTGTAAAAGTCGTTGAACCCATCGATATCCGCTTTACTGCATCTGCTGTGGCTGTTACGGACAAAACGGTAATCGATGATTTTGAAGTTGCCGGAAAATACACCTATGAAGCAACTCAAAGTGAGAAAGACACGCTCTCAACCATTGCAAGGAGTACTACCCAGAAACTCTTTGGAAGTGCAGCCTATCGAATCAGAACAACTTTCAAGGATGTGACTGCTTCTTCTGTTTATAAAATTGCTACGTCTGCCATCACTACAGAAACCGACAAGGTATTCGGGTTGCATGTATACGGCGATATGTCGGGCAATGAGTTGCAACTGCAGTTCCGTTCGGTTACCGCCGAAAATGTGGTGGTGTATCTGAAACTCTGCGAACTGAATTTCAAAGGATGGGAGTTTGTGGAAGCCGAATTGAATGAAACAGCTAATTTTCAACTCACAGGAATACGGGTGGTACGTAAAAACGGACTGTTGTCAAAATCGACTGATATTCACATCGATAATTTATTGCAGTATGCTGAACCCATATCAGGACTGATTTCAAATAGATTTAATCCCAATATCAGCATTTATCCGAATCCGGCAACAGATATTTTCCATGTTAAAACTGAAGAAAATGCATTACCTTTGTTGCAACTTTATACATTAAACGGAGTTTTATTGAAAGTTGTCAACGACAACCGCCTTTCTGTTAATGAATTCGTACCCGGGACTTATTTGCTGAAAGTAAAAACATCGAAAGGGGTGTATAGTAAGGTGGTGATGATTGCGAAGTAATTTAAATATAAACCACAAAAGGCACAAAAGAAAGACTAAGGAAACACAAAAGTGAGAATTAAAAATTATAAATTAAGAATTAATAGAGGGAGGCATCACTTCCGCTATTAGCTATTAGCTATTCACTATTCGCTCTTAGTTCTTTTGTGATTCCTTAGTCTTTCTTTTGTGCCTTTTGTGGTTTAAAACAAGTATATTTCATTAACAATGATACAATCTTTCTTACAGGAAATTTCACAACAAATCCCTTCAGCCCGCATATACACTGATGCGATGCGTCGGTTAGCCTGGGGAACGGATGCAGGATTTTATCGCCTCATCCCGCAAGTAGTTATTCATTCCGAAAATGAGGCTGAAATCGTGGCGATTGTCAGTAGTGCGCAAAAACACAAAGTACCACTGACTTTCAGGGCTGCGGGGACCAGCTTATCGGGACAGGCAATCAGTGATTCGGTATTGGTAATCGCCGGCAAAGGATGGGAAAAATATACCATTGCTGAAAACGGTGAATCAATCCGCCTGCAACCGGGGATTATCGGTCAGCGGGTGAATAACCTTCTGAAACCATTTGGCAGAAAATTTCCACCCGACCCGGCTTCAATCAAATCGGCCATGGTCGGAGGAATTGTTCAGAACAATGCTTCGGGGATGAGCTGTGGTATTCATGAAAACAGCTACCAGATGATTCAATCTGCCCGCTTGATTCTGGCTGACGGAACTGTTTTAGATACGGGAAACGAAGATAGCAAAAAAGCTTTCGGCAAAAGTCACCCCGATTTCATCAAACGCATTGAAGCATTACGCGATCGTGTCAGGGCTGATAAAACGCTTTCGGAACGAATTCGTAGAAAATATGCTATTAAGAATGTAACTGGTCTCAATATCCTGCCTTTCATCGAGTTCGACGACCCATTTGATATTATTACGCACCTCATTACGGGTTCGGAAGGAACGCTGGCATTTTTGGCTGAAGTGGATATGCGGACTGCCAAAGACCTGGAACACAAAGCGAATGCCATGCTTTTCTTTGAGAACAACCGTACGGCAAGCGAGTTAGTGATGGCGCTGAAACAGTCGCCTGTAGCCGCGTTGGAGTTCTTCGACCGCAAAGCTTTGAAATCGGTGGAGGACGACTCTCCTGCCCTGCCGCTGAAATCGTTGCTTGAAAAGGGTTCTGCTTTGCTGATCAAGATTGAAGCGGAGAATGAGCATGAGCTGGCTGAGAAAACGGCTAAAGTTAATGAAATTGTCGCCCGGTTTAAAACGCTGTATCCTGTACGGTTTACCACTGATGAAAAGGAATACAGTGTTTACTGGACCATGCGTTCGGGTATTTTCCCGACTGTGGGTGGTACACGTCCTATCGGTACAACCTGTCTGATTGAAGACGTTGCTTTCCCGATTGATGTTTTCGCTGATGCCATTGAAGATTTGCGGGACATTCTCGATCAAAACGGGTACGCTGAGGCGGTTATTTACGGACATGCCCTCGATGGCAATTACCATTTCATCCTGAATCAGGCTTTCGATACGCCTGAAGCCATCGCGCAGTATGAAAACATGATGAATAAGGTCGTGGATTTGGTGGTTGATAAATACGGGGGTTCACTGAAAGCTGAACATGGTACCGGACGCAACATGGCGCCTTTCGTGCGCCGCGAATGGGGCGACACTGCCTTTGAATTGATGCAGGATGTGAAGCAGTTATTCGACCCGAACGGCATCCTGAACCCGGGTGTGATATTCAATGATGATCCGAATTGTCATTTACAGCACATCAAACCCTTGCCTGAAACGCATCCTATTATCGATAAATGTATTGAATGTGGTTTCTGTGAGGTCAACTGCCTGAGTTGGGGTTTCACGCTTTCATCCCGTCAGCGCATCGTTGTGCAACGCGAAATGACCCGCCTGCAACAAACCGGAGAGAATCCGGCTTTATTAAAAGAACTGGAAGAAGCTTATGTTTTTGCAGGTGACGAGACCTGCGCGGGCGACGGACTTTGCGCTACGTCCTGCCCTGTGGGCATCAATGTGGGTGATTACATTCACGTGGTACGCGAGCGCAAAAACGAGCTGCATCCGCGAAACAAGCGCATCGGCAAGTGGACAGCCGACAACTTTGGTCTGCTGGGCGGTACACTCAAAACAGCGCTGGGGGCTGCCAATATCGCCAGGACTGTCATCGGCAACAACAACGTGGATAAACTCGGAAAAGCCCTGCACCATGTCAGTGGGAACAAGATTCCGCAGTGGACAGCTACCCTGCCAAAACCAGCGCCCAAAATCAAGTCGCTCATTCAGCCTAAGTCGGATTTAAAAGTGGTGTATTTCCCGAGTTGTCTGAACCAGATGATGGGTACTTCGCACAACGATCCGGAACAGGTTCCACTGACAAAAAAAATACTTTCTTTCCTGAACAAAGCCGGTTACGAAGTCATATTCCCCGAGAAGATGAACAAGCTTTGCTGCGGCACCATCTGGGAAAGTAAAGGCATGCCCGATGTAGCCGACTACAAATCCGGAGAACTCGAAAAAGCCCTGTTAAAAGCCAGCGAAAACGGCAAATATCCTATACTTTGCGACCAGAGTCCCTGTCTGCTGCGCATGCGGCACACCATCAAGAGCTTAGACATGTACGAACCGGTTGAGTTCATTGATAAATTCCTGCTCGACAAACTAGAATTTGAGCAAACCGATGAACCGATTACGATCCATTCGACCTGTTCGACCATCAAAATGGGACTGACACCCTCGCTGATTAAAATAGCCAAACTGTGCAGTCGCAATGTCTATGTTCCCGAAGAAGTTGGTTGTTGCGGTTTTGCCGGCGACAAAGGTTTCTTCGTGCCCGAGCTGAATAAATATGCCCTCCGCAAACTCCCGACACAAATCAAACAAGCCGGAGCCAAAGTCGGCTACAGCAACAGCCGCACCTGCGAGATCGGGCTGAATACCAATACCGGGATACCGTATGTTTCGATTGTGTATTTGGTGGATAGGTGTTCGAGGGGGAAGCAAAAATGAATTGATTAATCAGACCTGTCAGGTTTTCAAAACCTGACAGGTCTAAAGTCACTTCTTCATTTCATGTTTTATATTTCATGTTTTATGAAATCAATATTATACACCTCCCCTTTACATCACAATTGAGCGCTGTTGATACGATTTGTTTTAACACTTTTCAGCGTACTTTTTAAAATTATTGAGTATCGCCTGCCACCCATCGCGCTGCAAATCAATTGGGTTCTGAGTTTCGGGGTCAAATATAACCGTCACTTCCGTTTGATTGTCTCCGGCTTCAAACAGTACTGTAGCCTGTCGTCCATCCGTCATGGTGTACACGATTTTCTTTAGTGGCACAATCTCATTGTAAATGGCCTCGAACTCAAAGCCAAAACTGCCGTCCTTGGCTTCCATCCGGGCGCTGTATTTTCCGCCGGGTCTTAAGTCATTCGAAGCGGCAGGACAATGCCAGCTGTCATCAGCGAAATTCCATCCGGTGATATGATTGGGTGAAGTATAGCAATCCCATACTCTTTGATTGTTTGCTAGCACGGTAGCCTGAATCGTGATTTTGTTGTCTGATGTATTCATAACTGAAAAATTGAATGAATAATAAACTGTTTGTAAGATTAAGGCTATAACACGATTGGGAGAGATATTGTTTTAGAGGTTGGATGATCTTGCTACGCGAAAACAGACAAGTTTAATTTTATTATGATTATGTGTGATTCATAGTGTTTGAGCTACAAACGCGTTTTACTCTTCCCTGTTTGATATCGCATTTTGCGACATCAATTCTGTCACTAATTCTATGGTAATCTGAGAATCAAATTTTTGGGAACCGAAGCTGATTTACCTATCATTTCAACAAAGGCACAACCTCATGTTCTTCAGCATATGCCTTCACCCGTTCGATTTCCTCCAATGCAACAAATTCAAATTTGCTGTAGTTACGTAAATCATTCCATGCTGCGTGGGATTTTGGGTACGCACTTTTATCCGGTTCATTTCCCACCAGAAAACTTTTGGGTTGTTGCTTTTCAAGGGCATTGAACAGAAATTCAAGTACAGCAACATCCTGTTGAATGAAATTCATGTTTCTTTCAAAATCAATTATTTGTGAAAATACCGGTACTTCATTTTTACCTATCATATCCACATTTACTGACATGAGTAACTCAGGAATATCATTCCTTGATAATTCACGTTCGATATTGAAATGTGTATTTACTTTCGGTAAGAACTCGGATTTTACTACTTCTACTGATTTGGTTCTCTTCGGAGCTGTTTCTGATGCGTCAATGTATTTTGAGAACAGGAAGTTAAACAATTTTTGGTCTGCTTCCATTTCAATTTGTACCGGTGAAGAAAAACTAATCAGATTGTTACTGTAACGGTTCATGTACGATAAATAACCTTCCGAAAATTGCGCATGATGATCTGATGATGAGAATATTGTTCCCTTGTTAGCAACTTCGGTTTCAATTGCCAAATCAATCTGACGGATGGTATCATTTAAAAAGCGGAATAGGGATTTGTCGATTAAAGAACGTACAACTGCCAGCTTATTTCTTGAGCATGAAAAATACAGGCCGGTAGTTGACACTAACAGTAAACCGATGCTGATTTTTTCCTGAATTTCAGGACGAACTACAGCTGATATAATGGTATAATGTGATTTCATGTTTTTATAGTTTATTTGAATGGAGAATTGATGTAATCAAGAAAAGTATCAAACACCTCATCTTCCCATTTTTTTGAGAATACCTGGTTTTTGATTTTGTCGGCGACCTTTTTCAGGTCAGGTGTCCAGTCGGCTGGTATGTAATTCAGTATTTCATCGAAATTCTGTTGGCATTTTAGCGTGCAAAGATAGAAATTATCTTTTAATTCTGATATAAACATTTTGTTAAAGTCCCTTTTAGGATGTAAATGCCTCATCAAATCTGTATTAGTAACACATTCTGTTTCAGTCAAAATCGAAATAGCAGAATCCAACAAACGCGTGTTCAGGATAGCGCCATGATCAATTGGAACAAGGTTGTATCCATTGCTTACATCAAGTAGTAAATTCAAATTATTGAAATTTCTATCTTCATTTGCCAACCATATATCAAACAATCCGATTTTGAGAATGTTCAGCTTTTGCTCCTGCACTACATCCATTTTCTTAAACCCCGGTTCATCATTAAACCATGTAAGCTCGACAAAGTTTTTGTTAAATTTACTTCCAAAACAGGTTTTATCAACATGATGCTTTGGTATTGCAAATTGTTTCATGTGCTCATAATTAACATTAATGAAACAAAAATCAGGAACAGATAGTTCCCATACTTTTAAAAATGAAGCAGCTACATATTCACAAATCAAATTCACGGCATTCCCATTCAATGCGTGTTTGCAAACATAATCCTGCATGTCGCTGCACAGCAATAAAACCGGTGAATCACCAGTTTGATATTGAAGATATGCTGTTTGAATTGATGTGAGGGTTTGCATGAGGTTATTCTTCTTCTGCAGGAGTATTTCTATTTGCAAAAAATCGCTTAGTTAAATTGTCAAACATTTCATTATATGGTGTACCGTGATTATTTTTGGTATCAAAAATGGTTACCGGACTTTTTGAAATGTTGAATATTGTCAGTTTAATTAAATGTTGAAGAAGTTCCTCGTCAATTTCTCTGGCTTCATTCTTATATCCTTCAAACGCGAGTGAGATTGCATATTTATAGGAGTAATCTTCCCTGATTCGGGTAGTAAACCCATATTGCTTTGAGCAAAACCAACCTAACCAGACTGCAGAAGCAATTACTGGTATTTTAAAATATAATTGTTCTATTGGGAATCCTTGTCCTTCAAGTAGAGGTTTTACAACATTATATGATAGCCAAACTAGCCCTCCAACTGATATTATTGTTAATGCTGCCCATACGAATTGTGTAAATTTCAATTCATCTTTTCTTTTCTTAAAAGATCCTGCCATTCCTGCTCTACTAACATCTTCAATTGTTTGTTGAATATACTCTTGCTGATTTTTATTTGTACTTAACTGTTCATTCAGCGTTTTTGCTATCTTTTCAGCCAGTGTTTGCTGATCAATATTCTTTTTTTGAATTTGCTCAACTTCAGTTCTGAGTTTTGATATTTCTACCTGCTTATTACTAATATCCTCCTTAACAGATTGTATTTCTGATTTCCACACACTAATCTTTTCTATGTTAGATCTAAATTGAGTATCATGCTCAACAACATTTTTGGCTATTTCAGAAATAATTTTATCATTTTCTGTTGCTTTTGTGAATTTTGCTTCTAAATCTACTAAGAATTCATATGAACTTACTTTTATCTTGTCAATTTTTTCTTTTATCTCAGTAATTTCCTGAATATCCTGTTTTAGAGAATTAAGATCATTTCTTGCTATCTGTACTTCAGCATCAAGCCTTAGTGGTTTTTCTGATAATGAAATATATGCTTCTTTCAGGCAAAATCTTATTTGTGATACATTATTCAGAAACTCATTAAACTTTTCGACCTCTGAATCAGTGCCAAAATAATTGGTTAAATAGCTGTTAGATGAATCGATAAATTGAGCAACGTTACGTTTTGCCAAAATAGTTTCAAACTTATCATTATACACTTCAAGAACAGATAATGAATCATAACTCTCCTTTAATGACTCGAGTATTAGTGTCTTACTAATACCAGCATAACCAAAAATATCATTTTCATTTGAAAATGACTCATTAACTCTTTTTCTTAATAGAGAAATTCTTTGTCTAAGTGATTTCATATCTTGGTAATTTATAGATTATTTAGTTGTTTTCTTTCTGTTCAAGAATTTCCTTAATACAATGTAGATAACGATTGAATATTCCAGTTCATGTCGCTTCTTCAATACTTCTAACAACCCCATAATATCCAGGAAACAATCTTGCAGCATCGTAATTACTTTTTCTTAGAAAAATTGAAAGTTCATTTATAAGTTTCTTATGAATCATTATTTTGTAAAATATCGTTGGTATTTCATTTGAATCACTTTGTAAACGCGTTTCAACGAGCTGGTTTAATGGGGTTATATCTATAATTTGATGATCCATCATAGTAAGGGAGTCAATTTGCCATAATGTAAATAATCCTTTTTGAGCACCCAAATTGGGATTTAAGTAATATTCGGGTTGGATAAATCGCAATGGATCATTTACTCTCTCAAAATTAAAAATCTGATAAGTTGAGTAATCAAAAGCCCAAACAGCTACATGTTCATTTTTCAAGTTAATATCGGATCTTTTTAAAGCAAAATATAAAGCCACATAGAAATCTTTTGTCCAATCTAACAATCTAGTTGGCAAACCATAGTGTTGTGCAAGTCCAGCTAATTCAAAATATTCATCACTTAACCATTTATTAGCATTCCGGAGTTTATCAATTGAAAATCTATCTCTAAAATGAACTCTTAACCTTTCAACTTTGGGAATTGTTAAACCATGATAATCGCATTTTAATAAAAACTTATTTAAAATCTTTTCTTCTGCTTGAATTTGATTGTATTCTGAATATTTAGCATTAACGTCAAGTTCACCAAGTTCCCATACTTTCTGTTTATTTTCAGTTCTTAAAGCAGTTGGCAATAGATTAAAATCTGCACAAGAGACTCCCCTAAAAATAAAGCTTCTAATAACTTGATTCTTATAAGAAGTAGAAAAACCATTGTACAGCAAACCTTTAGGACTTATTACATCATTGTAAAAATCATTGAGTTCATTATAATATAATTCTTTAACAATCGATTCCATGTTTCTATTATCAAACTTTTGTGTTCACATATTCCTCATTCTCAAACTCCCTCACCACATCTTCTCTTCTCAGCACGGTATTATACAATCCAATATTTTCTCCTTCTTTTTTGTTGATGCCGGTGTAGTTAAGGCTATCGTCCTCGTAGCGTTTGAATTTATATACAGCATAGTTCATCAGGGCTTTCATGGATGCTTCTTGTTGTTCGGCTACCCGTGTCTGTGCATCGCGATCAATGTACCCTATTTTCAATAATCCGGCATGCGTGTTCACCCCTATTAATTCATAGGCATAAATGGTAGGATTGGTTCGCGGGCGGGGAGGGAAAAACTGTTTCTTGCTCATGATTATTTCAGTAATTTGCGTTTATCCACATTTCCAAGTATTTGCATTTGCTGTATGGCTATTTTATTTAGTCGAATAAGTCTTTCAGTCTGTGGTAAGCCTTCATTGATAAAAAGTGCATTCAGATTTTCCATGTTCGAGAGACAAATTAGTTCATTAATGCCGGCATAATCACGAATATTCCCTTTCAAACCGGGATTAGTATCGCGCCATTGTTTGGCAGTCTTTCCAAAAAGAGCCATGTTCAGCACATCAGCTTCGTTGGCATATACATAGTTTATTTGTTCTTTAGTAAGCACAGCCGGAATCAGGTGCTCTTTAACGGCATCAGTATGAATATGGTAGTTTATTTTGGCTAATTCTCGTTTTGCCGACCAGCCGAGTTGTTTTTGTTCTTCTTCCTTGAGGCGTTGGAATTCTTCGATCAGATACAATTTAAAAGGTATGCTTATCGCAGATCCAAATTCAAATGCAATATCTTTATGTGCATAGGTGCCTCCATACTTACCTTTCTTTACAATTATACCTTCGGCATCAGTTTTCTCAATCCATTCTGATACACTTAACACAAAACCAGGTAAACCTGCCTGACTTTTAAAGTGGTCAAATTCGACCACTTTAAAACGCGGATTGTGAATTGCTTCCCAGGTACCTAAAAATTCAAGCGTATATCTGTTTCTTAACCAGTTTTTAATAACATCTGCTGCTCTGCTTTCACCAATTCGTGCATTTGCCATATCAGTGAGCGAAATATAATCTTTCTCCTGATAGGATACAATTGTTATTTCAGCATTTTGCACATTTATTTTTGCCATAAAAATTCATATTTAGGTTTGCTTAGTTTAAAAAGACATTAATAGTTTAAGCTTTTCAGCCCCAAATTTAAGCATTCCACTTCATATATTTTAACATCAGTCCTTATTTTTTTCTTTCTTTGTTGATACATATATTTTTCATGCCATTCGAACACTTCAATTCGACCCATTCGAACACTTCTATTCGACTCACTCGAATACCTCTATTCGATCCATTCGAATACCTCTATTCGATCCATTCGAATAACCTTATTCGACCCGATCGAATAGTGCACCGCAAAAAAAAGGTCTTTTCATCTCACAATGAAAAGACCTGCCTGATCAAATGTACAACACAAACTTAACCTACAGCGAGAATATAATCGAAATTATAAATCCGGGGTTCTTTGAGTAACATATTGGCCGTGCTGAACTGGGTTACAATTCTCAGCACATAATCACCCGCAGGTAAATCAGCCGGCATTACAAAAGTAATTTTACTCGGTTCGTTGTTCGCGATTGAACTCGAAGGTATGGGAGTAACTTCCTGATTAGCCTGATTAATCAGGCTAATACCAACCTGTTCATTGTCACCGGCAATTTTAATTTTGCTCCCGATAATATTCACCGCCCCTCCCGGTGTCAGCACCGAATTCAGTTCGCCGGTTACCACATCAATCACCTTGCTGATGGCGGTTCCAACCGGAGCATCGCCTCTGAGGTTGACTGTTGCCGACCTCACATCGTTGCGCAATTCGGCGGTGGGAGTTACTTTCACCATGAGTGAATGTTCATTGGAATCCCATACGGGCTTATCGCCAATAAACACGCCGTTTACTCCCACACTGAAATAGCCCAGTCCGAACGCTACCGACGAGCCATTGGCTATTTGCTCACGGGCTATGTTTTTTAATAGCTCCATGGTCGATTTTAGCGAGGTGGGACTCAAATCGGTACGCCGCTGTACCGCGATCTTGATTAAATCGTCTTCGTTGAGCGAGTTCTGTTTTACTACCCGACCGAAACGGTCATCTTTTCTCTCGGTAATCGCCAGGTCATACAACTCAACGATTACATTGTTTTTGACATCTGCCATAAATCATGAATTAATTATTAATTGTGTATATTTAAGCTTGCTCCTGAATAATTATTGTAAGCAAACCGGCTGCAATATTAGGGCAATAAAACATGTCAGACTATAACTAAATTATATATATTTATAACAAAATCCTAACAAAATGAACATATATAAACTAAATTGTTAGTCTATAATTGTTTATTGACACGAAATATATTAATTTCGCACCCGAATTTTATCTAAATGATTTTACAATAACCGTATCACTTTATCTCATGTCAAATTGTATTGTTAATTATGAAAAAGGCTATTTACATTGAAGATGATATCAGCTTTGCAACACCTATCATTTACACCCTGAAGAATCTCAAAATTAATGTTTTACACTTCACATCGGGAACAGATGCGCTGAATGAATTTGACCGGAGCATACCCGACCTTGTCATACTCGACATCAGGATAGAGGGTAATCTGGACGGCTTTGATGTGGCACGAATCATCAGGTCGAAATCGCAGGTTCCCATTCTGTTTTCAACCGGTATTACCGACGAAGAAGAGATGAGCAAACTGCTGAAGTTCAGCTATTCCGACCTCATGCTGAAACCCTTTAATATAAATGAGTTTCGACTGCGTATTCAAAAAATGTTTGACCTGATCGTGGCGAAGCAGAAGTTTATGCTCGGTAACTTTAGTTTCAATCCAACCGAGCAGAAGTTGTGTTATGGAGATGAAACGGTCCGCCTGGGAAATTGTGAAAACAATGTGCTCACGATTCTTTGCGAACACATCGGAATTTTCATCGGAAAGGATTATATCTGTAAGAAAGTCTGGGCTGAAGATGATTTCAAAATGAAGGATCAAACCCTGCTCAATTGTATCAGCAAGCTAAGGCGGTTGTTAAGACCTGACCCAAACGTGGTGATTGAAAGCAATATGAAGTTGAAATTGAGGATAATTGTAAATGAGTTGGCTTGATTCTGATCCTACTTCAACATCTTCCTTTTCTCCACATTTCCAAGTATCTGCATTTGCTGAATCGCGATTTTATTCAAACGAACCAATCTTGCTGATTGAGACAAACCTTCGTTAATGAATACGGCATTCAGGTTTTCCATATTCGACAGGCAAATCAACTCATTAATGCCGGCATAATCCCTGATATTACCTTTCAAACCGGGGTTGGCATCCCGCCATTGTTTCGCAGTTTTGCCAAATAACGCCATATTCAACACATCGGCTTCGTTGGCATATACATGATTGATTTGTTCTTTAGTTAGTTCAACCGGAATCAGGTGTTCTCTAACAGCATCAGTATGGATGTGGTAGTTAATTTTGGCTAATTCGCGTTTTGCCGACCAGCCGAGTTGTTTTTGTTCTTCCTCTTTGAGACGCTGGAATTCCTTGATTAAATACAATTCAAATTCTACCGAAACCCAACTTGCAAACTTAAATGCAATGTCTTTCTGTGCATAAGTTCCACCTCCTTTCCCATTCTTTGTTAACAATCCAATTGCAGCGGTAAGTTCTATCCACCTGGAAGGGCTCATTGTAAATGCATTAGTACCGGCATCTTTCAAAAGGGGGTCGAATTCGACCCCTTTAAAGGCTGGATTATTTAACATCTCCCAAAGACCAAGATATTCTAATGTGTTTTTCAGACGCATCCAGTTCTTGACTACATCTTTAGGTTCATGTGGATTCTTTTGCTTCGCAATATCTGTAATACAAATATAATCAACGCCATTAACCATCATGGTTCTGACTGTCAATTCTTTTATCGTTAATTTCATTTCATTTCTCATAGATTTACTGTTTAAATTTTTCAGCCCCAAATTTAAACATTCCAATTCATTTAGGCCACGCAATTCGTAAAACATTTTTCCACCAAATCCTGCAATTTCAAAATTATGGTATATTCCACCCTTTTTTTGTACTTTTGCAATAATTTTGAAACAAACAATATATGAGTATAGAATTAAGTGAACAGGAACTGTTCAGACGTGAGAGCCTCAATCGTTTACGTGAAATGGGCATCGACCCCTACCCTGCTGCCTTGTACCCGGCTGATGCGTATTCAACAGATATAAAAGCTGAATTTAAGGATGAAGAATCGGGTAAACCAGTGTGTATCGCCGGACGTTTGATGAGCCGCCGCATCATGGGAAAAGCTTCTTTCATCGAAATCATGGACTCGAAAGGTCGTATCCAGGTGTATGTGAGTCGCGATGACATCAACACGGAGCAACAGCCGGAAATGTACAACACAGTCTTCAAAAAATTATTGGACATCGGTGATTTTATCGGCATCAAAGGATATGTTTTCCGCACCCAAATGGGTGAAATTTCGGTGCATGCACAGGAATTAACCGTACTTTCCAAATCATTAAAACCCCTTCCGATAGTAAAATATAAAGATGGCGTTGCCTACGATGCCTTCGAAGATCCGGAGCAACGTTACCGCCAGCGTTATGTAGATTTGGTGGTAAACGATGGCATCAAAGAGATTTTTATCAAACGCACCAAGGTATACAACTCGATGCGCGAGTATTTCAACGCGCAGGGATACATCGAAGTTGAAACACCGGTTTTGCAGTCTATCCCCGGTGGTGCGGCTGCCCGCCCGTTTATCACCCATCACAACGCGCTCGACATTCCGCTTTACCTGCGTATCGCGAACGAATTATACCTGAAACGCCTCATTGTAGGTGGTTTCGAAGGGGTTTACGAATTTTCGAAGAACTTCCGCAACGAAGGCATGGACCGCACCCACAACCCGGAATTCACCGCCATGGAAATTTACGTGGCGTACAAGGATTACAACTGGATGATGGAATTCACCGAAAAGATGGTGGAAAAAGTGTGTTTGGATGTGAACGGCACTACCGATGTGCAGTTCGGCGATAAGACTATCTCATTTAAAGCGCCCTTCAAACGGGTTACCATGATTGATGCCATCAAGGAACATACCGGTATCGACATCAACGGGATGGATGAAAACCAACTGCGGGAGGTATGTAAACAACTACATATTGAAACAGACCCTTCGATGGGAAAAGGAAAACTCATCGACGAGATTTTCGGAGAAAAATGTGAGGGCAAATACATCCAGCCGACTTTCATCACCGATTACCCGATTGAAATGAGTCCGCTTTGTAAACGCCACCGCGACAACCCGGAACTGACAGAGCGTTTCGAATTAATGGTCAACGGTAAAGAATTAGCCAATGCTTATTCGGAACTTAATGACCCCATAGACCAGCTCGGACGTTTTCAGGAACAATTAAAGCTAAGCGAAAAGGGCGACGACGAAGCCATGCACATCGATATGGATTTCGTGCGCTCCCTCGAATATGGCATGCCCCCGACATCCGGTATGGGTATCGGCATGGACCGGTTGGTTATGCTGATGACCGGACAACAAGCGATACAGGAAGTATTGTTTTTCCCGCAGATGAAACCAACAAGCGGAGAACGAAAAACAGAGGAAGGGGATTAAAGCGGAGAACGGAAAACGGAGAACGGAAAACCAATGAATTTAGTAAGGGAAGTATCAAAAAGAGAATTCTGGAAATTTAATTGTTCTATGAAAAAGCTTTTCGCTTTTCGCTCTCCGCTTTCCGCTAAATACTGCTTTCAAAATTTTAAAACGAATTAAGATCATGGCCGAACGACATAAAATAGCAATATTAGGAGGTGGTAGCTGGGCAACAGCGATTGCCAAGATATTGCTGAACAATGTCAGCGAAATAAACTGGTACATGCGCAGGCAGGAGCAGATTGACGAATTCATCCGCCTGAGCAAAAACCCGTCGTACCTCACAGGGGTGAAGTTCGACACCGACCACATCCGTTTCACCAACAACATCAACCATGTGGTTGCTGTATCCGACATACTGATTTTCGCCACTCCTTCACCCTTTCTGAAACAGCATCTCCGGAAATTACGCCGGAGAATTGACAAGAAAATCATTGTTTCAGCCATCAAAGGAATCGTGCCGGAAGAAAACCTGATTATCACGGATTTTTTCGAACAGGTTTACAACGTGCCGAAAGAAAACATAGCCGTATTGGCAGGTCCCTGTCATGCCGAAGAAGTGGCCCTGGAAAGGTTATCATACCTGACCTTAGCTTCAGCTTCGCGCGACAAAGCGAAAATGTTGGCCCAGTTATTCTCGACCAGTTTCATCAAGACTTCTACCAGTGAAGATGTGATGGGCATGGAATACTCCTCGGTGATGAAAAACATCTACTCCATCGCTGCCGGTATTTGTCATGGCTTGAAATATGGCGACAATTTCCAGTCGGTACTCATATCCAACGCCATTCAGGAAATAAACCGGTTCTGTAACGCGACCAACCCGATGTACCGTAACATCAGCGAGTCGGCTTACCTCGGTGACCTGTTGGTAACGGCTTACTCAAAATTCAGTCGCAACAGACTTTTTGGCAACATGATTGGCAAAGGATATTCAGTTAAAACCGCCCAGATAGAAATGGAAATGATCGCGGAAGGATATTATGCCACCAAATGCATTTACGAAATCAACCAAAAATATCAGGTGGATATGCCCATAGTGGATACGGTTTACGAGATATTGTACAACAGGGCTTCACCACTACTAAAAATCAGAGAACTAACAGACAAACTAAAATAAAAATTTACGAATTACAGGTATGCAAAACATCAAACTGACTATCGACAAAGCATTCGAATTTGTTTCGAAAGAATCCGTAGCAGGGTACAAAAACACGGCATCAGCTGCTAATAAAGCCTTACATGAAGGCACCGGAAAAGGAAACGACTTCTTAGGCTGGTTAAACCTGCCGACTTCTATTGATGAAGCTCATTTGGCAGATGTGGAAAATACAGCAAAAATATTGCGTGAAAACTGTGAAGTAGTCGTTGTTATTGGTATCGGCGGAAGTTACCTCGGTGCCAAAGCCGTGATCGACGCGCTATCAAACAGCTTTGACTGGCTTCAAACTGACAGAAAAGCGCCGGTGGTGGTTTATGCCGGACAAAACATCGGAGAAGATTATTTATTTGAATTACAGGAACTGCTGAAAAATAAGAAATTCGGTATTATTTCTATCTCCAAATCCGGAACAACAACCGAACCTGCATTGGCTTTCCGCTTGCTGAAAACTCAGTTGGAACAACAACAGGGAAAAGAGGCTGCCAAACAACTGATAGTGGCAGTAACCGACAAAGCCCGTGGTGCCTTGCGGACCTTAGCTGTTCAGGAAGGTTACAAAACCTATGTGATTGAAGACAATATCGGTGGTCGCTACTCTGTCTTATCGCCGGTAGGCTTGCTGCCGATTGCTGTGGGTGGTTTCGACATCCGTCAGTTGGTACAGGGTGCCGTAAGCATGGAAAAATTATGTGGCGTTGAAACTCCGTTCGAAGATAATCCGGCTGCTCAGTATGCTGCTGTACGCAACGAGCTCTATAAATCAGGTAAGAAAATTGAAATTCTGGTGAACTACCACCCAAAACTCCACTTCGTATCCGAATGGTGGAAACAATTATATGGGGAAAGTGAAGGAAAAGACAACCTGGGGATATTCCCGGCAGCAGTCGATTTTACTTCTGATTTACATTCCATGGGTCAGTGGATTCAGGAAGGCGAAAGAACCATCTTCGAAACCGTAATTTCTGTAAACGAGCCCAACAACAAAGTATTGGTGCCGGGCGATGATGCCAACCTCGACGGGTTGAATTTCTTAGCCGGCAAACGTGTGGATGAAGTAAACAAAATGGCCGAACTGGGCACTTTACTCGCTCACATCGATGGTGGTGTTCCCAACCTGAAAATTGAATTGCCGAAACTGAATGAGTTCTACCTCGGACAACTGCTTTATTTCTTCGAAAAAGCCTGTGGTATCAGCGGTTATATCTTAGGGGTTAACCCATTCGACCAGCCCGGCGTGGAAGCATACAAGAAAAACATGTTTGCTTTGCTCGAAAAACCGGGATTTGAGGAAGCGACGAAGGCGATTAAAGCGAGGTTGTAATTAAATAGCGGAAAACGAAAAGCGGAGAACGGAAAGCTGGTAGTGAATAGTGAGAAACTACAGCTATTATCATTATGAATATTGTTATAGAAATTAAAAGCGAATAATCAGTAATGGTTGTTCGCTTTTATTAAATACAATCTAATTTCACTAATAGCTTTCAGTTCTCCGCTTTCCGCTTTCCGCTTTCCGCTTTCCGCTTTCCGCTTATAAAAGTTAATCAAACATCTGCCCCGCGTTATTACTTAACTGCACCATGCGGTCGTATTCTTCGGGACTTAAATCGAGGAAGTAGAATTGTTGTGGGTTCATAACCTTGCCGCGCAGATGCACCTCATAATGCAGGTGTGGACCAGTTGATTTACCGGTATTTCCGACCAGCCCGATTACATCCCCGCGATTTACCTTTTGCCCTACTTTTACATGTATCTTGTACATGTGACCATATAAGGTCTTATAACCGAAACCGTGATTGATTTCCACGGTATTGCCATATCCCTGTCGCCATCCGGCTAAACGTACTGTCCCGTTACCGGTAGCATAAATCTCTGTCCCGATAGGTGCCGTAAAGTCCATTCCTTCATGAAACCGCCGGGTTCTGTAAACAGGGTCAATACGCCAGCCGAAACCGGAAGCTGTACGGGTCAGATCTTTATTCAGAATGGGTTGTATTGCAGGTATGTGTTTTAACATCTCCTCCTGATTACTGGCTAACTTTACCAATTCGTCGTAGGACTTTGACTGAATATACAGTTGCTTTTTTAATTCGTTGTATTTTTGCGTGGTAGAAACTGCTATTTCAGAATTGGTCATCGACAACAGTTGTCGGTAATATTCTGCATTACCCGCAGTTGATTTCCTGATAGAAAACGGAATTGGATCTGCCTGGAAAATTACACGATAGAGATTATCGTCCCGTTGTTGTAAGTCTGATAGAATCTCGCTTACTTCATCCATATTGCGCTCAAGCAACTTATATTGTGCCTGAAGTCTGTTTTTCTCCTGAATCAACTGCACCTCTTCAGGGGAACTAACTAATGACACAAAAATGAAGAAAAACACCACCCCCAACGACACACCTGAAAACAAATGAATCAGTAAACGCTTCAACTTAAAAAGCAGGGTATTGTCTGTTTCCTCGTAACTCAGGGTTTCCGGGTTGAAGTGATATTTCTTCTTCGCCATGTTTTTTAGCTCAATTTTAAACTTTTATCGTGCAATTGGTGCAAAAGTAATAAAATTGAAGTATTTTTGCAGTCCTTATAAGGGGATTTTACCATTTATTAAAAGATTAATAAACTGCTGATAGCTAAAATCCTCTTCTACAATTGTAAATTGTAAATGATTTAATTGTAAATTGTAAAAGATTAAATAGTAATTATTAATGACTTCACAGGAAATTCGTCAATCATTTCTCGATTTTTTCGCATCGAAAGACCACAAAATTGTACCTTCTGCTCCCATGGTTATCAAAGACGATCCGACTTTGATGTTTACCAATGCCGGGATGAACCAGTTCAAAAACATCATACTCGGGAATGATCCGGTTAAATATGCCCGGGTTGCCGACTCACAAAAATGTCTGCGGGTAAGCGGAAAGCACAACGACCTCGAAGAAGTTGGTCACGATACGTACCACCACACCATGTTCGAAATGCTGGGCAACTGGTCATTTGGTGATTATTTCAAGAAAGAAGCCATCGAATGGGCCTGGGAATATCTTACAGAGGTAATCAAATTAGACAAGGAGCGCCTCTATGTTACGGTATTCGAAGGCTCTCCCGCCGAAGGGCTCTCCCGCGATGACGAAGCTGCAGCAATCTGGTCACAGTTCCTGCCGGCAGCACGCATCATCAATGGCAACAAAAAAGACAATTTCTGGGAAATGGGCGATACCGGTCCCTGTGGTCCTTGTTCCGAAATCCACATCGACATCCGCGATGATGCTGAAAGAGCTATAATCGACGGATTAACACTCGTGAATGGTAGTCACCCGCAGGTGATTGAAATCTGGAACAACGTATTCATGCAATTCAACCGCAAAGCCGATGGGTCATTAGAAGGACTACCGGCTAAAGTAATCGACACCGGTATGGGATTCGAACGCCTTTGCATGGCTATTCAGGGCAAGAAATCAAATTACGACACCGATATTTTCCAACCCATCATACACGCGATAGGTAAAATTTGTGGGATTGCATACGGACAAAATGAAAAAACCGATGTGGCCATGCGCGTGATTGCCGACCACATCCGTACCATTGCATTTTCTATTACCGACGGACAATTACCTTCCAATGCCAAGGCAGGATATGTAATCCGCAGAATCTTACGACGTGCCGTGCGTTACGGTTACACTTTCCTGAATCAGCGCAGCGCGTTCATGTTTAAACTAATCGACTCATTGTGTGAAGTCATGGGAGGCGCTTATCCGGAGTTGATTGCACAAAAGACATTAATAGAGAAAGTAATCAAAGAAGAAGAAGATTCTTTCCTGAGAACATTGGAAACCGGTATCCGCCTATTGGATAAGGTGATGGATGAAGCTAAAAAATCAGGCAAGACAGCCATTTCCGGTAAAGATGCCTTTACACTTTACGACACTTTTGGGTTCCCGCTTGATTTGACAGAATTGATTCTGAGGGAAAATAACTTTACCGTTAACATCAACGATTTCAATGCTGAAATGCAGCAACAAAAAGAACGTGCCCGCAATGCGGCAGCTGTTGAAACCGGTGACTGGGTAACCGTTCGCGAAGGTGACAGCAATTTCGTGGGATACGATTACACCTCTTACGATACGGAAATCCTGCGCTACAGAAAAGTAAAACAGAAGAATCAGGAGTATTATCAGCTGGTACTGTCCAACACCCCGTTTTATGCTGAAATGGGTGGGCAGGTAGGTGACAGCGGCGTGTTGGTATCAGAATCAGAAACTATAGAAATCATCGACACGAAGAAAGAAAATAACTTAGCTGTACACATCGCTGCCAAACTACCGGCTGATGTTACGGCTGCTTTTACCGCAAAAATAAACTTAGAAAAACGCCGGGCAACCGAAAGCAACCACTCGGCAACCCACCTGTTGCACGAAGCCTTGCGCGAAGTACTGGGCACACACGTTGAGCAAAAAGGCTCCTTTGTGAGCCCGGAAAGCCTGCGTTTCGACTTCTCACATTTCCAAAAAATGACCAAAGAGGAAATTCGGGCTGTAGAACGCATTGCCAATCGCAAAATCAGGGAAAACCATCCGCTGCATGAAATGCGTGAAACGCCGATTGCAGAGGCACAGGCTATGGGCGCCATGGCTTTGTTTGGCGAAAAATACGGGGAAGTGGTTCGCGTGATTCAGTTTGGCACTTCCACAGAACTCTGCGGGGGAACCCACGTGGATGCAACCGGCCGGATTGGTATGGTACGCATCATCTCTGAAAGTTCGATCGCCGCCGGCATACGACGTATTGAGGCCATCTCGGGAGAGGCGGTTGAATTGCTGCTGGACACGCAACAGGACATCTTATCAGATGCCAAAGAGATAATGCACAACGCACCCGACATCCTGACAGCCATCCGCAAACAGACAGAAGAGAACACGGAACTGAAAAAACAAATCGAAGTTTTCAATCAGGAAAAAATCATGCAACTGCGGGATGACCTGCTGCAAAATGCAACCATAGTAAATGGCATTAAAACTGTTCGCTACGAAGGTTCACTTACTGCCGATCAGGCCAAAACACTGGCTTTCCAAATCAGAAACGTGCAAAACAACAATTTGTGTTTTGTAGCCGGTTGTGTACACGAAGGCAAACCTTCGTTAACCGTCCTGTTGAGTGATGATTTGGTTGCTAAAGGACTGAATGCTGTTAATATCGCCCGCGAAGCTGCGAAAGAAATACAGGGAGGCGGCGGCGGTCAGCCTTTCTTTGCCTCTGCAGGAGGAAAGAATCCGGCAGGCATCAAACAGGCCATTGCGAAGGCGGTGACGATGGTGGGGTAAAATGATTCGAACGTATATAAAAATAAAAACGTATATAAAAATGTAGAGACGCAATGCATTGCGTCTCTACGTATTTTAAACCAATGTCAATGTATCTGTTAAAATTTATACCTCACACCTAATGCAACACCATCGTATCCGAGATGTGTTCCGGGGATCAGATAGAAAGTCGGACGCCAGTCGAGTGACAACTGAATCGGGATGTTGAAATTGTACTCAATACCTACCTGACCAAGCACGCCAAGTCCCAAACCATTGTTGATTCCTACTGCACCACCGACACCGGCATACCAGTTAAATCCTGTAGCCAAAGATGAAAGATCCCATACCCATTGATAAGCACCGTTCAGGTAAACACCACCATATCCCCATGCCCCGAATCCAAGGTCAACTTCAAGTCTGTTGGCACTACCCAGCGGATGTTGATAAGATATCTCACCGCCATTACCAAAACGAACCCCAATGGCTTTACCATCTACCTGTGCACTCGCGAAACCTGCGAACCCGATAACGAGGGCTGCAACAATAAACATTTTTTTCATAAGATGTAATTTTTTAATTAATAAATAGAGATATATTTGATTTAAACATGCTTTCTTTAATCATGCCAATCGCCATTTGCCTTTATCAATTCAACCAACTTGTCGACGGCTTCATCTTCGTTGATATTTCTTTCCAGAATTTCTTTCTTTTTATATAAGCTTACCTTACCG